>NVVW01000014.1 GCA_002733505.1 Methylophaga sp. | reverse complement strand
GAAAGTGCTATCATGTCTATAGCATGATCTCTTTGCAGGAATTTGCAAGCTTTTTCTGCAGTTTCAATGATCACGGGTATATACCCGTGATCATTCAATTTGCAAAAAAACTCCTCGTCATCTCGGTATGCTTTTAGCCGGGATCTCCGCACAAACAAGACTCCGGCTAAAAGCATACCGGAGTGACGGAGGAGCGAAAACTTACTGATTGAATGATTACGAGTATAGACCTAAATTAGGCCAGCTACTTATTATTAAGTCTTTTTAATAGTGGTGGAACCAATGGCGCTTGTACGAATAAAGTGAACAACACCACGCCAAATGCGATAGATTGCACTGTCCACCAATAACTTAATTCTAATGGCAATGATAAAGCCAAGGCTAGCGTAATCGCCCCTCGCAAGCCACCAACAAACATTACTTGCTGATAGCCCATTGAAATACGCTCAACCCCAGGTAACGATGAGATTAATGGCGCACCGCCAAATATGCCTATTGCGCGAGCAATTAATACTGCAGCAATACCAATTAACATTGCTAACCAATTATCACTAAACATACCTAAGGTAATCGTTACGCCCATTAATAGGAACATGATTGCTTCAGCGACATAGACATTAAATGACCAAAAATCATCTACAAAACTACGTTTTTCATGATCTTGGAAATCATGGTGAATCACACGCCCCAACACTATTGCAGCAACTAATACTGACATTACGCCTGATACATGCACTGAATCTGCGGCCAAAAATGATACATAGGCAGCGACTAATGTCACTATCGCTTGTTGAATATAATCCTCTAATAATCGAGATAAAAACAAGAATATAAAGCCGATAAATAAACCAATAATTGAACCACCAAAAAATACCACCAAAAAACGTAAACTTGCATCGATGAAAGTAATATCTTCCAGTGGGTGTTGTGCAATGTAGAGAAAGATACTAAAGGTAACAATGGCTGTTGCATCATTAAATAAGGCTTCACCATCTAATAATATACATAAGCGTTTTGGTACGCCTGCTTTTCGCATTAATTCAAGTACTGACACAGGATCAGTAGCTGCCAGCAATGATCCTGTTAACAAAGCTGCTATCCATGGGAAACCAGCAGGGTGAGCGATACCATAATAAATCAGCACTGCGGCCACAACTGTTGATAACAACATCACCGGTAGGGCAAAAAATAAAATAACAATGCCATTTTTAAGTAATTGTTTCACATCAATTTTGAAAGCTGCTTCAAAAATGAGTAATGGCAGAAACACATAAATAATTAAATCATGAAAGGAGTCATAGCGAATACCGGTATCTATACCAAAGCTAATAATTATTTCACTACCGACAAAGCCGGTGACCACTAACAATCCTGCAAATGGAATACTATATTTCGCGGCCAGTGGTTTGAACAATAGCGAAATCAATAACATTAACGCTAAAAATATTAAGCTTGTACTGATAGTCATAAGCTACCCCATTACTATTACTTCGAAATTGTGCTGGCTTGCTGGTATTGGGTTTCAATTTTGCAATTCAGTGTGTCTGGAGCACACAGCGCTTCTGGTTTTACATCAGGGAAGATCTCATCCATACCTAAACTGGTGCCATTACCTTGCACCACTCTAGCATGGCTACGATTTAGAGCCCGAGGACTTGTCACACCACACGAATGCGCAATAATCCCCACTTCTTTCACCATATTGTTAACATAGCTAGCCACTCGAATGGCTTTGGTAGGTGGATGCAAGCCTTTTTGAAGTTTTGGATCATGGGTGGTAATACCGGTCGGACAGGTGTTTTTATTGCATTGCAAGGCTTGGATACAGCCTAGAGAGAACATAAAGCCGCGGGCGCTGGTAATGAAATCAGCACCTATACATAATGCGCCAGCAACGGCTGCTGGTGTTACTAACTTGCCCGAAGCAACCACCTTTATTCTGTCACGCAAATCATATTTATTAAGCGTATCAATCAATATCGGCAAACTTTCTCTTAACGACATGCCTACCGAATCAATCAACGGCATCGGTGCAGCACCCGTCCCGCCTTCAGCACCATCGATAGTAATAAAGTCAGGAGCTGCATCTACACCACGTTTGCTAATTGCTGCAATTAGGGTGTCTATCTGTTTAGGTGATCCCATCACCATTTTAAAACCAACCGGTTTACCCGTTACATTTCTGACGCGATTCACCATATCAACCAGATCATCAAAGCTATTAATATCAGGATGCCTATTCGGGCTAATGGCATCTTTACCTACTTCTATTCCCCGAATACGTGCGATTTCTTCTGAGACTTTTTCGCCCGGTAAAATACCACCTTTACCTGGCTTTGCACCTTGACTCATCTTGATTTCAAACATTTTTACTACGCTATGGGCTGCTACTTCAGCCAGTTTTTCATCATTAAGCGTGCCATCTAAACCACTCACACCATTTTTAGCCGTACCAATTTGAAAGACAATATCAGCACCGCCTTCAAGATGATAGGGTGATAATCCACCTTCACCGGTATTCATCCAACAACCTACTTCTTTAGCACCAGCAGATAATGCTAATATCGCAGGCTTGGATAGTGCGCCATAGCTCATTCCTGAAATATTAAAAATTGATGGGGTGGTATAAGGATGTCGACAATCTTTACCAATAGTGACAGGCTTTGGCGGAACCGCATCTTCACCTAGCGTTGGAAAAGCACAATTTACGAATAATACCCTGCCTGTTCCATTAATATTATCGGTTGAACCAAATGCTACCGTGCTATCAACATTTTTAGAGGCACGATATGCCCACGCACGCTGCGCGCGGTTAAACGGCAATTCTTCACGATCCATTGCAAAGAAATATTGCCGAAAGAATTCCCCCATATGTTCAAAGAAGTAACGAAAACGCCCCACGACAGGGTAATTACGTCGAATCGTTTGATGAGTTTGGGTGACATCGATAATATAGATCACGATTACCCATAGAATTAGCAGACCGACAGCCAGTACAAAAAGTTCTGCCATCACCCCAAAAACACTCATCAGAAACTCTCCGAATTCTGCTGACAATGTATTCACAATCACTCCTTACCATTTATAACACTAACATTGTTATCGGCTAGTGCTTGTTAAACATGAAGACTATCTGGTGACAAGAATATTACAAACTTAAATTACTTGAGAAATAAATTATAGGCTAAGTTACTTGTTTCATCCCAATATACATAACCAAGTACATCCAGAAATCTTTGAAATTCCTCTTGTTCACCAGCAACAACTTGCACCCCCACTAAAACACGCCCGTAGGCTGCACCATGGTTACGATAATGAAATAGGCTAATATTCCAACGCTCACCCATTCTAGTTAAGAAACGTAGCAGTGCTCCTGGGCGTTCAGGGAATTCAAATCGGTATAACCGTTCATCTTCAACCTGTGGTGCATGACCGCCTACCATGTGCCTAATGTGCAATTTTGCCATTTCATTATCGCTGAAATTCACCCACGAGTAGCCTGCATTTGTTAAGTTATCAAACAAGGTTTTTCTGGCCTTATCGCCATCGCTTAGCTGTAAACCAACAAATACATGCGCATCTCCACTATCGGCATAACGATAGTTAAATTCTGTGATGCTATATTCTGCTAACAACTGGCAGAACTGCTGAAAACTACCAGGAGTTTCGGCAATAGTTACCGCAAATAATACTTCACGGCGTTCACCTAACTCTGCTCGCTCAGCTACATGTCTTAGCCGATCAAAATTGATATTAGCACCACTATCAATCACCACAAACGTCTTATTGCTACTATTATGCTCTTCGATGTATTTCTTCACACCCGCAACGGCTAAAGCACCTGATGGCTCAGCAATGGATCGCGTATCATCAAAAATATCCATAATGCCCGCACACAGTTCATCACTGGTAACAGTAATAACTTCATCAACCGTTTCACGTGCAATTCTGAAGGGCTCTTCACCTATTTGCCTAACAGCTGTGCCATCTGCAAATAAACCTACTTGTTCTAATTCAACGCGTTCTCCCGCTTGCAATGCTGCTTTTAAGCACGCTGCATCTTCAGGCTCTACACCAATTACTTTTATCTCAGGCCGCTTCGCTTTAATATAAGCTGCCATACCTGCAATTAAGCCACCACCACCAACAGGGATAAAAATGGCATCAATAGGATTTCGATACTGCTGTAAAATTTCCATTGCAATCGTACCCTGCCCAGCAATCACCTCGGCATCATCATACGGATGGATAAAGGTTCGCCCTTGTTCTTTGGCAATATCAAGTGCATAGCGGCAAGCATCATCATAACTATTGCCATGCAATGCTATTTCAGCACCCAAATTTTGCACCGATTCCACTTTGATTGATGGTGTGGTTTTCGGCATAACAATCAGCGCCGAAATACCCATTTTCTTTGCAGCTAGCGCCACACCTTGCGCATGATTACCCGCAGAAGCGGTCACTACCCCTTGCGCTCGTTCTGCTTCACTCAAATAACTCATGCGGTTATAAGCACCGCGTAATTTGAATGAAAATATCGGTTGCAGATCTTCCCGTTTCAGCCACACTGCATTGTTTAACCGCCTAGAAAGGCGCGGCATCTTATCTAATGGCGTTTTAATCGCTACGTCATAGACGCGCGCATTTTCAATTTTTTCTACGTATTTGTTTAACATTACACCGATATTCTTTACTAATATGGCGTTACGTTACCATTGCCGGTCATTTATCTCTATAATTAGATAAAATTTAGTCCATAGCTACCCGTCATTGAATCCTAACGGTCACTTTATTTCGGTAGTATTTTGAGCTGTACTGTTAGTATTAAGCGAGATAAATCCCCGTTTTATGCATACAGGGATAACGTTATTTATCTAAACATAAGGAACAAACAAATGACTGCTGATGAAATGAAAAAACAAGCTGCCTACGCAGCGTTAGAACACATTGATACTGATGGCATAGTAGGTGTTGGCACCGGATCCACCGTCAATCATTTTATCGATGCGCTTGCCACAATCAAGCACAAAATTGAAGGCGCAGTGTCTAGCTCAATCGTTTCAACAAAACGTCTTGAGGCACACGGCATTGAAGTTTTTGATTTAAACAATGTAAGTAATGTAGCTGTTTATGTTGATGGTGCTGATGAAGCAAACCATTTTCTACAATTAATCAAAGGTGGCGGTGGCGCATTAACCCGTGAAAAAATTATTGCCGCTGCTAGCGAAAAATTTGTATGTATCGCCGATGAAAGTAAATTAGTGGATGTATTGGGAAAGTTCCCTCTTCCTGTTGAAGTTGTGCCTATGTCACGCAGTTATGTTGCACGTGAAATCGTTAAAATGGGCGGCCAACCTGTTTACCGTGAAGGCTTTATCACCGATAACAGCAATGTCATTCTTGATGTGCATGGTTGGACAATTATGGAAGCCATCACCTTAGAAAAAGATTTGAATGCTATTGTAGGCGTAGTAACTAACGGTTTATTTGCTGCACGCCCTGCTGATGTTTTATTGCTAGGTAGTGAAAGCGGCACCAAAACTGTTTACGCCAAATAAACCTTAGATTCAAAAGAATTGCACTTTATTAACAATCCGTCATTCCGGTGGGCTTTTTAGCCGGAATCTATTTTAAAGCAAGATAGATCCCCGCTTCAAGCATGCGGGAATGACGAGGCAGTTATTTCACTTGGAAGCATGGACTAAAACTAAATGTTTAAACCCCTCAGTATTGCTATCGGATTAAGGTATACGCGTGCCAAACGACGCAATCACTTTATCTCATTTATATCGTTAACATCGATGATCGGCGTTGCGCTGGGCGTAATGGCACTGATCATTGTGTTATCAGTAATGAATGGCTTTGAAAAAGAGTTACGTGAGCGCATTTTAGGCATGACCTCCCATGCTTTTATTACGGGTGCTGATGGCACACTAGAAGACTGGCAAGCACTGCAATCACAAATTGAAGACTCGCCTCATGTGATAGGTTCAGCCCCTTTTGTAGAAGGACAAGCCATGCTCAGTCGGGGCAGTCGCGTGCGAGGCTTGCTAATTAGAGGTGTTGATCCAAAACTAGAAGGACGCGTTTCTACTATTGGCGATAAAATAATCCCCGGGCAAGGACATTTTGAGGCCTTAGAACCCGGTAGTTTTGGTATTATTTTAGGTAAAGAATTAGCCATTGCCATGGGCGTATCTACCGGTGATAAAGTGACCTTAATCACACCTCATGTTAGCCCAACACCAGCAGGTGTAATTCCCAGGTTAAAACGGCTTGATGTGGTCGGCGTGTTTGAAATAGGTATGTCTGAATATGATAGTTCGCTAGCGGTGATGAATATTGAAGATGCCGCTAAGCTCTTTCGCATTCCTGATAAGGTAACAGGCTTGCGTTTAAAGCTAGATGATGTCTTTAAAGCCCGAGAAATCTCACGCGATATACTCTATACCTTACCCGCCAACTATCGATCGTCTGATTGGACCTACCAATACGCCAATTTTTTCAGAGCCTTAAAAACTGAAAAAATCGTCATGTTTGTGATTTTATTGCTGATCGTGGCGGTAGCGGCGTTTAATATTGTTTCAACCTTAATTATGATGGTGACTGATAAACAATCTGATATTGCCATTTTACGCACACTGGGGATGAAGCCACGCGACATTATGGCAATATTTATGGTGCAAGGTACCTTGATCGGTGTAATTGGAACGCTGATAGGGGTTATTGTTGGGGTAACAATAGCGCTGAATATACCCACACTTATCACTAGCTTAGAAAACCTATTAGGTTATCAATTTTTACCACCTCAGGTGTATTACATCAGTGAGTTACCTTCTGATCTACGCAAAGATGACGTAATAATAATTGGTGTTGTCTCGTTCGTATTATCCATTTTATCAACTATTTACCCATCATGGCGCGCTTCTAAAATTCGTCCTGCCGAGGCATTACGTTATGACTAAACAAATCGTATTGCAATGCAGTCATCTTGCCAAAAGCTTTCATGATGGTGAGTTAGATATCCAAGTATTGGTCGATGTAAATTTGATTGTGAATAAAGGCGATCGCCTCGCTATTGTCGGTAGCTCAGGATCGGGGAAAAGTACTCTGCTTCATTTGCTAGGCGGATTAGACGAACCCAGCAGCGGAAAAGTAGAAATTCATGGTCAAGATATCAATACATTATCGGTTAACACACTAAGTAAACTGCGTAACCGGAGTCTAGGATTTGTTTATCAATTTCATCATTTATTACCCGAATTTTCTGCCGTAGAAAATGTGGCTATTCCGCTTATTATTGGTGGTACGCAGCCCAAACAAGCAGAACAACAAGCTGAAGAATTGCTAAAAAAAGTGGGCTTAGGTCATAGACTGATCCACAAACCCAGTGAACTCTCAGGTGGCGAACGCCAACGCGCCGCACTAGCACGCGCCTTAATTACCAAGCCTGATTGTTTGCTAGCCGATGAGCCAACCGGCAATTTAGATCATCGCACCGCCAGTGCTATTTTTGACCTAATTCTTGAATTAAATGAATCATTGGGCACGGCATTAATTATTGTCACTCATGACCGAAACTTAGCGGCACAAATGGATATCGCATTAACACTTATTGATGGTAAATTAGTCGCACAATAATGCACAGACATTCGACACTTTTTATCGAGTTTCTATACCCAAACCATTTAAGGATAGGGGCAGCGTAATGGTAACTTCAATAACATTTTCTGCTGTTAGTGTTCGGACAATCCTATTCGCCATATTATGGTGGGTGGTTACGGAAGCGGCGATAAACTCATGGTATATAGGTGTTCCCGTTGTGGTCTTTGCAACATGGGTAAGCCTAGTATTATTACCTAGCTTTTCTTTGTCACTATATGGCATCTTACGTTTTATGCCTTTTTTCCTCTGGCACTCACTACGTGGTGGTGTTGATGTGGCATGGCGCGCACTACATCCACGACTCGCTATTTCACCCGATATGGTTGACTATCATTTGCGGTTACCAGCCGGATTACCACGGGTATTTATGATAAATACTGTCAGCCTGCTACCGGGCACCTTGAGTGCTGAGATGGATGAGAATTATCTTCATCTACATGTTCTTGATAAAACCAATGATTTTTCCAAGGATCTGGCTATAATTGAACAGCGTGTGGCAGATCTATTTGCGCTGAATTTGTCGGATTACTAACGGCGCTAAGAGGAGGAGTTCATGAGTACACTGTATATAGCAATAGCATTGTTTCTACTATTAACCTTAGTGGTCGGACTGTGGCGGATCTTACGCGGCCCAACTGCTGCGGATCGTATGCTGGCTGCACAGTTATTTGGCACTACTGCTGTTAGCTGTTTATTGTTATTAGCACAGGCTCTAGAACAACCGCCACTACGTGATGTAGCACTGGTATTTGCACTATTGGCAGTGGTCACTGCGGTCGCTTTCGTACGACGCGCTTGGACAGCTGAGCAATAAGCGATGTCAGTGATCGACATTATTACGGCTATACTATTGATAGCGGGTGCTGTTTTTTTTCTAGCAGGTACCGTTGGTTTGTTGCGCTTTCCAGATATTTATACCCGTCTCCACGCATTAACCAAAGCTGACAACGTCGGTCTAGGGCTTATTATAGCTGGGCTCACTTTACAAGCTGAGTCCTTGGCAGTAGTCGGAAAATTACTATTGATCTGGTGGTTGGTATTACTTGCTGGTGCCAGTGTTGCTCATCTTATCGCAGTAGTAGCACAACAAAGAGGTATTAAACCGTGGAAGCGCTAACGCAATTACAACTGGCATTTGATGTGGTGCTGGTGCTTACTCTGTTAGGGCTAGCTTGGCAGGCATTAACCAGCCCAGAACTGTTCCGTGCCATCGTACTGTTTATTGCCTTCGGTCTATTAATGGCATTAGTTTGGGTACGTCTTGCAGCACCGGATGTGGCATTAGCAGAAGCCGCTATTGGCGCAGGGCTGACGGGAGCGCTACTGTTAACGACACTTAGTAAACTGGCAAAGCAGACTGACAAATCTTCCAGGGAAAATAACAAAGATATTATTGCTCCGTCAGCAGCTAGCACTGATGAATAATACAGATCAAAATAGGATAGCGTTACCCATGCGGCTATTACTTATGGCACTGATCATTGCTATGGCTGCGGGTCTAGCTTATGCAATATTGTCACTGCCTGCTGAATCAGCCGGTTTGAGTGTTTATACCACTGAGAACATTGCAATTAGTGGCGTTACCAATCCAGTTACGGCGGTATTGTTGAATTATCGCGCTTATGACACCTTTCTAGAGCTGGGCGTATTATTGCTGGCGCTACTCGGTGTTTGGTCACTGGGCAGTACCGCTACCGCTAGTCAGCGCCCATCAGCACCAGGGCCTGTGCTGGATAATTTGGCACGCGTGCTAGTGCCTATATTGATTGTGGTGGCAGGTTATTTATTCTGGGCAGGTGCGTATATACCTGGTGGTGCTTTTCAGGCAGGTGCTGTGTTGGGCGCAGCAGGCGTATTATTAATACTGGCTGGCTGGCGTATTAATCATCGTTTGGTGGGCTTACCTCTGCGTATTTCCCTAGTGCTAGGTCTTGTGGTATTTGCGGTAGTGGGTACGTTGTTTATGTTGACAGACAGGCAGTTCTTGGAATTCCCCCCCCAATACGCCGGTGTATTGATACTGTTAATTGAAGGGCTAGCAACCTTATCTATTGGCATTGCGCTTGCAGCATTGTTTCTGGGTGCCGATCCAGAAGAGGATGACAATTGATAAATACTATTTTCCTTTATGCTTTAGCAGGCGTTGGCTTGTTCTCTTTGGGCTTGTATGCGTTAATTGTTCATGCGCATTTACTACGTAAAATCCTCGCTATTAACATCATGGGTAGCGGGGTATTTTTAGTGTTAGTTTCACTGGCAGATCGTACTCAGGGTATCGCGCCCGATCCGGTGCCGCACGCCATGGTTATTACCGGCATTGTAGTTGCAGTTTCCGCCACTGCACTAGCATTAACACTAATGTTACGGGTACGATCTGAAACAGGTCAAGCCGAGCTCCTTGAAGAGCCACCTAAGTGAATCTGATATTTGATACACATTGGGTGATGATGCTTATTTTACTACCGTTATTTGGAGCGGTAGCCTGTTTCTTATGGTCTCGTCAGGCAGTAACACTTGGTCTGATAACAGCCGTGAGTGTGCTGCTCAGTGTGATCGCTTTAACCTTGCAGGTATTAGAACAAGGTACACTACGCTACGCCGTTGGTGGCTGGGGTGCGCCACTAGGCATTGATCTCTACGTTGATGGATTAAGCCTATTAATGCTGATAGTAACCGCAGTGGTGGGTGTCGCCATCAGCGTTTACTCCAGTGCTTATTTTAAACCGGGCAAGGCGAAACATTATTGGCCACTATGGATGTTTCTCTGGGCAGCATTAAATTCGCTATTTCTCTCTGCAGATATCTTCAATCTTTATGTCACCCTAGAGCTAATGGGGCTGGCAGCAGTTGCACTGGTCGCGTTGTCTGGTAGTGCTAGTGCCTTAGCAGCCGCCATGCGCTATCTGCTAATCAGTCTGTTGGGTTCGTTATTCTATCTTATGGGCGTGGCACTGCTCTATCATGCTTATGGCACGGTTGACATTGCCTTATTGGCACAGCAAGTGGAATCATCGCCAGCAGTATGGGCAGCCATAGGCTTAATGGTCACAGGATTGTTGCTTAAAATTGCGCTATTTCCATTACATTTTTGGTTACCTGCAGCACATTCCAGTGCCCCTGCGCCAGTAAGTGCACTGTTGTCTGCACTAGTAGTGAAAGCATCATTTTATATTCTGTTGCGGCTGTGGCTAGACGTTTTTCCAGAAGCCAATTTGGCTCTGAGCTATCTATTAGGTCTGCTCGGCGCGAGTGCTATTATCTGGGGGGGGATCCAAGCATTGTACCAAACACGGCTTAAATTGCTGATTGCCTATTCGACTGTGATGCAAATTGGTTACCTGTTCTTAGCCTTTCCACTAGCCAGCATTATCGGCTGGAAAGCCGTATTTTACCTGTTGCTCTCACATGCCATCGCCAAAACCGCAATGTTTATGGCAGCGGGTAATATCCTATTCTATGGAGGCCATGATCAAATCGCAGATCTTGATCGTGTGGCACAGCGTTTGCCCATTACGCTCACCGCATTTGGGCTGGCTGGCATCAGTCTAATGGGCTTGCCTCCAAGTGGCGGCTTCATTGCAAAATGGCTGTTACTGGAAGCCATTATACTCTCTGGGCAATGGTGGTGGGCTATCATATTAATTGCTGGTGGTTTACTGACAGGTGCTTATGTATTTAAGGTGATAGGATTCGCTTTTACCCAAGCCGAAGTTCCCCATGAACCGAGGATGGTGCCTAAAAGGATGGAATGGGTGACATTAACTGTAGCAGTGCTTGCTATTATGTTAGGGTTTATGGCTCCCCAGCTATTGGCATTAATGGATTTGGGCGCTCCTTTTGGGGAGACCATGTCATGAATTGGGCTTTCTGGTTACCTTTATTGATTGTGCTCAGCTCGCTACTGGCGGCGCTGGTCATCTTTATTTTACCTGAGGAAAAGACCAAAACCCGCATCGGCTTGAACATAGGCGCGGCTTTACTAAAGATTGTGCTTGTGGCCATTATGTTATGGGGAGTACATAGCGGCTATCAGTTTGAAACCCGCTTGCCGCTGTTACCCGGATTGGAACTGGTGCTGCGTGCCGATACTTTGGCCATGTTATTCGTAGCGCTTTCTGCTGGCCTTTGGTTACTGACCACTGTGTATGCCATCGGTTATCTAGAAGACTCACCGCACCGTAGCCGTTTCTTTGGTTTTTTTGGTCTTTGTGTAACAGCAACAGTGGGGGTAGCACTGGCAGGCAATCTGATTACCTTCCTGCTCTTTTATGAACTACTGACACTAGCAACTTACCCACTAATCATCCACCGAGGAACCGAGGCAGCACGCAAAGCCGGGCGAACTTATCTTATTTATACCCTTGCTGGCGGTGCCTTATTATTGATAGGTACTGTCTGGCTATATACCCTCACTGGCACACTGGAGTTTACTGCTCGTGGTTTTCTATCGACACTGGACAGCATGCATCATCCAGCACTAATTATTATCTTTGTGTTGTTGATTACTGGTCTCGGGGTAAAGGCAGCACTGTTTCCATTACATGGCTGGCTGCCACAGGCAATGGTTGCACCGGCACCGGTCAGTGCCTTATTACATGCAGTGGCGGTGGTGAAAGCAGGTGCTTTTGGAATTATACGGGTGATTTACGACGTATTTGGCATCGAATTCAGTGCCAGCTTAGGCGTGACCTTGCCATTGGCGATAGTGGCATCGGTGACGATTATTTATGCTTCGGTGCGGGCACTGTTTCAAGATGATTTAAAACGCAGACTGGCCTTTTCGACTGTTAGCCAAGTTTCCTATATTACGCTGGGTGTTGCTATTGTTGGCCCACTGGCAACCATTGGTGGCATAGTTCATCTAGTGCATCAGGGGGTGATGAAAATCACTCTGTTTTTCTGTGCCGGCAACCTCGCTGAGACCTTAGGCATTCACAAAGTGAGTGAAATGAGCGGTGTCGGACGACGCATGCCCTGGACTATGGCTGCCTTTACTATCGGTGCTTTTGGCATGATCGGTGCGCCGCCACTGGCAGGGTTTATCAGTAAATGGTATTTAGGACTGGGCGCTCTGCAAGCAGGGCAAGATTGGGTGATATTTGTGCTAGCGGGTAGCACTTTGCTCAATGCAGCTTATTTTTTGCCTATTTTATATGCCGCTTGGTTTGGTAAAAGTACGGGAAGCTGGCCTAATGAACGTAATATTGGTCGATATGAAACATCCTTGGCATTACTTATTCCCCCAGTAATAACAGCAATACTGGCGGTACTACTTGGTCTATTGGCATCCGTACCGTTTAGCCCACTGGAGTGGACACGCCTTATTACCTCACTGGAATATACGCCATGAATGATATTTTGTGGAACTTATTATTACTATCCGTGCCGGGGCTACCTTTATTGCTGGCCTTCCCTCCACTACACTCACGCTTACCTTGGTTTCGTTACCTTGCAGTAACGCCCGCTATTATTGTTGCCCTAATGTCGATGACTTATTCCATTGAATTATCTTGGCTACTGTTCGGCATTGGACTGGGAATTGATGGACAAGCCCAATTATTGCTAGGAGTCTCCGCATTACTCTGGATTGCGGTCGCAACCCTATTTTCCAGAAAAACATCTAACAGCAAAGCAGTAAATAATTTAATTTCTAGCCTATTTATGTTAACCATGGCGGGCAGTTTTGGTGCTATTCTGGCTACGGATCTAGTAGGGTTTTTTGTATTCTCAACCCTGATGGGCTATGGTTTTTACGGTTTACTGATTGCTGGTGATGACTTACATCATCAAACACGACGAGCAGCTCGGATCTATCTGGTAGCCATGATTATTGCCGATGTCATGTTATTTGAAGTATTATTAATTACCGCTTTAGTAACCGAAAACATGAGTTTTGCGATGGCTCACCAAGGCATCGCGCAATCTGATTATCTGACTTTATATCTCTGGTTGGTTGTGTTTGGCTTCGCTCTTAAGGCGGGGATCTGGCCGCTTCACTTCTGGCTAATAGCAGTGTATCGCCATCTCGGATCAGCGATGGCAATATTGTTATGCGGTGTACCCGTCATTATTGCATTACTTGGCATGCTGCGTTGGCTACCTCTGGGCGAAACCTCGTCTATTACAACAGGTGTAACGCTTCAGGGAATCGGTCTTATTGGCCTATTATATACGTGTTTTCTTATCTTTTTTGAGTGGCTGAAAAATAGATCATTCACAATGATAACGGTATATACCATGTTATTGGCGAGCGGATTATTTATTATAGCCATAGGGACAGGATTGACCGATGCGACTACATGGATCCGTTATGAAAACAGCGTATATTATTTTATTGCCTTACTAAGCTTAGCTTTGGCAATATTGCTTGCTCTTACCATTAGACTACAGCAACACCACACAACGACTACGGCAACGCAAGTGGATGATAATACAGCTATGTGGTTTGAACGCTGGCCAGCCACGGCTGTAGCATGGGCAGGGAATATAGGATCACACACTCTACCCGAGTGGCGTAGCGGGTGGTTAGCTAAAGTAAACCATCTCGGATTATTGGTGTGTGTCTGGAAAAGATCGCTAGCGGCTAACGAACGTAATCTACAAGGATGGACTGTAGCTATTACCCTATTTCTAACGCTGGCAGCTATCATTACATTACTGCTTATCTTTCATTGACTACTCCCCCAGAAGAGTAGTTCTCTGAACTCAGAGATAAATTATTAAGGCGCTAAACGGTTAATCAACCATTTATTATCAGATTTAGTATAAATAAACCGATCATGTAATCGGTTTTCTCGCCCTTGCCAGAATTCTATTGAGTGCGGAATCACTCGGTAGCCACCCCAAAAATCAGGTAAAGGTATTTCACCTTGTTTAAACTTAGTTTTCATTGCTTCAAATTGTGTCAATAAGACTTGTCTTGATGATAACGTGCTGGACTGATGCGAAGCCCAAGCGCCTAACTGAGAGTCTTTAGGTCGTGTTGCAAAATAATTGATAGATTCCAACATCGATATTTTTTCTACTCGCCCGCTAATTTTTACTTGCCGCTCAAGTGCCAGCCACGGAAATAATAATGCAGCCTGCGGATTTGATTCAATTTGTTTGGATTTTTTCGAGGCATAATTGGTGAAAAAGACAAAGCCTTTTTCATCAAAAAACTTTAGCAACACCGTGCGCAAACTGACTTCTACACCATCTGATGTCGCTAAGCTCATTGCGCTAGGTTCAATAATGCCTACTTCAATAGCCTGCTTAAACCAAAGTTCAAATTGCTTGATAGGATCCGCATCAAGTTCATCTCGCGATAATCCAGCTTGTAAAAATTTAGGTCTACTTTGTGTTAAATCTATTGCCATATTATTTTGCTAGAAAGGCAAGATACTTTTGGAACGGGTATTGGCCAGATGATGACTTATCAAATATTTTATGGGTGGGAAATGTGTGGCAATCTTCAGCACAGCTTTTCTAATTTGTTTAACAACGGGGGCATCATTAGTAAACAGCGCAACAATGCCGTTAGTACCAAAATACATTAATCTAGTTAGATGGATTTGCTTTCTTTCATAACGCTTGAGTACGGCTACTGAGCCCATGTCTTCGCCATGGCGCAAGGCATTTTTAATGGTCGTTGCAAGAATATCTTGCCCCCTTAAACCCAAGTTAGCACCATGAGCGGTAACAGGATGCATGCCGACCGCCGCATCACCTATCAATGCAAACCGATGAGAAACAAATGTTTGGGAATATACGCCAATTAATGGATAAGCATAGCGCTCACCTTGTAATTCCATCTGACCAAATTCACCTTTAAACAGTTGGCTGATATTCTCATTAAATTCCTGTTCCGATTGATTCACTATTTCATCGGCTTTATCTGCCGTGACGGTCAGCACAATGGATGAGGTGTTGCCAACCATGGGTAATAATGCCAAAGTTCGTCCGTAGTGAAAATGTTCTAGCGTAATATTATTATGTGATTTTTGATGATTCATCTGCGATACGATCATCACTTTTGAAAAATCTTTCATCAATGCGGGAATGCCCATTTTGCGACGTATTGTTGAAAAACGGCTATCTGCTGCAATCACTAATTGTGTGTTGATTTGCTCGCCATTTGATAAGTTAAGCTGTGAAAATTCGGTTTGACGCTTTACATCATCAACCGTAATATCAGTCATTATTTCAATGTTTTCGGCATCTTTCACACGCTCATATAAGGCTTTGCAAATTTTATAATTGGGCACTAAATAGCCTAATACGCCGTTTGATGCTTGTTCATTTTTAAAACCTAAAAACGACGATGAATCGCCATCAAATACTCTCGCCTCTTTCATTGGAGAAATAACATCCTCATCAATAAGCTGCCACGCACCCATTTTCTTTAAGATATCAACCGATAAATGGGTCAATGCAATTTCACGACCATCAGACTTTGGATCAGACAATAAATCTAACGGACGCTTCTCAACCAGCAATACCTGAATATTTGTATCTATCATCGAACAGGCGAAACTTAAACCTGCCTGCCCACCACCGATAATAACAATATCATATTCCACTGTGTTCTCCTCGCCAGATAAATAATAATTATCAAGCTAAGTCTATACCCGTAATCATTGAAACCGCAAAAAAACCTCGTCATCCCGGTATGCTTACCCAGTCAAGCTGAGCACAAGCTTAGCCGGGATCTCCGCACAAACAAGACTCCGGCTTAAAACATACCGGAGTGACGGAAGAGCGAAAATTTACAGCTTGAATGATTTTGGGTCTATCTCAAACAAAAAATGCCGCAAGCTAACATAGCTTTGCGGCATTGTTAATTTAGCAAGTAAAGTTTCTTGTTTAGTTATAAACAGACTCTTTATTAAAGTGTACCGTTAGCATGTAATACACAACAACGCGTAATTTTTGAGGATTTGAGCGACCATATGTTTCCATTACCGAATCAATCGCAGAATCAAGTTCAGGGCTATCAGCCAAACCTAGCTTTTTGATTAGAAAATTATTTTTTACTGTAGCTAATTCATCAGGATCTGAACCCGATACTAATGACGCATCTTTATTATAAATAGAGGGTCCACAGCCGGTTGTCACTTTAGCTAATAAATCCATATCTGGCGTAATGCCACATTTATTTTCTAGGTCATCGGCATACTTTGCAATTAGAACACCTTTTTCGCTCATAATTTGATCCTTAAAAATTAATTAAAATAGTCTAGCCCAGCAACTATACCTTAATTTTAAAAATAAACACAAGCTTCTTCATGCATTAATATTTTAAGCGTAAAACGGAAGGATACTCTATTGATATTAAAGACTATTTATCACTGGTTTTTTATACCAAAATAATCCTTTGCTTGCTGAGAATCACAATCAATTTGCTTAGTTAATGCTTCAAGATCAGAGAATTTTTGTTCATCGCGCAGTTTCTGTAAAAAATGAACTTGTACATGCTCGCCATAAATATCACGCTCAAAATCAAATAAATGCACTTCTAGTAATGCGCGTTTAAGGCCTACTATTGTGGGTCTAATGCCCACATTTGCCACACCTTTAATAGGCTCGCCTGCTATCCCAAATAATTGCACCGCATACACTCCCGTTAAAGGTACTTTATGGCGGTGTAAGTGAATATTTGCCGTGGGAAACCCCAAGGTTCGACCTCGTTTATCACCATGCGCCACTCGCCCACTCATTCGGTAAGGTCGACCCAATAACTTTTCTGCCAACAATAAATCACCCTGCTCTAATGCTAACCTAATACGGGTGCTACTGACACGATGTGAGTCAATTGAAAAAGTGTGCATATTAACAACTTGAAAGCCCTGTTTTTCACCCGCTTGTTGCAACATTGCAAAGTCACCTTGGCGATCTTTACCAAACCTAAAATCATCGCCCACTACCAAATATTTCACATTCAAGCCATCAACAAGTAGCTGCTGAATAAATTGATCCGCAACCATTTGCGCAAGCTGTTTGTTAAATTTTAATACACATAATTGCTGGATAGAATAACACCGTAATGCCTCAACCTTTTCCCGAAACCGACATAAACGCGCAGGGGCTTTATCAGTAGCAAAAAACTCATTGGGTTGGGGTTCAAATGTAATCACAACGGCAGGCAAGCCAAGTGTGTCGCCTTTCATCGCCAATTGCTGCAATACCGCTTGATGACCTAAATGTACGCCATCAAAATTGCCAATGGTAGCAACACATCCAGCAGGGTTTGAAGGTAAATTAAGCAAGCCTCGGATAATTTTTTTCATATTCTAATTGTACTGTGTCATAGAACAATTGGACAGCTTACTAGCAGACAAAGCTAGTTTAATTCACTATAATGCAGTTCATTGATATTTGTTTAGAGATCTGCAACCTTGGCAAAGCGAAAAAAACTGGATTACGAAGCATCGGTATTAGAACTAGAATCACTAGTAAACCGCCTAGAACAAGGTGATATTAGCCTGGAGGAATCGTTAAAGCTCTATGAAAGCGGTGTGTTATTAAGCCGTGATTGCCAAGAGGCCTTGCAAACAGCACAGCAAAAAGTACAAATGTTATTAAAACAATCTGGCCAATCCACACTGGTAGATTTTGATCCTGACAACGCTGAATCGTGAGCGCCGCCCTCTCCGAATGGATGCAAAGTCATCAACATCGCCTTGAACAAGCACTCTCCGAACGGCTCCCTCACGTTGACGATTTAAGCTCTGCAAAACTAATTGAAGCGATGCGCTATGCTAGCCTTAATGGCGGCAAACGATTAAGAGCATTATTGGTTTATGCCACAGGTGAAGCATTAGAAGTCGAACTAGATCTGCTTGATGCCCCTGCTAGCGCAGTTGAAATGATCCATGCCTATTCTTTAGTACATGATGATATGCCCATTATGGATGATGATGATTTACGTCGTGGTCAGCCTACCTGTCATAAGGCGTATGATGATGCCACCGCATTATTAGTGGGTGATGCCTTGCAAACACTGGCATTTGAGTCATTATGTGATGATGTATTATCGGCTTCGCAACAAAGTAAAATGGTCAAAACACTTGCCCAGCGCTCAGGAGCGTTAGGCATGGCAGGCGGGCAAGCCATTGATCTTGAATCTGTCGGGCAAACACTTGATTTAGCCGCTTTACAGGCGATGCATGAATTAAAAACAGGCGCACTTATTCGCGCTAGCGTTCGCTTGGGCGCACTTGCTTGTGAAAATATCACTGAAACCACACTGGCTAAACTGGATAGTTATGCCCACAGCATTGGTTTAGCGTTTCAGGTGCAAGATGATGTGCTCGATGTTGTGTCAAGCACAGCAACCCTTGGCAAAACTCAAGGTGCCGATATGGCGCTAAATAAACCCACCTATCCTGCGCTATTAGGTTTGGAGGCGGCACAGCAAAAAGCAGTAGATTTAATTGATCGCGCTTTAGCAGCTTTAGACGATTTGCCCTACAATACAGAAACATTAGCTGCATTAGCCCAGTTTGTGGTGCAACGAAAAAATTAAATATGCCGACAAAAACCGATACCGATAATTTATTATCCCAAATTAATAGCCCCGACGATCTACGTCAGCTAGAAAGACAACAGTTGCCACAAGTGGCTGAAGAAATACGCACGCTCATTGTTGATAGTGTGCAGCAAACAGGTGGTCATATATCATCAAACTTGGGTGTGGTTGAGCTTACATTGGCATTACATTATGTCTATAACACACCCGATGACCGCTTTGTTTGGGATGTAGGACATCAAAGCTATGCCCATAAGATTATTACCGGTCGGCGCGATCAGATGAATACCATGCGTCAAGCTGATGGATTATCTGGCTTTCCTAAACGCAGTGAAAGTTGTTATGATGCCTTTGGTACCGGTCATTCAAGTACATCTATCAGCGCCGCGCTAGGCATGGCCATCGCATCACAGCTTAACAATGATCATCGTCGTGCGGTCGCTATTATCGGTGATGGTGCGCTTACTGCGGGTCAAGCCTATGAAGCGTTAGCGCATGCCGGTGATTTAAGTGCCAATATGTTAGTGGTGCTTAATGATAATGAAATGTCAATTTCTAAAAATGTCGGCGGCATGTCTAATTATCTAGCACGGTTATTATCCGGAAAATTTTATGCCTCGGCACGCGAAGGCAGTAAAAAAGTGTTAGAAAAAATACCGCCAGCATGGGAATTTGCACGTCGCGCTGAAGAACATATGAAAGGCATGATTATCCCCGGTACATTATTTGAAGAAATGGGTTTTAACTATATCGGCCCGATTGATGGTCATGATCTTGATACATTACTTGCCACCTTAAGCAATTTGCGTGAACGAAAAGGCCCGCAGTTTTTACATATTGTCACCAAAAAAGGCAAAGGCTATCAGCCTGCCGAACAACAACCCGGCAAGTTTCATGGTGTAAGCCCCGCTAGCAATGGCAAACCTAAAACTTCTGGCCCAAGTTATACGCAAGTGTTTGGTCAGTGGCTGTGTGATATGGCAGCACAATGCCCCGATCTAGTTGGAATTACGCCTGCGATGTGTGACGGATCGGGGCTTAATGATTTTGCTGAGCAATACCCTGATCGCTATTTTGATGTCGGCATTGCAGAACAACATGCGGTTACCTTAGCGGCGGGCATCGCCTGTGAAGGTAAAAAGCCTGTTGTGGCTATTTATTCCACCTTTTTGCAACGCGCCTATGATCAATTAATACATGATGTTGCTATCCAAAACTTACCCGTTTTATTTGCAATAGATCGCGGTGGTTTGGTGGGCGCTGATGGCGCAACCCATGCAGGTAGCTTTGATTTAAGTTATTTGCGCTGTATTCCAAATATGGTGGTAATGGCTGCTTCAGATGAAAATGAATGCCGCCAAATGCTGACAACCGGCTATCAGCATAATGGACCTTGTGCGGTGCGCTACCCTAGAGGAACAGGAACCGGTGTTGCCATTGACCCGACCTTAACAGCACTTGAAATGGGAAAAGCAGAGATTAAACGCCAAGGTGAAAAAATAGCTATTCTTGCATTCGGTGCTATGGTTCCAGCTGCAATTGAAGCCGCAGAAAAACTTAATGCAACCGCCATCAATATGCGTTTTATAAAACCTTTGGACACAAAACTCATTAGTGAAATTGCCGCCAGCCATGATCTAATCGTGACTATTGAAGAAAATGCTTGTCTCGGCGGAGCAGGTAGTGGTGTCGCTGAATTCTTAATATCAATAGGTGATACAACGCCAATTGAAATAATGGGCTTACCTGATAAATTCCTTGATCATGGTGAGCATAAAGCCATGTTATCAGCGTGTGGGCTTGATGAAAAAGGCATTATTACTACTGTCCAAAAACATTTTCCAGCATAATACCCTATTGTGAACACAATTCCCTAGTATAATAGTCAACTATGAGCTCCATTTATACCTTAAAAATATTGGCTGATTTTGCCTCAGCCCATACCTTGCGCGATTACCCGGGTGATTGTAGCCGCATGCATGGACATAATTGGAAAATAGAAGTTGAAGTGATCGCCACGGCATTAAATGATCATGGCATGGGCATGGACTTTAAAACCATTAAAACGGCCACGCGCAAATTGGCAAAAACATTAGATCATCGTTATCTAAATGATATTCCGCCATTCGATACTATTAACCCAACGGCTGAAAATATTGCCCAACATTTTTACCAAAACTTAAGTAAAACATTAAATATAGAAACAGCTAAAATATCAGGCGTAACACTATGGGAAACCGACCGCGCCTGTGTTCGTTATAGTGAGGACTAAAAAGCATGGCTACCGATAAAAAAGCAGATTGTTGCGACACCATTGAAGATGTTCAAAATATTGCTGATAAGCGACACATTGCTATCGACAAAGTAGGTATTAAGGATATTCAGCATCCAATAAGAGTGAGTGACCGTGATGCTGGTGAACAGCACACTATTGCTAATTTTAATATGTATGTGAACCTGCCGCATCAGTTCAAAGGCACACATATGTCACGCTTCGTTGAAATTTTAAATCAAAACGAACGCGAAATCACCGTGCAATCTTTCCGCGAAATGTTGCCACAAATGACTGAGCGCCTACAAGCTGAGTCTGGTTATATTGAAATGGATTTTCCTTATTTTGTTAATAAAACAGCACCCATTAGCAAAGTAGAAAGTTTAATGGATTATCAAGTGACCTTTATTGGTGAAATTACCGGCGATAAAGCAGATGTGATGGTGCGTGTTGTTGTTCCCGTAACAAGTCTTTGCCCTTGCTCTAAAAACATCTCAGATTATGGCGCGCATAATCAGCGTTCACATGTCACTGTGACCGTGCGCGCTGAAAGCTTTATCTGGATTGAAGATATTATTGATCTGGTTGAAGAAGAAGCATCATGTGAAATATTCGGCTTATTAAAACGCCCAGATGAGAAATTTGTTACTGAAAAAGCCTATGACAACCCAAAATTTGTTGAAGATATTGTCCGTGATATAGCGGCACGATTAAATGATGATGAACGTATTAACGCGTATACCGTTGAATCAGAAAACTTTGAATCAATTCATAATCATTCTGCTTATGCATTGATTTCTAACGGGTTTGATTAAGGAGACTCTGATCAAGTCTGCTAGGTTAAATTTCTAGGGATTTTAGTATTTTTTCTTTAAGTTCAGTTTCTTATCTGTTCGATTCATTTCTAACTTATTTAAAAATGTCATGCCTAATAAAGCGCGCTGTGGTTCTTCGCCATCTATTACCATCGCTCTAACGTCATTTAATATAATGTCACCTACTTGAACCGAATTTAAGTTCACTTCATAGCCAATCTCAGTACCCGATGCAGTTTTAATCAGAATTTTTTTAGCTTCAAGATAGTCTAAACCAACTCTCCGAGCTGTTTCGGCATTAAGCGCAATTGCTGATGCACCCGTATCAACCAAAAAATCAACCGTATAGCCATTGACACTTCCAACTGTAAGGTACATACCATTTGTTGGCCATAAATTTACTTCTGCTTGCGCGGTTGTAGAACTAAAACTAGCACTAATATGATCGCCCAATTGATATGTGCGCCTAACACCATCAATTTCTAATACCGCTTTTTTGCTATTGGCCGAAATCAACGTTACCCCTTCAGGGCTTGTTTTACCTACTTTTAATAATCGTTGCGTATGATTTATTTCAACAACTGCTTGATTACTAAACAGACCCACCACGACTATACTTAGATCTTTCGACCATGCAAATGATGTATTTAGCAGTATAATAACGCCAGCAGTCCCTAGTTTAATCATAGGCTCGTTCCCTAATTTAACTTTCTGACAGAATAACAGTAAATAACAATGAAAACATCCTTTTCCCCCTCGATCACTGGCGTTATATTAGCAGGTGGTAAGGCGCGTCGGATGGGTGGACAAGACAAAGGCTTAATTGCATTTAATAATAAGCCTTTAATTCGTCATGTTATTGATATTATGATGCCGCAAATTGATGATCTTATCATTAATGCCAATAGAAACATTGAACTGTATCAAAACTTTGGCTATGCCGTTATTGCTGATTCATTAGATGATTTTTGCGGTCCGTTAGCAGGCATGCTCAGTGCCATGCAATTTGTTGATAGTGATTATATTCTTACCGCGCCATGTGATGCGCCGATGATTTCACCTCAATACCGCCAGCGGATGATGGAAACATTGCTAAATGAACAAGCTGATATTGCAGTTGCATCCGATGGCGATCGTCTACAACCGGTATTTAGTTTAATCCCTACTCGCTTGCAGCATGATTTAGCTCAATATTTAGCAAAGGGCGATCGCAAAATTGATCGTTGGTTTGAACAATATAAATTAGCTGTGGTTGATTTTTCTGATCAGCCCGAAAGCTTTGCTAACTTTAATTGTTTTGACGATATTGAGGCGCATCAAAAAACGGTATCTTCACCTATTCCTGTTCTCGGATTTGCCGCCTTTAGCGGCACCGGGAAAACGACTTTATTACGTCAGTTGATCCCTGTACTAAATGCAAAAGGCATCCAATTAGCGGTTATTAAACATGCACACCATCGCTTTGATATTGATATTCCAGGCAAAGATAGTTATGAAATAAGAAAGGCTGGTGCACAACAAGTGCTTGTTTCATCGCGTAATTTGATGGCATTAATGGAGGTGCAAGCTTCTGAGATGATAGAGCCGCAATTAAACGATCTCATTCCACGAATAAATACTAAAACCGTAGATCTGATTTTAGTAGAAGGGTTCAAAGACGAATCATTTCCTAAAATTGAGCTGCATCGTCCATCTATTGGTAAACCATTACTGCATCCCAATGACGACAATATCATTGCCATTGCTACAGATGCACAAACAAATATTGCACAATGTATTGATCAGCTTGATCTAAATGATATTCAAGGACTCGCTGATTATATTCAAACTTTCATTGCTAACTGGACACGATAAATGGCTAATTTTACTCCTCAACCCAGCTGTGCCGATGCACACGAAGCTAATAGTTTAAGCGTAGCACAAGCAACGCAACGCATTACCGATCTGATAGCACCTATTAAAGGATCTGAAACACGATCATTAAGGGACGCACTAGATTATGTTTTGCATGATGAAATCATTTCGCCGATTAATGTGCCGCCGCATAATAATTCAGCTATGGATGGCTATGCTATCCACGGCTCTGCTATTCAGAGTGATAAATTCACCCTCACACAAATAGGCATTGCCTTTGCCGGACAGCCCTTTGCCGGCAATATTCAACAAGGTGAATGTATCCGTATTATGACCGGCGCAATGATGCCCGAAGACTGTGATACCGTCATTATGCAAGAACATGTCGAAGTGAATGACGTGCTGATTACTATTCACGGCCAGCATCAACATGGTCAAAATGTGCGCATGGCGGGAGAAGATTTAAGAACAGGTGAACATGTACTCGATGAAGGTCACAAAATCACCCCCGCTGATTTGGGATTAATCGCATCATTAGGCATTGCTGAACTGAACGTTAAACGCAAAGTGCGTGTTGCTTTCTTTTCTACTGGCGATGAATTACGTTCAATAGGCGATGAATTAGAAGCCGGACAAATCTACGATAGTAACCGATACACCTTGCACGGCATGTTGAGTCATCTTAATGTCGATATTATCGATATGGGCGTAGTACCCGATCAAAAACAAGCGCTTCGTGAAGCTCTGCAACAAGCATCTAAGCAAGCCGATATGGTATTGACTACCGGTGGCGTTTCAGTGGGTGATGCCGATTATGTCAAAGAAATATTAGAAGAATTAGGTCAAGTTTCTTTTTGGAAAATAGCAATGAAACCTGGTCGGCCGCTTGCCTTTGGAATAATCAATAACGCACTGTTTTTTGGTCTGCCGGGTAACCCCGTCTCAGTGATGGTGACGTTTTATCAATTTGCTTTACCCGCATTACAACAACTTTCTGGTCAAGATGCGCCGATGCAACAGCGGCTACAAGTGAATTGTGTTAGTCCAATTCGGAAACGTGCCGGCCGTTTTGAGTTTCAGCGTGGCATTCTATTTCAAAACGATCAGGGTATTACCCAAGTTAAAACAACAGGCGAACAAGGATCAGGGATCTTACGCTCAATGAGCATCGCCAACTGCTTCATCTTATTAGAAGAACAGTGTGATGGTATTGCAGCTAACACCACCGTCACCGTTCAACCCTTTTCAGGTCTTATCTAAATGACCGAGAATGTAGTAACAAAGAAATTCGCCTTAAATAAGCTAAAAAAACGGCTGCGCCGTAACGTCGGTAAAGCCATCGCTGACTATAATATGATTCAAGATGGCGATAACATCATGGTGTGCCTGTCTGGTGGTAAAGATAGTTATACGCTGCTCGATATTTTGATGAATCTGCAAAAACATGCACCGATTAAGTTTGATATCATTGCGGTTAATCTTGATCAAAAACAGCCCGGATTTCCCGAACATATTTTGCCAGAATACCTTGCTGAAATCGGTGTTGATTTCCATATCATCGAAAAAGATACCTACAGTATCGTTAAAGAAGTGGTGCCTGAGGGCAAAACTACCTGCGGAATTTGCTCACGTTTACGCCGTGGCTCCTTATATGGTTATGCAAGACAAAATGGCATCACTAAAATTGCGCTAGGTCATCATCGTGACGATATTATTGAAACCGCATTTCTAAATATGTTTTATGGCAGTAAAATAAAAGCCATGCCACCCAAATTATTAAGTGATGATAAAACTAATATTTTGATCCGCCCGCTAGCCTACTGTAAAGAGGCTGATATTATTCGTTATTCTGAACAGCAACAATTTCCCATTATTCCGTGTAATTTGTGCGGCTCACAACAAAATATGCAACGCCAAGTGATTAAAGATATGTTGCAAGGATGGGAGAAACAACAGCCCGGACGATTAGAAAATATCTTCCGTAGTTTACAAAATATATCACCATCACAACTTGCGGATAACGCACTGTTCAATTTTAAAGATTTAGAACTTCAACGTAAGGTACTTACTGGCGATGAAGAGGCCGATTATGATGAACGACAATACCCATTAGCCCGAGAAGGATAATATTCAATAATATGCAACAGCCGATATTAAACCCGCAACCCATTAAGAAATTTGCTTTATTTGAATTAGGTTTCAGACCCTTTTTCTTACTCGCCAGTTTATTTTCTATTATTGCCACATCACTATGGATGGCTAATTACACCTTTGGCTGGATATTACCTGTTAGCAATATCACCCCCATCGCTTGGCATGGTCATGAAATGGTCTTTGGTTACACCACCGCCATTATCGCCGGATTTTTATTAACCGCAGTGCGTAATTGGACTGGGGTTCAAACCATTCAAAACCTACCCTTATTACTATTAGCCTCAACATGGTTACTCGCTAGAATATTACCCTTATTAAATTCACCTATCCTGTTTGCTTGGGCAGCACTGTTTGATATTGTCTTTTTTATCGGTTTAACGCTCGCCGTACTACAGCCCATTGTCAAAGTAAAACAATGGCGGCAGTTATTGATTGTATCTATCTTAGTAATGTTAACAATTGCTAATGTGCTCTATTATCTTGGTGTGTTTCATATTGCAAATCAAGGTGTCTCATGGGGATTGTTTTCAGGTGTCTATTTGACCATGGCACTTATTTTTATACTGGCTAGACGCGTCATGCCTTTTTTCATCGAACGAGGTGTCGGCTACCAAGTTCAGCTAAAAAATGGGTCTTTTGTCGATTCAAGCAATTTATTCTTGTTAGCCGCATTGTGGATAGCGGATGTTTTTCTGAAACACGCATTATTAACCGCATTACTTTCACTGATATTGGCTGTATTGCATGGTTTTAGACTCTCAGGCTGGTATACCAAGGGAATATGGAAGAAGCCTTTATTATGGGTGCTTTTTGTAGGCTACAGCTTCTTCATCTTAGGTTTTGCACTTAAAGCGCTTAATTTTTTCGCTCTGTTTTCTACCAGCATCCCACTTCATGCCTTCACTTATGGTGGCATTGGCATGATGACATTAGGCATGATCGCTCGCATTTCACTCGGTCATACTGGTAGAAACATCAATGAGCCTCCCAATACGCTAAAATGGATATTTATCGGGCTATTTTTAGGCGCCATTATTCGCGTAATAATGCCCCTATTTTTACCTAGCGCCTACCTACATTTAATGGCAACAGCACAGCTACTATGGATCGTGGCATTTACCGTATTTTTAGCTCATTACTTCATGATCTTCATTAGCCCTAGAGCCGATGGCCAACCAGGCTAATTTAGCAAAAAAATACTATATTAAGTCTTGACATATAAAAAGTTATTCAAGATTGAAGCTCACTGTTACAAAACTGTAACAACTATCAGCTCTAAGTCATTGATACCACTGGCAACAGTTCTAACCAGTTGATTTTTAACGCATTACAAGTCATGGTTGTTTTTTAACCAATTTAAGTGACAGTGTTGAATTATAACGGTTTAGCCAAAATCTAAAGAGTTAACCACAGACTTATCCACAGGAAATGTGAGTAAGTCTGTAAGTCATTGAAAGGTGAAATTACCAAGTAAAATAATCAGTTTTTTCCAATAGAAAAATCTTCGGCGAATTCTAATGCATTACCATCCGGATCGCGACAAAAGAAGGCTGCACGACCTGATTTACTCCGTGAAAAAGTGATACCTTCAGCTTCCAGTTTTGCTGCCAATGCATCTAAATTATCCACTACCAATGCGACATGCTTATCTTTGCCACCATGTTCTGGTCGACCGTCTTTTGGATCGGGATTGGGTAACTGCATTAAATGTAATTGCTGACCGCCTTCAGTCAAATCTAACCATGCACCATCAAATGGAAAATTGGGCCGTGTCATATTCTGCTCTATTCCTAAAATATCACGATAAAACAGCAGTGATCTTTCTAAATCCGCTACCAAAAAACTAGCATGTGCAATTGATTTAATCATTTTCATCCTCTTTCATCTCTGACCGTGCGACACCATAGGCCGCCACTAAAATTAACATACCACCCAGCCATTCTTGCGCCGACATCACTTCATCAGTTAAAAACCAAGCTGCAATCGCGGCAACAATCAATTGAAATAACATAATAACGGATGAGCGATAAACCGGCATTTTACCTACACCGTAAAGTACCGCAATGGTCATTGTAGTGATGCCTAATAAACCCAACAATGCCGCACCCGCCCAGACGTTAAGGGTAACATCGGGCACCGGACTCTGCTGCCAAAGTAAAACCACTATTGATGTGGCAACAACGCCCCACCAAACAACAGCTGTTTTCACAGCCATGGATACAGGGCTCAGTTTTCGTGCCAGCACATTATTAATTGAAAAAGCTATGCCTGCCATCAAAGCTAACCAATCCGCCGTGCCGTGGGGCCATGGCCAGCCCATTACTGGATTCCATAGCATGATAAGAGAACCCGTCATCGCAACGGTAAACATTATTATGGCAGTTCGTGATAATCGTTCACCTAGCCACCAGCGGCCTAATAAAACCGTCCATAATGGTGACAAATAAAATAATAACATCACCCGCATCACTTCACCTTCAATCAAAGCTACCACAAAAGCCACATTAGTGATCCCCGCGGCGATCGCTAATGCTAGTAGATCTGCGCGATGGAAAGAGATTGAGTTGTATTTTTTGTATAACACGGGAATGGCAACTACAGCGGCTACCAAATACATAATTAAGGAACTCCAAACCGCACTCATACCCGCTTCATTCAACAATCTTAACGGATACCAGATCAGCCCCCATAGACTGGCTGAGAAAAGCAAACTAGCGATCGCCAAGCGCTGATGTGGATGATTTTGTGCATTCATAGCGGCAATTTATACCATGAGTAAATTAAAGGTACATCTATTAATTTAAGAATTCTGAATAACCCGCTATACTACTTAGTTTTTACGCAATCGTATTTACATAGATGAATCCTGAACTAACTGAACTACATCCCTACCCATTTGAAAAACTTGCTGAGATAAAAGCAGGATGTAACCCGCCTGAACATTTAAATCATATCGCTTTATCTATTGGTGAACCTAAGCACCCAACCCCTGGTTTTATTGCAGAAGCCGCTATCGAACATATGCATGGCTTATCAGTCTACCCCACGACAATCGGAAGCCTTGAGCTTCGCCTTGCTATCGAAAAATGGTTGGGTAATCGTTTTCATTTATCGGGTTATATTCAAGCAACGCGCCATATCTTGCCAGTAAATGGCACACGTGAAGCCTTGTTTTCTTTCGCTCAAACAGTGGTTGATGCCAGTCAAGAAAAACCGCTAGTCGTTATGCCCAATCCTTTTTATCAGATCTATGAAGGCGCCGCAATTTTAGCAGGGGCACAGCCGTACTTTCTAAACTGCGATGCGGACAATAACTTTATTCCCGATTTTTCTGCCGTAAGTGCAGATATTTGGGATCGCTGCCAATTATTGTATTTATGTAGCCCGGGCAATCCAACCGGTGCAGTGATTGATCAAGCAACATTAACTATGTTGATCGAATTAGCACATAAACATGACTTTATCATTGCCTCGGATGAATGTTATTCAGAAATTTATATTGATGAATCGCAACCGCCTGTCGGCTTATTAGAAGCAGCCGTCAAAGCGGGTTACACCGATTTTAGTCATTGTGTTGTTTTCCATAGCTTATCAAAACGCTCAAATGCACCCGGCTTGCGCAGTGGTTTTGTGGCTGGCGATGCCCAGATCATTAAAGAATTTTTACGTTACCGTACTTACCATGGCAGTGCCATGCCACCTGCCACACAAGCTGCATCACTTATTGCTTGGCAAGATGAAGATCATGTCATCTACAATCGCAAACAATATCGTGAGAAGTTTGATGCTGTGTTGGCAATCTTAGGCCGAAAAATGAATGTCAGTTTGCCTGAGGCTGGTTTCTATTTATGGGCTGAAACGCCTATTTCAGACACGGAATTCGCTCGCCGCTTATTTGATGAACAAAACGTCACTGTATTACCCGGTAGCTTTTTAGCGCGTGATACCGACAACGGTAACCCAGGACAAAATCGAATTAGAATGGCATTAGTCGCACCGATAGAAGAATGCATAAATGCAGCTCACCGAATTTTAAAGCTACTAGAAATATTATCCGCAGAAAGTGCCTGACCATGAGTACTTTTTAAATGACCACCTTATACGGCATTAAAAACTGCGATACCGTTAAAAAAGCACGGCGTTGGTGCGAAGCCAATAATGTCGATTTTCAGTTTCATGATTTTCGTGTTGATGGATTAGATGAAGCCACTATTAATGAATGGCTAAAATATGTGCCATGGCAAGTCTTACTCAATAAACGCGGCACTACATGGCGCAAGCTAGAAGACCCGCGCAAAGATCAGCTCAACCAAACGATTGCTGTTGAACTTATGCTAGAAAATCCAACCTTTATTAAACGCCCCGTGCTATCGGATGACTCAAGCTGTATGGTAGGATTCAACGAAGCAGACTATGCCGCTAAATTTGCCAAATAATGATTGAGACTAAAATGTCAGCAACACTTGAACTCACTAAAGACTTAATTAGCCGCCCTAGCGTTACGCCAGAAGACTTTGGCTGTCAGCAACTTTTAGCCGAACGTCTTGCTGCAATCGGCTTCACCATTGAACATTTACGTTTTGGTGACACTGACAATATCTGGGCGCGTCGCGGCAATCAATCTCCTGTTCTTGCTTTTGCTGGTCATACTGATGTGGTGCCTACAGGCCCAGAAGAAAGCTGGACATCACCACCCTTTGAACCTGTTATTCGTGATGGCTTGTTATATGGGCGCGGTGCAGCAGACATGAAAGGCAGTATTGCCGCCTTTGTCACCGCTTGTGAACGCTTTATCGCTAAACATGATGACCATACTGGCAGCATCGCTTTTTTAATCACCAGCGATGAAGAAGGCCCTGCAACAGGCGGCACAGTTAAGGTTATTGAAACATTAGAAGCCCGCGGTGAAAAAATAGATTGGTGTTTAGTCGGCGAACCCAGTAGCACTAAAAAGGTAGGAGATATTGTTAAAAACGGTCGCCGTGGTTCAATGAATGGCTATTTAACTATTAAAGGCAAACAAGGTCATATTGCCTACCCTCATCTTGCTGAAAACCCAATTCACCTGTTAACACCCGCATTGACTGAATTATGTACTATTGAATGGGATCAAGGCAATGAAGATTTTCCACCCACTAGTTTCCAAGTTTCAAATCTTAATTCGGGTACAGGCGTGACCAATGTGATCCCCGGCACAGCAGAAGCTGTGTTTAACTTCCGTTTTTCCACAGAAGTGACTCACCAACAACTACAACAACGCGTAGAAGCCCTATTAGACCAACACAACTTAAATTATGACCTAAAATGGCAGCTCTCTGGAAAACCCTTCCGTACTGCCAGTGGTGCTTTAGTTGATGCTGTAAAATCTGCTATTAAGGCTACAACCGGCTATGAAACTGAACTATCTACCTCCGGTGGTACCTCCGATGGTCGTTTTATTGCGCCAACGGGTGCTCAAGTAGTTGAGCTAGGTCCGCTCAATGCTACTATTCATCAGCTTGACGAATGTGTTTCTGTCGCTGATCTTGACATCTTGTCAGAAATCTATGAGACTTTGCTCGTCCAATTATTAACCAAGTGAATAGTATCTCGTTGTGAAAAACATCCTTAACCAACGTCATTGGCTTTACCTGCTAACAGCATTATTGCTGTTTATGCAGTCCTTTGCCATTTGGCATGATGTTTCACATCCCTATCATACTGACAGTGAGCAGTGTGAACGCCTTGAAAGTATTAGTCACACACCCACACTTGATGTCATTGCATCAATACCCTTGCCATACATCAGCCAATCTTGTGCTGTTGAGGCACTTTTCTCCGTCGCGTTTGTATCAAAAAAATTACGCAATAACCATAGTATTCGCGCTCCCCCTCTTTTTTCATAGCTCACCCCCCTAAAAATTGGCAGTTTAGATCCATCTTCAATAGATGTATCTCTGCCTATTATTTATACCCGTGATCTTTCAAAATAGTAAAAACTCCTCGTCATCCCGGTATGTTTTAAGCCGGGATCTCCGCACAAGCAAGACTCCGGCTTAAAACATACCGGAGTGACGGAGGAGCAAAAATGCACAGTTTGAATGATTATGGGTATATACCCAATACCATTAGCAATATAGATTTTGGGTATAACTATGAGGAAATATCATGAAAAAATCACATTTAGCACTGCTTATTGCAGTAACTTTATCTGTATCATCGCCAATACTTGCTGATGATGTCAGTGATCTAAAAAAAGAAATTGATCAACTACGCGCCGATTATGAAAGCCGTATTAATCAGTTGGAACAACGTTTAATTCAAACAGAAAATAACAGCAAAACCTATCAAACTGATCCTGTTAAAGCAGTACCAACCATTCAGAACGCATCTAATAATAATTTTAACCCCGCTATCAGCATGGTGTTGAATGGACAATTTAGTGACTATCGCCGTGATAGTGAGGACTATCAGTTAGATGGCTTTAGTTTACAGGGTGAAGGTGGACTAGCTACTGAAGGGTTCTCATTAGGTGAAAGTGAAATTATTCTAAGTGCCAGTATCGACCAGCTTTTATTTGGTCAAGCTACTATTGCACTACACGATGATGAGGGTGAAACTGAAATAGAAATGGAAGAAGCTTTTATCGAAACATTGGGATTAGGCAATGGCTTTACAATCCGTGCAGGTCGCTTCTTCTCCCCTATCGGCTATTTGAATGAAAAACACATTCATGCATGGAACTTTGCGGATGCTCCGCTTATTTACCGCGGTTTATTTGGCAACCAACTCTCAACCGATGGCATGAAATTATCCTATTTATTACCTACGGATTTATTTGTTGAGCTAGGTGGTACAGTCGGTAATGGTGATCAACATCCGGGCAGTGGTGAACATAGTGGCATTGGCGATTGGTTGGTTTATGCTCGGGCTGGTGGCGATGTAGGCATCAATCATAGTTGGCAAGCTGGCATTTCTCATTGGCAAGCCAGCCCTGAGGATCGGGCTTATAGTGGCGGTCATGATCATGGTGGAGGTGGTGGGTCTGATCCGGTTTTATTTAACGGTGATACCGATATCAGTAATATTTCTCTGATCTATAAATGGGCTCCAAATGGTAACTTTAGACAAAAAAATATTACTTTACTAGGCGAATATTTCTATCTTAGTGAAAATGGTCAACTCAACAATAGTGCTGAATTGGCATCCTATGATGGTAAGCAATATGGTGGTTTTGTTGAAGGGATTTATCAGTTCACTCCGCAGTGGCGTACGGGTGTTCGTTATGATTGGTTAGGCAGCAAACTGCGCGCATCTGATGATGAACTATTGGAAGATGCAGATCTAGACTTCTCTGGTTTTCATCCACAACGTTACAGCATGATGTTGGAATGGTTACCAAGTGAGTTTAGTCGCATTCGCGCTCAAATAAACCATGATAAATCATCACGTGATAATGATACCCAATTATTCTTACAATATACCATTAGCATTGGTGCACATGGTGCGCATAGCTTTTAATAGGAGTTAATTATGAAAAAATTTATTTGTTCTTTATTACTGCTAGTAGCAGCTTCACCCGTTATGGCAAATATCACTATTTTTGCATGTGAACCTGAATGGGCAGCATTAAGCCAAGAACTAGGAGGCAATAAAGTCACCGTGTTTTCTGCTACTACTGCGCTACAAGATCCTCACTACATTCAAGCTCGTCCGAGTCTAATTGCTAAAGCAAGGCAAGCTAACTTGTTAGTATGTACTGGATCTGATCTAGAAGCAGGTTGGTTACCATTATTACAAAGAAAGTCTGGCAATCCTGCGATACAAACAGGCGCTTCCGGCTATTTTATGGCAACGGACTATGTTGATTTATTAGATGTGCCAAGCTCATTGGATCGTAGTCAAGGCGATATCCACGCAGCGGGCAATCCACATATCCAAACCAGTCCGCTAAAAATCCTGCAAGTCGCCCAAGCGCTAAGCCAACGGTTGCAACAAATTGATAGTGCTAATGCCACCGTTTACCAACAGCATTGGCAGGACTTTGAGCAACGTTGGCAAACTGCGATAAAAAAATGGCAACAGCAAGCCTTGCCACTAAAAGGCATTCCCATCGTGGTTCAACATAATAGTTGGCCTTATTTATTTGAGTGGTTAGGCTTGCATAAAGTAGCTGTATTAGAGTCTAAACTAGGGGTGCCACCCACCGTGAAGGACTTACATAATGTTCTTCAAAAACTTAAAGTAACACCGGCTAAAATTGTCCTCAATGCAGCTTATCAATCACCCAGAGCGACAGACTGGCTGACAAATAAAACAGCCATCACAAAAGTGACTTTACCTTTTACGGTGGGTGGCAATGATCAGAGTAATGATTTGTTTAGTTTATTTGATAACACTATTCAGTTGTTACTAGATGCCAAGCAATAATGATTGATGCCAGTTTTGATTTTATGTTAATTGTGCCTGCCTTATTGGCAGGCATACTTATACTTTCTATTCATGCCCCTTTAGGGCAAGAAGTCCTCAATCGTGGCATTATATTTATTGATATTGCTATTGCTCAAATTGCTGTATTAGGCGTAATCGCTGCCACTATTTTTAGTGGTGATCTCGCCCCATGGCAAATACAAATTTTTGCGGGATTGGGCGCCACTTTGGGCGCCTTACTGATACATCGTTTAGAAAAAAAATATAGCGCTATTTTAGAAGCATTAATCGGAATAATATTTGTTTTAGCCGCCAGTGGTGGTTTATTATTAGTCAGCTACGCCCCTCACAGTGATGAGTTGTTGCATGCTTTATTGGTCGGACAGATCTTATGGGTTAGTTATGAGCAATTACTATGGGTGACACTGCTTTATATCCCATTATTAGTTGTTTGGTTTACATTAAATTGTAAACAGCGTCCCATGCTATTTTATCTGGTATTTTCACTTGCCGTTACCGCATCGGTACAATTGGTTGGGATCTATTTAGTATTTGCTAGCTTGATTCTGCCCGCTCTAGCCAGTCGTAAAATATCAAATCAAAAGATTCAGCTGTTCACTAGCTATGGAGTAGGTCTAATAGGCTACATAATAGGAATTATTGCCTCCATATTATTTGATTTTCCTACGGGTGCAATCACTGTGTGGTCACTACTTTTAGTGGTTATTATAATCACTCCGCTAATAAATAAGCTGAAAATGGAACGAGAATAAATGTAACAAATAGCAGTAAACTATACCCGTGATCATTCAATGTGTGAAGATTCAGGGCAAAAATAGGAAGCCAGAACAAGGCACAATGTGAAGGGAATGACTAGTCCTTATCAAACATTGTAACGAAGTGCTGGTTTTCTAGCTTTTGGCCTGAAATTTACAGATTGAATGATTATGGGTTAGATTGAGTTATCATCTCGATAAATAGCCAAAGATCCCGTTGCTTGCTCTGTCGGCATGATTTCCATCGTGGTCACATTGACATGGCTAGGCGTGTTTACTAGCCAATAAACAGTATTAGCAATATCTTGTGCGGTTAAAGCAGCCGTATTCTGATAAACCTTATCTGCCCGTTGTTTATCTTGATTAAACCGCACATCTGAAAACTCCGTTTCAGCATTACCCGGTTCAATATTAGTGACTCTAATTCCAAAGCCCAATAAATCAGCTCTAATTGCTAATGAAAACTGGCGGACAAATGCTTTGGTCGCACAATACACATTTCCTCCTGGATAAGGCCAATTGCCTGCAACCGAACCAATATTAATAATATACCCTTGTCCACGCTGTTTCATCATCGGTAATACTGTTCGTGTGCAATACATCAAGCCTTTGATGTTGGTATCAACCATTTTATCCCAATCATCTAGGTTGGTTTTATCGGCGGGTTCTAATCCTAATGCTAAACCGGCATTATTAAGCAAAACATCAATCTTAGAAAATGAGTCAGGCAATGACTGAAAAGCATGTTCTACGGCTTGGCGATCACTGATATCAAAACAGCAACAGTGTACATTTGCTCCACCTAGTTCGGTTTGTAACGCTTCTAAACGCTGCTGCCTTCGCCCTGTAACAATTAACCGCCAGCCATTTTTAGCAAATAATCGCGCAGTCGCTGCTCCGAAGCCCGAAGTAGCCCCCGTTATCATAATTGTTTTCATATTGTCTTTACTGTGGACGTTTAGCCAAAATTTCTAATGCAGCTATCCTATACGCTTCCGCAAGTGTTGGGAAGTTAAAGGTGCTTTCAACAAAAATATCAACATCGGCATCACATAACATCGCCATCTGACCAATATGCACTACTTCCGTCGAACCTTCTCCTGCCAACATTACCCCTAGAATTTTTTTGCCCTGGGGATCTGCAACAATTTTAAGCATGCCTTCAGTATTACCTGAAATTTGACCACGTGCCACTTCAGCAAATTTAGCCGTGCCTACAATAATGTCACCATATTGTTCACCTGCCTGTTTTTCAGTCAAACCTACAGATGAAAGTTCAGGTATGGAGTAAATTCCGGCTGGAATTAACTGACTCATCGAACCAATCTCTATACCCAGCGCATTACAGGCTGCGCGCCGACCCTGCTCCATTGAAGCTGACGCTAGTGAGGGTGGACCAATCACATCACCTGCAGCATAAATATTATCAACTTCTGTACAAAGGTTTTCATCAACACTAATTAAACCTTTTTCATTAAGTGCTAAACCCGCATTCTCTAAATGCAGTCCGTCAACGTTAGCCAGTCTACCTGCTGCACATAACAATTTCTGACTCCGTACTACTATGCCATCTGCACACTCCGTCACCACTTCACTGACGCCATCCCAATACACTTTTTCCACATGCTGATTGCCCATCCAAGTACCACCCATCGCTTTAAAAGCGTTGACAAAGGTATCCGTCATATCACTGTCCAAAAAACCTAATGGTGTCGGATAGCGATCGATCATAGTAACTTTAACGCCCAACGCCTGAAAGATAGAGGCATATTCACTAGCAATAACGCCACCACCTAATACCGTTAAGCTTGATGGCAAATACAGCATTGATAGAATTGAATCACTGTCAAAGATATGTTCATGATCAATAGCAATATTGTCAGGTTTTCTCGGATAAGATCCTGCTGCAATAATCACTTTTTTAACATTAATATCAACCGTTTTGCCATCCACTTGGGTTATTTTTATTGTATTGTTATCAACAAAACTGGCACGCCCATGAATGCGATCAATAGCATTACGATCAATTTGCTTACGCATATAGCGATCATGAGATTTTAATACGTCACCCAAACGATCAATCAGTGTCACCATTTCTGTTGCTTCACTAAGCTCAAAATCAGCTAAGGCTGCATTTTGGCGCATATACTTCACACGTAATGCATTTTCACGTAAGGTTTTTGACGGAATAGTGCCGCGATGCACACACGCGCCACCAAACAAACTATCTCGTTCAACAATAGCCACGACTTGCCCTGCTTTAGCTGCTTGAACAGCAGCCTTTTGCCCTGCTGGACCACTGCCAATAACCAAAACATCATAGCTAGCCTTTATTGTACTCATGATGATAATCCTGCTAGGCGTGCCTTCACTATCTCTGTTTGTTCAAATATTTTTTCTACATCATCTTGATATAGGTTTAGTTTTGCAAGAACGGGTAAGGCGAACAGCGTTTCTTTATCCAATTTTTCTGGTGTCAGCATTTGAGTAGCAAACCGTGATCCAACAACAATATGTGTAGCCTGAGCACCTGCCGTTAGCGCACTATTATAATCGGTATAAGCACAAACAGCATCAACAACCAATGCCGGCATCTGCCATTTATTGACAACGGCTTGACTCACTTGATGCCAATAACTGTTTTCTAATTGATGAACTTGTTCGCTAGTTAAGGAAATATTTTTGTTATTAGCCAAATCTAAAATGGTTTGCAAAACGGCAGGGCGACCAATCGAATGCAATAAACCGGCAAGAAATGCCACTTCAACATTACTACGGCAGTGACGAGCAACCTCCTTTGACCAAAGTGATGTGGCCAATGCATGTTGCCAAATGCCCGAAACATAATCCTCATACCCCAGTGTATTAAACATTTTTGCGCCGATGGCTGCAGCTAATGCAATTTCACTAATAATGGTCATTCCAAGCCGTGCAACACCTTGCTGTAATGACACTAGGTTAGAGAGTGGTGTATACGCCACCGAGTTGGCAATACGCATCACATGCCCTGCTAGTGACTGATCGCTTTGAATTAAGTCTGCCATTTCAGTGGCATCTGATTCGGGATTTTGTGCTAGTAAAAGCGCCCTATTCGCCACCTCTGGCAACATTGGCACCTCAATTTCACCACGGTTAATCAGTTGCTTTAGAGAATCTTCTAGAGAAAGAGCTGTGTTTTCTGCTGAATTCATTAAATACCTTTCTATTTGTAATTTCGTCTTCAAGGATCAAAAGCATATTTAATGCCAGAAATACAAACAGAGAAGTAGTCTTTGTTTTAACGACTTAATTAAATTCAGCTTTTATCTAGCGTCTAAGGATGTCCTAAGCACCTTCGGAGAAAACAATCGTTCTCCTACCTGAAACAATAATACGATGTTCAATGTGTGCTTTCACTGCTCGCGCTAAGACTAAGCGCTCAATATCCTTACCAATCATCACTAGATCTTCAGGGCTATTGTCGTGCATAACCCGTTCGACATCTTGTTCAATAATAGGCCCTTCATCTAGATCAGCGGTTGCATAATGTGCCGTTGCACCAATAATTTTTACACCGCGCGCATACGCTTGGTGATAAGGCTTAGCCCCTTGAAAAGCAGGTAAAAAACCATGGTGTATATTAATGATCTGACCTGCATGTTGTTGCACAAAACCTTCGGATAGAATTTGCATATAACGCGCCATCACCACTAAATCAATAGTATGTTGTTCTAGCAACGCATTAATTTGGGCTTCTTGTTGAGGTTTGGTTTCTTTACTAATAGGCAAATGATAAAATGGCACATTAAATTGCTTTGCCATATGCTCTAAATCATTATGATTACCAATCACTAGGGGAATATCACATTTCAATTCTCCCTCTTGTTGACGTAATAATAAATCATAAGGGCAATGAGAGGCGCGCGTTACCAACAAGGCAACACGATAAGGCACATCTGAATAGCGCACCGACCATTCTAGGCTAGACTGTTTAGCAAATTCAGTAAATTGTTGTTCTAAATCCTCACGCTGTAGTTGACTATCATCTTCCAATTTAATGCGCATAAAATATCGCCCATCTTGAACATCAGTATATTGCTGACAATGCAGTATATTGTAGTGGCGCTGTGCAAAAAAGCGGGTAATACTCGCCACTAAGCCCTTTTGATCTGAGCACTGAATAAGAAAAACGATTGCATTCATAAATTTAAAGACACCTGTAAGTTTTAGCTAATATCATACGCGAATTAGTATTCATTATATTTATCCGATCGCCCTTTCACTTTATCAATGGGATATTTGAGTGCATTTTTAACAATTTTAGCTTCAACCACTTTATTAATATCAATATCTAGATCATGGCAAAGATAGATTAAATAAGCCACTACATCCGCTACTTCATCTTCTAATGCTTCGCGTTTATCTGATTTTAATTTTTGGCTGATTTGTTGTTCATTATTCCATTGAAACCATTCTAATAATTCAGAAGCCTCAATCGATAAGGAAATCGCTAAATCTTTAGGGGTATGAAACTGCTCCCAATCGCGTTCTCGACGAAAATCAATCAACTTTTGTAGCACCTCGCCCTTAATCATTTAGAGACCTCAAAATTAAAAAACGCCATAACTTTTCTTAGAAACGGTTGTGGCGCTTCAGCATGAACCCAATGCCCTGCTTGTTCAATAGTAAATATCTCCGATCTGGGAAACTGCTTTGCAATTAACACTTCATCATCCGCTTGAATATAACGAGAACGTCCGCCTCGAATAAAACAAGTACTATTATCTACTTTTGTTTGCTCACCAACAGCCGCCCCAAAATGAACATAGTTACTATAAAGTGCTTGTAGATTTATTCGCCATATTAAGTGACCATTCTGTTGCGAGATATTCATTAATAAAAATTGTCTTACTGCTTTATCAGGCAATAGTTCTGAAAGAGCCTCATTCACTTCACTTCGTTTTGAATAGAGCGATAAATCAACCGCCAGCAAGGCCTCAAATATTGCAATGTGACTGCTATCCCCAGCATATTCTCTCGGCGATATATCAACCACTGCTAATTTATTAAGGCGCTCAGGATAGGCAGCGGCAAATGCCATTGCGACTTTACCACCAATAGAATGGCCAATAATATTGGCGGTATCTATATCTAATTCATCAAATAATCCCACTAAATCATCAACCATAAGTGGATAGGTTTGCTGTGTACTATGAGCTGAGCGGCCATGGTTGCGTAAATCTACTGTAATGACCTGCGCATAGTCTGCTAATTGTTTGGCTATGCCTCGCCAGTTATCTGATGAACCAAATAAGCCATGCACTATAACTAAAGCTTGTCCTGTACCCGTAATTTGATAATGTAATTTCATCTGATTATTTGCATTGCTTTATAATGATACTTTAACTGAGTAGTTATGTGATTTTATGTTATTTGGAGACACTTGTGGAAGATGAAACAGTTTTAATTATGCTAGTTCAGCAATATGCTAGCAAATTCGGTATTACTTTTAGTTCAAAATATCTTGATGATGCTGAGAAAAAGGCCAAGCTTATTGGCCTAATTCAGCAAGCACTTGCAGGGAAACGCGGCGCCGTTACCGATGATGATTTTTTATACCCATGACCATTAAAATTGCAGATGTTCTTGTGTATACCCAAGTAAAATCAATTTGCAGTCTTTACCGTTTCGTCATTCCGGCAGGCTTTTAGCCGGAATCTGACTATAAAGCAAGACTCCGGCTAAAAGCATACCGGAGTGACGGAGGAGCGAAAATTTACAGATTGAATGATTACGGGTATATGCCAAAAATCTTAAAATTAATCCACTAATTTCTCAAAAATTAATGTGGCGTTGGTGCCACCAAAACCAAAACTGTTCGACATGACTGTTTTCAATCCGGCATTATCCTTGCGTTCACGGATAATTGGCACACCTTCGGCTTCTGGATCTAAGTTGTCAATATTTGCAGAAGCAGCAATAAAGTCATTTTCCATCATTAATAAACAGTAAATAGCTTCTTGTACGCCCGCGCCACCTAAAGAGTGGCCAGACAATGATTTAGTTGAGCCAACAATTGGGATAGGATTATCGCCAAAGGCTTGTTTTACCGCACCTAGTTCAGCCAAATCACCTACCGGCGTACTGGTACCGTGTGCATTGATGTAATCAATGGACGCGTCCACTGTCGACATGGCTAATTGCATGCAACGGATGGCACCTTCGCCTGATGGTGCGACCATATCATAACCATCTGATGTGGCACCATAGCCCGTTAATTCAGCATAAATTTTGGCACCACGCGCTTTGGCATGCTCATATTCTTCTAATACTAGAACACCACCGCCACCTGCGATAACAAAACCATCGCGAGCAGCATCATAGGCACGCGATGCTTTTTCTGGCGTGTCATTATATTTAGTCGATAATGCGCCCATAGCATCAAACAATGAACTCATCGTCCAATGCTCTTCTTCACCGCCACCGGCAAAAACAATATCTTGTTTGCCCAGTTGAATTTGCTCCATCGCATTGCCAATACAGTGTGCACTCGTTGCGCAAGCTGAAGACATTGAATAATTAACACCTTTAATTTTAAAAGGCGTAGCTAGGCAAGCCGATGTTGTACTGCCCATAACTTGGGTAACACGATAAGGACCAACACGACGAATGCCTTTTTCACGGAGAATATCCGCTGCTTCCACTTGATTAGCAGATGATGCGCCACCCGATCCCATAACAAGGCCTGTTCGAGGGTTAGAGACTTGGCTCTCAGTCAATCCCGCATCTGCAATTGCTTGTTTCATTGAAATATAGGCATACGCTGCTGCATCCCCCATAAAACGTAATACTTTGCGGTCGATATGTTCTTTAAAATCAATATCGATACTACCAGCAACATGGCTTCGAAAGCCCATATCCGCATATTCTTGTTTAAAACGAATTCCTGAACGTCCTAAACGAAGTGAATCTGTAACTGTTTCAGCATCCAATCCCAAACAAGAAGTAATACCTAAACCTGTAACAACAACTCGTTTCATTATGATTTCCTAAAAATTATCGGTAGAAGTAAAGAGACCTACTCGGAGATCTTTTGCAGTATAAATCACACGTCCATCAACAGACACCGTACCGTCAGCAATGGCTAAAACTAATTTACGCGCAATGACACGTTTTAAATCAATCTTATACGTTACTTTTTTTGCTGTTGGTAAAACTTGTCCTGAGAATTTCACTTCACCTGATCCTAAAGCACGACCATGGCCGGGATTACCTAACCATGCAAGGTGAAAACCAACTAATTGCCACATAGCATCTAAACCTAGGCAACCAGGCATAACTGGATCGCCTGGAAAATGGCAATCAAAAAACCATAGTTCAGGTGTAATATCTAGCTCAGCAATAATCTCACCTTTGCCATACTGTCCACCCTCGTCGGAAATATGTGTGATGCGATCCATCATCAGCATATTAGGAGTGGGTAATTGCGCATTTCCCGAGCCGAACATTTCGCCGTTACCACATTGCAAAAGCTCTTCGTATGTAAATGATGATTGATTACTCATGTATTATTCTAAGGACCTATTATTTTATTGAGGCGTAATAATATCACGACCAGCAGTAAAACGAGAAAGAAACCTTACACTCCAAGATGTTACGACACAAAAAAGCCACGCTATTCAATAAGTCTAGCGTGGCTTTTTAAAGATACCTGTCTATTTACTAACTATTGCACTCGCCTCTGGCAATGCCACATTAAGACTTGGAAGCAAAGCACCCATACTATTAAGGATTCTATACAATGCAATATACTCATCATATTGCGAATTCACATAATCTTGGCTCGCTACAAACACCTCATTTTCAGAATCCAATAAATCTAACAATGTTCTCTGGCCAAGGTTAAATTGTTGTTGATACGCATCTCGTGAACGTTTACTAGACTCTACATGTATATCAAAATATTCTCTTTGCATATCAACCGTTCTTAAGGCATTCCATGATAGCCGCATGCTTTGTTCAACTTGACGATGTGTATTATTGCGGATCTCCGTTGCTTGGTTTATCAAATAAGCTGTTTCTTCACGTCGTGCTGAATCTCGACCACCACTAAGTAAGTTATAACGCAACCGAAACATTGCGGTAATATCTTTATTGGTGCCATTGATGCCATCGATATCATTATTTGTTGTAGTCCCGAGTTCAAAATCTACCCGTGGAAAAAAGGGCGCTCTTGCGGTGTCATATTGTGCATTGCTCGATTCTACATCAGCCATTGCCGACTTAAGCACAGGATGATTATCTATTGCCTGCGCTATAGCCTCATCCAATGTTTCTGGTATCAAATTTCGCGGTGAATCCGGATCCGTCAGATTTTCGGCAACAATACCTACCACACGTAAATACGTTGTTTCTGCATCAATTAAGTTGCCTTGTTCAGCAATTAAATTGGCTTTTGCTAAAGCAAGCCGACCATTACTTTGGTCTCTATCTGCTTTTCGACCAACACCATACTCACTTCGCAATTTAATCTGATCATGCGTGCGTTCGTGCGCTTCAAGATTAGTAATAGCTAAATCTACCAGACTTTGTCTGCGCAATACATTGAGATAAGATTCAACCGCTTCTAATGCTTTATCTTCTGATGTTCCTATTATATTGTAAGCACGAGAATCTGTACGAGCAGTAAGTCGGCGCACTTCATTTTTTGTTTCCAGACCATCAAACAACATCTGGCGAAGTTGTAAGCTTGCTTCGTCACGGTTGTAGTGAACTTCTCCTTGGGTGACCGGACTATCTGTCATTTCCCAGCCCGTACCAACGGCAAGATCAACGCTTGGCAAATATCCCGCATACGCCTGTTTAATCTCTTCGGCAGCAGCTTGACGCTCATGAATACTGGCCAGCACATTTGGGTTAGTTTTGATCATGACTTCTACCGCTTCAACCAATGTTTCAGCGTGCAAAAACAAAGGCAACGTAATAAGCAAACTACCCACTATTCCGTGTATTTTAAATTTCATATTTAGTATATTCTCAAAATGGTTTGTAATCGAAACTAGGCAAAATCAATACCAACTCTTACATCTACCAGTATTAAAGAAACAATAACAGCGTATCTCTTTCCTGAACTTAAGATATTCTTAAATTCAACAACGTGTCATATCACTCAGTTTTGTCATAATGTGACGCAGTTGGCAGTTTAATACAATTTAATGTACTTTACAAAGTAAAAATAAGGTCGGGTAGTATTTTATCGTAAGTCGCGGAATAATATGGCAAGCGCCAAACGATCTGAGACGGCTAACTTCTGAAAAATAGCGGTTAAATGGGCCTTTACCGTGCGTTCCGTAATAGCCATTTGTTTAGCTATCATTTTGTTGGTTGCACCATGACTCACCTGCTCTGCAACATCTATTTCTTTGGGTGTTAATTGCGATAATAGCGCGCGTTGTTCTGCTGAGACCTCAGGCGCATTAGCTAGCCCGTCAATTAATTCAGAAATAACATCTCGTTTGACCCATACTTCTCCGTGCAACACGCTATAAAGCGCATCATATATCTTTTCTATTGGTGAAGAACTATCAAAATACCCTCTCGCTCCTTGTTTGAGTGATGCAATTTGTTCATCTATAGTTTGCGTAGAGCCCATTAACAAAATACGCGCAGAAGTAAGCATTTTAATTGACGATAGCGCAATATTGTTTTCGCTTAATAAGTCGTTATGACACAAGATTAGTGCTGGCTGCTCATTAGAGATAGCTTTAAACAACTCACTAACCGTCTCAAAACAGCTGCTATTATATTCTTGAGGCAATCCAGTCTGAATCGTTGCCCGTAGTTCATTATCGGCTAAAACCAAATATAAAACTATTCCCGCTGGGTTTATGTCAGTTGCTACTATATTCAATTTATTCAACGCTCTCGTAGTGCTTCATTCCTAGCTTTTAATATTGGTTTTAATAAATAATCTAAAACAGACTTCTTGCCTGTTAAAATATCAACACTGGTTGTCATTCCTGGGATGATATTTAAATTACCTTTATTACTCTCAATATAGTTTTTATCTGTCCTCAGATAAATCAAATAAAAGCTCTCATTTTTATCGTCTTCTATTGTATCGGCACTGATCCTTTCAAGTTTAGCGGGTAATCCGCCATAAATAGAAAAATCATAAGCTGTCAGCTTAATCATTGCCTCTTGACCGGGTCGTAAAAATGCAATATCCGCAGGTCTAATCTTTGCTTCAATTAACAAATTGTCCTCTACAGGTACAATCTCTACAAGATCCATGCCAGGCTGAATAATTCCTCCCACAGTATTAATTTTTAACTGTTTAATTGTTCCTTTTACTGGCGATCTCACCTGAGTGCGTGTAACTCTATCTTTTTGTGAAAAAATAGCTTCTTTAGTACGAGCAAATTCAGCATTTACTTCAGAAAACTGAACGGCCGCTTCCGTTCTAAATTGTGCCTTTTGTTCGGCAATTTTTTGCCACACCTCATTGAGTGATGATTGCACGCGAGGGATAGCAAGCCTGTTCGCTTCCATCTCACCATATAAATCATTAGCTGTACGTTTGATCCGCAGTAGCTCAACCTCCGACATAACACCAGCCTCAACTAAAGGCTCTGACATTTTCAGCTCTTGGTCACTTAACTCATAGCTTTTTTGTAATTGCTTTTGCTTTGATCCGCGTTCAACCAATTCTTGCCTACGCTGCGCTTCTTGTTGCTTTAATACACTAATTGCAGACTTCAATGCTAACTGCCGTGATTGATATAATGCCATTTCATTTTCTGCGAGATAAGGCTGCTGCTTAATGATATTTTCCGGCAATACAAACTTAGCTCCCTCGCTTTCTGCTTTTAATCTTACGCTACGAACAAGTAATTCATAATGCTTTAATTCCGTTTCCCTGAATGACGATGCAAAGCGCGTATCGTCAATTTTGAGCAGGATCTGACCTTTTTCGACCATATCTCCTTCAGCCACCAAAACTTCAGACAAAATACCCCCTTCTAAATTCTGAATAATTTGGATTTTACTTGAAGGCACCACCTTGCCTTCTCCACGCGTTACTTCATCTAAATCAGTTTCATAAGCCCACCAACCTGCAACAAGGAAAAAAGCTAAACTAAAAAACAACAGTGAATGACCTGCACTGTGTACTGATTCAAGTGTGGCAGCACTCACTTCTGACATAAATTCAGCATCATCAGGATGAGCTCGTTTAAACCAAGCCATGATTATTCTCCTTAGCCTTTTGACACTTTAATGTGACCTTTTCTTAAGGCCTCTAATATTTGTTCTCGCGATCCATCAGCAATGAGTCGCCCCTGATCCATAACAATAATTCTATCTACCAAGCTTAGCAGCGATGATTTGTGGGTAACGAGTAGTAAGGTCCTATCTGCTAACGTTGCTGATAATTTTGCTTTAAATTGATCTTCGGTACTGTTATCCATTGCATTTGTGGGTTCATCCAAAATTAAGATCGGCGGATCTAATAATAGCGCTCTTGCTATGGTCACGCTTTGTCTTTGCCCGCCTGACAAGCCTTCGCCCCTTTCGCCTACTGGCATGTCATAGCCTGCCGGATGACGATTAACAAATTCAGTTACACCTGCAGTTTCTGCCGCTTTGAGCACAGCAGCATCATTTGCAAATGGCGAGCCCATGACAATATTGTCGCGAATACTGCCAAAAAATAGCACTACATCTTGTGGTGCATAGCCCACATGTCGGCGTAAATCCACAGGATCAACCTGCCTTATATCCGTGCCATCTAATAAAATAGCGCCTTCACTTGGCTCATAAAGCCCTAATATTAATTTTTCAATCGAGCTTTTACCTGAACCGATCCGACCAATAAAAGCTACTTTCTCTTTTGGCTTTATGGTGAATGAAACTTCTGATAGCGCGTCAATCGGTTGCTCAGGATAACGAAAAGTAACCTTTTTAAATTCAATTCCACCTTTAAAATCAGGTCGGTGTAAAAACTCTCTACCTGAAGGCCTTTCAACCGGCAAACTCATTAAATGATTCAGTGAGCTTAATGCTGCCTTTGATTGATGATAACGTGTTAATATGCTGGCAACTTGCCCTAACGGCGCTAAAGCACGTCCGGTTAAAATAGTGCAGGCAATCAATGCCCCTATGGTAATTTCGCCTTCAGCTATTTTATAGACCCCAAATACCACGATACTCACCGAAGCCATTTGCTGTAAAAAAGAAGTAAAATTAACCGCTATCGATGACAAAATGCGCGTTTGATGGCTATATTTTGCAATAAAACCAATTGTTTGTTCCCATTTACGTTGAATAAGAGATTCGGCGCCGATACTTTTAATGGTCTCAAGCCCGGTTAATGTTTCAATTAAGGTTGCACTTTTCTGCCCTGAATGCTGAAAAAGCTGTTTAACAGAACGGCTTAATGGGATCTGAACAATGAGACTCACCAAAAGAGCCAGTGGAATAGCAACCAAAGGTATATATGCTAGCTCGCCACCTAGGGTCCAAATCACAAAAATAAATAAGAAGGTAAACGGCACATCAATCAATGTTGTTAGCGTAGTTGATGTGAAAAAATCTCGAAAAGACTCAAATTCTTGCATGCTATTGGCAAATGATCCTACGGAGTTAGATCGTGCTGCCATTTTAATATTCAGTACTTTTTCGAAAATGGTCGAGGACAAAATAACGTCGGCTTTTTTGCCGGCCACATCAATAAAATAACCACGAAGCGTTCGCAATAAAAGATCGAAAACAAATACCGTTGCAACACCAATGGCTAACACCCACAATGTTTCAAGCGCATGATTGGGAACAACACGGTCATACACATTCATCACAAATAAGGGTAATGCTAAAGCAAATGCATTAACCAAAATGGAGGCAATAAAAACTTCACCATAGATAGGCCAGAACCGTAATATTGTGCCCCAAAACCAATGCTTAGTTCGTGGGATTTCACTGTGCTGCGTTCGCGTATCAAAGTTATGAACCGCTTTAATAAAAATAGCATAACCTGTGTAGTATTGTTGTAACTCCTCTAGTGAGACCTCTACTTCGCCCTCTCCTGTTTCTGCAAAGATAACTCGGGCTGTATCCTTTTTAAATTTGAGTACAACACACGCGGTACTATTCTCAAGTAATAGCACAGCAGGTAACACTAAATTAGAGATCTTACGCAGTGGTCGTTTAACAGTTTTAGATGAAAGTCCTGCTCGCTCTGCAGCTCGTGAAAATAATTTTGGTGTTAACTTATTATCAACTAGGGGCAATCCTGCACTTAATGAAGCTGCACTATGTGGTTTATTCAGTAGCTTTGTTAATACCGTCAGACAGAATAATAACGGATCATCAAGTGTATGCTGACCCTCTTCTGCATCCCATTGTGGTGATGCTGGTTCTTGCTGTGTAGTATCATTATCCATCGTTTATCAGACTATCCAAAATTGTAGCAACGCTTCATCATACCTTACTATACAGTGAAGCTCTATCACCTTAATTAAAAAAGAATAGAGAGCTTGATCCCAGTTTCTATTCTCTATTTTATATATTCTTAAAATCACATTCGAATAAATTGATGCAAATTCTAGGCCTGTTGGTGATAGCTACTTCAGATGATACAATTGCTTTTAAGATTAAACACTATAAACATGGATAATTATTATGGCATATATTCAACGAGATGCATCAGCTAATATTGTTGCAATATTTGATGAAAAACAAGACAACGCACAAGAATATCTAGCCCTAGATAACCCTGAACTAATAAGTTATATGACGCATTCAGTGAAAAGTGATGATGCCAGAGCTATATTAGCAGAATCTGATCTGAACTTAGTTCGTGTAATTGAAGATCTGGTCTACACACTTATAGATAAGAAAATAATTCTGTTTACTGATTTACCTTTAGCGGCACGAGAAAAATTAGTGAATCGGGAAGCAATACGGGGGCATCTGACTAACCTTGATAATCTGGTGGATGATAACGAAGGTCTGCTATAGACCGTAGCATTATTAGTAATTCTATTACTTAGAATGCTTATTTCTATATTTAACGACTGGCTGCCGTTTAGCCATCATGTTCTTATCCGTTGATTTTTTCTTTTTACCTCTGAAAGGATTGTCGCCTTTCTTAAACTCAATCACTATCGGTGTACCGTGCAATTTCAACACATCACGAAAGGTATTTTCCAAATAGCGTTTATAACTATTCGGGGTTGCATCCGTCTGATTGCCATGAATAATAATACGCGGTGGGTTTTTGCCCCCTAAATGCGCATAGCGGAATTTAATTCGACGCCCACCAACTAGAGGCGGTTGATGATCAGCAACTGCATCTTCTAGAACCCGTGTTAATCGTGGTGTTGGGATCTGTGACATCGCAGAACTATAGGCTTGTTTCACCGATTTAAATAACAAGCCTACACCGCTACCATGTAATGCCGAAATAAAATGGGTATTGGCAAAATGTAAGAAAGGTAAGCGACGCTCTACATTAGAGGTCACCCATTCACGTTCTTCTTTATCCAATCCATCCCATTTATTTACAGCAATAACCACTGCTCGGCCACTTTGAATAATCAAGCCGGCCAAATGAAGATCTTGTTCAACAATGCCTTCATGTGCATCTAGCACTAGCAATACGACATTGGCATCTTCAAGTGCTTGTAACGTTTTAACAATGCTAAATTTCTCAAGCATTTCTGATACTTTTGAGCGCCGTCGTACGCCCGCCGTATCAATCAAGGTATATTCAGTGCCATCTTTCTCAAAGGGAATGTGGATACTGTCCCGTGTCGTGCCCGGCTCATCGAAGGCAACCACACGTTCTTCACCCATAATACGATTAATCAGTGTAGATTTACCTACGTTCGGCCGACCTAATACGGCTAATCGAATACCTTTATCTTGCACATCATTTTCATGCTCAACATCAGCCTCTTCTTTTAATACACTAGGTACACGCTGCTTAAGCTCATCCAGCAAAGGCGCAATGCCCCGACCTTGAGAGGCTGAAATCACCTGTGGCTCACCTAAACCAATGGCGTAAAACTCTGCAGAAATTATTTCTTTTTTCTCACCTTCTGCTTTATTAACAATCAAAATGGTTGGCTTATTAATGCTACGTAATTGTTGCGCTATCACTTGATCATCACCTAGCAAACCCGCGCGACCATCCACTATGAAGAAAACCAAATCCGCTTCTTCTATCGCTAAATCAGCCTGCTTACGCATCAAGTCAGACATCTCATCGCCTTGATCCGTCAAACCACCGGTATCAATTAAGATGAAATCACAGTCATCATTTTTAACTGTGCCATAAATTCTATCGCGTGTTAAACCTGAAATATCGGCAACCAATGCATCCCGGCGATGAGTTAAACGATTAAATAAGGTGGATTTTCCAACATTTGGCCGCCCCACTAGGGCGATAACAGCCTTCATCTATTGGATCCTAAAAGCGGTTAACTCACCATCGTTAGCAAGAATATAAACAATATCATTTTTTACAGCAGGTTTACTTCGAATGGCCGATTTTGAAATCTGCGTACGTGCAACAAAGCGACCATCATCTCGAGAGATCCAGTGCACATAGCCTTCAAAATCACCTACCAGAACGTGGTTTCCTACCACAACCGGGGCGGTCAATTTTCGTCGCAATAAACGCGTCTGCCGCCAGAGCGCATCTCTGCCTTGTAATGCCCAAACATAATCCATATCGTCACTAATATAAACATTATTGCTGCTCGCAACATCTAAACCTGAACGAGAAGACATGTCGCGAGACCATAGCTTCTGACCCGTTTCAAGATCAAAAGCTGCAACTTGGCCATTATAAGCTACGGCATAGACAACACCATTCTTAATAACCGGGTCGGCATCAATATCGACTAATCTTTCAAGCTCCGAACGACCTCTTGATACCGCCACACTTTTTTCCCAAACAACCTGACCATCTTTAATAGATAAGGCGACAAGTTTGCCACTAGCATAACCTGCAATAACCTTATCACCAGCTATCATAGCGGCGCTTGCTCCTCGCAAACTTAACAACGGTACTTTACGTTGATAATTCCACAATACCGTACCATCTGTGGCAGAAAACCCACGCATTCTACCATCGGCAGTCCGGGCAACTACAACACCGTTTGCTGCTTTGGGTGGTGCAAGCACCTCGCTTGTTAGCTGTTGCTTCCACAATAAATCACCATTAGTCTCATCTAAGGCTAAAACTTCACCTTCTTGCGTGCCGATGAGAATCAATCCTTCTCCTCCACCTGCTCCGGTAATAACAGGAACATCCAATGACACCTGCCATAGTCTGCCACCCGTTGCAGCATTATAAGCACTGACATCACCTTCATAATCGACAACAACAGCCATCTCATTCTGTAACCAGACGGCAATATCACTGTAGTCACTATCACTACCGCCGCCCGTATCTGTCGACCATAATTTAACAGGGGTAAACTCTGCCGTAAATTCAACTAATTCAGTAGGAGGCAGTTCATAAGATTCTTCTTCTAACCAGCCTTTTACAGTGCCACAACCACTTAGTCCCACCAGCATGGATATCAGCAATAATCTCAAGGCAATTTTGTCTAACTTACCCCTCATTTTCAATAGCCAAGTCATCTAATTTAATTTGTAATAAAACCAAACGAGGATCACCTTGCTCCAAACCTGCCATCGCAGTTTGATAAGCAGTACGGGCATCCGACTTTTTATCCATAGCAAGGAAAATATCACCGCGTAGCCCTGAAAATAGTGAAGCAAAACTAGCGGATTTTGATTGCATCGTTAATTCAAGCGCTTGCTCATATTTTGCTTCATCAACCAATATTTTTGCTTGGCGTAATCGCGCTATTTCAAGATGACCGGCCAATGAGGCATTATCCGTCACCCATTGTAAATATAATTTAGCGGATTCTTTATCATCATTTTCAACTGCCTGCGCAGCCATTCTAAATGCTGCAAAAACAGCGTAAGGCGTGCTAGAAAATTCACTAAATAGCTTCTGCGTTAACTTATCTGCAGTTTCAACCTGCTGTTGCTGGATTGCTTGAGAAACTTGCTGATATGTCAATGATGCATTTTCAGCAAGTGTTTGTTTATAGTCGATCCAGTAACGTCCACCAAAGATCACTGCACCACCTAATACACAGCCTAAAATAACTGAACGCCCGTTTTCTCGCCACCAACGTTTTATATCTTCGCCTTTTTCCTCATCCGATGCGTAAATATCCACATCCATTCTCCTCAAATATTATGTTTGGGCACAGTATATACCTGTGATAAAAGCATGGAATTATACGTTAAACCACAGAGATACCCAAATTACTCGAAAAGATAATTTAGTGTAATCATAGAAATGTAGCACTATGATCCTGGTTTCATCCATAACGGCCCCCTTGCAGGCCTCGTAGCTATATGGCCGGTTCTGATGTAATGCATCCTCTTGGCGCATTGATTACTGGCGGTGTTGCTGGTGGCTTATTTGTTTATATGTTTACCTTAACGCAAAATAAATGGAAGATTGACGATGTATTAGGTGTATGGCCGTTACATGGTATTTGTGGTGTTTGGGGCGGTATTGCTGCAGGGATCTTCGGGCAGCTAGCCTTGGGCGGATTAGGTGGCGTAAGTCTTATTTCACAGCTTATAGGCACACTATTAGGGATCAGCATTGCCTTTGGTGGAGGCTATATCGTGTACGGCGTATTAAAGAAAATAATGGGTTTACGACTAAGCCAAGAAGAAGAGTACATTGGTGCATATTTAACTATTCATCGGATTAAATCAACAACCGATTAATTGGATAAATGTCCGGTGACAGTTTTCGCTGTTACCGGATAATTCCACCTTCTTGATCATTTAAAAATGTGATCATAGTAGTCAGTTCTACATCTTCTTGCTCTATGCTTTCAATCTGATTTTGTGCTGCCTCTACACCTAGACCAGAGCGATATATCAGTTTATACGCCTTGCGAATATTCTTAATTTGTACATCAGAAAACTGGCGGCGGCGTAAACCTTCAACATTAACGCCTATTGGTTTTGCCATGTGACCTGAAACTAATACATAAGGGGGTACATTGCGAGAAATCACACTACCCATTGCACTAAAAGAATACGATCCCATTGTATTAAATTGACTGATAAGAGTAAAACCACCAAGAATAACAAAGTCATTAATAATGACATGTCCAGCAAGCGAAGCATTATTAGCTAATATATTTTCATTGCCCACAATACAATCATGAGCAATGTGAACATAGGCCATGATCCAATTATCATTACCAATTTTAGTGATACCACCGCCTTGAGCAGTGCCACGGTTAATGGTGACATTCTCGCGAATAAGGTTGTTATCTCCGATTTGTAATGCAGTACTCTCATCTGCAAACTTCTTATCTTGCGGATCTTCTCCCACAGACGAAAATTGGAAAATTTTATTATTTTTACCTATTTTAGTGGGGCCTTTAATCACTACATGTGATTCAATTTTACAGCCTGAGCCGATTTCTACATCTGATCCAATAATAGTATAAGGTCCGATCTCAACGTCAGCTGCAATCACTGCTGATGGATCAACAATAGCCGTTGAATGGATCATTTTGGTATTTTTTGATCAACACACATAATATCAGCACTCACCGCTAATTGACCATCAACGCTGGCTTCGCATCTAAATTTCCAAAAATTACGTTTACTGCTGACTAATTTTACTTCTAATTTTAGCTGATCGCCTGGCTCAACTTGGCGCTTGAATCTTGCATTATCAATGGATGCCAAATAATACAGTGAATTATCCGAGTGAAGATCTTCTGCTGATTTAAATGCTAATAGACCTGTAGCTTGAGCTAAAGCTTCAAGAATCAATACCCCTGGCATAATGACCCGTGCAGGAAAGTGACCCGTAAAATGAGGTTCATTAAAGCTTACATTTTTGATACCAACCAAATACTCATTAGGTGTATAGTCGATCACCTTATCAATGAGCAACATAGGATATCTATGTGGAAGGAACCGCTGAATTTCATGTATATCGATAGTATTCAATGTTTTTTGTATCCTCGATTTTATTTTTATTGAAATATCGTATATTCCAATGAATAACGATCTAACTTTAACTATTTTTTAGTTGTTTTTCTAATTGTTTAACCCTATCGGCTAAGGCATCCATTTGACGATAACGCACTACATTACGATGCCATTGTTTAGTGGGCTCCGCTGGGATCCCAGACGAATAAGAGCCCCGCTGAGTGATTGATTTGGTGACCATAGTAGTTCCCGTCAATTGTACACCGTCTGCAATACTAATATGTCCATTAATAGTAACTCTACCACCAATAACACAATTTTTACCTATATCTGTGCTTCCAGCAATACCTGTACAGCCAGCAATAACGGTATTTTCACCAATAATAACATTGTGTGCAATGTGAATTTGATTATCTAACTTAACATTATTAGCAATAATAGTATTTTCTATCGCACCACAATCAATGGTTGTATTTGCACCAATTTCAACATCATCGCCAACGATGACACTGCCAAGCTGCGGCACTTTAATCCAGCGACCTTTATCGTTGGCAATACCAAAACCGTCAGCGCCAATCACTGCTCCGGGATGAAGTAAACAGCGTTCGCCTATTTGAACACCCTCACATATCGTAATGTTAGCTGATAATCGTGTGTTTTTACCAATTTTGCTGTTTTTCTTCACCACACAAACCGGCCCAATAACAACACCTGCAGCTATTTCGACACCTGATTCTATTACAGCTTGAGAACCAATATAGGCTGTCGGATGAATAGTACTACTTTCATCAACAGTAGCGGAACAATGGACACCTCCGCTATATTGCTCTTGGGGATATAACAATGTAGCAGCCTTTGCATAAGCAACATAGGCGTCATCCACAACAATGGCATTTGATAATACCCCCGCTGCCAGTGACTGTTCAATAATCACTGCGCCCGCTTGGGATTCAACCAAATATTTTCTATACTTGCTGCTGGCTAAAAAACTAATTTGATTATTTGTTGCATATTGTAAATCTGCAAAGCTGTCAACCACAAAGTCGGCATCGCCTACAACGTCACCTTTTACATGTGCAGCTATCTGAGCTAGTGTCCACGCCACGATCTTAAAGCAGCTATTTTGACTTCAAAATCTCTAGCACTTTATTAGTGATATTGAGGCTCTCGTTTGCATGAATCACGCCTTGATAAAGCACTAAATCATACGATTCTTTTTTCGCCACTTCGATAATTGTTTTAGCAATATCTTTTTCTAATTTGCGTAACTCTTCATTTCTACGAATGGATAAATCTTCACTATACTCATCGCCTAAACGTTTTAATTCACGTTGTTCGCTAAGAATTTTTCGCTCTTTCACCTTACGCTCATCTGCACTCAAAATAGCACCATCTTGAGCTAACTTAGCTTGTCGTGCACGTAGATCTTTAACTTTCCTTTCTAACGATTTACTCCGTGCCGAAAATTCTTTTTCAAGTCGAGCTAATGCTCTTTCTTTTTGTGGAGATTTATCTAATACCACAGCCGCATTAACCACACCTATTTTTAACTCTGCGGCAGTCACTGCTAATGATGATATTAATAGTGCTATCGCTAAAAATACACCCATAACTTTAATGTGTTTCACGTTCATATTCTCCAAAACTATTTTATCTAAAATGTTGACCCTAATGAGAACTGGAAGTTCTCCACTTCATCGCCACTTTCTTCATTCAAAGGTTGTGCTATGCTCACCGTCATTGCGCCAAAAGGTGAGATCCAAACGGCAGAGAGACCTGCCGAATAACGTAAATCTCCTGCATCAAAATCAAAACCTTGATCTTCAGAGAAAACATTACCCACATCCACAAAAGTACTGAGACGGAAAGATTTTGATTTTTTCATAAAGGGTACAGGGAAAATTAACTCTGCCCCACCTGTTACTAACAGATTGCCACCTAATGATTGACCATTTTCCTGTACACCCAAAGTATTTGATTGGAAACCGCGTACACTACGGATCCCCCCTGCATAAAAGTTTTGGAAAAATGGATATATTTTTGTATCACCATAAACATCACCATAACCAAGATTACCACCTAATGCGAATGTAAGTGAATCTGTTACAGGATGAAACCATTTATGTCTGTATCTCACCTTGTAGAATTGCAGTGAGCCAACAGGGATGGCTACTTCTGCTGATAAACTCTGCGAGGTACCCCGTGTCGGCAATATAGCATTATCGCGCGTATCACTTGACCAAGATAAGGTTATTGTCCACGTATCAAAGCTATCTCCTTCTGCTGCAATAAATTCATCATAATAACTAATCGTATTATTGCGAGGAACATGAAGTTCTGTACTTTCATATCCAAACGCTAGTCTTATTCGGTTAATCTCACTGATGGGTATACCAAAACTGATATCCCCACCCCATACGTTGGTACTAAAACTCGCTATATTGGCTTCATCCGCATCAGTTTCACGAAAAAATGCATTGAAACCTTGGCTAATGCCATCCACTGTTGCAAACGGGTTGGTATAACCAAAACTGTATACTGTATTAATACTACTATTGTTAAAGCCAAAATTGATGTGCTTGCCGCTTCCCAAGAAGTTTCTTTGGACAATATTAGCATTAAAAATCAAACCGTCTGACTGTGAAAAACCTAAACCCGCTGACAAACTACCTGATGGTGTTTCTGACACATTAAAGTCAAGATCAACTTGATCGGCGGTACCTGGCACAGGGATAGTTTCTACATTAACATCATCAAAATAGCCAAGACGTCGAATTCGTGCTCGTGATAGGTCAACCTTCGATGTCGATATCCATGCTGATTCTAGTTGACGCATTTCACGACGCAATACCTCATCACGCGTTTTACTATTGCCTGCAATATTTATCCGCCGTACATAAGCTCTTCGACCGGGATCAATAAAAAAGGTTAGCGTTACCTCTCTATTATCCCGATCAATAGCGGGCACCGCATTAATATTGGCAAAAGCATAACCGTCATTACCCAGCCTATCTGTTAAATATTCTGTGCTTTGGGTGATCGCTTTACGCGAAAACACCGCATCTTTTTTAATGGTAACTAACTCAAACAATTCATTTTCAGGGACAATTAAATCCCCGGCCAGTCGTACTTCTTTAACGGTGTAGCGCTCACCTTCTTGTATGTTTATGGTAATAAACATTTGCTTTTTATCATCAGTAATCGAGACTTGTGTTGATTCAACTGAAAAATCGACATAACCTCGATCCAAATAAAACGATCGCAATGTTTCCAAATCTGCTGATAATTTCTGCCGTGAATATTGATTGTCCTTGGTAAATGAAGATAAAAGGCCACCTGTTGTTGATTCAAAGCCTGTCATCAAATCATCTTCATCAAATGAGGTATTACCGACAATATTTATACTTGCAATAGTGGCTACCACACCTTCTGCCATATTAATGCGTATTGCAACACGATTTCGGTCTAATGGTGTAACGTCTGAGCTAATAACCACACCGTATTTTCCACGGCTAAAATATTGCCGTTCTAATTCAAGCTCAACACGTTCCAACATGGCTTGCTGAAATACTTGACCTTCTGCAAAGCCCATCCGACCTAATGACTTTGATAATTCCTTACTATCCAGATCCTTATTTCCAACAAATTCAATACTAGAAATTGCAGGACGTTCACTCACCGTAATAACCAGTACACCATCTTGCTCTTCAACCGCAACATCGTTGAAATATTTAGACTTAAATAAAGCACGAATAATACTTTTTGCATCTTTAGCTGTCATTTCATCGCCCACTTTAACGGGCAAGAAATTAAATACGGTACCAGCGGAGATCCGTTGCAAACCTTCTACGCGAATATCTTTAATTTTAAATGTATCGGCAATGGCTGTGCTAGCGAGTAATAGAAGTGCTAGTGATAAAAGTAATTTATTCATTGTTTTCTTTAGAAATATACATGTTCGGACAGTGTAGTGTACCCGTAAATGCACTAAGATCCAAACAGTCTTGTTAAGTCATTGAAAAAAGCTAAAAACATCAATGATAAAAGTAATATTATGCCTATTTTTTGGCCTTGTAGTTGAGCATTTTCTGATAACGGTTTGCCGCGCAACCACTCTATTAAATTCATCACTAAATGACCGCCATCTAAAATAGGGATCGGTAATAAGTTTAATATTCCTAAACTCACGCTAATCATCGCAAGAAAATAAATAAAAGCAATCAACCCTTGCTCTGCCGATGCTCCTGCTATTTGAGCAATGGTAATAGGGCCGCCAATATTTTTACTTGAAACAGTGCCTATAAGCATGCCCACTAAACCCTTCACCGTAGAACTTGAAAAGTCCCATGTTTCTTGCACTGCATATCCTATAGCAGTAATGGGTCCATAACGGAGCTCTGCTTGTAGGTAATCAGGTATTGCTGTTTTGGTCACATCTAATCCAGCACCTATTTTCCCTATATTATTTGCTGTTTTACTGGGTGTAATCAACAAGTCTAATTGTTCGCCATCACGTACTATTGTAATCGCCATCTCTGTATCAGCATGTGATCGAATTAGCTGTACCCATTCTGCCCAATCATTGATAGGCTCACCTTCAAAAAGAAGCAATTCATCACCTTCTTCTAAACCCGCTTTTTTTGCAGATCCACCACCAACAATAGCGCCTATAATGGGTTTGTATTTGATCTGTAAGGGTATTAAGCCAAGTTCATTTAAAAGTGGTGTTGTCACGCTGGCATCGAGATCGATTTTAGCTATTTCAAGTTGTCGTTCAACTTCAATGCCACCCAAGCTAACGGTTATATTAGCGGTACCACCTGATTGAGAAATTTTAAACAATGCTTTTCGCACACTCGACCATGTCGGGGTATCCGTACCATTGATCTGTTTGATTTCATCTCCAGCACTAAGCTGTGCATAACTAGCAGGGGAATCTACGATGATTTCATCAATAATAGGCCGAATACCTGGAATGCCTATTATAAAGATGAGCCAATAAGCAAAAATGGCAAACAGTAAATTGGCTATTGGGCCTGCCGCAACAATAGCGGTTCGAGCTGCTAATGATTTTCTATTAAAGGTTTGATCTAATTGCTCAGCAGCAACTTCGCCTTCGCGTTCATCCAACATTTTGACATAACCGCCGAGAGGAATAGCCGCTAAAATATATTCTGTACCATCACGTCCTAGCCTTTTCCACAGCGGCCGACCAAAGCCAACTGAGAATTTAAGTACTTTAACGCCGCAGCGGCGCGCTACCCAAAAATGTCCAAACTCATGAATAACAACCAATATTGATAGCGCGACAATAAAAAAGAAGAGTGCTTGCATCTTTATGTGTTTATCATCGTATTAGCAAGCTCACGGGCTTGCATATCATCGGCTAACACTTGCTCTAAGCTATCACCATTGCTTGCTGTTATCTTCGCCAAAACCTGCTCAATTATCTGTGCTATTTGAGTAAATTTGATTTGTTTATTTAAAAAAGCTTCGACTGCCACTTCATTGGCCGCATTTAAAATGGCCGTACTGGTTCCGCCCGCTTCTAATGCTTGATAGGCTAATGCCAAACAGGGGAAGTGGCCATGATCTGCTGCAGCAAAGTCTAAGCGACCTACTGCGGCAAGATCTAGTGGAGCAACACCTGAATCAATTCTATTGGGCCATGCTAAGGCATTGGCAATAGGCGTACGCATATCAGGATTACCCATTTGAGCCAGTACCGAGCCATCGACATAATCTACCATCGAGTGAATAATGCTTTGGCGGTGAAGTAATACTTCAATTTTATCGCTTGGCAAGCCAAACAACCAATGTGCTTCAATGACCTCTAAGCCTTTATTCATCATGGTGGCAGAATCTACCGAAATCTTTTGTCCCATTGACCAGTTGGGGTGAGCAACAGCCTGCTCGGGCGTAACATCCTCCAGATCAACTAAATCATAGTCTCTAAAAGGGCCACCCGATGCGGTTAAAATTATTCGACGCACACCTTTGCCATGAAAATGATGTTGCTGCTGATCGCCCACGGGCAAACATTGCCAAATCGCATTATGTTCACTATCAACGGGTAATAAGGTTGCGCCATTTTTTTCGACTTCTTTCATAAACAAGCCACCACTCATCACTAAGGCTTCTTTATTCGCCAGCAAGATATGCTTGCCAGCACGAGCAGCCGCTAAGGTCGGCAATAAACCCGCCGCCCCCACAATCGCAGCCATCACATAATCTGTTTTTTCACTTTCAGCCACGTCAACTAAGGCTTGTTCGCCTGCAAGAACGTCAGTCTCACTGCCTGCATTTTTTAATTTTATGGCTAGTTTTTCAGCTGAAGCTTGATCAAGCATAACGGCAATAGCTGGATTAAACTGTTGGCACTGCTCAAATAAACTATCAACTGATCGATTAGCCGTCAGTGCGTAAACACTGTACTTTTCTGGATGTTGAGCAAGCACATTTAATGTGCTTACCCCAATTGAACCCGTAGAGCCTAACAGAGTTACTGCTTGCATTTAATATGCTCCCAACCAGAATAGTCCCGCTGTAAACACCGGCACTGCAGCCAACAGACTATCAATCCTATCTAGCATACCTCCATGCCCCGGCAGCAGGTTGCCACTGTCTTTTACATTATGAGCACGTTTAAATAGGCTTTCAAATAAGTCGCCCACGATTGAAATTAACAATGCTAATAATGATAATCCAAGCCAACTGACCAAACTTAAAGTCCCTGATAGACCAAGGGCATAGCCAATAATTGACCAGGTAGCGCCCAAAAATACTGCTCCAGCCACGCCTTCCCACGTTTTGTTTGGGCTGATCGCTTTGGCTAGTTTTGTTTTTCCCCAGCGCTTTCCGGCAAAGTAACCGCCCGTATCAGCTAACCATACCAACACCATTATGTAGAGAAGTTGCTGGGCACCCAAGGGGGTTGAATGTAGCAGCACAGCCGAATGCCAAAATAAAGCCAGTACCAATGATGCAAGAATCAATGCTAACACCGGTTGCATAATTATTTTTTCGATTTTTATTGGTAATGCGCTGTGAGCATAACGACTTACTAAGGCTAAAATTATTAACCATAAGACAGTCGAGAATACCAATAAATCTTGGGGGGAAAGCAAAAACAGCATCACCGTAATCAATGCTAAGGCAAGTAAAGCAAACAATGCTTTCGGGAGCGCTTTAAAGCCAATAATGGCAAACCATTCCCAGGCTGCTAATACCACTACCCCTGCTAGCAACCATTGCACAATAGATGTAGGCAAATAAAGAAGGCTTACAACAACTAATGGGATCAATACCGCAGCCGTTAATAATCGTTGTTTAAGCATCAATTCTCTCTATTTTTTATGATATTAACTAGCAATTATAATTTTTCAGCTCTGCTGAACTTGCTCGGATGTTTTTCCAAAACGCCGCTCACGCTTATTAAAAGATAAAATAGCGTGATCCAGTTGCTCCGCATCAAAATCTGGCCACAGTGTTTCTGAAAAATAAAACTCTGTGTAAGCCATTTGCCACAGCATAAAATTACTGACACGCTGCTCACCTCCCGTTCTGATAAACAAATCAGGCTCAGCAATAGATGCCGTGGTAAGTTCGGCACCGATCATATCTTCAGTGATATCCTCTGCTTGCACATCACCTGAGGCCACTTGTTCTGCTACTTTTTGAACGGCTTGAACAATATCCCAACGCCCACCATAGTTAGCAGCAATATTAATTATTAACCCGGTATTATCCGCGGTTAATTGTTGAGCTTGTGTGATCTGCTTTTGTAGGCTGTCTGAAAACTTACTGATATCACCAATAATCTGCAAACGAATATTATTCTTATGTAGTCGCTTAGCTTGTTGCTTTAATGAAAGAGCAAACAATTCCATAAGCAGACTCACTTCTTTGTTAGGACGGCGCCAATTTTCACTACTAAATGCAAAAAGGCTTAAAACACTTACCCCTAATTCAGCACAGTGTTTTACGATATTTTCAACGGCTTTGACACCGGCACGGTGCCCCATAAATCGTGGCTGATGTCGTTGTTTTGCCCAACGACCATTACCATCCATAATAATGGCAATATGTTGTGGAACTGGCTCAGATCCCATTATCATAGATATGTTAAGGAGCCTCTGAACAAGTCTGGGCGAAACAGCTTGCGTCAAAAATGTTCAGTTTCAAAGTCTGCTCCGTACTTGATACGGGGGCGAAAAACGCAGGTAATAGCACGCTATTGCAAAGTTTTTTAACGCAGAAACTGCATGTTTTGGGCGTGAGATGTGAGTTCATGACTTGATCAGAGGTTCCTTAAGTTACACTTCCATTAAATCTGATTCTTTTTCGTTCAGCACTTCTTCAATTTGTTTGATACTGGCATCCGTTAATTTTTGCACTTCTTCTTCAGCACCACGTTCTTCATCTTCTGAAATATCTTTGTCTTTTAATAATTCTTTTAATGTACTATTGGCATCACGGCGAATATTTCGTACAGCAACACGTGCGCCTTCAGCTTCATTGCGTGCTACTTTCACTAAATCACGGCGACGTTCTTCCGTTAATGGTGGAATAGGAATACGAATTGTCATACCTGCACTACTGGGATTCACACCTAAATCAGAGGTCATGATCGCTTTTTCAACAACAGCTAACATCGGTTTTTCCCATGGTGTAACCGTTAATGTACGCGAATCTTCTACGCCGACATTGGCCACTTGGCTTAGCGCAACATCAGAGCCGTAATAAGGCACCATAATTTGATCTAAAAGGCTGGTATGTGCGCGCCCTGCACGGATCTTAGCCATAGCACTCACTAGTGATGCCACACTTTTTTGCATGCGATCTGCCGCATCTTTTTTAATATCTTCAATCATAATTTCTATCCTACGGTTGTACTTATTTAAGAAGTCCCTGATTAAGTCTGGGCGAAATAGCTTGCGTCAAAAATATTCAGTTTCAAAGCCTGCCCCGTACTTGATACGGGGCAGGCTTTGAAACTGCATGTTTTGGGCGTGAGATATGAGTTCATGACTTGATCAGAGGCTCCTTCTCCTTAACAAGGGTACCGATATCTGCACCATAAATAATTTTGGTCAAGTTACCCTTTTTATGAACATCAAAGATCCGTAATGGCATTTTTTGCTCCTGACACATTACCACCGCAGTGGTATCCATTACGCCTAAGCGTTTGTCAATCACTTCATCATAACTTAATTCAGTGTAACGCACTGCATTCGGGTTTGTTTTAGGATCAGAATCATAAACGCCATCAACCTGAGTAGCTTTGAGCATCAATTCTGCACCAATCTCAACCGCACGTAAACTGGCAGCCGAATCAGTGGTAAAAAAGGGGTTACCTGTGCCGGCAGCAAAAATAACGACGCGACCTTTTTCTAAATGGCGAATAGCGCGACGACGCAAATAGTCTTCACACACTTCATTTATTTGAATCGCTGACATCACCCGACAAAATGCGCCTTGTTGTTCTAAAGCATCTTGCAATGCCAATGCATTCATCACTGTCGCCAGCATGCCCATATGATCACCGCTTACGCGATCCATACCACTTGCAGCTAAGCCTGCACCGCGGAAAATATTACCACCACCAATAACAACACCGAGTTCAACACCTTGGGCACTAAGATCAGCAAGTTCTTTGGCAAAACGGATAATCACTTCAGGATCAATACCAAAATCAGCCTTCCCCATTAACGCCTCACCACTTAATTTCAGTAGTACACGTTTGTAAACTGGTTTTTTAGCTGTTTCAGTCATGCTGATCTCCGTTTTAATTAATAAATCTGAACTTAAATTATCGTCATTGATCCTACGGTTACTTCGTTTCGGTAGGCTTTTTAGCCGGAATCTATGTTGAAAGTTAGATTCCCGCTAAAACATGCGGGAATGACGAGATATATTAGTCTTCGTCTTCCTTTGGCTATTTATTGGCTTGTGCCATCACTTCTTCTGCAAAGTTATCTGCTGCTTTCTCGATACCGTCACCTACTTCGAAGAATGCAAATGCATTGACTGTTGCATCTGCTTTTTTAACTAATTGCTCAACGGTGACATCAGGATCTTTCACAAATGGCTGACCCATTAAGCTAATTTCATTAACAAACTTTTTCATCCGGCCTTCAACCATTTTTTCAATAATGGCTTCTGGCTTGCCACTTTCTTTTGCTTGAGTTGCCACGATATCACGTTCTTTCTCTAATAATTCAGCAGGTAAATCTGCAGCCGAAACAGCTTGTGGACGGCTAGCAGCAACATGCATCGCAATATCTTTTGCTACGACTTCATTGCCACCGGTTAAATTAACCAAAGTACCAATACGATCACCATGACGGTATGAGCCAATCACGCCATCAGGGCTAGACATTAATTCAAAACGACGAACTTGAATGTTTTCACCCATTTTAGCGACCAATGCTTGGCGAACCACTTCAACACTTTCACCCGCATCATTCATAGGCAGAGCCATTAATGCTTCCAGATCTGCTGGTTTAGCATCGAGTACAACCACTGATAAAGCATTAACATATGCCATAAAATCTTCAGATTTAGTAACAAAATCTGTTTCTGAATTGACTTCAATCATTGCCGCGTTTTTGCCATCAGCACTTGTTTCAATAACAATAATACCTTCAGCCGCGATGCGATCTGACTTTTTATCCGCTTTTGCTAAACCTGATTTACGCATTTCTTCAATCGCGACTTCGATATCACCGTTAGATGCGACTAATGCTTTTTTACATTCCATCATGCCTGAGCCAGTGCGCTCACGTAGTTGTTTTACTAATGCAGCAGTAATTGCCATTTTTATTACCTTTTTTTCATAATTATTAACATGATCATCTAACCATATATACCGATGAACATTCAATTTGCAAAAAAAATCATCGTCATCCCGGTATGCTTTTAGCCGGGATCTCCGTACAAACAAGACTCCGGCTAAGCTTGTGCTCAGCTCGACTGGGTAAGCATACCGGAGTGACGGAGGAGCGAAAATTCACAGATTGAATAATTCTGGGTATATACAACACAGGCTCACTAACAAATAGTGAGCCTGTCCATAGTTAGCTTACCTAGTATTTATTCCGTAGCAGCTTCGCTTTCTTCTGCAGCAACCTCTACCATTTCATCGTCAGCTTCACCTGTTGATACTGATGCGCGACCTTCTAAAATCGCGTCAGCAATACTTGATGTGTAAAGTTTGATAGCACGCATTGAATCATCATTACCAGGGATGATGTAATCAACACCGTCAGGATTGCTATTAGAGTCAACAATCGCAATAACAGGAAGACCTAATTTATTGGCTTCTTGAATCGCAATACGCTCATGATCAACGTCGATAATAAATAATGCATCTGGAAGACCACCCATTTTACGGATACCACCGATACTTTTTTCTAATTTTGCTTGCTCACGTGTTAGATTCAATACTTCTTTCTTTTTCAAACCTTCTAATTTTCCTGCGTTCATCATTTCTTCAATCACATCTAAACGCTTGATTGACTGGCGCACTGTTTGATAGTTGGTCAACATACCACCTAACCAACGACGGTTAACATAAGGCATGCCTGCGCGTTCTGCATCTTCACGAATAGGATCTTGAGCCGCACGTTTTGTACCTACAAATAGGATCCGACCTTTTTTTGAAGCTAATTTACCGACAAAGTTTAACGCGTCGTTAAACATGGGTAAGCTATGCTCAAGGTTGATGATATGAATATTGTTACGTTTACCAAAAATATAAGGACCCATTTTAGGGTTCCAATAACGTGTTTGGTGACCGAAGTGAACGCCTGCTTCTAGCATTTGGCGCATAGTTATTTTAGCCATTGTTTGTATTACCTTTTAAAAAAATTGGGGTTAAACCTCCACACACCCCAAGTCTCGACTAGACTGAGCTAACAGCTAGCACCCCGAAACCTGTGCCGGTGCATGTGTGATTTTGCCTTTATAGGCGCGCATTTTATACCATAAAAGTGTAATAAAAACAATGTAATTCACTATTTTATTACTTTTACTTTATGGCTGATTTCCGGCACACTGTACCTTTATTATTTAAACAGTTATCAAAATCATGGCAGTCGGCATAAAAACAGCAGAAGAAATCACCAAAATGCGTGTTGCGGGCAAACTAGCCGCTGATGTATTAACCATGATCGAACCTTATGTCAAAGCGGGGATAACCACCGACGAATTAGATAAGATCTGTCACGATTATATTGTCAATAAACAGCAGGCTATTCCCGCACCCTTAAATTACCATGGCTTCCCAAAGTCAATCTGTACCTCGGTGAACCATGTTATTTGCCACGGTATCCCCAGCGATAAAAAGCTAAAAGATGGCGATACTATTAATATAGATATCACCGTTATTAAAGAGGGTTATCATGGCGACACTAGTAAGATGTTTCATGTTGGCAATACTTCAATTATTGCTCAACGTCTCTCTAATAATGCCCGTGAAGCCATGCTCCTTGGTATTGATTTAGTTAAGCCTGGGGCGCAATTAGGTGATATTGGCCATGTTATTCAACAACATGTAGAAGCGCAGAAATTCTCTATCGTCCGTGAATATTGTGGCCATGGTATTGGCAAAGTATTTCACGAAGAGCCGCAAGTACTCCATTATGGAAAACCAAGAACAGGTTTAAAACTTGAAGCAGGTATGACCTTTACCATTGAGCCCATGGTCAATGCTGGTAAGCCCCATATTAGACATCATAAAAGTGATGGCTGGACGGTCTACACCAAAGATCGTTCACTATCAGCTCAATGGGAGCATACTATTTTAGTAACTGAAACAGGTCATGATATTTTGACCTTACGCGAAGATGAAGTGATTTAATGCCGAACATATTATCACTTTGGGATTTATCAGCAAATGAAACGCCAAATTCAAGCTCTGACAGCGCTTTTTTTCGTAAAGCACTACAACAGGGGCAAGATTTTTTAACACAACAATTTAGCGATCAGGTCGATGTCGTCCATTTAGTTCATCAGCGTGCTAAATTTGTTGATCAAGTGCTGCAACAACTTTGGTCTCAACATATCAATGCTGGCTTACCTATCAGTTTGCTAGCCGTTGGTGGCTATGGCCGTGGTGAACTTCATCCTTATTCTGATATTGATTTGTTGGTATTGCTCGACGGATCCGTTTCACAAGCCCCTCCTGAAAGCTTATCTGATTTCCTCACTCAACTTTGGGATATTGGGCTTGAAATAGGTCATAGTGTTCGTACCATCGCTGAGTGTCGTGAGCAAGCAGAAAATGATGTCACTATTGCCACTACTTTATTAGAAACGCGATTGCTTTGTGGAGAGACCGATTTATTCTCAGCACTACAAGAACTAACGGGCAGTAATAAGACTTGGGATACCCGGAATTTCTATCAAATTAAGAAACAAGAGCAACAACAGCGCCACCTAAAATATAATGACACCGCTAATAATCTTGAACCCAATATTAAAGAAGCTCCTGGTGGATTACGTGACTTGCAGGTGATCAGCTGGGTAGCACAACAGCATTTTAATGTTAGCGATCTTCAAGGGCTAAAACAAGAAGGCTTTTTATCTGACAGTGAATATGAAGCCTTAGATAAAGCACAACACTTTTTATGGAAAATCCGCTTTGCATTACATCTGCAAGCCGGGCGAAAAGAAGAAAAATTACAGATCGATTATCAGCGAGAATTAGCTAATCAATTTGGCTATAAAAACACCGACAAACGTCTGGCCGTTGAACAGTTTATGAAAGATTATTATCTGTGCGCCCGTAGTGTACAGCAAATGAATTCGTTGCTATTACAGTTGTTTGAAGAGAAAATAATTCTTGCTGACGAACCACGCCATATCGAGCCTATCAATGAGCACTTTCATATACATAATGGTTACTTAGCTACGCTTGATCCTACTATTTTTTCTGTTTATCCCTACGCCATGTTGGAATTATTTCTGATGTTGCAACAACATCCAAAAATAAAAGGTGTTCGCGCAGAAACAATTCGCCAACTCCATAGCCATCTTCACCTTATTGATGACCGCTTTCGAGCCGATCCTATCAATCAGAACTTATTTATGGAGATCATTCGTCAGCCTAAAGGCGTCAGCCATGAATTCCGCCGAATGAATGAACTAGGTGTATTAGGTGCTTACTTACCTGTCTTTGGTGTGATTGTGGGTCAAATGCAACACGATCTATTTCATATTTACACGGTTGACGAGCACACTTTATTTTTAGTACGCAATTTACGCCGTTTTTCTTGTTCAGAATACAGTGATCAATTTCCACTCTGTTCCCAGATCTTTTATCAGCTTCCAAAGCCAGAATTATTATATATTGCCGGACTCTTTCATGATATTGCCAAAGGCCGAGGCGGTGATCATAGCCTGTTGGGGATGGTCGATGCTGCTGCATTTTGTAAGCAACACCACTTAAATACAGCTGATACTGAAACCATAAAATTCCTAGTACGTCAGCACCTTACTATGTCCGCTACTGCTCAAAAAAGTGATATCAATGATCCCGATACCATCAAGGTTTTTGCCGCTAAAGTAAAAACAGTCGATCGTCTTAATTATCTCTATTTACTTACCGTGGCAGATATTCGAGCAACCAATAACAATTTATGGAATGGCTGGCGTGATTCATTACTCAGACAACTTTATAATGCCACCAGAAATTGGCTAGAAGATCGCCACGATATGGCGAGAAATAGAGCTGAAAAGAGCAAGCAACGCCAACAACAGGCCTTACAACAACTCACCCACCAAGCATGGACAGAGCAACAAATTACCACACTTTGGCAACATTACGATTCGGATTATTTCTTACACCATACAACAAATGAAATTGTCTGGCAGACAGTCACACGATTACAAGATCCTAGCTTAGAAACAGTCATCAATACCCGCAGCCTAGATCAACAGAATACCTTAGAGCTCTTTATCTTCACTGAAGATAAACTGGGTATTTTTGCAGCCATTACCGCCTGCCTAGAGTCTTTGCAACTCGATATTCTAGATGCAAAAATAGATACTACAACTGGCGGTAAATCTCTTAACTCGTATATTCTAACAGGGGAGGTGCGCGATCAAAATGAACTCATTTATTTAATAGAACAGCAACTTAATGAGTTAGAAAACACCAAAACATTCAATTCAAATATCACACCAAGAACAATGAAGTTATTTGAAACACAACCAACACTTCATTTTTCAACCGACACACATCAAAGGTATACCACACTAGAGCTAGAAGCTCACGATCGACTTGGACTGGTATCCACACTTGCCCATATTTTTTTGCAATGCAATATTCACGTTATTAGTGCTAAATTGACCACGCTAGGCGATCAAGTTGAAGACATCTTTCTTATATCTACACGTTCTCATCTCCCCCTAAATACTGATGAAATAACACAGTTACAAGAGATGATTATTGAAAAATTAAGCCTTAAGTTAGGCTGAAAACCCTGTTTAAGAAAATTTAGTGTATTCCCTGACGGTTACTTCGTTTCGGTAGGCTTTGCCGGAATCTATGATTAAAAGACTAGAGGAAAAACTCGCAGAATTTTGCCTTTTGTTTAATTCCTTTAATGCGACTTTAAAGCACCCGTTGTTAATTTATGGAGCATGTGTGAAATATAGGTTTGATAGGGCATTCCTTCATTTAAAGCCATAGATTTAAGCCTTATAATATCACTCTCTAAAAGTCTAATATTAATCGCTTTCTTCTTTGTTAGTTTCTCAATAGTATTATCACTAGCTGTCTTTAACATAGACATCATAGGAATAAGTTCATCGCTATCTAATGAATGATATTTATTACTTTCTACATCATGAATAATCTTTAGCTCATCGGCAGTTTCAATTTTTTGAGACACATTAAACTCCTTTAAAATATTTTTTAGTCTGTTTTCGACTTTTATACATTGTTTTTAGAAAAAAGATATTATTTTCATGTACAAAAGGAACAATATAAGCGGAACTTGATATATCAATGATTAAACAATATTGATCGTGATGATTTTCACTTTTATTTTTTATAATATCAAGTAATTTATTATTTTTAATTGCAGTTACAACATCTTCAAAACAAATATTTCTTTCTTCTTTTAGAAGAATATTTTTTTCGTCACTCCAATTAAATTCCAAATCATTCACAGGTTTACCCGCTCAAATACAATTAATACCAATTGTATATCATTTGTATTTTTAATACCAAATTAAATCTACACAAGAAAAGTCATTCAACTGCAATTCTCCCTAGACAATTACTGGAAACAGCGTAAATCTCTATTTTTACTTAGATTAATAATGGAGGATTATACCAGTGAGTCGCTATTTTTGCGATAGCTTGTTTTGGGCATCCGAGCCCAAGCAAGCGGCAAAAACTTAACGCGACCATTAATGCCTGCGGCCCCCAGCCGTCCTGCGTTCATGGCGCTTTCACACTTCGCTCTGCTGAGCGAACCGCAAAACCACCATTACCTCAAATGACTTTACGGCAACAGAAAGCCTTTGCTAACATTATTCTCCACTGTTCGCTAACGCTCTCTATTACGAAAATGCACAAAGGCGTTGCCTACTGGCGACTAATCGACTCCGCTTCGCTCTCCTGTCGATCAGCGAATGTGGATGCTGTACGAGAGTTGGGGCTTTATTCCTACCGGATTTTGTATGAGATTAAACCTGACAACCTGATCGAAGTGCTGGCGGTCATTCATAAACGGCAGCATTTGGAGGCTGAGGATATTCCGAGGGAGCTGTGACGACAAAGCCCCGCAATGTTGGAGGCGTTGATTAAACAGCAGCAGTCGGCGTAAGGCCAATACTCACCAATAACCGGGAGGGAAAACGAGTCACCAGCGAGTAAAGCGATTAAACGCAAAATATAAGACGCTGACCCAGGGTGCAACAACACCCAAGG
>NVVW01000013.1 GCA_002733505.1 Methylophaga sp. | reverse complement strand
AGTGGCGCTTAGTGAAAGTGCTATCATGTCTATAGCATGATCTCTTTGCAGGAATTTGCAAGCTTTTTCTGCAGTTTCAATGATCACGGGTATATACCCAAATTACTTGGAAATAGTTTTACTCTAACAATCAGTCATCAAGTGCCAAGCCCCAAGGGAATTGACCCACTTCAATTTCCATTATTGATTTGCCAGCAGCAGTATCAACCACTGATACCGTATGGCTTAAGCCATTAGCGGTGTACAATGTTGAGCCATCACGACTTAATACTATGCCCCAAACACGCTTACCCACATCTACTGTTGACAGAAGCTCTAGTGTTTTGGCATTAAAAACAGCCACCTTATTAGCACGACCTGCTGTCATATATAGGGTTTTTTCATCTGGGCTTAATACCATTGCCATCGGTTTAGACTTTTCTATACTCTCAACAGACACTGTTTTGATAATTTTCGCCTTTTCGATATCGATAATAGCAATTTCATTACCAATTTCGCTACTGACATAGGCAAGACTACCATCACTGTTAAAGAGTAGGCCACGTGGTCGTGCACCCACTAAAATATTGGCAATAACTTTGTGCGTTTCGGTATCAATAATATGCACCATATTAGTTGATTCACTTGCAACTAATACCACATCACCATTGGGTGAAGCCACCACAGGTTCTGGTTCAATGCCCACCTTTATTTCATGCAGGATCTCGCCTGATTCGGGATTGATCACCGACACTTTCGCATCATCTTCATTTGATACGTATAGGTTGCCATTTGGATGAACACCAAAAGTTTCTGGATCATCACCAGGCTTTAATTTCCCTACGATTTCTAATGTCGCCACATCCACCATTGCAATTGCATTTTCTTCACTTATGGCCACATACAATATTTTTTTATCAGGCGAAAAACCAAGACCTCGTGGTCGATCACCAATCTCTATTGTTGTTTCTATTTTGCCCGTTCGTGAATCAATTACACTGACCGTATCACTTTTTTCATTGCTTACAAAAAGTCGGTAGGTAGGATCCGCCCATACTGAGGTGCTGGCAAAAACCAACGACGAAAGAAGTAGATATTTTAATTTCATTTTATGTGTTTTCCTTACTTATTTTAAAAGTATTCAGTTTATTTACAAGAATTCAAACCAAGACTGTCGAGACCACCTTTCACACCACGCAGTGGCGCCTCGGTAATAATCTCACCATTCTCAATCAATAATATTATCTGACGTAACTGCCCCGTGTCACGAAAAGTTGCACCGCCGCCTTTTTGAATATCAAAGGCAGGCGCATTTTTCAAGAAATCCAGCATAATAGTCGAATCTGTACTCTGTGTCCGCACAACAGCCTCAGATATTAATCTGACTGCTGCCCACCCTGCCCATGCATCATCATCCATAATCACATCATGCGCTCTAAGAAAGCGACTATTTAATTGGCGCGCAGCAAACTTCACAAAATCTTCATGCCAATCCTGCGCCTGTGCATTTGAATCCGAATCTTTAACTAACATCTGCGCTACGGCATCTTGTTTCATTTTTTTGCTAGTGGTGATGTTCAATAGATTAGCTAGACATGCACTGCGCAAGGCATCACTATCCGATATCAAATTAAACACAGGAACATTGGCAAACTGTTTATCCTGCGCAACCGCTAACACCTGCTCGGCATCTGTTGCTAACAAAATAGCGGTAATAGATTGTTGCTGCGCTAACGCTGCTAAAGACACTGGCTTTAGGCTATATTTCTGATTTAAAAACGCACCTTGAAGATTCGCCTCATCCAAACCTTGTTGCACGCCAAGCCATGCGCTACCTTCCGTCGGACCAATATAATGGATTTGCACTTCCAGCACCTCGGCTTGCGCGGGTAACACCAAGCAACATACCAACCCAAATAGCCATATTTTTATTGTTTTCATTACCACTCCTCGTGATTATTTCCCATGATAATACACCTATTTCTTTATCATAAAACTAGGAAAAATTCCTAAATTCTACATTCTTAGATAGGTAATATGAAAGAAAGTTCAGATCAGCTAGCCAATTAGCAATTTCTAACTTATTTGAATTCAAGAATCCATCCTAATATCCGATAACTCTTTTGACGAATTAAATTATTGAATAATCACATGCCTAAAAAAGTGCTCGAACTAGAAACTAGAAATATCATGCAAGGCTTGGAAGAATTTGCTACCTTTATGAGCTTTAATAGTGATCTGTCAGGCATCCGTGTTTTAAGCGTGAAATCAGTCGATCGCCCAATTAAACAAGCAATGCTCCAACAAAAAGCAGAGGTAATTACTATGCCTATTGTTCGTAGTAAAACCAAAAACAATAATGAGCAACAGCTCTATAAATCGCTTTCTTTTAAATAAGCCCCTATTTGTCAGGCTATTAATTTTCAGTGCTTAGGCTCTTATATACCCAAAATACTTGAAGATGCAGGTTTCAGCAAGAGAAGAAGCCATTATATTCTAGGCATAAATCCGCAGAATAAGTCATTTATCTCCATGGATGGAGTGTATGCAAGAAATGCAGGAGCAATTTCTTGTCTCATTTAAGGATTTATAACAACGAAGATAATGGCTTATCCTCTTGCCCTACGGGAGCTTAGCACGAATGCCAGCACTGCGTTGCAATGCTCGACAAGGACTAGTCATTGCCTTCACATTGCGCCTTGTTCTGACCTTCGTGCTAAGCTCTGAAATCTGCATCTTCAAGTAATTTGGGTATGTATGATTTTAAGCGTAACTAGTTTAGCAGACCTTAATTGAGCTAAATAGTCTATGCTCTGTAAGTTATTAGGTTGTTTATGCCCCGATTATTTTATCTATTACTGTTATTGGTTCTTTCAGCTTGTGCAGGAACAATGCGACCACATTCTGAGTCGCCCAGTTATGCTTTGACACCTTCTATTCAATCTGAAGTTTTGCAACAGTTTAATAATAATTTGCCGAATGATGATAAAAACGCACCCTGGTTTTCACTGTTAAACACAGGACAAGAATCACTCGCTAGGCGCATAGCAATGATGGATGCCGCTGTTACAGCTATTGATGCCCAATATTTTCTCTGGTTAGAAGATGCTGTCGGTTCACTTTCTTTTGAGCATCTTCTTGCCGCTGCTGATCGTGGTGTGCGGGTCAGGTTATTGCTAGACGATAGCTTTTTGGCGGGGGAAGATTCGGTTGTTCTTGCGTTGGCAAAGCATCCCAATATGCATGTTCGTATTTTTAATCCCTTTGCCATCAGATCGAGCAGCATGGTCGGGCGGTATGCGGAAAATATTCATGATCTTTCACGCACCAATCATCGAATGCATAATAAATTGCTTATTATTGATTCTACAGTAGCCATTATTGGTGGTAGAAATATAGCGGATAGCTATTTTGGATTTGATAAGACTAGAAATTTCCGTGATTTTGATCTGCTTACGGCGCGGGCGCTATTATGCCAGAACTTGCCAATGGTTTTGATGCGTTTTGGAATTCTGGCTGGGCATTTCCCGTTGCTGAAATAGCACATAAATATGCCAATAATGCAGATTTTAATAGGCTTAAAGATGATTTACGTTCAAAAGCGTCACTTTTAGATAAATGGCGAGCCGGCTATCAATCGCAAACTAAAACCTGGGCTGATTTGGCAGAAGTGATGATTGAAGGACAGGCAACATTATTGCTAGATAAGCCTCATTTTGAGGAAAAACTGCCCACACAAGTCTCAGAGAAGCTGCTACAAACTTTTCGTGGCAGTGAAGGGGAAATTATTGCTATTTCTGCTTATCTTATTATGACGGATGAATTGCTTAACAGCATACAGTTCGCTATCAATAAAGGTGTTAAAGTCAGTTTTCTGACTAATTCTTTAGCGTCAACGAACCATATTGCAGCACATTCAGCCTATAGACATCATAGAAAAGCCTTACTTGAAACAGGAGCAAAACTATTTACTGTTCGCTTAGATGCGGAAAATCGTTTAGAGCATGAACCCCCTGGTTTTGTTGCAGAACACTTTGGTCTGCATGGCAAGGTGGTCATACTGGATGATGATCATGTATTTATTGGTACATTAAACTTAGATCCTAGTTCTATGTTTCTTAATACTGAAATGGGCTTATTAATCGAAAGCCCTGAACTTAATGCTGCGGTACGCACAGCATTTCTTAGCGACTTTTCTCCACAAAGTAGCTGGAAATTAGAACTGGAAGAGAATGGAGAGATTTCTTGGACTTCGTCTGATAAAATACTAACGCAACAACCGGCTAACAATATTGGCCAACGCATTATGGATTTTATATTTGGCTTATTCCCGATTGATTCGGAAATGTAATTAAACGTGTTTTCACCCTTAAACTTTATTGAGTATTCACCGCAAAATGAGCATAGAATTAAAAGAAAAGTTAATTGTGGATTATGTGTAAAACCATTGAATATCAGACTGAAAAAGACCTGTTTTTTGCCATTAATGCGAGAATTAAATGAACCTTATATCTATATACAAAGCTTTTTTAGTCAGTATTTTACTTTTTAGCACAAGCGTTGCTGTTGCAGAAGTAGAGCATGATTTCCAGCGGTTAGTCCCAAATTATGTAAGTGAACGGTATACCGATGATCTTAATAAATTGAAGCAAAGAAGGCTTATTCGCGCATTAGTTGTACCAAGCAGAACAGACTTTTACATAAGAAATGGCAAAATATCAGGGCTGGTAGTCAAATTATTAGATAATTATGAAAAATCCTTGAATAAAGGTATTAAAAAAGAAGATGAGAAAATTCAAATTGTTTATGTTCCTATTGATTTTGATCAGTTGATCCCTTACTTACTGGATGGTAAAGGCGATATTGCCGCTAGCTTTATTACTATTACAGGTGCGAGGACTAAATTAGTAGATTTTGCTTCTAGCCATACTAGAACTATCAATGAATTAGTCATCACCAATCGTAACAGCAATATAAGCTTATCAAGCCTTGAAGATCTGGCTGGAAAAGAAGTCTATGTTTTAAAAGGCAGTAGTTATATTGAACACCTAGAACAATTAAATAAGACATGGCCAGATAACCCTATAAAAATTGTTGAAGCGCAAGAGCATTTATCCAGCGAAGATATCATGGAAATGCTTAATGAAGGTATTATTGATATTACGGTTGTTGATGATTTTAAAGCTAATTTATGGGCTAAAGTATTGCCAAATATTGAGGTGAGAGATGACTTGATTATAAATAGCTCAGGTTTTGTTGGCTGGGCAATTAGGAAAAATAACCCAGAGTTAAAGCAAGATCTTGAACTGTTCAAGAATAAAGTAAAAAAAGGCACATTGTTGGGTAATATTTTATTTAACCAATACTATGGTCGTGACCAGAAATTGGCCAATCTAAGATCACCCGAAGAACGTGAAAAATTTAGCAAACATGTTGAGTTATTTAAAAAATATGCTGATCAATATGAATTAGATTATTTAAAACTCATCGCACAAGCATACCAAGAATCAGGACTTAATCAGCACTTAGTAAGCCCGCGTGGTGCTGTTGGCATAATGCAGCTATTGCCTAGCACCGCTGCTGATAAAAACGTAGATGTGGCTAATATAAAAGTATTAGAAAATAATATTCATGCTGGTACCAAATACATGAGCTTTTTAAAAACACGTTATTTTGATGATCCAGAGATTAAAGTAGAAGATCAAATGTTCTTTGCCTTGGCAGCCTATAATGCGGGCCCTGCTAATGTTTGAAAAATGAGGAAATTAGCTGAAGAAATGGGTTTAAATAACAATGTTTGGTTTAATAATGTAGAAATTGCTGCTGGTCGATTAATAGGTACGGAGACTGTTCGATATGTTGCTAATATCCACAAATACTATAGTACTTATTTATTACTAGAACAAAAAGAGAGTAGAGAGCACGCTAAATAATTTGGATATAGATGCTATGTCTTGCAAGAGACTACTGGTTATCAGCTAATTGCCAGCTAATATTGTCATTTGTTATGGGGCAAAATTCGTTTAGATATGAGATAAATTGTTTACGCTCAATTTCAATAGATCCCATACTGGCAAGGTGTTCAGAATAAATTTGGCAGTCAATTAATGGGAAGCCCCAACGTTGAAGTTGGCGACAGAGTGTAACCAGTGCTATTTTTGAGCTATCTCGAACGGTACTAAACATTGATTCACCAAAAAACACATGGCCGATAGCTATGCCATATAAGCCGCCCACTAATTCGCCGTTTTTCCAGCATTCCACGCTATGAGCAATGCCTTGTTGGTGTAAGTCTGTGTAGGCTTCAATCATTTCAGGATGGATCCAGCTACCGCTTTCAGTGTCACCATGGGCATTTTTTCGGGGAGCAGAGCATGCCGCCATTACCTCACTGAAAGCATGATCCATTGTAATCAAAAGATCTGTATTTTTAAGTGTTTTTTTTAAGCTCTTAGATATTTTTATCTGGTCAGTAAAAAGTACCATTCTTGGATCAGGAGCCCACCATAAAATAGGATCATGTTCATTAAACCAAGGGAAAATACCATTGCGATAGGCATTAAGAAGACGTTGAGAAGATAAATCGCCACCCATGGCGAGTAATCCATTATCAAGTGCTTGATCGAGGGGCGGGAAAGGACTATTGAGGAATTCGGTGAGCCAAGAGATAGGCATATTAAATAGTTGTTTAGTTTCTATAACTGGCCATTTAGTTCTTTAGCCCAATTAATAGCTTCTAGATACGTTTGTGCTAGTATTTCAGATGGTACAGGTGAGTGTTCAATGGCGATCCAGTTACTTTTCTCATAATTTAAAACATCATTTAATGCCTTACCTGCAATACCTGTATGATGAAGTAGCGCATCCGATAATTCAGTAGAAAGAGGCAATTTTTCTAAAAGATCTGACAATGGTTTATCCATAAGTGCATCGAGGGTCGAGAATAAACCTGTTGCAAAAAACAATTCTGTAGCCCCCTTATAGTGTTTACTTAGTAATTCACACATTCTTGCTCTTGTCATGGCGATAACGCGAAGCTCTACGGGTTTATCATCGACACCTGACAAACATAATAAACTTGCCCATGTTTTGATCTTTTTCTCTCCCAGCATAACGACAGCGTGCTTGATGCTGCTGACTTCTCGTGGCAAGCCAAAAAAGGCAGAATTAATCAGGCGGAGTAATTTATAACTTAACGTCACATCCTGATTAATGGTGTTTGCAAGATCTTCGGCTTCAATATGCGGATCTTGTAACTTTACTAATAACTCCATTAGAATCTGCTGAGAAGGTAGAATTTTATCGGCTTCTTTTGCGGAAGGAAGTGTATAAAATTGCCCTTGTAACAAGTCCAAGAGATGACTTTGGCAAAGTGTGTAGCTATTGATGTTATCAACATTAATGGCGCATAAATGTTGATGGTTTTTCCGCCATGTAGGTAATTGCTGTTCTAAGTGACTGATATCATATTGCTGAATATCAATTAATAAGGTATCAGTAGGAGACGTGTCTTGTTGAGGGCTGGCATGACTGGCAAAGTGGAAACGGGAGTTGATATGTTTAGATAAATCATGCCCATTTAAATCTAAAATAAGATCGAGTGATGCTGGCGGTGAGTTATCTAACGCGCTCTGCCATGATTCAGGTATTGACAGCAATGCTTTTTGACGGTCACTGATGGAGGGGAGAATATCGTTTAATTGGGAGATGAAAGTGGGCACCTCTGAGTCATCATCTAATTTTTGACCGTATTTGTTTAGAAAGCGAAGATGATAACTATCAACATCTAAACGATCAGCTAAAAATATCGGTTGGCGATGGATTATGCCAGAGAAAGCTTTTAACGATTCAAATGGTGTTATTTGCTCTACCATGATGTCCTTTTGTCTTTAGATCGATTCGCGACTAGAAAATGCATGAGATAGTGTACCACTATCGATATATTCTAACTCACTGCCCATGGGAATACCGTGAGCAAGTCGAGTAACGGGGATATTACGTGCATGTGCCAACTGGCTAATATAGTGAGCGGTAGCTTCACCTTCTACAGTTGGATTGGTGGCAAGAATGACTTCTGTAATTGTTTTTTGGTCAAATAATTCTATTAGTTGAGGCAGCCCTAAAGCTTCAGGGCCAATGCCATCGAGTGGTGATAAATGACCCGTTAGTACAAAAAACTGGCCTTTATAGTGTGTTGCTTGCTCAATGGCTAATACATCACTTGGCATTTCGACAATACAAAGCTGATCTTGTCGACGTTGATCATCACTACAGCGGTTGCAAAGTTCCGTTTCACTTAAGATCCTGCAACGGTGGCAGTGTTGAACATGTTCTAAAGCATGGCTGAGGGCTTTAGCTAGACGTTCACCACCATCGCGATTGCGTTCAAGCAAATGAAATGTCATTCGTTGAGCAGACTTTGGGCCTACACCGGGTAGACAGCGTAAGGCTTCAACTAAATGTTCTATACTTGGTCCAAGACTTGCCATGATTGATAGAGAAATGCTAGAACGGCAGCTTCATGCCAGCAGGCATTAAACCAGACATGCGATCTTGGCTTGTTTTCTCAACTTGGCGTACAGCATCGTTGACAGCAGCGGCAACCAAATCTTCTAGCATTTCCTTATCATCTTCAAACAAGACATCTTCGATGCTAATGCGCTTAACGTCATGTTTACCTGTCATAACGACTTTTACCATACCACCACCGGATTCACCGGTGACTTCCATATTAGCAAGCTCTTGCTGGGCTTTTTCCATATTAGCCTGCATTTGCTGCGCTTGTTTCATTAGGTTTCCCATTCCACCTTTCATAGATAATTCCTCATATTGGTTTGATTGTGCTTTCAATGACTTCGCCATTAAACGCATTTTTAAGTGCGGCAACAGCAGGATCGTTATAAATAGCATCTTTAGCATTTTGCTGGCTGACTTTGCTTTGCTCAGCACGTTCAGTGGCTAATGTTGGTGACGATTGCGGTGTTTCATCTTGTTGAACACGCAATTTCACATCGTATTGTAATGCAGTGCTTAATGCTGATTGTAGACGGCTAATCGCTTTATCATTAGCAAGATGAGCAAATTCGGGTGAGATTGCAAGTGAAATAGTCTTATCTTCTAGTGCTGTAAATGATGCGTTATCAGCAAGCTGTCTTGAAAAAGCGGTTAGTTTTAAGCGTTCGGTTATGGCAAGCCAATTTTCACTATTAATTTCTGCAGCGTTGTTATTGATAGCCGCGGCTGGCGCAGTAGGTTTTGTGGGTTCGATAATGGGAGCCGATTCAGCAATCTTTGGTACTTGTTTTGGTGCAGGCTCAGTATAAGCTTGTTGTTGTGCAGTTTCTTTTGGCTTATTGTTTATCTCTGCTGTTTGTGGTTTAGCGGATGGCGTAACTGCGGTATTATTAGTATCAATTTTCATAGGCTGAAAGCTCAACATTCTAAGCAATGTCATATCAAAACCACTTTTAGGATCAGCCGCATAAGCTAAGTCGCGTTTGCCATGCAGGGCGATTTGATACAGTAATTGAATAGTCTCAGCGGGGATTTGTTGGCTCAATAGACTCAGCTGTTCACTATTTGAACTAGCGCTAGCGCTGTCACTTTCTTCAAGATCAGGCACAAGTTGTAATGTGGCAATACCTTGTAAAGTGAGTAGCAATTCATCTAATGTCTTTTTAAAATCACGCCCTTGTGCTGATAATTCATCCGACTGTTGCAATGCGGCTTGAGGGTCTTGATTGAACAAGGCTGCAACTAAGCTATGTAATTGCTGTTGGCTAATACTGCCTAACATTTCATGAACGTTTTCAGTTGTTACCGAACCTGCACCAAACGATATCGCTTGGTCTAATAAACTTAAGGCATCACGCATGCTACCATCCGCGGCACGGGCAATTTCCGTTAATGCTTCTGCTTCAAATTCAATGCTCTCTTGTTGCAATATATTTGCTAAGTGCCCCGAGATTTGGCTGATATCAAGACGACGTAAATTAAACTGCAAACAACGCGACAGGATAGTTACAGGTAGTTTTTGTGGATCAGTGGTGGCAAATAAAAATTTAACGTGCGGTGGTGGTTCTTCTAAGGTTTTTAATAGTGCATTAAAACTGTGGGTAGAGAGCATATGCACTTCGTCAATTAGATAGACTTTATAGCGACCACGACTAGGCGCGTATTGCACATTATCAAGTAATTCGCGGGTGTCATCGACTTTGGTGCGTGATGCCGCATCGACTTCAATCAAATCGACAAAACGACCGCTATCAACTTCCTGACAGCTTTGACACTCGCCGCAAGGGGTGGAACTCACCCCTTTCTCACAATTTAACGATTTAGCTAGAATACGGGCGAGGGTAGTTTTACCCACGCCGCGGGTGCCAGCGAATAAAAAGGCATGATGCAAACGATCTTGATCAAGCCCATTAATTAGCGCACGCAGGACATGTTGTTGCCCGATAACTTCAGAGAATGTTTTAGGTCGCCATTTTCTAGCAAGAACCAAATAACTCATGCGATAGCTCGTTTATTTAAGGAAACTATGGTCGTTGCCTTGGAATAATTGGGTGATGCCCCACACTAGCCCAATCTCGGCGCACGAGTCCGAAGGCTCCGCTGCTTCCTTCCGGATCTGACGGGCTGACCAACATATCGTCGCGAGGAGACCAGTGCAGGCCACCATTGAATAACCGATCTTAGATGTTTTTTAGTGCTTTTACTAGATTAGATTTCAGCAGAATGCAATTCAAGGCTGAAAAAGCTAGCAATTACAGTCACTATGAGACAACTTCATGAGTTAGAGGTGTATTAAGTGCAACATCTTGCTGCTGAGCATGCGCATAAGCGGCACGATTAATAGCAAATTCGGCATCGAACATGCTGTAAACATTTTTAACCCAATAAGCCAGCCGCCAGACCACCGCGTGATCACCATTTTTAATCACCGTTATTTTGGCTTGTTTTTCAGCATTAAGCGATTTTTCATTTTCACAGGCTTGTTGCCAGACTTCGGTGAGAAAGGTATCAATACGTTCAGGCGGCAGGCCGTAGCCTATTTTAAAGTCGGTATAACGCATTAAACCCGAGGCTGAGCTTTTGCTTAATACCTTAATTTTAGTATTTCGCACTTTTGCATTGGGTAGCACAATAATATGGCGTGAGCGAAGATCACGAAAGCGTGTTTGGGTAAGTGTGGTTTCGATGGTGACAGCAAGCAGATCATAATTTTTCGAGTGAAGATGAATAGCAATACATTAACAGCCAAGGCAATAAGGTCAATGGAAGATAAGGCGTCAAAAATAGGTAGTTCATACACTAAGAATAACGGGCTTTTGTTTAAAAGTAATCATGTTGCCTTAATGTAATATTTCTCGCAAGCAATTTACTTGTATTGGTCATTATCGAGTTCTTTTATCGGGAATCTATCATTTAACATAGACTCCTGCTAACCACATGCGGGAGTGACGAAGTTTGTTCAACCAATTGATAAAGACAAAATACGACTAATTTGAGCATTACCAAGACCAGATTCATCTCGCCAAAAGTTATAGGCTTGTTGCACTAGTTTTAAATCACGTTTACTGGTGGAATGAGTAGTAATAACATCTGCACGAATCATCGCAGCAACGCCGTCCCTTGCCAATACAAAACCATCTTTACCGATAAAACGTAGAAAATACTGACTGGTAAGTTTACCCAATCTTGAGCCGTTTTTATGTAACAACCCTAATAATCCAATAAAATCATCATCAGGCCATTCGGCAATCATCTTAGCGAACGAGCCATATTGCTCAGATAGTTCAATAATCATTACGGCATTACGTTGCACAGTATCAATCTTCATCCCATTTCTGATAATACGGGTGTCTTGATACAGCGATTCCAGATTTTCTGGACTAATCATATTGCATCGAGCGATATTAAAGTGCCAAAATGCTTCTTCAAAGCCCGCCCATTTATGATCGATTATTTTCCAAACAAACCCCGCTTTAAATATTGCTCTAGTCATTTCAGCTAAATATCGATCATCAGGTATTGCTGATAATTCAGCGGCTGTTTTTATACTGGAAGGTAACAGTTCAGAAAGTGCTTCTTTACCACCTTTTCGTTTTAATGCGCGTTGGTATATTTCTGAGAATTTTTGCATAGTGATAGGAACTGAATATTGCCTTATACTTTGTTTAAATGTAATCTATCCTTTCATAAAAATATTTATTGAAAGGACGAGCATGGATAATAAGCAGAAAGGGATAAGAATTCGTAGCCAAATCCTGAAAAATTTACGTTTTCATCCCAAAGATATAGTTAAACATATATCGTCCATTTTTAATATCACTCCTCAAGCTGTTTATAGGCATATCAAGTATCTTGAAAATGAGAAGCGTCTTGTTTCAACAGGACAGCGTAAAGGAAAACAATACTTTTTAGGTGATATTAGGGAGCATATTATCTCGTTTGAGATAACGGAAGGTTTTGCTGAAGATATTATTTGGAGAGATCATTTTGCCTATCTGTTAGACGGTGAACCAGATAACATTGTCGAAATTTGTCATTATGGATTCACGGAAATGCTAAATAACGCAATAGATCATTCTGAAAGTGAAGGGGTCCATATCGGTTTAAGAAGGGATGAAGAAAATATACTTATTGCTATAGCTGATGATGGGGAGGGGATTTTTAGGCGAATAAAGCGTCTTTGTAATTTGGAAGATGAAAATCAAGCTTTGTTTGAACTGAGTAAAGGAAAATTAACAACAGATCCAGAGAATCACACCGGGGAAGGAATATTTTTTACATCAAGATCGTTTGATAAATTTGCTATTTTATCCAAAGGCTTACATTTTGCTCATGATGATAATGAAGAATATGATTTTCTCGAGGAAGTCGATGATAATTTCGGAGAACTAGGCACGCAGGTTCAAATGTTATTACGAAGAAATTCAAAAAGAAAGCTACAAAGTGTATTTGATGGTTTTACGGCAGGACCAGAAGACTTTCAATTTAATAAAACTATTATTCCAGTAAAATTAGCTCAATATGGCAATGAAAAGCTTGTCTCAAGATCGCAGGCAAAACGGTTATTGACTAGAATTGATAAATTTGAACATGTCATTTTTGATTTTGAAGGTGTCGAAGGTGTAGGGCAAGCATTTGCAGATGAGATCTTTAGGGTTTATGCAAATAAAAACCCAAATATTACGCTTATCCCTAAAAAGATGGTTGAAAATGTGCAAAAAATGGTTAAACGAGCACTTAATGCTTAATCAGAGCCAGCCTTTCTTATGGAGATCAGCTCATTCCAAGATCCCTGATGAAATGAGAATTAGGCAGTATATTTTCATCCTTAACGCCTAACTGTTCAATTACAAGCATCTTTACTCGATTGTATACTTGTTCTCGTTGCCATACCTTAGTGTCGAGTGTGCCGGCAATACCAATTAAATCTTTAACGGTCTGAAAGTTTTTGGGAAATTCAGTTTTGAACCACAATGTGGCAGGATTAAGGATCATAGAATTAAAAAATGCAGCAAAAAAAGAGAAAATGAGGCTTTCTGTTATAGATAAAAATATCATGAAGACTATTACACTTGAAGTGAGTATAGCTATTGTTATCCAACGGGGTTTTTGAAGTGGAGCATGAATAGTTTCACCGTTTGATATTGTTGATAATAATCTATTCCAATGTAGTGCGCGGTCTTTTTTATCGATAAGATCGGTCAGTTTAGTTTCTGGTTTTATTTTTTCTCTGGGAAGATTTAATTGTTCTCTTAATACTTTTCTCACAATATAAAACCCATGCATAGAAGGGCACACATCCGATTCAGATTTTCTAAGTTTGGAATAGACTAAATCAGTGAGTAAATTAGGTGTTTCACATTTAAAGGCTTCCTCATCCGATATTGCAATTTGGAATTCATCTTCAATCACAATTACAAGTGCAACAGCATCTAATCCCATAATTCAGACATCCCAAATCGCTGCCTCAAAGCCAGCCCATTAATAACCCCTGCTTTGAATGTCGGTCTCATCATCTCTGCCAAATAATAATTATCAGGAATGGCAGATAACTCAGCTGCTGTTTTAAGACCTGCTGGCAACAGGGTATAGAGTTGTTCTTCATCGCCTTTTCGTTCTAATGAGCATTGGTATATTTTTGCAAAGGTATTCATAGATAGGTTAGAACAGTTTATTTTAGCTTAGATAAAACAAAGTATAACTTAGTATCAATACGATAAAATTCAATTTCTAGGTTGAATCATAAATTTACTTTGATCAATACTCCATTGGAGTATATTATAAGGCTATATGATTACCATTGCTGAAACCAAACCTTTCCAAAAGAAAGTGACAAAACTACTGACATTGGAAGAAAAAGAAGAGTTGATTTCTTATTTATCTGAACACCCCAGCGCAGGTGATCTTATACAGGGTTCGGGTGGCATTAGAAAACTTAGGTGGGCAAGATCGGGAAAGGGTAAAAGCGGTGGTGTCAGAGTGATTTATTATCACCATAGCAATATGATGCCACTATACCTGCTAGCCGTGTTTGGTAAAAATGAGAAGGCCAATATCTCTGCTGAAGAAAAGAAACTATTGGCCAAGTTAGTTGATGAATTGGTTGATTACTGGAGAAAGAGCAATGAACAAAGCATTCACTGAAATATCAGCAGGGCTATCGGATGCGATAGATCACGCTAAAGGCAATACAAAAACTGTTGCACTGCACAGACCTGAGACGGTCAACGTAAAGGCGATTAGAGAAAAAACAGGTATGAGTCAGCAAACATTCTGCGCTACCTTTGGTATATCGGTAGGAACGTTACGCCATTGGGAACAGGGACTGCGCGTGCCTCGCGGGCCTGCACGTGTGTTATTAAAAGTGGTGGAACATAATCCTGATGCAATTATTGATGCGATGGATCGGTAAAATCAAAACTAATTACCTCTAATCCATACACATTATCATTTTGTTGTTTAATATTATCCGCTAAAGTCTGTAGGTGGATCACTAGCTTTTGAAGATTAAGTCTTGCCTTGGTTTTTCCATGAACCCACACCTTCTTTTTTCCTCTATAGCCAAGCAGGAGTATTCCATAATTTGAATCAGGCGTGCGTAAATATTGACCAACTAACTGTGTCTCTAAAGCTGTTTCAAGCTCTTTAATTGTCCAGTTGTCAGCCCATTTTATTTCTATAGAAACAGGGTGTATATTTGGCGCAACTAATCTAATATCTGGTTTCTTATCGAGATCAACTTCAACTTCTTGTACTTCAGTATATTTTCCGTTGGCACGAGATTTTAGTTGGTTAGCAAGCCACTTTCTTAATTTAGGTTCTAGTGATTTTAGATTAAAAGTATCACGTGGGCTGTAATCATCTCGCTCGACATGATCTTTGATACTCAGTAATCGTCGGCAAACTAACCTAAAAAGATCATGATTGGATCGTGGTTGAGATTCATGTTCTTTTTCAAATTCATATACTTGTTTTGGCAACCATGTTCTAAGATCTGCATCTCGCTCTGCTCGCTTATCCATAAGGCGAAGGATAAAGTCTTGCTCCCTTTTTAATTCTGGTTGAGGTAACAATTCGCTTAGTAACTGATATACGTTACTTTCATCCCTATTTGCCAGCCAAGGGAGCAGTTCATTTCTAAATGATTGAGCGGCGTCTCGATCATTTGCTCTATAAGTACCACGGCGAGTGATATCTTCTGCTAGTTTGATATATCGATAGACCAAGGGTATTAAAATACGTAAACATTGAGCTGATTTATATGCTGGGTTCACACCGATGAGTCCTAGTGAGCCGTGCCGAGAGTCGATGTGACCAGCTAAATTCAGCATTAGTTTATTAGCATCCACTTCAGGTTTCTCTAACTCTTGATCGAGAATATGTATAGCTGGCATGCCGTTAATTTGAAGTAAAACAACCAACCAGTTGAGATAACTTGAATCATTAGAAGATAGCGCATTTAGCTTATCGATCGCAATAGTGGCTAACAATACTTTATCACTCGTAGCATTTTGTAACAGTATTTTTAATACCGTAAATAATAGCTGTGGATGCTCTGGTTCTGAATCTTGCAATTTGGTTTGGAGTTTATTAATAGCTAAATCTTGAATGATTGGTGGTATATATTGTAAACGAGTGATCGTGCCGTAATATTGTGAGTCGCTTGCAGGGTGTCTCCATTCATTATCAATACATTGATGGATGATGTTTTGTATTGCTGTTGGTCTTATTTCAGCTAAACTTGATAGCCAATCAGGATAGCTGTTCATTGAATGAATAGCGTAACGCATCATTAACTCAGCATCTGCATCGCTGATATTGTTGAGTAACTGTGGGTTTTGAGTTAATTCTGTACGAATCCCAGCAAGACCAACTACTGTACCTTGTGTATTCTCATTTAATGACGGTTCATAGTTTCGCCAAGATTTAATCCAACCATCTCGCACGGCTGATGCAATCCTATCACCATAAGGATCAACAAGGTTTTTCCAGTTATATGATTCGGATATCGGATCATCTTGTGAGGTACTACGATGAGTAAAGTAGTCTAAGGTATGAAGATGTTTGCCTTCTCGGATGCCTTTAATATGACGATGCAGCCATATCCTTTCTGAAATATAATGATAAGTCTTGGAAACCTTTTGTTTAATGAATCGTTTTTTTGAGTTCCAAAAATACTCGTCTGAAATTTTGGATTTAATTTGGCGATAAGTAGATACAATGCGGTTAGGTAATTGTTGATTTAATATACGGATCAATTTTTTATTGCCCGATACTGCTTTACATAAATGGTTTTTAGTATTCTTGGGTAATATTACATAGCGATGTAATCCAACTGCAAGCTTCAGAGCTTGTTCTTGTTGAATATCTGACACTGGGTTTTCAATGTTATTGAGTAGCCATTCAAGATCTGACTTATCCGCTTTAATCATATTATTCCACCCAAAAATATTACCGATATATACTTGGGTGCTATTAGGATGTTTTAACTTGATAATTGCCCAAGCATAATATTGACGAATGGCGGGATGATGTACTAAAAGTTGATTGAGCAGCGATATTTCTTTTTCTATGTTGTGAGATGGGTGAACTCGATTGCTATCGTCAATAAAGATAAGCGAATTGCTTATTTGGGGCCACAGTTTGTCGTCAACAGTGTCTTGCGCTAAAATCTTATTTAAAACGTGTAATAACGTTTCCGTTAACCATGCAAACTCTATTGAGATATTGGATGGTTGGCTACCTCGCTTGAGGTGAGGTGCTTTTTTACCTAAACGAATAATACCGCTGAGAAGTTTTTTATAGTGAGAGCTAGGGATATCATTATTCTTAAATAACTGTTCAAGGTAATACGGTATATCAATGGTTGACCTATCTTCATTAGGCGATATTTTTTCTATTAGTGATAGAAATTGTTCTGGGTTTATAATTTTGGGATATAAGGCTTCACAGAGATAAGCGCATAGCATTGAGGGTAATTGTTGTTTCTGTTGTGCAATGGAATGAAGTTTCTCAAGTTGTGCTGTGGTTGCCAATTCTGATAAGGTTTTAGTTGCATAATGTTGAATATATGCTGAATTGTCAGAGTCCATTATATTGAGCAAAGCATCGTTACATTGGGTGACGCCCCCGTCTCTTATAGCCTGAATCATTTCAATTCTTATATCATCAGAAATAGATTTGTCTTGGATGCTGATAGCTAATTCATTTGCAAGCACCGGTTGTGCCAATGCTAGTAATTGGTAGTTTTCTGTAGCTAACCCTACATCTTGTCGTCCTTCATATTTTGCAATAAGCGAATGCAGTAATCGTTTTAAATCATCTGTGATTAAATTACGAGGTTCTCCAAATTGAAGAAAACTTTCAGGGTTATTTTCAAGCAAAAATGTTCTAACACGTTTATTCCATGGGTTTTCACCTAATGTGGCAATCCAAGTGGATACCGCAAGTAGAGCAGGGCGTACTATCCATTTGTCATGAACCTGCATAAATAATATATCTTCAAGATCGGGATAGGGGAGTTGGTCATGCATGCGCTGTTGCAACCAACATGCACAAAGATATTCGGTTGTTGTTCGATGATGAAAACGAATATGCCCGTATGTAGCACCATCAAAAATGGGTAGATTAAGTAATGCGTTCTGTTCTTGTGCAGACCAATCAGGCAATAGAACCTTAATGTTTAGAGATTCAGATTCATTGTTAATATCAGTATCAGGGACTAAAATATTAAATTTCTTACACAAAATTGCGGCAGCCGCTATAGTTTCAGCACCTGCTCGTGCTTTACTAAGGGATAATAGCGCATGAGACTGTCGCTCTTCTCGCTCGGTTAGTTTTTGCGGAATGCTGTGCTCAAGCAATTCTTGGCGATTGCCGACACGATGATTGTCTTGCCAGTATTGGATTAATAATTCAGCATCAAGAGGTCGGCTTGCAAATTGTAATGCCGATTGATGAGTGACCGCAGTAATAAAATCATTACTATTGAGGATACCTTTAGCATCAGCTAATTGGCGTAGCTGTGTTTCATTGAGAGGAGCTAAGAGTACAGTTTTTAGCGTTAAGTTAGCGTCTTTGTTATCGTTAGGAATATTAAATCGACGCCTTACTTCAGCGCTATCAGTGCTATTTCGCCATTCACTTATACGGCTGCTGATTACAATATTTACACGATAAATTGAATGTTGCCCAATACCTTTTACAAAATTGTTTAAGGCATTATTTAGAGCATTATGGTTTTTTAACTTAGCCTCATCTACAGAATCAAGGAAGAAGGTAACGGGCTTTTCTGATTGATGCCACTTTTGGTAAGAATCTTCATCACATGCATCAAGTGCATGAGATAAATCTCCATCAACCAGATTTTCAAGACGCAGGGAGAATGCAAATTCCCCATTGGATTTTAATAGTTCTGCCTGCGCATTAAATTCCCAGCTTTTACCGCTTCCAGCCTCACCAAGAACAACGATGTATCTTGATTCTAGAAGTTTATCCCAATATAGGTTTGTGTCATGACCAAAAGCAAGATCTATATAACTTTGTTGGGCTGCGGCTTCAGGATCAGAAGAAGAGCCATAATCAATAAAGCATCTTTTTAAGTCAATATACTTTTCCATGTGACCTTCAGGTTTACTTATACGTGCGATTACGAATTACGTTGATAATATTTTTAGTTTCAGGCTTAACACCGCGCCAAAGCCTAAATGCTTCTGCGGCTTGTTCTACTAGCATGCCCAAACCATCAATTGTTTTAGCACCATGTTGTTTTGCCCATGTGATAAAAGCGGTATCGGTATTGCTATACATCATGTCGTAACAACTTGCATTATCATTCAGAATATTATCGGGTAAAGGTGGAACCTCACCTTGCAAACTGGCGGCTGTGGCATTGATGATGACATCAAATTGCCCCGTAATGTCACTAAATCCGCCGCCTTTTATTGTACCGAAGTCAGCGAATATATCAGCGAGATCTTTAGCTTTGCTAACAGTACGGTTGGCAATGACTAGTTCTGATGGTTTGTAACTTAATAAAGGCTCAATAACGCCGCGTGCTGCGCCACCTGCACCGAGTAATAATAGTCGTTTTCCTGTTAGTTCAATTTGGTGGTTATCAACTAAGTCACGGCATAAACCAATACCATCAGTATTGTCTCCGTAGAGTGTACCGTCATTATTAAACATGAGTGTATTTACTGCGCCCGCTCTTTCCGCATGGGCGCTTTTATTGCTGACCTGTTGCCAGACTTGTTCCTTAAACGGTACGGTGATGTTAATGCCTTTAAAGCCTTCTGCTTGTAATTGCTTCAGACCGTCGATTAAATCATCTAAAGGAATTTCTCTGGCAATATAATCAAGATCTTGCCCAGTTTGTTTAGCAAACTCAGTGTGAATTAAAGGGGATTTGCTGTGACTAATCGGGTTGCCGATAACGGCGTAATGATCGGTCATTTTTCAGCTAGCCATTGTGCTACGTCTTTGGCATAATAGGTCAAAATAGCATCAGCTCCAGCACGTTTAAAAGCAATCATGCTTTCCATTACCACTGCTTTTTCATCTAGCCAGCCATTTTGGGCGGCGGCTTTTAACATGGCATATTCACCACTGACTTGATAGACAAAGGTGGGTTTTTGAAAGGTTTGTTTGACGCGATGTAATATATCTAAATAGGGCATTCCGGGTTTAACCATAACCATATCAGCACCTTCTTGCAGATCTAATGCTACTTCATGCAAGGCTTCGTTGCTATTGGCAGGATCCATTTGATAGCTGTATTTATTACCTGAACCTAGATTGCCAGCAGAGCCAACCGCATCACGAAATGGGCCATAAAAACTAGAGGCATATTTAGCCGAATACGCCAGAATACGGGTATGAATATGACCTTGTTGTTCTAAGGCTTGGCGAATTGCGCCAATACGTCCGTCCATCATATCTGACGGAGCAACAATATCTGCACCGGCCTCAGCATGGGATAAAGCTTGTTTAACTAATACATCAACCGTTTCATCATTAATAATATAACCGCTGTCATCAATCAAACCATCTTGACCGTGAGTGGTAAAAGGATCTAGTGCCACATCAGTAATCACGCCTAAATCAGGGAATTCAGCTTTAAGCGCACGCACAGCACGTTGTGCAACACCATCTGGATTGTAGGCTTCTTTAGCATCCAATGATTTCACTTCATCGGGTGTGACGGGGAACAAGGCGAGAGCGGGGATACCAAGCTTATGGATGATTTTTGCTTCTTTTAATAGTAGATCAATACTCATTCGCTCTACACCGGGCATTGATTCAACCGCTTGGCGTTGATTATTGCCTTCTAATACAAAGCAAGGATAAATAAGATCATTGACTGATAACTGGTTCTCACGAACTAAATTGCGTGAAAATTCATCACGTCTAAGACGGCGAGGGCGATGATGGGGAAAGCTACTATCAAGAAGGGAATAACTCACGGTTGAATCCTTAAATATTCAATGAATGAATGAAATAATACCTGATTTATTAAATTTTGTTATATTTCAGTCGTAAACTAAGAGTAATAACACTCTGTGGGAACATGTATGAAAAGTCGTATTGGCATGGTACAGATGAACTCATCTGACCGATTTGAAGAAAATCTTAATTATTCATTAGAGAAAATTAAGCAGGCTGCTGATGAGGGTGTTGATCTCCTTGCTTTTCCTGAAACATTTTTATATGTTGGTAAAGATCATGCAGAAAAGCACCGAGTAGCACAAAGTATTGACGGCGATCTTGTTCAGACATTTCAGCAATATGCTAAACAATATGAACTCTCTATTTTATTAGGCAGTATCTACGAAAAAATAGCAGAAGATAGTGAGCGCTTATATAACACGTCGATATTAATTAATCGCCAAGGTGAGTTAAAGGGTGTTTATCGTAAAATTCATATGTGTGATGCACCCACACTGGGTTATAACGAATCAGAGGGTATCAAGCCAGGAGATACGCCTGTTGTGGTCGACCATGAGGTGGGTAAACTTGGATTAACCATTTGTTACGATCTACGTTTTCCTGAATTATTTCGTCATATGACAGCACAAGGCGCACAAATAGTGTTTGTACCAGCGGCATTTTTTCTCTACACCGGCAAGCATCACTGGTTGCCATTATTAATTGCTAGAGCAATAGAAAACCAAATTTATATTGTGGCGCCGAATCAATGGGGTGAACATTATGAAGGGCGTACATCATATGGTAGCAGTGTGATTATAGATCCATGGGGCAGTGTGATTTGTTGTGCATCCGAACGTGCAGAGTTAGTTTCTGCCATGGTTGATTTAGATTATTTAAACGAAGTTCGGAAGAATATGCCATTACTTAATCATGGGCGACCTGAGCTTTATAAATAAGTCTTAAAATTTATATTTTCACATAGACTAAGCACCTACTTTTAAGATAAAATTACAAGGGTTTTGTGTGGGAAGAGCGTGAAAGAGCTTATCCAACAATAGAAAACCTACTGCGGAAAAGCCCTTTTGGCCATATTCCCCGATTATTTTCGTTAAAATAGAACAACTATTCGCCTTAAATGATCGAGAAATATGACTCAAAATGACTCCTCCTCGCTACGGTTCCTATTATTTGGATAAGCCCTTAGGCTTTTTCCTTTATTTTTATCTGCTGGAGGTTTCCTTTGAAGACAAGCGCTTTACTTGCTCTTGAAGATGGTACGGTCTATCACGGCGAATCAATTGGTGCTATTGGGCAATCGGTGGGTGAGGTTGTGTTTAATACGGCGATGACGGGCTATCAGGAAATTTTAACTGATCCTTCATATTGTCGCCAAATTGTCACCTTAACTTATCCGCATATTGGCAATGTTGGGGTGAATGTTGAAGATGAAGAATCAAATAATATTGTTGCGAGTGGCTTAATTATTCGTGACTTATCGCCTGTTGTTAGCAATTGGCGCAGTTCAGGCGAAAGCGAGGAAGCATTAGATAGTTATTTAGAACGCCATAATGTGGTGGGTTTAGCCGGTATTGATACCCGTGCATTGACCCGTCTCCTCCGCGATAAAGGCGCGATGAAGGGTTGTATCGTTGCGGGTGACAATATTGATGTTGATGCCGCCATTGCTGCAGCTAAAGCATTTGATGGCTTAAAAGGTATGGACTTAGCTAAGGTGGTTAGCACAGATAAGCCTTATCAATGGGACAAAGGCTGTTGGCATTTGTCGGGTGAGTCTCAAGCAGTAGCTAAACGTTTTCACGTAGTTGCTTATGACTTTGGTGCTAAGAGTAATATCTTACGTATGTTAGTTGAACGCGGTTGTCGTTTAACGGTGGTGCCTGCTCAAACATCTGCTGAAGAGGTGTTGGCACTTAATCCTGATGGTGTGTTTTTATCAAACGGACCAGGTGATCCTGAGGCATGTACTTATGCCATTGAAGCGATTCAAAGCTTGCTCGAAAAAGAACTGCCCATTTTTGGTATTTGTTTAGGGCATCAATTATTAGCATTAGCCTGTGGTGCAAAAACCGTCAAAATGAAATTTGGTCATCATGGTGCCAATCATCCCGTACAAGAAAAGTTAGACGGTTTAGTGATGATTACCAGCCAAAACCACGGTTTTACGGTTGATGAAGATTCATTGCCAGACGTATTGGAAGCAACACATATTTCGTTGTTTGATGGTTCTCTACAAGGCATCCATCATAAAACTAAGCCAGCATTTAGTTTCCAAGGACATCCGGAAGCAAGCCCGGGGCCACAAGATGCAGCTCCATTATTTGATCATTTTATTGACTTACTTGAACAGGCTAAATAATCCAAGATGGCAAAACGTACTGATATTAAAAGCATTCTAATTCTTGGTGCTGGCCCAATTGTCATTGGTCAGGCCTGTGAATTTGACTATTCTGGTGCGCAAGCGTGTAAGGCGCTACGTGAAGAAGGCTATCGTGTTGTGCTGGTGAACTCGAATCCCGCCACCATTATGACCGATCCGAACATGGCTGATGCGACCTATATTGAACCAGTAACATGGCAGGCGGTGAGCAAAGTTATTGAAAAAGAACGTCCGGATGCTATTTTACCGACAATGGGCGGACAAACGGCATTGAATTGTGCCTTAGATCTTGAGCGTGAAGGTGTATTGGAAAAATTTGGCGTAGAAATGATTGGTGCCGATAGTGAGGCCATCAATAAAGCCGAAGATCGTGATTTATTCCGTAAGGCAATGACTAAGATCGGTTTGGATATGCCTAAATCAGCGATTGCGCATACATTAGAAGAAGCATTAGAGGTTCAAACACAATTTGGTTACCCAACCATTATTCGCCCTTCATTTACTATGGGCGGCAGTGGTGGCGGTATCGCCTATAATAAAGAAGACTTTATTGATATTTGCCAACGTGGTTTATATCTTAGTCCCACCTCTGAATTATTGATTGAAGAATCAATCATTGGCTGGAAAGAATATGAAATGGAAGTGGTGCGAGATCGTAAAGATAACTGCATCATCATTTGTTCGATTGAAAACTTTGATCCTATGGGCGTGCATACGGGGGACTCAATTACGGTAGCACCCGCGCAAACACTGACCGACAAAGAATATCAAATCATGCGTAATGCTTCGCTGGCGGTATTGCGTGAAATTGGTATTGAAACGGGCGGCTCTAATGTCCAATTTGCGGTTAATCCTGAAACCGGGCGTTTGATTATTATCGAAATGAATCCGCGGGTGTCACGTTCATCAGCATTGGCATCAAAAGCAACGGGCTTCCCGATTGCTAAAGTGGCGGCAAAACTGGCTGTAGGTTATACCCTTGATGAATTGCAAAATGAAATCACCGGCGGTGCAACCCCCGCCTCATTTGAACCGACTATTGATTATGTGGTTACTAAAATACCGCGTTTTACTTTTGAGAAATTCCCGCAAGCGGATAATCGTTTAAGCACCCAAATGAAATCTGTGGGTGAAGTGATGGCAATTGGCCGTAACTTCCAAGAGTCATTGCAAAAAGCATTACGCGGTTTGGAGATTGATCGTGATGGGCTGACTGAAATCACCGATTTAACCATTGATGATGTGGACGATACTTTGCGCCGTGAATTACGATTGCCGGGTTCTGATCGCCTTTGGTATGTCGCTGATGCATTTCGTTATGGTTTTAGTTATGATGAAATTCAACAGCTTACTAAAATTGATCCTTGGTTCTTGGTGCAGGTACAAGAACTTGTTGAAATTGAAAATGCTTTAAAAGAACATTCTCTAGCATCGATTGATGAAGCAGAAATGCGCGCATTGAAACGCAAAGGTTTCTCTGATTCGCGCATGGCTAAATTGCTACAAAAAACGGAAAAACAAGTTCGCCAACATCGCCATGATTTAAATGTGCGTCCAGTCTATAAACGGGTTGATACCTGCGCGGCTGAGTTCGCGAGTGACACCGCATATATGTATTCAACCTATGATCAAGAGTGTGAAGCAAGGCCAACGGATCGTGACAAAATTATGATTTTAGGAGGCGGCCCTAACCGTATTGGTCAAGGCATTGAGTTTGATTACTGCTGTGTGCATGCGGCGTTAGCATTGCGTGAAGATGGTTATGAAACCATTATGGTTAACTGTAATCCTGAAACGGTGTCTACTGATTATGATACCTCGGATCGCCTGTATTTTGAGTCAGTAACACTTGAAGATGTTTTAGAAATTGTTGCTTTAGAAAAGCCTAAAGGGGTGATAGTGCAGTATGGTGGTCAAACACCGCTTAAATTAGCGCGTGCACTTGAAGCTGAAGGTGTGCCGATTATAGGTACTTCACCTGATGCCATTGATCATGCGGAAGATCGTGAACGCTTCCAACAAATGGTTGAAAAGTTAGGCTTATTACAACCGCCTAATCGCCTTGCTTTCTCAGCAGATTCTGCCGCATCACTCGCCAGTGAAATTGGTTATCCGCTGGTGGTTCGTCCTTCCTATGTATTAGGCGGTCGCGGTATGGAGATTGTTTATAACGAAGAAGAATTGAATCGTTATATGAAAACAGCCATTTCAGTTTCAAATGACTCACCGGTATTATTAGATCGTTTTTTAGACGATGCGATTGAAGTGGATGTCGATGCCATTTGTGATGGTAAAGATGTGTTGATCGGCGGCATTATGGAGCATATTGAGCAAGCAGGGGTGCATTCGGGTGACTCGGCCTGTGCCTTGCCTTCCTATAGTTTAAGCGAAGAAATCCAAGACCGTATGCGTGAGCAAGTGCGTCTAATGGCATTAGAATTAGGTGTGGTGGGTTTGATGAATACGCAATTTGCCATTCAAGGCGATAAGATTTTCCTACTTGAAGTGAACCCGCGTGCATCACGAACAGTACCGTATGTTTCTAAAGCGATTGGTGTGCCATTAGCAAAAGTGGGAGCGCTCTGTATGGCAGGGCGTAGCTTGGTTGAACAAGGTGCTACCAAAGAGATCATTCCTGAATACTATTCAGTAAAAGAAGCGGTATTCCCCTTCATTAAATTCCAAGGTGTGGATCCAATTCTTGGCCCTGAGATGAAGTCTACAGGTGAAGTAATGGGTATTGGTCGTACATTTGGTGAGGCCTTTGCTAAATCACAATTAGCTGCATCTGTGGTATTGCCAACAGGTGGTAAGGCATTTATTAGTGTGCGTGGTGTTGATAAAGCCGCAATTAGTACGATTGCCAAAGATTTGATCGATTTAGGATTTACCTTATTGGCAACACGAGGCACTCAGAAAGTGCTAAACGATGCCGGTGTGGCGTGTGAACACGTTAACAAAGTAGCTGAGGGTCAACCACATATTGTCGATATGATTAAAAATGAAGAAATCAGCTTGATTGTGAATACCACCGAAGGGCGTCAGTCTGTAGCTGATTCGACAGAGATTCGTCGTGCGGCGCTACAACATCAAGTGAATTACACCACAACATTGGCCGCTGCGCGTGCAACGTGCCAAGCACTAAATAGTAAAGACATTGACACAGTTAATTGTCTACAAACATTACATGGAGAATTAAACTAATGGCAGTGCCTATTACATTACATGGTTCAGATGAACTTAAAGATGAGTTAAACCAATTAAAATTTACTGCGCGTCCTGAAGTTGTGGCTGCTATTTCTGAAGCAAGAGCACATGGCGATTTAAAAGAAAATGCTGAATATCATGCTGCCAAAGAGCAACAAAGCTTTATAGAAGGACGTATTCAAGATCTTGAAGGCGTGCTTTCAAATGCTCAAATTATCGATCCGGCATCATTGCCACAAGATGGTCGTGTGGTTTTTGGTGTGACGGTTGAATTACTCAATATTGATAATGATGATGAAGTGACCTATCAAATTGTCGGTGATTATGAATCAGATATTAAGAAAAACCGCATTTCAATTTCATCGCCGATTGCCCGTGCATTAATTGGCAAAGAAATTGATGATATTGCCGTGGTTAAAGCACCCAGCGGTGATATTGAATATGAGATCGTTGCTGTAAAATATGCAAGCTAACGCTATTTCTGAGCGATTATTACTGACTTTGTGGGTAGGCAGTCTATTGGCAATAGGCTATATTGCTGTGCCGATGGCTTTTGCCACATTAGGCGATGCTACTTTGGCAGGGCATTTTACAGGCAAGCTTTTTTTAGCGGTTAATATTTTAGGCCTTGGCTGTGGGATGGTTTTATTGATAAGTAAATTTATTGCTCAAGGTAAACATGCGGTATCACTATGGCGATTTTGGGTAGTACTAGTGATGCTTTTGTTAAGCTTAGTCATGCTTACTTATTTACAGCCCGAAATCATTAGAATGGCTGAAATTAAACAGCTAACACCACTAGATAATGCTACATTGAATCGCTTTGATTTATTCCACATGATTAGCAGTAATGTGTATATGGTAGTAAGCCTTTTAGGCGTTGCTCTGGTCGTTAGCACTGATAAGGCTCCTTAAATATGGCAAGGAGTAAATCAAGTAATGATTGGATGAAGGAGCATTTTGATGATCATTACGTCAAATTAGCTCAAAAAGCGGGCTATCGTTCTCGGTCTACATTCAAGCTAGAAGAAATAGATAAAAAAGACAAATTGATGCGTCCAGGCATGACAGTGGTGGATTTGGGGTCTGCGCCAGGAGGCTGGTCTGACTATTCCTTACGCAAAGTGGGCAACAAAGGAATGGTGGTGGCACTGGATATTCTGCCAATGACACCGTTAACAGGTGTACACTTCATTGAAGGTGATTTTAGAGAAGATTCAGTATTAGATGAACTCAATGAAGTGTTAAATGGTCAACAGATAGACCTTGTATTATCAGATATGTCCCCCAATATAACAGGGGTAAGCTCAATTGATCAGCCCAGCAGTCTCTATTTGGTTGAATTAGCACTAGATTTTGCTTTAACTAATTTGAGTAAGCAGGGCTGTTTTTTAGTTAAAGTATTTCAAGGCGAAGGCTTTGAACAGTTTATGAAGGCAATGCGAGCAGGTTTTCAAAAAGTAAACACTCGTAAGCCAGATGCATCACGACCTAGAAGTCGTGAAGTTTATTTATTAGGCCGCGGCCTAAAGTAAAAAGTTACGCAGGAGTAACCGTATAGTGAATGACATGATGAAAAACATTGTTTTATGGGTGATTGTTGCCATTGTGCTGATGCAAGTCTTTAGCGCTTTTGCACCGCCACAAACTGATGAAACAGAACTCGATTATTCGACGTTCATTAATAATGTAAAAGACGGTAGCGTAGCAGAAGTACTTATTCAAGGTAGAACCATTATCGGCACACTAACGGATGACACAGAATTCACCACCTTTAGCCCCGATTATGATCCAGGTTTAATGGGTGATTTAATTAATAATGGTGTAACCGTAAAAGCGGAACCTGCAGAAAAAACCAGTTTATTAATGCAGATCTTTATTTCATGGTTCCCCATGTTATTGCTGGTAGGTGTTTGGGTGTTCTTTATGCGCCAAATGCAAGGTGGTGGGGGCAAAAACCCAATGTCATTTGGTAAAAGCAAAGCGAAAATGCTGAGTGAAGAGCAAGTTAAAATAACCTTTAAAGATGTTGCTGGTGTTGATGAAGCAAAGGCAGAGGTTGAAGAGCTAGTCGAATTCTTACGTGAACCTGCCAAGTTCCAAAAATTAGGCGGTAAAATTCCTCGTGGTATTTTATTAGTCGGTGCACCAGGTACAGGTAAAACATTATTAGCCAAAGCCATTGCCGGTGAAGCAAAAGTACCGTTCTTTACTATTTCAGGTTCTGACTTTGTTGAAATGTTTGTTGGTGTGGGTGCATCACGTGTGCGTGATATGTTTGAACAAGCTAAAAAACATGCGCCCTGCATTATCTTTATTGATGAGATTGATGCGGTAGGCCGCCATCGTGGGGCTGGTGTAGGTGGGGGCAATGATGAACGCGAACAAACATTGAACCAACTTCTAGTTGAAATGGATGGTTTTGAAGGTAATGAAGGCGTTATTATTATTGCTGCGACTAACCGTCCTGATGTATTAGATCCTGCGTTATTACGTCCAGGTCGTTTTGACCGCCAAGTGGTGGTGCCATTGCCTGATATTCGTGGCCGTGAGCATATTTTGAATGTTCATTTAGGCAAAGTACCTGCAGCAGATGATGTTAAATCGAGCGTGATTGCGCGAGGCACACCCGGTTTTTCAGGTGCTGATTTAGCTAATTTAGTGAATGAAGCTGCTTTATTTGCAGCCAGAGAAAATAAACGCCTAGTTGAAATGGAAGACATGGAAAAAGCCAAAGATAAAATCATGATGGGCGCAGAACGCAAGTCAATGGTAATGAGCGAAAAAGAAAAGAAAAACACGGCTTATCATGAAGCGGGTCACGCTATTGTAGGTCGTTTAGTACCTGAACATGATCCTGTCTACAAAGTCAGTATTATTCCTCGTGGTCGCGCTTTGGGTATTACTATGTTTTTACCCGAAGAAGATAGATACAGTAACAGTAAGCGTCTGTTAGAAAGCCAAATGTCGACGCTATATGGTGGTCGTATTGCTGAAGAGATGATTTTGGGTAAAGAAGGGGTGACAACGGGTGCATCCAATGATATTCAGCGCGCTACTGAAATAGCACACAATATGGTGACCAAATGGGGACTGTCGGATAATATGGGACCGATGTCATATGGCGAAGAGGAAGGGGAGGTATTCCTTGGTCGGAGCATAACACAACACAAAACAGTGTCCGATTTGACAGCAAAACAGATCGATGAAGATGTGCGTAAATTAGTGAACCGTAATTATCAGCGAGCAGAAAAAATCTTGAAAGATAATATTGATAAATTGCATATCATGACCGATCTATTAATGAAATATGAAACCATTGATAGTGAGCAAATTGATGCCATTATGGAAGGACGTGAGCCAGGCGCACCCAAAGATTGGGATGATAGCTCATCTACACCGCCATCCTCGCCTTCTACATCAACAGATTCTGATACAGATACAGATGAAGATCCTAGGGGTGAGCCAGCGTTGCATTAATTTATTTTGCACACCATATGGTGTATAGTTGCCATGTGATTCAAGGAGAAATATATGTCTAAAGTGCAAACAAGCCTTCGTATAGATGAAAAATCATTGAATGAAGCCAAAGTTATTCTTAACTCATTAGGAATGAACTTTACTGAGGCCGTTAATGTGTTTACTAGCATGGTAGTACAAACTCAAGGTTTACCTTTTGAGGTTAAGATACCTAATAAAGAGACTGTTGAAGCGATTAAACAAGCAAGGAAAGGCATTAATATTGATGCGTTTTCAGTTGATGAACTAAAATGAGGCTTAAACGCCATAAGACTTTTATAAAAGATTATAAGAAAGCAAGATTAGCTGACTCACAGTTTGAAAAATTCATTGATTACATAAATCTTCTTAGGGAAGGCAAGCTACTGCCAGCCGAATCTAAAGATCATGCCTTTATTGGTGAATATCAGGATTGTAGGGAGTTTCATTTAGGTGGAGATATGTTGATTATTTATCTCATCAATCTAACAGGCGAAATTATACTTCTTCGTCTTGGTACAGATGCACAACTATTCAAATGATGAACAATGTTATTCTAGACTGCGCTGGCAAACCACTTGATTTAACGCGTCCCCAAGTTATGGGGATCCTCAATGTCACCCCTGATTCTTTTTCAGATGGTGGACAATTTGTTGCACCGGATGCAGCACTAAAACAAGCACAGAAAATGGTCGCTGATGGCGCGGCAATTATCGATGTAGGGGGTGAATCTACTCGACCTGGTGCAGCCATGGTTTCGGTAGATGAAGAAATAGCACGGGTTGTGCCTGTTATTGAAGCTATTCAGGCTGAAATAGCTATTCCAATTTCTATTGATACTTCTAAACCTGAGGTAATGCGTGCAGCGGTGAATGCGGGCGCTGGCATGATTAATGATGTGCAAGCATTGCGTGTAAAAGGCGCATTACAAGCCGCAGTTGAGCTAGATGTACCCGTTTGTTTAATGCATTCGCAGGGTACACCTGACACTATGCAAGACAAGCCTCAATACGATGCTGTTGTCGCAGAAGTGAGCCAGTTTTTAATGGATCGGGTGGCCGTGTGTGAACAAGCAGGTATTAGCCGAGATAAATTGATTGTTGATCCCGGTTTTGGTTTTGGTAAACGCGCTAATCATAATCTCCGTTTAATGAAACATTTAGGTGACTTAGTGAAACAAGGATTGCCCGTATTAATTGGCGTATCACGTAAATCAATGATCGGTAAATTACTTAATGTTCCAATGGATGAGCGACTAGCAGCAAGTTTAGCTTTATCAGCGCTAGCAATATGGCAAGGTGCCAAAATAATTCGTAGTCATGATGTGGGTGCAACCGTTCAGGCTATAATGATGACTAATCACGTAATGAAGGTAAATGACGTTGGCTGAACAAAAAAGAAAATATTTTGGAACTGATGGCATTCGTGGCCGTGTTGGTGACGGCGTTATCACGCCTGAATTTGTACTCAAATTAGGCTGGGCAGTCGGTCGCGTATTTGCCAAGGAGCACCGTAGTAAAATATTAATCGGTAAGGACACACGTATTTCAGGCTATATGTTTGAATCTGCACTGCAAGCAGGTTTATCAGCTGCGGGTGTTGATATTTATTTGTTAGGTCCAATGCCAACACCCGCCATAGCCTATTTAACACGGACATTCCATGCACAAGCAGGTATTGTCATTAGTGCATCACACAACCCTTATCACGATAATGGCATTAAGTTCTTTTCAGGTGAAGGTACAAAGCTAGCGGATGACATTGAGCATGAAATTGAAGCAATGATGGATCAGCCGCTGGTAACGGTTGAATCAAATTTATTGGGTAAAGCCTATCGAGTTGATGATGCAGCGGGCCGTTATATTGAATTTTGCAAAAGCACTATTCCTTCAAAAGTTGATCTATCAGGCTTAAAAATGGTTGTTGATTGTGCCAATGGTGCCACCTACCATATAGCGCCCGATGTATTTAAAGAATTGGGCGCCGAGGTGATTGCCATTGGTGACAAACCTGATGGGATTAATATTAATCAACAATGTGGTTCGACCGAACCTGAATTATTGCAAGCCGCAGTATTAGAGCATAAAGCCGATCTAGGCGTTGCTCTAGATGGAGATGGTGACCGGCTTATTATGGTTGATCACACAGGTAAGTTGGTTGACGGTGATGAGTTGCTGTTTATCATCGCTAAGTCTCAGCAACGCACAGGGACGGGCGGTACAGAGATTATCGGCACACAAATGTCAAACTTAGGCTTAGAACACGCTTTACAACGTCACGATATGACACTTCATCGTGCCAATGTAGGTGATCGCTATGTGATGCAAATGATGAAGAAAATGGGCGGGGTGGTGGGTGGTGAATCATCGGGACATATTATTTGTTTAGATAAAACGTCTACTGGCGACGGCATTGTTGCGGCATTACAAGTGCTAGCCGAAATACAGCAAACAGGTGACAGCCTAAACGAGCTTAGTTCAGCAGTCGTTAAATACCCCCAACGACTAATTAACGTTAAAATTGCTAAACAAATGGATATTACTAATAACAGCGATATCACAGCGGCTGTTAAAGCAGCCGAAAATAAACTAGGCGATACCGGACGTGTTTTATTACGCGCATCAGGTACCGAACCCGTTATAAGAGTCATGGTTGAAGGGCGTGACGCAGCACTGACTAATCAATTAGCTGATGAACTCGCGGATGTTATTAGAAACTTAGCGTAGCTAAAGAATCAATGAAAAACAGTGTGTTCCAATGACTTTTGTAGACCTAAGTTCTTTTCAGCATTAATAATGATAGGCGCTGTGGTTACCACTTTAATATCATCATTTTCATCAGATTGTTTATAAATAACTAACAATACAAGCGCATCAGCCGGATCATCTAATTGCAGTGATTTTAAATCATCATCGCTAAATTCAATTTCGTATTCCATGCCAAGTGTGCTTGGTGAAATAACGGACATTGAAAAATCAGCATCTACAATAGACTGTAACCAATGGACAACAGGTTCATCATTCGTTTTTTCATGGAATAATTGTAACTGTGTTTGCTCAGATAAACCGATTAATCCCTTAGGAAATTGAATAATATTATCTGTATTTAAATTTTGAGTACCCATAGTTTTTCCTATCTTTAAAATAAAATATTAAGACTTTAATTAAGTCTCGCATTAGGAATATGCAGGATATGTACCAATAATGAAATTAGGATAAAAAGAACATTGCTTTATCAGCGGTAGAAAGGTAGTCTAAAGCTATTATTTATAATGAATGAGAGATGATGGTGCGTAAACCTTTGGTGGCGGGAAATTGGAAAATGAATGGCTCTAGTGCAAGCAATGAAAAATTACTTGACGGAATATTGGCGCAAGCAGATAGCTTTCCAGCTGTCGATGTTGCGTTGTTTCCCCCCGCTGTTTATCTACAACAAGTTCAGCAACGGTTACAAGGCACTACGCTAGCTTGGGGAACGCAAAACCTTTCGCAATTCAGACAAGGTGCTTATACCGGTGAAATATCGGCACCCATGCTAAATGATTTTGGCTGTAAATATGTATTGATGGGGCATTCAGAACGACGTTGTTTATATGCAGAGATTGGCCTAGATCAATTGGTACTAGATTATATTATTGCAGAGAAGTATGGTGCCGCGCTAAAAGAAGGCATAACCCCTATAGTTTGCATAGGCGAAAGCCCAGAAGAACACGAACAAGGTAAGACAGAAGAAGTTATTTTACGCCTTGTTGATATTATTATCGAACACAGTGGTGTTAAAGCATTGTCGCAAGCAGTGCTCGCTTATGAACCGGTATGGGCAATTGGCACAGGCAAGTCTGCAACACCAGAATGGGCGCAAGATGTACACACACTGATGCGTGAGCGCATTGCCAAGCATGATCAAGCTACCGCTGAATCGGTACAAATACTTTACGGAGGCAGCGTAAAAGGGGATAATGCGTCCTCTTTATTTTCAATGCCTGATATTGATGGCGGACTTATCGGTGGTGCATCATTAGATGCCGATAATTTTGTAGCAATTTGTCAGGCAGCAGCAAGCGTTTAGGTAAAAAAATGGATGCAGTAATTATTGTAGTACACCTCACTATATCAGTATTGCTGGTTGGATTGATCTTGATCCAACACGGTAAAGGTGCAGATGCTGGTGCCGCAGCATTAGGCGGCGGTGGAGGCGGTGGCGCCTCGACAAGCGTATTTGGTAGTCAAGGCTCAGCTTCTTTCTTATCACGCTCTAGCGCCATATTAGCCACTGCTTTTTTTATGACCAGCCTGACACTAGCTTACTTTTCAAATCAAACAAGACCTGCTGATAGTGTTACAGAGTCGGTAATGATTACTGAATCTTTAGAAACAGCGCCAGCAAAACCAAGCGATTTACCTGACCTTCCACAATAGCTATACCCCTAATTGCCGACGTGGTGAAATTGGTAGACACGCCATCTTGAGGGGGTGGTGGACATAGTCCGTGGCGGTTCGACCCCGCCCGTCGGCACCATACTTAAAGCTATACATACCAGCAGTTTTGACGACATATAAAGTATTTTATTAAGAGTTGTAGAAATAAAACTCGGAAAACTTTCGGAATATATTCGGAAAACGTTTACTGGTTTTATGCTTCAAGAACAGTAGTCCACTCTTGTCCTTCCAAGTATTTCATGGTCATTTTTTCGCTAGTATGGCCGCGAAGCTTTTGTATTTGTTTTATTGTCCATCCCTGTTCTTTTCGTAAAAACTCTCCCAAACTTATAAGCTCATGCAAAGTTGGAGGGTGGCTACTTTCTTTTCCAACGCCAGCAAGATCTCGTGCCCTTGCAAATCCTTTTGACAACTGGTCGCAAGTTAGCTGCATAACGTGATCTTTCTCGCTGGCGATGATTTTTGCTCTACGTACTGGCATTTGGTGGATCACATAGGGACAGACACGTTTATCACGGAATGAGGATATTAATTCACCGAGTGTATTTGCACCTCGTTCTGAGTGAACGATAGAGTGTTGTGGTCTAATAATCATGCAGTAAATTATAGGCTATAATTTACTGCATGATTATTAGACCACAACACTTGATTACAGCATAGCTAAAAAAGGTAAGCTGGTTGCTTATTTATGGCGTGGTGAGAAGGTGTTGACCAAAAATAATTTTGAGTGGTAATTGCTTTATTAATAGCTAAATATTGATATATGTCGATAATACTTAATTATTTCGACATTAACAAATAAAGTGTTTATACTATCGACATATCCAATAAACATGTCGATTAAATCCATTTGTATCAACATAATTAGTAACGAGGAATAAATGATGGTTTGGGATCCTGCGCAACCGTATCAACAATTACCTGCGATACCGCCCCGACAGGATATTGAGTCCAAGATTATCTTGAAGCAGTGTATCACTGCACGATCAGCATTAGCTGAATTAAATCAGGCTGCCAGATTAATTCCAAACCAAGCTATTTTAATTAATACACTGCCATTATTAGAAGCAAAGTCATCTTCTGAGATTGAAAATATCGTCACCACGATGGATAAATTATTTCAATTTTCAGATGCAGGCAATGTTACTGATGCTGCAACAAAAGAAGCACTAAGATACCGAACAGCACTCTACGAAGGGTATAAAGCTTTAGAAGAAAGACCGCTGAGTACCAATACTGCCATTGCCATCTGTAGCCAAATAAAAGGTGCGGAGATGCAGATCCGTCGCGTACCCGGTACGGCATTAGCTAATGCACAAACAAAAGAAATTATTTATACCCCACCTGAAGGTGAAGCGTTATTACGTGAGAAGCTGGCTAATTGGGAAGTGTTTATTCATAACGAAACAGAGCTTGAACCTCTTATTCGCTTAGCTATCGCACATTATCAGTTTGAAGCTATTCATCCTTTTACTGATGGTAATGGGCGGACAGGGCGTATTATCAATAGTCTGTTTTTAATTCAAGAGGGATTATTGGGTCTCCCCATCCTTTATTTAAGCCGATATATTATTCAAAATAAAACGGATTATTATCGTTTATTACTAGGTGTAACTCAGCATCAAAACTGGCAAGAATGGATTTTGTTTATCTTGAAAGGTATAGAAGAAACAGCAAAATGGACGAATAATAAAATAGATACCCTTGTCCAACTTGAAAAACATACACGTGAGTATGTGCAACGAACCTTACCTAAGGTTTATAGCAGAGAATTGGTTGAAGTTTTATTTGAGCAGCCTTACTGTCGCATTGGGAACTTAGTAGAAAAAAATATTGCTAAACGCCAAACGGCTTCTGTTTATCTGAAACAGTTGTGTAAGATTGGTGTGTTGGAAGAAGAAGAAATTGGACGAGAAAAGGTTTTCATTCATCCTAAGTTGATGAAGTTGCTTATTCAAGATAGTAATGAATTTGAGTTATACCTTTAATATAAGGAACTTGCTATATTGACAAAATCTATTGGTAAAACCATGATCTAAGTTGTTGTTTTCATTATGATGGCTATAAGCTAAAACAGTCTGTTTTGACAGGTGGAAAAACTAAATAGTCACCCCTTAAGAACAGGTCAAGCCATTGATAATATTAAGTAAGCAACCGCTTAAAGACCGTGTGGCGGGCAAGATGATGAGGGCAGGCTGGGATGATAATTTTAGAGCGGAGCTCTTATTTGGCCAAAAAATGAAAAAAGTATAATCCCGCCCTGAGACACAGGTAAGGACGATGATATACTGGAACGACAAAAAAGTTATGTAGCAAAACTCGCTAAAGAATTGAGTCTGAGTATCTGCTCTTGATAGTGTGTGTGTAAAAGAATATGAGTAAGGTGCAATTTGTTTCTGCAAATCGGTGGTATGGCTTCCGACTAGAACATTGAGATACAGAGTAATGATGGAAAAACAATGAAACTGGAAAATATCTAATCAATGGCAATGGCGAGGTGACACAGGGCAGATGTGGGCCAGTCCGCTGTTGTGCTACTATAGCCTCTGATTATGAGCAGGGTCTGACCAATGTTGGCACGTAGATCGAGTGAATCGCTGCTGGAATTGTTACAATGACTGGATTGAGCAATTGAAGATGCTTACGAGAATGTCACTTTTGTAGATGAGATTAACACATGGTGGGCTGGTACGCATGAATAGACGAATACCGAGACTGGAATGCAAACTCGATGTTAAGGCGGGCATATAATGGCCACCTGCTGGATTATTGCGGGCCCGAATGGCGCTGGAAAAACAACCTTCGCAATGGAATATCTTCCCAAGGTTGCCGGATGTACAAACTTTGTGAATGCCGACCTGATTGCCGCAGGTTTGTCGCCGCTTGCCCCAGAGCGTGAACTTATTGCAGCTAGCCGGATTTTTCTGTCTGAGATCGAAGAACATATTGCGGCAAAAGAGGACTTTGCCTTTGAGACTACTCTTTCAGGGCGCAGTTATTTGCGTCTGATTAAGCGGTTGCAAGCAGAAGACTGGCGGGTGGAGCTGGTCTATCTGGCGCTGCCTAGTGTGGAAATGTCTAAGCTGCGCGTGGCAGAACGGGTAGCTCATGGCGGGCATAATATTCCGGTTCGTGATATTGAAAGGCGGTTTCCACGCAGTCTGAGCAACCTGTTTGACCTGTTCAGTTACGCAGTGGATCATTGCATTTGCTTTATGAACGATGGTAACAAGCCTGTTCTGTTATTTGAACAGCACGGAGAAAACCGAAAGATCCTGCACGACACACTGTACCAACAGCTATTAAAGGAGGCGAATGCATGAGCAGCCCAATAAAGACTGAACCGTCCCAAAAAAGCCAGGTGATGCTTGATACGTTGAAAACGGCAGTGGCTCATGCGCTTGAAAAAAAGCGTCGCTTGGGCCAATACGCAGTTGTTTGGAAGAATGGCAAGCCGGTTCGGATCGGAGCAGATTCAATTGGCATAAATGGTAATGACTCCAATCTATAACGGTTTCGCTGATGGAGAAATATAGGTTTGACGAGAAAGGATAGCCACTCACGGGAAGAGCTATTGCGGTTGCGCGAAGAAAACAACCGGCTTAAATCTTTGTTGAATCAACATGGCATTATCTGGGAGGAAAAAATTGAAGTACCTACCCTAGACGTACCGGCCAACTTGCCTGCCAACAATCTCTCGCTATCAATAAAAGAAAAAATAGAGCTGTTCAGGCGGTTCTTTCGGGGACGAGATGATGTTTACCCGCAACGCTGGGAATCGACCAAGGGAAAGGCAGGGTATGTCCCTGCATGTGGCAACGAGTGGAAGCCGGGCGTGTGCCACAAACCACGCGTGAAATGCGGACAGTGCAGCAAGCGAATGCTGCTACCCGTTTCTGATGAAATGATTTTTAATCACCTGTCCGGCAAGCAAACAATCGGCGTATATCCATTATTGAACGACAATCATTGCTACTTTCTTGCTGTTGATTTTGACAAACAGGAGTGGCGCGAAGATGCCGGAGCCTTCATGCAATCATGTAGGGAACTGGATATTCCAGCAGCGCTTGAAATATCTCGTTCAGGCAATGGGGCGCATGTATGGATATTTTTTGCAGCTCCTGTGCCTGCTCGTGAAGCGCGTTTGCTCGGCGCGGCATTGATAAGCCATACATGTGAACGTACACGACAATTGTCTCTGGCCAGTTATGACAGACTATTTCCCAATCAAGACACCATGCCAAAAGGGGGCTTCGGTAATCTGATTGCCCTTCCGTTGCAAAAGTTTCCTCGTGAGCATGGATGTAGTGTGTTTGTAGATGAACAGTTTGAACCGTACGCAGATCAATGGCATTTTCTGGCATCCATTCACCCAATGACCAGACCTGAACTGGATAAGGCGCTACTGCGTAGTAACGGTGGCAGACACCCACTCGACGTTGCCTTTGAGCTTGATGTGGAAGATAATGACAAAAAACCATGGCAGCGCTCTTTCTCCAACTCCCGTAGCATATCCTGTGACTTGCCTGAATCCCTGACTTTGGTACTGGCTAATCAGATCTTTATTGCCAAGGCGAATTTGCCTCAACCCCTGAGCAATCGTCTGATTCGATTGGCTGCCTTTCAAAACCCTGAATTCTATAAGGCTCAAGCCATGCGCATGCCGGTATGGAACAAACCTCGCATCATCGGTTGTGCTGAAAACTTTTCACAGTACATCGGACTGCCCAGAGGATGTCTGGATGATGTGTTGTCATTACTGGAGAAAAACAGTATCACGCCTGATGTTCAGGATGAGCGAGTTTCAGGTGGTAAAATTACCGCCAAGTTCATGGGGAAATTGCGGAAGGATCAAAAAATGGCAGTAAGAGCATTGTTTAAGCACGAAGTTGGGGTTCTTTCTGCTCCCACGGCATTTGGTAAAACCGTGATTGCTGCGGCCATGATTGCTCGCCGTAAAGTCAGTACGCTGGTTCTGGTACACCGTACTGAGTTGTTAAGGCAATGGCAGGAACGATTAAGTAGTTTTCTTGATCTACCCAAAGGTGGGTTGGGGATCGTTGGAGGGGGCAAAAAGAAGCTCTCGGGCAAAGTTGATATAGCCGTTATGCAATCATTGGTTCGCATGGAAAACCTCTCCGGACTATTAGATGGCTACGGCCAGATAATCGTTGATGAATGTCACCATATCGCTGCATTTTCTTTCGAAACAGTGCTCAAACAAACCAAAGCTCGGTATATACTTGGTTTAACTGCGACTCCAGTTCGCAGGGATGGACACCAGCCTATTATTCACATGCAATGTGGGCCGATACGTCATGCTGCTGTCAAATCTGAAGTAGCACCAACGCAACTGGAGGTGTGGCCTCAATACCTGCCAGTACCTGAAATACCTATGGACTCTCCCATCCAGACAACGTTTCAGATTTTGACTACTGATGAGAAGAGGAACAGGAAAATTTCCAAGGATATACTTAGGGCCTATAGGGAAGGTCGAAAAATTTTGGTTTTGACAGAGCGCACAGATCATATTGCTCTCTTGCGCGAAGGACTTGGAGATGATGTGGAGCACTGCTTTGTTTTGCATGGGCGATTACCAAAGAAGCAACGAGCCTCTATCTTTGCGGAACTTAAATCACTGGAAGGCTCTATTCCGCATGTATTATTGGCAACAGGTCGATTGATTGGAGAAGGTTTTGACCATCCTCCTTTCGATACCCTTGTATTAGCCATGCCAATTTCATGGAAAGGGACATTGCAGCAGTATGCTGGTCGTCTGCATAGGGCTCACGCTGATAAACATGATATTCGAATTTATGATTATGTTGAGAGTGACCACCCCCAGCTTTCACGCATGTGGGATAAACGTCAACGAGGCTATCATGCCATGGAATATAAAATAATTCAGCCTGAAACAAAGGAAACGATGTTGTAGAGCAGAGGCTTGGCTAATCAACCTCAAGATAGTAATGAATTTGAGTTATACCTTAACGGATATTTCAATTTTACACTGTGAGTTTGAATTTCTCTTTTACCTATGGTTGGGTCGTGAAAATACCAGATATTAAATTTCCGCTCTGTTGACCAAGTATCGTGTTTTAACGTGTCCCAACCAAGGTAACTTGCAATATTAGTTGCAACAGCTAATTTCGCCTCAGAAGATGCTTTCCCTTGAAATGCACTCATAACTGCACCCAGCAAAAAGTCTGCTATCTGAATATGCTCAGACTCTTTTGAATCTTTCGTTACGACAGCTTTAATGACATCTTTTGCCGCCAACTCTTTATAAATTTGGTTGTTGGCAATAACATGAAATGCTTCATCCGCTTTTTGATAACGAGATGCTATAGGATCAACCTCAATTCGAAACTCACATTCTCTATCAGAGTGCGCTTTGACCACAGATTGTATTTTGCTTGAAATGAGTTTTGTGAAATGTTTTCTCTTGGCTAAATCATAGTCACCACCGTGAAATTCCTTATTGACCATTCCTTTACGTATAACAATGCAATGAAAGGCAAGCCATGAATGTTTAAAAAAAGTATCAACTAATTCCGCATAGAAATCAGCCGAGTCTTTTTTGTGTGCTTTCTGCCATTTTATTTCGTTATGGAACCCATGTTTATCTCTAAGATCACGGATGATTCGGGTGAAATCACCTCGACGTTGATACTTCATCCATAAGGAACCAAACCCATAGTATTTCTGACCATCGGTTCCTGATTCATCACAGGCCACATGCCAAATTAGTTTTCCTTGTGTCATTAGCGTTATAGCCCTTATAAAACCAACCATGAAAATGCAACAGTACAAAATTAAATATACGTTGTCCAATCGTATTGTTTTGAAGTAATATCAACCCTTAAATTCCCTATGGATACTGATGATGGATCAAACCGAGCAGCAATTTCTAAACGAGCTAGATAAAAAACTCTGGAACAGCGCCAACAAATTACTCCCTGCGCTAGATGCATCGCAATACAAACACGTGATGCTGGGGCTTATTTTTGTTAAATATGTGTCCGATGCCTTTGATATTCGCAAACAGGAACTCATCCTACAATTTAAAACAGCAGAGCATGAATACTATCTCGACCCCGCTGATTTTGGCGGTGCAGAAAGCGATGAATACCAAACAGAAATAAACATTGAGCTAGAAGAGCGCGATTACTATGCCGAAGCCAATGTCTTCTGGGTGCCGCAATATGCCCGCTGGCACTACTTGCAAGACAATAACAAAGTCGTTATCACCGGTGAATTAGAGGTAGATGGTAAAAAGATCCGTTCAGTCGGTCAGCTTATCGATAACGCATTAGAATTAATCGAGCGCGACAATCCCAAACTAAAAGGCGTGCTTAATAAACGCTACACCCAATTACAAATTGACCAAGCCAAACTGGGCGAGTTGATCGACTTAGTCGCCACCATTCCTTTTCAACATGCCACCATGAGCAGTAAAGATATACTCGGCCATGTTTATGAATACTTTCTTGGGCAATTTGCCTTAGCAGAAGGTAAAAAAGGCGGCCAGTTCTACACCCCTAAATCTATCGTTAGCCTAATTGTGCAAATGCTAGAACCGTTTAAAGGCCGTGTGTATGATCCTGCCATGGGCAGTGGTGGTTTCTTTGTGCAATCAGAACATTTTATATCCGAACATCAAGGTCGTATTGGCGATGTGTCTATTTATGGACAAGAATTTAACCACACCACATGGCAACTCGCCGCCATGAACATGGTGATCCGCGGTATTGATTTTAACTTTGGCAAAGAACCTGCCGACACCTTCACCAACGATCAGCATCCAGATCTACGCGCTGATTTTGTGATGGCAAATCCCCCCTTTAATATGAAAGAGTGGGATACGGGCTTAGATGAAAACGACCCACGCTGGCAATATGGCAAACCGCCCACAGGCAATGCCAACTTTGCATGGTTACAACATATGCTGCACCATCTTGCACCCAATGGCAGCATGGGCTTGTTATTAGCGAATGGTTCGATGAGTTCCAACACCAGTGGCGAAGGCAAAATACGTCAGGCATTAATAGAAAATGACTTAATAGAATGTATGGTTGCCTTACCCGGGCAATTATTCACCAATACCCAAATACCTGCTTGTATCTGGTTTTTAAGCAAAAATAAACAAGCCAGAACCTCAGCCAGTGGCAAACAGCTACTACGTGATAGAAAAGGCGAAGTATTATTTATAGATGCCCGTAATTTAGGCTATATGAAAGACCGTGTATTGCGTGATTTCACAGCCGAAGACTTAAACCAAATCACCGATACCTTTCACGCTTGGCAAACCAACACCGTCATTCCCGCGCAGGCGGGAATCCATGATAAAGCACTCGTTCGTCCTGAGCCTGTCGAAGGGCAATACGAAGATGTTGCTGGTTTTTGCGCCAGCATTAATTTAGCAGGCATCCAAAAACACGATTACGTCCTCACCCCAGGCCGTTATGTCGGTGCAACCCCAGAAGAAGACGATGGCGAACCCTTTGCAGAAAAAATGGCGCGGTTGACTGGGCAGTTAAAAATACAGTTTGAAGAAAGTGATCGGTTAGAAGGGGAGATTAAAAAGAATCTTACACAATTGGGCTACCCATTAGATAAGGACAATAAATAATATGTCACTCGATTATTCATCATTAGAAAATGCCATCAAAAGATTAAAAGAAGGTTTAAATGCAATTGATAAAAACCCAGAAAATTCTTTATATAGAGATGCAGTGATACAACGCTTTGAGTTTACGTATGAGCTATCACATAAAATGCTTAAAAGGTATTTAGAAGAAACAATGGCAAACCCTCAAGAAGTAGATGATATGACATTTCAGAACTTGATACGTACTGGAAGTGAAAAAAGTTTACTCCTTTCTGGTTGGGATATATGGCGAGACTATCGAAATGCTCGGAGCATAACCAGCCATACCTACGATGAAGAAAAAGCCAAAGAAGTATTATTGGTAATACCTGCTTTTTACAATGAAGCTAAATATTTAATAGAAAAGTTGAATGATGAATCTTCCTAACATTGATGTAAGTCAGGAACAATGGAACGAGATTCGTAAAATATTACAAACCTATGTTTCTGGCTATCAAATTTTAGCATTTGGTTCCAGAGCTACGTGGAAAGCTAAGAACTACTCAGATTTAGATCTAGTAATAATTACAGATAATCCTTTATCCATTTCTCTATTTGCTACAATTGAAGAAGCATTTGATGAGTCAATATTGCCTTATAAAGTCGATATAGTAGATTGGGCAAGCACCTCGGAATCTTTTCAAAAAATCATTAGTGCTGAGGCGGTTGAGATACAGTCTGAAAATCCTTCGCTGGAAAACCATTGGCAAGTAGTTAAAATTGAAGATATTGCCGCAATCAAAAAAGGGGCTATTGCAATAGGACCTTTTGGTTCGAGATTAAAAAGTCACGAGTACACTACAGAAGGCATTCCTGTCATTCGAGGAAAGAACATTGTTAAATCAATAAACTTTTCTGATGGTTTTGTCTACATATCAAAAGAAAAGGCAAATCAATTAGGCACAGCCAATGTTTATAAAAATGATTTGGTTTTTCCGCATCGAGGCTCTATAGGCGAAGTGGGCATAGTCACTGATAACAAACGCTATGTTATATCCTCTAGTTTGATGAAACTCACATGTGATTATACAAAAGTAATACCAATGTATTTATATTACTTTTTCAAAAGTCATACAGGACATCATGAATTACTTAAAAATGCATCACAAGTAGGAACTCCTGGTATCGGACAACCTTTAAGCAGTCTAAAATCAATAACATTAAAACTACCACCTTTAACAACACAAGAACAAATAGTTAAAACTCTGGTTGACTTAGACAACAAAATCGAACTAAACCGCCAAACTAACCAAACCCTTGAACATATCGCCCAAGCCATTTTTAAATCTTGGTTTGTCGATTTCGAACCCGTTAAAGCCAAAATAAAAGCCAAAAACGCCCTCACCCTAGCCCTTTCCCAAAAGGAGAGGGAACAAAAAAGTCCTCTCCCTCTGGGAGAGGATTTAGGTGAGGGGGAAACAGCACAGGACATCATCGAGCGCGCCGCCATGTGTGCCATCAGTGGCAAAACCGATGCCGAATTAGACCAACTTGATACCGAGACCCAACAACAACTCAAAACCACCGCCGCCTTATTCCCCGATACATGGGTTGATTCTGAATTGGGGGAGATACCGGAGGGGTGGGAGGTTAAATCACTTGATGAGATCGCTCACTATCAAAATGGCTTAGCTTTACAAAAGTTTCGCCCCGAAGATGGTGAAGCATCTTTACCTGTTTTGAAAATTTCTCAGTTGAAAAAAGGTTTTGCTGATGGAGCAGAGAAAGCAAAATCGAGTATTAAGCCAGAGTGTATAGTGAATAATGGCGATATAGTGTTTTCATGGTCTGGATCATTAATGGTAGATCTTTGGTGTGGTGGCAAGGTTGCGCTTAATCAACATCTATTCAAAGTTACGTCAAAAGATTATCCAAAATGGTTTTACTACAATTGGACTAAACATCATTTAAAAGCATTTCAACAAATAGCCGCTGATAAAGCCGTCACGATGGGACATATAAAAAGGGAGCATCTTTCTCAAGCTAAATGTATTATTCCAGCCCTAAAATTAGATGGTATTACATTGTTAAATGATTTGTTAGAAAAACAGATTGAGCAGAAAATTGAGGTTTTTACTTTGCAAGAGTTACGAGACACATTACTCCCCAAACTTCTTTCAGGCGAACTTTCAACCCAAGCAATAAAAACAACGCTTTCGGAGGCTGTAGTATGAAATTTGATATTTATTGTGATGAAAGCCGCCCAGATCTTTTATGTTCCAAAAATCCTACTGTAAGGTATATGGTTATTGGCAGTTTATGGTTGCCTGCTGAAGATCGTGCGCAGCTAAAAAAAGATATTCATGCTTTGCGAGATAAGCATCATATTGGAGGTGAGTTTAAGTGGCAAAAAGTATCGCCTTCAAGAATAGATTTTTATTGCGACTTGGTAGATTTATTTATGGCGCGGGGTGATCGTTTACGGTTTCGTTGTATTGCTGTTGCTCATGATAAGGTCGATTTGTTACGCTTTCATGGAGATGACCAAGAGCTTGGGTTTTATAAGTTTTATTATCAGATGTTGCATCATTGGATTTTAGATTAAGGCTTAAATTTTATGCAAAAAAAACCGCTGATTCGCGAGGCGGGTTCAGCGGTCAGACCTTTATGGATTCTACTGCCACTGGCAGAGAACTTTCACAATAATAATAAAGATTAGGATGAAAGTATAGTTTTATATGTCGTTAACAAGGGAAAATATAAACAATGATCACTGAAGACCAACTAGAACAGCTCTGCCTTGAGTGGTTTCAGTCCATCGGCTATGACTATATTTTAGGCTATGATATTGCACCTGATGGCGCGACTCCCGAACGGGTGGATTATCATCAAATTATTTTGCATGACCGTTTGTTACTGTGTTTACAACAAATTAACCCGCATATTCCTGTGTCGGTATTGGAGCAGGTGTCTGAACAGCTTGCTCAAGCAGAAACACCTATTTTGATTAAGAATAATAAGGCTTTTCACCAGCTATTATTGCAAGGGGTTAAGGTTGAGTTTATGCCTCCCTCACCCTCGGTCCCTCTCCCAGGGGGGGGAGGGAGGTAAAAAGACTGATTATGTACAGTTAATCGATTTTAACCGTATTGAGAACAATCAATTTTTGGTGGTCAATCAATATACCATTACGGGCAGTAAAGGGTGTCGTCGCCCTGATGTGATTGTGTTTATTAATGGCTTGCCTTTGGCGGTGATTGAGCTTAAAAACCCTGCCGATAGTCAGGCGGATATTTGGTCGGCGTATCAGCAGTTACAAACCTATAAAGATGAATTATCGGATTTGTTTATCTTTAATGAGGCGTTGGTGATTAGTGATGGTTTAAATGCTCGGATAGGATCACTCACTGCAAATAAAGAACGATTTTTACCGTGGCGAACCATTGATAACGAAAATGACAAACCACTGTTTGAATATCGCTTAGAAACATTGGTGAAGGGGTTTTTTAAGCCTGAATTGCTGTTAGATTATATTCATTATTTTGTATTATTTGAGCAAGATGGTGATCGTATTATCAAGAAAATTGCAGGCTACCATCAATTTCATGCGGTGCGTGAGGCGGTTAAAGCAACCGTTATTGCATCACAACAACAAGGCGTTGCTGATCCTCGTGCTAATTATGCCAATGAGGTACAACCCGGTTCGGGCAAGGCTGGGGTGGTGTGGCATACACAAGGCTCGGGCAAGTCTATTTCTATGGTGTGTTATGCCAGTAAGTTATTAGCCCAGCCTGCAATGAATAATCCTACGATTTTGGTGGTGACCGATCGTAATGATTTGGATGGTCAGTTGTTTAACACCTTTAGCATGGCAAGTGATGCTTTAAAACAAACGCCTGTGCAGGCGGGGGATAGGGATGATCTGCGGGATATTTTAGCTTCTCGGCAATCGGGAGGGATTATTTTTACCACTATACAAAAGTTTGCTTTACTGGCTGATGAGTTAAGCCATCCCATATTAAGTGAACGCCATAATATTGTGGTGGTGAGTGACGAAGCGCACCGTAGCCAATATGGTGATAAGGCAAAGTTAAACCCTAAAACGGGTAAATACACCTTTGGCTATTCCAAGCATTTGCGTGATGCCTTGCCAAAAGCCTCATTTATTGGTTTTACCGGCACGCCTATTTCAGCAGAAGATAAAGATACCCGTGCGGTGTTTGGTGGTTATGTATCGGTTTATGATATTCAGGATGCGGTGGATGATGGCGCGACCGTGCCTATCTATTATGAATCTCGCTTGGCAAAGCTGGATATTAATCAGTCTGATATTGAAGCCTTAAATGATGAGGTGGATGAAGTTATTGAAGGCGAGGAGGATATTGCTTCTCGTGAACAGACTAAATCAAGTTGGGCGACATTGGAAAAATTGGTCGGCAGTGCGCCACGTGTGGAGCAAGTGGCTAAGGATTTAGTCAGTCATTTTGAACAACGTATTTCAACGATGCCCGGTAAAGGCATGATTGTGTGCATGAGCCGTGAAATCTGTGTCGATATGTATAATGCGATCACTGCACTTAAGCCTGAATGGCACGATACCGACACCTCAAAAGGGGCGATTAAAATTGTGATGACGGGGTCGGCATCTGATAAGGATAAATTGCAAGCCCATATTCATAATAAAAAAACCAAAAAGTTATTTGAAAAACGCTTTAAAGATATTGATGATCCGCTGCAATTAGTGATTGTTCGGGATATGTGGCTAACGGGGTTTGATGCGCCTGCGTGTCATACCATGTATATCGATAAACCGATGAAAGGCCATAACCTGATGCAAGCGATTGCACGGGTGAATAGGGTGTTTAAAGATAAACCCGGTGGTTTGGTGGTGGATTATATTGGCATTGCCAATGAGTTAAAGCATGCGCTTAAAACGTATACTGATTCAAAAGGTCGTGGCGCACCTACGCTAGACACTCGCGAGGCTTATGCCATTTTACTGGAGAAGATGGATGTTGTGCATGGCTTAATGCATGGTTTTGATTACAGTGAGTATGAAGCTGAAGCTTTGCAATTATTGCCAGGGGCGATGAATCATATTTTAAGTTTGGACAATGGCAAGAAACGCTTTTTAGATGTGATGGCAGCCATTAGCAAAGCGTATACCTTGTGTGGCACGATGGATGAGGCAGAGCCGCTTAAAAAAGAAATCGCCTTTTTATCGGCTATAAAAGCAGCCATTGCTAAGTTTACCAGTGTTGATAAAAAGGTAACGGATGAGGAGAAAAACTCAGCTTTAAAACAAATCATTGATAATGCGATTGTGGCGGATGGCGTTGCTGATGTATTTAAAATGGTGGGCTTGGATAAGCCGAATATTGGTTTATTGTCTGCGGAGTTTTTAGAAGATGTTAAAAACTTACCGCACAAGAACTTAGCCGTGGAACTGTTAGAAAAACTATTGCGTGATGAAATTAAAGCACGGATGAAAACGGATGTGGTCTCTGAGAAAAAATACTCAGATCGTATCATGGAAACACTGCGTAAATATCATAACCGAGCTATTGAGACAGCTCAAGTCATTGAAGAATTGATTAAGTTGGCCAAAGAAATGGAAGCTGATTTGAATGAGGCAGAAAGCCTTGGTTTGAACTCGGATGAAATTGCTTTTTATCGAGCATTAATTCAAAACGAAAGCGCAGTGAAAGAATTGGGCGATAATAATCTTAGGGATTTGGCAAAATATGTAACCGAGCAGTTGCGTAAAAGTACAACGGTTGATTGGCAGGTTCGGGACAGTGTTCGCGCCAAGTTACGTAATCTGGTTAGGCGTGCACTGAGAAAGTGGAAATACCCACCAGATAAGGCAGATGAAGCGATTGAGTTGTGTTTGAAACAGGCTGAGGCATTGTCTGAAAGTTGGAGTGGCTAGCTCTGAAAGATGAATACTTGTCGATAATGAACATTCTGGATCTGCAATTTAAGTGAAAATACAATTAATTCTTGAGTATCCCCATAATGGGGACTATAGTACCCATTTTGGGTATTAATTGAGATAGCTATATGCCATCAACTTCGCTAGGTGATGCGTTATTCACCAAAACACAACAGCGAGTATTGGGATTGCTTTATGGTAAACCTGACGCGCGATTTTATACCAATGAGATCCTTCGTATGGCTGGAATGGGGCGAGGAACGATTACTCGTATATTGGATGGTTTCGTTTCTTTAGGTATTTTGGTGTCATATAGAGAAGGTAATCAACGCTATTATCAAGCTAACAGTCAGAACCCTATTTACAATGAGCTGGTAAGCATAGTTCGAAAAACATTTGGTATTACAGATGTAATGAAGACAGTTTTAGCTGATGCCTAGCAGATATTGGCTAGACCTATTAACCCCACAATTTATACTCCACTGCAATTTCGTGGACGCGTGGAAAAGGACAATTCTTTTTTGACCAGAGTGATCGCACAACCTAAACTATGGCTCAAAGGAAATGATGATGACATTGCAACCATTAGATAATCTGGTAAAGATTCAGAAGCTCAAGATAGAACCACCTGATCAGAGCGAGTTCGATGGTATGGTGAGTTCTGCAAAGCGACGCTTGCAAGATGCCCAAATTGAAGGGTTATCCGAAGAAGGACGGTTTTATGGTGCTGCTCAACGCAGGCATCGATATATTATTTTGTGGGTATTCGAAAAGACCAAACAGTTAAATTCGAGGTTCCGGCGCCTACACGCATGAATGATTATGTATCTGTTAAAGAAAAACTTTCTGAACCGTACGAATTTCCCATATTGAATAATGAGAAAACTATACAATCTCCTCGTGTTGAAGATAGGTTGCTATTTACACCGCCATAGAGAAATGCATGGTTTTTAGATGAAATATTATCCATGACAGCATCAAATCGTCGAAAAGCACTTTCTGAAGCACCTTGGTATGTAGATAAGATCAAATCTCTTTCAGATAAAGAAATTGTTAGTCGTATTAGTGCATGTAAATTAAGTTGTAAGAAAGCGAAAATGAGTCACATCTATCGTCGATTACATCCAAATAAACCATCATATACGATTACAGGAAGTGGTGGTGGTGGAACTCATGTCTACCATTGGGAAGAATATAGGGTGTAGAGGTCTAATAATCATGCAGTAAATTATAGCCTATAATTTACCCAATTTATTAGGAAACGAGCGGGCTCCGACTTCAGGGCTTTCCTGATGATTTTGAATTCAAAGGCTTAAAAGAACAGGTTCGCAAGCAGATTGGAATGGCGGTTCCACCAAATGCTGCAAAGATGATTTTTGATGCAATTCTTAAGGCATTTGCAGGAATCAAATATGATTATATAGAAGCGAGCTTCAAACAAATAGAAAAATAGTGTTTGCTTGTGTTCAGAAGGTGTTTTGGATTGCTAAATTAGAGCTGTATTGGAGCTATGTGAGGACAAGAGTTATTAGTCTACAGCTACAATACCTATATAATTGGTTGAAATTTAGAGTTTTTACCGTATTAAATTTACTTCTTGACGAGGTAATGCAATTGCATTACCATTTGATGATAAAGGTATTATTGAATTAGATGCGAGAATAAACATGAATACATTTGGACTAAATAGCGAATCAACATTAACCGATCGTTATCAAACAACGATTCCTGAAACTGTTAGAAAAGTATTACGCTTACATAAACGCGATAAAGTGCGTTATAGCATTCAAGCGAATGGTGATGTGCTTATATCACGAGCTGAAACTGATGATGCGGATCCTGTTTTGGATGGATTTCTGAATTTATTAGCGAGTGATTTAAGTCATAATCCAAGTCGGTTGACAGCATTAGATAGTAACCTTGCTAATAGAGCTAAGATATTGGTTTCTGGCATTGATATTGGTTTGAATGCTGCACTTTCTGATGAGGATGAATAAACTTGTCTCAATTAGAACCGTTGGTGGTTAATGGTTGGACATTATTTGCACATCCCCTTTTTTTAGAGCAAACAGAAGCATTAATTAAGCAAGTAGAAGCTTTTCGGAAAAAAGATGCTGTTGCTTATAAAAAGAAAAATGCCACTAAACGCCTTGCCGCCATTGTTAAATTAGCCTTTGACGTTATACCGCAAGATCCAACGTCATCAGAATATCGTCAAGGTGTGACGCTAGGCAATAACCATAAACACTGGTTTAGAGCTAAATTTTTTCAGCAGTACCGCTTATTTTTCCGTTTTCATTTAGAAGGTAAAATCATTGTATATGCGTGGGTTAATGATGAAGCAACAAAAAGAGCCTATGACAGTAAGAATGATGCTTACCGTGTATTTCAAAAAATGTTGAACAGGGGTAATCCACCGGATGACTGGGATGCTCTCTTAAAACAAGTTCAAGCAGAAAGTGAGCGTTTGCGCGATCTTGGATTGTAATCCCCCCGAAAAATAAACCCAGTTAAAAGTAGAAAATTCTAATACACTATTAGTAGGAGTTTTCTATGAAGCAAACACGATACACAGACAGTCAAATCATTAGTATTTTGAAACAGAATGAGGCCGGCACATCCGTTGCCGATCTTTGCCGCGAACATGGCATGAGCCAAGCCAGCGTTTATAAATGGCGTTCAAAATATGGCGGTATTCCACCTAGACAATTACTGAATGCAGCATAAATCTCTATTTTTGACTTAGGTTAATAATGGGGGGTAAAGAGTGTTTATCATTAACATTCTGGGGCTGCAATTTAAGTGGAAAGACAATTAACTCTTGAGTATCCCCATAATGGGGACTATAATACCCAATTTGGGTATTAATTGAGATAGCTATATGCCATCAACTTCGCTGGGTGATGCGTTATTCACCAAAACACAACAGCGAGTATTGGGATTGCTTTATGGTAAACCTGACGCGCGATTTTATACTAATGAGATTCTTCGCCTAGCTGGAATGGGACGAGGGACGATTACTCGTATCTTGGACAGTTTTGTTTCTTCTGGTGTCTTGGTGTCACTTAAAGAGGGCAATCAACGCTATTATCAAGCTAACAGTCAAAACCCTATTTACAATGAGTTGGTGAGCATAGTTCGAAAAACATTTGGTATCACCGATGTAATTAAGGCTACTTTAGAGTCTGTTTCAGAGCAAATAGTACTGGCTTTTGTGTATGGCTCTATTGCTAAAGGTGAGGATACTGCCAGTAGTGATATTGACTTGATGGTGATCACGGATAACTTATCTTATAGTGACTTGATGACAGTATTAGCGGATGCTGAGGAAAGCTTGGCTAGACCTATTAATCCTACAATCTATACTCCACTACAATTTCGTGAACGTATCGAGAAGGACAATTCTTTTTTGACGAGAGTGATAGCGCAACCTAAACTGTGGATCAAAGGAAATGATGATGACGTTGCAACAGTTAGATAACTTAGTAAAGATCCAGAAGCTCAAGATAGAACCACCAGATCAGAACGAGTTTGATGGTATGGTGCGTTCAGCAAAGCGACGCTTGCAAGATGCCCAAATTGAAGGATTATCCGAAGAAGGACGCTTTTCTTTAGCTTATGGTGCTGCTCATGCTTTAGCGTTAGCTGCAATGCGGTGGCATGGTTATCGTTCGGATAACCGTTATTTAGTGCTTCAGTGCTTACAGCATACGGTCAATTTAGATAATGCTAAATGGAGAGTACTTGATAAATGCCATAAGCAACGTAATCTGGCTGAGTATGAGGGGTATCTAGAAATTAGTCCACAATTGCTCTCTGAACTAATCTCGATTACAAAAGAGTTGGTGAGTTTGGTAGAAGAGCTAGGGCCAATATAAAGACTTTTAAAAAGTCAGATATACTGAGCTTGTATAAAAATGGACACATACTTTTTTTATGGTTATTGCGTCGAAAGAAATAACTCTTTTAATAACAGTCTATTGCATTATATTTATATACTTAAAATCGAGTTGGTGCAGATTCAGCCCGTCGGCACCAAATTGAACATAGTATAAATGTAACACCTGCTTTCCCTTTCCTCTCAAAAACAATCAAACATGCTAAACTTATTAGCTCAATTTTCAAATCAGTAAGGAGCAGCAATGAAATATGCTCTTATTCTTGGACTTCTTCTAAATTTCGCTGGCTTAGTCTATGCTGACGATGGTATTAGTGAGCAGCTGCAATCAATGATTACACTTGCAGAGCAGGGTGATGCTGAAGCGCAATATGATTTAGCACTAGCCTACGACTTTGCTGATGGTGCACCTGAAGATCATGCTGAAGCTGTTAAATGGTATATCAAGGCGGCTGAGCAAGGCCATATGGATGCACAATATAATTTGGCGGTTAGCTATGATGATGGCGAAGGTGTTGAGGAAGATGATGTTGCTGCCGCTGTGTGGTATCGCAAAGCAGCATTGCAAGGCGATGCAAAAGCACAATATAATTTAGCTAGAAGTTATGATGACGGTGAAGGCGTCGAAGTTGATCATGCCGAAGCGGTTGATTGGTATCGTAAAGCTGCCGCGCAAGATCATACATCGGCACAATATAACTTGGCGGTTAGCTACGAAATTGGTGAAGGTGTTGACAGCAATAAAGACGAAGCGATTAAATGGTATCGGCGTGTAGCAGCGCAGGGAGATACTGATGCTGTAGAACGGCTTAAATCATTAAATGCGAGGGAGTGACTTATCGTCTAAAATACTGTTTCAGTTTTTTAATATTCCTTAATTATGACTAGCTATTACCATGTTATTTGGCAATAAATAGCACAAATTAAAAATCCTCTAAAAAGTCTAATATTAACTTCTCTTTCATCACCGTAAGGTGTAAAATTAACAGTATGCTCTAGTGATAAAGTGCTATCACAAAAAAATCGGAAGAATACAGTTATGTTGGAGAATTATCTCCCTATATTATTGTTTATAATTATAGGTATTGGCTTTGGTATTATGCCTATGCTGGCGGGCTTTGTGTTGGGTCCGCGCCGTCCTGATGATGAAAAACGCTCCCCCTACGAATGTGGCTTTGAGCCCTTTGAAGATGCACATATGAAATTTGATGTGCGTTACTACCTTGTTGCTATCCTGTTTATTATTTTCGATTTGGAAATTGCCTTTTTATTCCCGTGGGCTATTGTGTTGGATGATATTGGTGTGTTTGGCTTATTTGCTATGTTTTTATTTCTGGGCATTCTGGTGGTGGGCTTCATCTATGAGTGGAAGAAAGGAGCCTTGGAGTGGGAATAGAAGGCATTCTTGAAGAAGGTATTGTTACTACCTCTGCTGATAAATTAATTAACTGGGCACGAACGGGCTCATTATGGCCGATGACCTTTGGTTTGGCGTGCTGTGCAGTTGAGATGATGCAAGCAGGTGCTTCACGCTATGATTTAGATCGCTTTGGCGTAGTTTTTCGTCCTAGCCCTCGGCAATCAGATGTGATGATTGTGGCAGGCACGCTGGTGAATAAGATGGCACCTGCTCTGCGTAAGGTCTATGACCAAATGTCGGAGCCTCGTTGGGTGATTTCAATGGGATCATGTGCTAATGGCGGTGGCTATTACCATTATTCCTATGCGGTGGTGCGGGGTTGTGATCGTATTGTGCCGGTTGATATTTATGTGCCGGGTTGTCCGCCTACAGCCGAAGCGTTGTTATACGGTATTATCCAATTACAAAAGAAAATTCGCCGCACCAATACTATTGCTAGAACACGTATACCGGAAGCCTAGCGATAATGATAAAAAAGCTGAAGGCAAAATTAGAGCAACAACTATCAGATGTCATTCTTGATTGTGAATGGTCTCTATCACACCAAGAAATCACTATTCACATTGTTGACGATAGCGTTCTATCAGTGTGCAAAACCTTGCGTGATGATTTTGGCTTTGAGCAATTAATCGATGTGTGTGGTGTTGACTATTCAGAATATGGTGGTAGCGCTTGGGAAACTAAGGGTGCCTCTGATAGTGGTTTTAGCCGTGCGGTTGATGGTGAAGGCAACTTAGAGCCGGTGACCGAAGGTCAACGTTTTGCCGTTGTTTACCACTTACTTTCAATTGAACATAATCAACGCTTACGCATAAAGGTGCGCTTAGATGCCGACCAGCCTACGGTAAACAGTGTGACCTCTATTTGGAGTTCAGCAGATTGGTTTGAGCGTGAAGCCTTTGATATGTATGGCATCTTATTCAGTGGACATGAAGATTTACGCCGGATTTTGACGGATTATGGTTTTGTGGGACACCCATTTCGCAAAGATTTCCCCGTTATTGGTAATGTTGAAATGCGTTATGACGCAGATAAAAAACGTGTTATTTATGAACCCGTTAGTATTGAAAACCGAACCTTAGTACCTCGTGTTATTCGCGATGATAATCGTTATAGCAGAAAACGATAATGGCTGAAATCAAGAATTACACCTTAAACTTTGGCCCGCAACATCCTGCGGCACATGGTGTATTGCGTCTTATTCTTGAAATGGATGGTGAAGTTATACAGCGTGCCGATCCCCATATTGGTTTACTACATCGCGGCACAGAAAAACTAGCTGAAACAAAACCCTATAATCAAAGCATCGGTTATATGGATCGGCTTGATTATGTCTCAATGCTATGCAATGAACATGCTTATGTGATGGCGATTGAGAAAATGATCGGTGTGCAAGTGCCAGAGCGTGCTCAATATATTCGAGTTATGTTTGATGAGATCACGCGGGTTTTGAATCACTTAATGTGGTTAGGCACACATGGCCTTGATATTGGTGCGATGACAATATTCTTATATTGTTTCCGTGAGCGTGAAGACTTGATGGATTGTTATGAAGCGGTATCGGGTGCCAGAATGCACGCGACATATTACCGCCCCGGTGGTGTATATCGTGATTTGCCTGATTCAATGGCGAAATATAAAGCCTCAAAATGGCATAGCGAAAAAGAAGTTAAAAAAAAGAATACTAATCGTGAAGGAAGCCTTCTTGATTTTATTGAAGATTTCACCCAACGCTTTCCTAAATGTGTTGATGAATATGAAACACTGTTAACGGATAACCGTATTTGGAAACAACGCACAGTTGGAATAGGTGTGGTTTCTCCCGATCGTGCAATGCAGCTAGGTTTCACCGGACCGATGCTTCGTGGCAGTGGTATAGCGTGGGATCTACGTAAAAAACAACCTTATGCCGCTTATGACAAAATGGACTTTGATATCCCCATCGGTGTAGAAGGCGATTGCTATGACCGTTATTTGGTACGTATTGAAGAAATGCGTCAATCAAATCGAATTATCAAGCAATGTATTGACTGGTTGCGGGTTAATCCTGGCCCAGTGATTACCGATGATGTGAAGGTCGCTCCGCCAAAACGCACTGAGATGAAAGATGATATGGAATCATTGATCCATCATTTTAAATTATTCACCGAAGGTTATTGTGTGCCTGAGGGTGAAATATATTCGGCGGTTGAACATCCTAAGGGTGAGTTTGGGATCTATATGATCTCAGATGGTGCTAATAAACCGTATCGGCTAAAAATTCGTGCACCGGGTTTTGCCCATTTATCAGCAATGAATGAAATGGTTAAAGGCCATATGTTAGCAGATGTGGTTGCGATTATAGGCACAATGGATATTGTGTTTGGTGAGATTGACCGATGAAATACCCAAACTATTTGAAGATGTTGATTTCAGAGTTCAGTACGATAGTCAGAACAAGGCGCAATGAGCGGGCAATGGCTAGCCCTTGTCAATTATTGCAACGCAGTGCTGGCTATCGTACTGAGCTCCCGAAGGGCAAGACGCTAAGCCACCATCTTCTTCGTTATAAAATGGTGAACTAGAATGACTAGTCCTACAATTTCATGCCTCAAATATGGTGGCTTATCGTCATGCTGAAACCGACATCTTCAAGTAGCTTGGGTATGTTAACCGGATCTAAAACAGCATTATTCACCGATGAGCTTCGTCAGAAGATTGATCAGTGGATTGCAAAATACCCAGCTGGACAGAGTCAGTCAGCGGTTATTCCGGCTTTGCATATATTGCAAGATGCCAATGAAGGCTGGATTTCAAAAGACATCATGAATGCATTAGCAGAATATTTAGCGATGCCTGCCATTGGTGTATATGAAGTGGCTACTTTTTATTCAATGTATGAATTATCGCCAGTGGGCAAGCATAAGATCAATGTTTGTACTAATATTTCATGTATGTTGAATGGTTCAGAAAGTGTGGTTGCGCACCTTGAAGATCGTTTAGGTGTGAAGTTAGGCGAAACAACAGCAGATAATAAGTTTACCTTAAAAGAGGTGGAATGCTTGGGTGCGTGTTGTGGTGCACCGATGTTGCAACTCGATCGCGATTATCATGAAAACCTAACGATAGATAAACTTGATAAGATTTTGGATGGCATCCAATGAGTAATCTTGATCAAGTCTGCTTTCGTACCCGCCATCTTGATGAACCTTGGAGCTTAGAATCCTATCGCAGTGTCGGCGGTTACCAACAATTAGAACGCGTGCTTAAAGAAAAAGTATCTGCTGAAGATATTATTGAGCAACTTAAAGATTCTGCACTGCGTGGTCGTGGTGGGGCGGGTTTCCCAACTGGCTTAAAGTGGAGCTTTATGCCGCGCCGTATGCCGGGCGACAAATACATCGTTTGTAATTCAGATGAAGGCGAGCCGGGCACCTGTAAAGATCGAGACATCTTGCGTTTTAACCCTCACCAAGTAATTGAAGGCATGATTATCGCGGGTTATACCATTGGTGCTCAGGTAGGTTATAACTATATTCGTGGTGAGTTTGTTGAGCCGTTTGACCGTTTTGAAGCGGCTATTGAAGAGGCTAAAGATGCGGGTTATTTGGGTCAAGATATTCTAAGCAGTGGTTTTAATTTTGAGCTTTATACCCAACCGGGTGCGGGTGCCTATATTTGTGGTGAAGAAACGGCACTTTTAGAATCACTAGAAGGTAAAAAAGGTCAACCACGCTATAAACCCCCATTTCCTGCGGGTTATGGGCTTTATGGTCGGCCAACGACCATTAATAACACTGAGACATTGGCATCGGTTCCAGTTATTTTACAATACGGTGGAGACTGGTTCCATAAATTAGGCATGCCTAATAATGGTGGCAGTAAAATTTTTAGCGTGTCTGGTCATGTTAATAAACCGGGTAATTATGAAGTGCCGATGGGTATGCCCTTTTCAGAATTACTTGAATTAGCAGGTGGCATTAAAAATGGCAATAAAATAAAAGCCGTTATTCCAGGTGGAAGCTCAACCCCTGTTGTTCCTGGTGATGTGATGATGGGCGTGCTGATGAGCTATGACGGCATCAGCCGTGCAGGTTCAATGTTAGGTGCAGGTTCAGTGATTGTAATGGATGAAACCACCTGCATGGTCAAAGCATTAGAACGCATTGCTGAATTTTATTATGAAGAATCATGTGGTCAATGTACGCCTTGTCGTGAAGGCACTGGCTGGCTTTATCGCGTGGTTAAACGCATAGAACACGGTGAAGGAACGCAACAGGATCTTGACCGTTTGGTGGATGTGGCAAAGAATATTAATGGCAATACTATTTGTGCATTAGGTGATGCCGCCGCTGCGCCTGTTATTAGTTTTATCAAACATTTCCGTGATGAATTTCAATATCATATCGATCATGGTTGTTGCCCTGAGCATAGCGGGGTGTCCGCTAATGGTTAATATAGAAATCGATGGTATTCCACTTACTGTAGATCCAAGCAAAATGGTTATCCAAGTGGCTGATGAAGCAGGCATCGATATTCCACGTTTTTGCTATCATAAAAAATTATCAATCGCGGCGAACTGCCGAATGTGTTTAGTGGAAGTTGAACAATCACGCAAAGCCTTGCCTGCTTGTGCAACCCCGGTAACAGAAGGCATGAAGATATTTACACAGTCTGAAGCAGCACTGGCAGCTCAAAAAGGTGTAATGGAATTTTTGCTTATTAATCACCCACTGGATTGCCCTATTTGCGATCAGGCGGGTGAGTGTGAATTACAAGATATGTCAATGGGTTATGGTGGTGGTCTTGGTCGATTTACGGAAGGCAAGCGGGTTGTTATAGATAAAAACATTGGCCCACTGATTCAGACGGAAATGACACGGTGTATTCATTGTACTCGTTGCGTACGTTTTGGAACTGAAATTGCGGGTATTGCTGAATTGGGTGCAACAGGCCGTGGCGAACATATGGAAATAGGCACTTATGTCGAAAGTAGTCTTGTTTCTGAACTGTCAGGTAATATTATTGATTTATGTCCGGTTGGCGCACTGACATCGAAGCCATTCCGCTATAGAGCGCGTGCATGGGAGCTGGCTGCTCATCCCTCTATTGCACCGCATGATGCGGTGGGCTCAAATATTGAATTTCATACGCGACGTAGTGAGGTAATGCGCGTTGTCCCCCGTGATAATGACAATGTCAATGAAATATGGATATCAGATCGCGACCGTTTTAGTTATCTAGGTTTGGAGCATGAACAACGCGCCACAGTGCCAATGGTCAAACAAAATGGTAAGTGGCAACAAACGGATTGGGAAACAGCGTTGCAAGCTGCAATGGACGGTCTGCAAACAGTTAAAGCCCAACACGGCACTGAGCAGATGGCGGGTGTAATATCTCCCACAGCGACACTAGAAGAGAGTTATTTATTTCAAAGTTTATTAACGGGCTTAGAAATTTATAATACGGACTATCGATTACGACAACAAGATTTTGCCGATGAAAATGCGGCATACAGTTCAAAAGACTGGTGTTTAGCTCACATTAATGAAAGTGACGATGTGATTTTAATTGGCTGTAATATTCGTGCTGAACAACCTATTATTGCCCATCGAATCAGGCAAGCCGCCATGATAGGCACAACGGTTACTGATATTAATTTCTTTAAATCAGATTTATTGATGTCAACAGCGACACAATTAACGCTGAATATTGAAGGCATGCTCAGCCATTTACAAGGCATTGCAAAAGCCTTAATGCCGCTTGCTGGCAAATGCGGTAAAGATTGGCAAGATATGCTCGAAAATGTCGTGCCAACCGCAGTTGATCAGACCATAGCCATGCGTTTATCCAATGCGGTGAAGGCAACGATTTTTGTTGGCGCTTTAGCAAATAATCATCCGCAAGCCGCTAAAATAAGAACATTGGCTAATATGATCGCAAGACTCGGTAAAGGTCAGCTGCTGATATTACCAACAGCAAATTCAAATGCAGCACAATTAGTCGCTAATATGGGTGAACAAGGCCTAAACGTACCGCAAATATGGCAAAATAATTTACGATCTTATGTATTGTTTGGCGTAGAGCCGGAGTTAGATTGTGCTGATCCAGTTGCGGCTCAACAGGCGCTACAACAGGCTGATTTTGTTATATCGATGAATAGCTATGTTACCGATGAAATATTGGCTTATGCCAAGGTAATTTTACCCATAGCCAGTTTTGCTGAAACATCAGGTACGTTTATTGGCGTTGATGGACAGTGGCAAAGTTTTAAAGGAGCAGTTTCGGCGAAAGGTGAAAGCCGCCCGGGCTGGAAGGTACTGCGTGTACTGGGTAATTTAGCTCAATTAAAAGGCTTTGACTATGTGTCATCACAAGATATTCGCGATGAAGTGCAGGACAAATTAAAATTAGTGTCTGCCAATACCAGAACGTATTTGCCGGATGATTTTGACATTGATATTGGCGGGTTAATGACGATTTCAGAAGTCCCTGCTTATCAAATAGACAGTATAGTACGGCGTAGTGACGCTTTGCAGAAAACGCCTGAGAACCAGCAAGCATCTATTGCAAGAATGAATGCGGCTGAAGCGAATAAACAGGGTGTGAGTGATGTCGAGTTTATTAAAATAAGGCAGGGTGAACACGTGATCACGATGACCTTTGAGGTTGACGATGCGATTGCTGATGGTTGCCTGTATTTAGTAGCGGGAACACCAGAAACAATCAACCTTGGCGCAGCATTCTCAAGCGTTAAGGTCTCAGTGGGCACGTCGTCATGATTGATTTTATTATGTCTATTATTGATTGGGTAACCGCCCAAACAGTACTGTATACCGTAATAAAAATCGTCGCGATCATAGTACCGTTGATGTTAGGTGTAGCCTATCTAACCTTGGCAGAGCGTAAGGTCATTGGCTTTATACAAGTGCGTATTGGTCCCAACCGTGTGGGTCCATGGGGTTTATTGCAACCCATTGCAGACGGGCTTAAATTGGCCTTAAAAGAAGTCATTTTGCCGGCTAAATCAAATTTATACTTATTTCTAATAGCGCCTGTATTAGCCATCGGTCCAGCACTTGCTGCTTGGGCGGTGATGCCGTTTGATGCTACTATGACTTTGGCTAATATTGATGCAGGCTTGCTTTATATTTTAGCCATCACCTCAATGGGTGTCTATGGCATTATAATAGCGGGCTGGGCATCGAATTCGCGCTATGCATTTTTAGGCGCATTACGATCGGCGGCGCAAGTGGTGTCATACGAAATTGCTATGGGTTTTGCTTTGGTTGGGGTGTTGATCGCTGCGGGCAGTTTGAACCTAGGAGAAATTGTTTTGGCGCAACAGGGCGGCATTTTAAGCTGGTTCTGGTTGCCCTTATTTCCCTTATTTGTAGTGTATTTTATTTCAGGTATTGCTGAAACAAATCGTGCACCTTTTGATGTGTCAGAAGGTGAATCAGAAATTGTTGCCGGTTTCCATGTTGAATACTCGGGCATGGCGTTTGCGGTATTCTTCTTGGCTGAATATGCCGATATGATCTTGCTTTCAATGCTGGCGGCAGTGTTGTTTACCGGTGGCTGGTTGTCGCCATTCCAAGGCACATTTATGGAAGCTTGGTTTCTATGGGTACCAGGAATAGTTTGGCTATTAGCAAAAACAGCATTTTTCTTGTTCTTTTATTTATGGTTCAGGGCAACCTTCCCGCGCTATCGTTATGACCAAATCATGCGGCTAGGTTGGAAGATCTTTATTCCTGTGACCTTGGTATGGCTAATGGTGGTGGCTACAGCACAAGTTTATGATATTGGCCCATGGTTTAGCGAGGTGGCATCATGAACGCAGTACGCCATTTCTTTAAAAGTTTTTTACTATGGGAATTGTTGTTAGGCTTAAAACTAACGGGACGTTATTTATTTGCTAAAAAAATTACCGTGCAATATCCCGAAGAACAGACACCGCAGTCGTTTCGCTTTAGAGGTTTACATGCCTTACGTCGTTATCCCAATGGTGAAGAGCGTTGCATTGGTTGCAAGTTATGCGAAGCGGTCTGTCCTGCTTTGGCAATCACCATTGATACCGAACCGCGTGATGATGGCACTCGTCGCACTACTAAATATGAAATTGATTTATTTAAGTGTATTTATTGTGGCTTTTGTGAAGAATCGTGCCCAGTGGATTCAATTGTAGAAACACGGATCTTTGATTATCACTTCGAAAATCGGGGTGAAAACATTATGACTAAAGACAAGTTATTAGCCATTGGCGATGAAAATGAAACTCAAATAGCAGCCGATCGTGCTGCCGATGCGAGGTATCGTTAATGTCTATTGAAAAATTAATTTTTTACGGATTTGCAGTTATTTTGTTATTTGCAGCCACAATGGTGGTTACGATCCGCAACCCAGTTAAGGCCGCATTATTTTTAATATTGGCTTTTTTCACTAGCGCCGGTATTTGGTTAATACTTGAAGCTGAGTTTTTAGCGCTGATCTTAGTATTAGTTTATGTGGGTGCGGTGATGGTGTTATTCCTGTTTGTGGTGATGATGCTGGATATAGATCTTGCACCGTTGCAAGAAGGTTTCACCCAGTATTTACCGATAGGTATTGTGGTGGCCGCTCTTATTACTGTTGAGATGATCGCTGTTTTGGGCGCGGCTCATTTTGGTTTGGATATTGTGGCTGCACCTATTCCGCATCCAGAGGGCTACAGTAATACCAGAGAAATTGGTTTATTACTTTATACGGTTTATGTTTATCCCTTTGAGATTGCATCCGTCATTTTAACCGTGGCCATTGTAGCGGCGATCACACTGACCTTGCGTGAGAAAAAAAGCAAATCACAGAATATTGCTGAGCAAGTTAAAGTGCGCCGTGAAGATCGCGTTCGTCTCATTAAAATGGATGCAGTTAACAAAGAGGAAGTTGACTAATGATTGCTTTATCTGACTTCCTAATTTTGGGTGCCTTGCTTTTTAGTCTATCTGTAGCCGGCATTTTCATCAACCGTAAAAACATTATCATCTTATTGATGTGTATTGAATTAATGCTGCTTGCAGTGAACCTTAATTTTATTGCATTTTCACATTATTCAGGTGATATTGCAGGACAAATATTTGTCTTTTTCATTTTAACAGTAGCCGCTGCAGAAGCCGCTATTGGTTTGGCAATTCTGGTGGTGCTATTTCGTAATATGCATACTATTAATGTCGCTGATCTTGATACGTTGAAGGGTTAGTATGGATCAGTTAAACCAAACATTATTGCTTACCATCGCCCTAGCGCCGTTAGCAGGCAGTATTATTGCAGGCTTTTTTGGTAAGAAAATAGGCAAGGTTTGGTCACACCGTGCGGCCATTTATGGCGTGGCTATCTCATTTGTGCTGTCAGCTTGGGTGCTTAAATTAGTGATTGACGGTGCAAGCTATAATGAGACTGTTTATCAGTGGTTGCAAGCAGGGTCGTTAAGCCTAGAAGTAGGTTTTATGATCGATGCCTTAACAGCAATAATGATGGTGGTAGTGACTTTTGTATCTTTGATGGTGCATATTTATACCATTGGCTATATGTATGATGATGACGGTTATAGTCGCTTCTTTAGCTATATTTCATTATTTACCTTTTCAATGCTCATGCTAGTGATGGCCAATAACTTTATGCAGTTATTCTTTGGCTGGGAAGCCGTGGGCTTAGTTTCATATTTATTGATTGGTTTTTGGTATAAAAAACCGACGGCGATTTATGCTAATTTGAAAGCATTTTTGGTGAATCGTGTCGGTGATTTTGGTTTCTTATTAGGTATTGCAGCTGTGTTGATGTATGCCGGCAGTTTGGATTATGTTGAAGTGTTTGCCCAAGCGCCCGCCATCGCAACACAAAGCACAGAATTATTTGCTGGCCATAGCTGGTCAGTAATGACGGTTATTTGTATCTTATTGTTTATCGGCGCGATGGGGAAATCTGCGCAAGTGCCGTTACATGTTTGGCTGCCTGACTCAATGGAAGGCCCTACACCTATTTCAGCATTGATCCATGCGGCAACGATGGTAACCGCTGGGATTTTTATGGTGACACGTATGTCGCCGCTATTTGAGTTTTCAGAAACGGCGCTTTCATTTATGTTAATCATCGGTGCGATTACCGCCTTATTTATGGGGTTTTTAGGTCTAATTCAAAATGATATTAAACGTGTTATCGCCTATTCCACTTTATCGCAATTAGGCTATATGACAGTAGCTTTAGGTGCATCAGCCTATGCGGCGGGTATGTTCCACTTGATGACACATGCCTTCTTTAAAGCATTATTATTTTTAGGTGCAGGCTCGGTTATTATGGCGATGCATCATCAGCAAGATATTCGTAAAATGGGTGGTTTGAAAAAATATATGCCGATCACCTATTGGACGGCGTTAATTGGTTCATTAGCGTTGATAGGCTTGCCGGGATTGGCGGGTTTCTTTTCAAAAGATGCCATTATTGAAGCTGTCAGTTATTCAACTATACCGGGTAGTAGTTTTGCTTATTTCTCGGTATTAGCTGGCGTGTTTATCACGGCATTGTATAGTTTTAGATTATTCTTTTTAGTGTTCCACGGTAAAGAGCGGTTTGACGCAGAGGGCGATCACAAACCGCATGAATCACCTGCTGTGGTGACAGTACCACTGGTCTTATTAGCTATTCTTTCTGTTATTGCAGGTGACTTTATAGGGCCGATACTATTTGGTGATTTCTTTGCAACTGCAATCGTGGTACACCCGGAACATAATGTATTAGCGCATGTAGCAGACGAATATCATGGCATATTTGCTTTCATGTTACATGGCATGATGATGCCCGCTTTCTGGCTAGCGATGCTAGGTATAGGGTTTGCTTATTTTCTTTATATGGTGCGCCCCGATATCCCCGCTAAATTGCAACAACGGTTTAGTGGTCTGTATCGTATTCTGGAAAATAAATATTATTTTGATGCCTTTAATGAAAAAGTCTTTGCCGGTGGCTCACGTATGATAGGTCAATTTTTATGGAAAGTGGGCGATCAGACCATCATTGATGGTGCCGTGGTGAATGGCACGGCGAAAACGGTGGGTGCCATAGCTAAAATTGTACGCAAAGTTCAAACGGGTTATTTATACACCTATGCCTTTGCGATGATTATTGGCTTGTGGCTATTGCTTAGTTATTTTGTGGTCTGATATGTTTACTGATTTACCGTTATTAAGTTTACTCATTTGGTTACCTGTTTTAGGCGGTATTGCCGTGCTGGTGAATGGCGATAAGAATGGCTGGGCAAGACCATTATCATTAGTTATTTCAGTAGTGACTTTATTGTTATCGCTTGGTCTCTACATTGGTTTTGATAATGCAACGTATCACATGCAATTTGCCGAGCATGCTTCGTGGATCAGCACATTTAACATCAACTATTCGTTAGGGATAGATGGTTTCTCAATGCCATTAATTATTCTAACCACATTTTCTACGGTGATTGTTGTGGTAGCAGGCTGGGAGGTGATTAAAGACCGAGTTAGCCAATATATGGCCGCTTTTTTGATTATGGAAGGCTTGATGATTGCGGTATTTTCGTCATTAGATGCGATTCTTTTCTACGTATTCTTTGAAGCGATGTTGATCCCATTATTTTTAGTGATTGGTATATGGGGCGGCCCCAATCGCGTTTATGCCACCATTAAATTCTTCTTATATACTTTATTTGGCTCGGTATTTTTGCTATTAGCATTATTGTATCTACACCATGTTTCTGGCAGTTTCTCGATCTTAGACTTCCACCAAGTTAGCTTAACGATGCAGGAGCAAATTTATTTATTCTTGGCATTTCTTATTGCCTTTGCAGTGAAAGTGCCAATGTGGCCAGTACATACATGGTTGCCAGATGCCCATGTTGAAGCACCAACGGGTGGTTCAGTGATCTTGGCGGCTATCACCTTGAAAATTGGTGGCTATGGCTTAATTCGTTTTGCATTACCGATCACACCTGATGCCAGCATGGCATTAGATTGGCTGGTCATTGGCTTGTCATTAACGGCAATTGTTTATATTGGTTTTGTGGCATTGGCTCAATCTGATTTGAAAAAGCTTATTGCTTATTCCAGCATCGCCCATATGGGTTTTGTGACTTTAGGTTTGTTTATTATTTTTAGGATCTTTGCCAACTCAGCAACGGACAGTGGCGCTATATTGGCGGTTGAAGGTGCAATGGTGCAAATGATTTCGCATGGTTTTATTGCCGCGGCGATGTTCTTATGTGTCGGCGTTTTATATGATCGCATGCATACCCGCGAGATCAGTGCTTATGGTGGCGTGATTAATACCATGCCGATCTTTAGTGGCTTTGCGGTATTTTTTGCCATGGCTAATGCCGGCTTGCCTGGCACATCCGGCTTTGTGGGCGAATTTATGGTTATTTTGGCGGCATTCCAAGCAAACTTTTGGTACGCATTTTTAGCTGCAACCACATTAATTCTAGGTGCAGCCTATACCTTGTGGATGGTTAAACGTGTCATATTTGGTGAAGTGGCCAACGACAATGTTGCTCAGCTTACGGATATTAACCGACGTGAATTTTTAATGCTATCTTCGCTAGCAATCATCGTATTGGCAATAGGACTATGGCCTGCACCGTTGACTGAAGTAATGCATGCCTCAGTGGAACATTTATTAACTCAAGTGTCACAATCAAAACTATGAATTTTGAAGTACCCAATATGATTTTTGCTTTGCCCGAAATGTTTATGCTGGGCATGGCGTGTGTGATTTTATTGACCGTCGCCTACTTAGGTGAAAAGGGTGCTAATATCGCTTACGGCTTAAGTCAGTTCACCTTAATCATGACGGCGTTTTTAATTTATCGCTCATTCGGTGAGGGCGGTTTAACATTCGATGGCACTTATATTAAAGATACCTTTAGTGATGTATTAAAACTAGCCATTACTGTTATTAATATAGCCGTACTACTTTATTCAACAAGTTATTTAAAGTCTCGAGGCTTGTTTAAGGGCGAATACTATGTACTAGCTATATTTTCGACTTTAGGCATGATGATCATGGTATCAGCCAATCATTTTCTTACCCTTTACCTCGGTCTGGAATTAATGTCTTTATGTCTATACGCCATGGTGGCGATGCATCGCGATTCAAAAGTGGCAACAGAAGCCGCAATGAAATACTTTATCCTAGGTGCGATTGCTTCAGGCATGTTGTTATACGGTATGTCGATTATTTACGGTGCAACGGGTAGCTTAGATTTAGCAACGATTGCTAGCGCCATTCAAACAGGTGGATTAAATGACACAGTACTCAGTTTTGGTATCGTATTCTTAGTCATTGGAATAGGCTTTAAACTAGGCGCTGTACCCTTTCATATGTGGTTGCCCGATGTTTATCATGGTGCACCGACAGCCGTAACCTTATTTCTCGCAACAGCGCCTAAAATCGCTGCCTTTGCCATGGCAATCCGCATTCTTGTTGATGGTTTGGGTGATGTGCATCAGCACTGGCAAGGCATGCTGATTATGTTGTCCGTATTATCGATGATCATTGGTAATGTGGTGGCGATTGCTCAAACTAATTTAAAACGAATGTTAGCGTATTCAACCATTTCCCATGTCGGTTTTATGTTGTTAGGTGTTTTATCGGGTAGCCAAGAGGGTTATGCGGCAGCCATGTTTTATGCCTTAGTCTATTCATTGATGAGTTTGGGCGCATTTGGTATGATTATATTAATGAGTCGCCAAGGCTTTGAAGCCGATAACATTGATGATTATAAGGGTTTGAGTGAACGTAACCCATGGTTTGCTTTAATGATGCTGATTTTAATGTTCTCGATGGCGGGCATTCCACCGTTAGCAGGTTTTTATGCAAAACTAACGGTTATTAAAGCTATTGTAGATATTAATCTGATGTCTGTTGCAATTGTCGCGGTGTTGATGTCAGTTATTGGCGCCTTTTATTATTTACGCATCATCAAAGTTATGTACTTTGATAAAGCTGAACAAAATGAGCCACTAGAAGCACCTACCGATATGTGTATAATGATTAGCATTAACGCACTAACGGTACTAGCTTTGGGATTATTCCCCGGGGCGTTATTAGCCATTTGTGCTTCAGTATTTTTTTAAGGGTTTCCTATGTCACCAGTAGCGCTTATTTTAATGTTTTTAGTGATTGCCAATCTGCCTTGGCTCACAGAACGGATGTTGTTAGTTATTCCACTAGCGAAGCATAAATCTGTGTTTTTGCGTTTAGTAGAATTAATGGTGCTTTACTTTGTGAGCTTAATCATTGCTATTATTTTTGAATCCCGCTTCTCCGGCGGCGAAGTTCACCCGCAAGCGTGGGAGTTTTTTGTCACTACACTCTGCTTGTTCTTGGTTTTGTCTGTTCCCGGTGTCATCTACCGCTATCAATGGCTACCAATGAATGCAAAGCTAAAATAGCAACGCATAATTTTTCCGCTTCACAAGAAAAACCCCTAAATACACTTTGATAGATGCAGAGTCTAAAAAACTAGTGTAAAATTGTCTGGTTAAAGCATACGTAAAATATTCATGCGTAATGGGTATATAACTATTAATCACATTTTAGAGACAGAACAATGGCTGCAGATTTATCCAAATACAGAAATATCGGTATCTTCGCTCATGTAGATGCGGGTAAAACCACAACAACAGAGCGGATTTTAAAACTCACTGGTAAAATTCATAAAGTCGGTGAAGTTCATGACGGTGAATCAACAATGGATTTCATGGATCAGGAAGCTGAGCGTGGCATAACCATCCAATCAGCGGCGACTACTTGTGAATGGGATGGGCATCGTTTAAACGTTATCGATACGCCAGGTCACGTCGATTTCACTATTGAAGTGTATCGTTCTCTTAAAGTGCTTGACGGTGGTGTTGGCGTGTTTTGTGGCAGTGGTGGAGTAGAACCACAATCAGAAACAAACTGGCGCTACGCCAATGACTCTGAAGTATCGCGTATCATCTTTGTCAACAAACTAGATCGTATCGGTGCAGATTTCTTCCGTGTTGTTAAGCAAGTTAAAGATGTTTTAGGTGCGAACCCATTAGTCATGGTACTTCCAATCGGTATTGAAGATGATTTCATCGGCTGTGTTGATTTGTTAACACGCAAAGCATGGATATGGGATAACGAAGAAGACACCATGGAATTCCGTATTGAAGAGCCACCTGCAGAGATGGCCGATCAAATTGAAGAATACCGTGAAATATTGGTCGAAACTGCCCTTGAGCAAGATGATGACTTAATGGGAAAATATCTTGACGGTGAAGAGCCTTCAATCGACGATCTTAAAAAATGTATCCGTCAAGGTACATTGACGATGGACGTTTTCCCAACATACTGTGGTAGTGCCTTTAAAGATAAAGGTGTTCAAATGATTTTGGATGCGGTTGTTGATTATTTACCCAGCCCGACAGAAGTTAAGCCGCAACCAGAAGTGGATGACGAAGGTAATGAAACGGGTGAGTATGCGATTGTTTCAACAGAAGGTCCACTTCGCGCCTTAGCATTCAAAATTATGGATGATCGTTTTGGTGCATTAACCTTTATTCGTATTTATTCAGGTATGTTGAATAAAGGTGACACGGTTCTTAACTCATTTACGGGTAAAACAGAACGTGTTGGCCGCATGGTAGAAATGCATGCTGATGATCGTAATGAATTAAGCTCTGCACAAGCGGGTGATATTATCGCTATTGTGGGCATGAAAGACGTGCAAACAGGTCATACATTATGTGATCCTAAACACCCAACAACATTAGAGCCAATGGTATTCCCAGATCCCGTTATCTCAATTGCCATTTCTCCTGTTGATAAAGCAAGTACTGAAAAAATGGGTATCGCAATCGGTAAAATGATTAAAGAAGATCCTTCTTTCCGTGTTGAAACCGATCAAGAAAGTGGCGAAACAATTATCAAAGGTATGGGCGAATTACATTTAGATATCAAAGTTGATATTTTAAAACGTACTCATGGTGTTGAAGTAACAGTAGGTGCGCCACAAGTAGCCTACCGTGAAACAATCACCAAACGTATCGAAGATAGCTACACCCACAAAAAACAATCAGGTGGTTCTGGTCAATTCGGTAAAATTGAATATATTATCGAACCAGGTGAACCAGGTTCAGGTTTCGAGTTTGAATCAACTGTAACAGGTGGTTCAGTACCTCGTGAATTCTGGTCAGCTGTAGAAGCGGGCTTCAAGAAAATGAAAGACCGTGGTGTATTAGCGGGCTTCCCATGTCTTGATTTCAAAGTAACATTATTTGATGGTGCTTTCCATGCGGTAGATTCATCAGCAGTTGCCTTTGAATTAGCAGCAATGGCAGCGTATCGCCAATCAATGCCAACAGCAGGTCCACAATTAATGGAACCTATCATGAAGGTCGATGTATTCACGCCTGAAGATCATGTAGGTGATGTGATTGGTGATCTTAACCGTCGTCGCGGCATGATCAAATCACAAGATGCAACACCAACAGGTGTGCGAATCAACGGTGAAGTGCCATTAAGCGAAATGTTTGGTTACATCGGTTCACTACGCACAATGACATCAGGTCGTGGTCAGTTCTCTATGGAGTTCTTACAATACAACCCTTGCCCACGTAATGTTGCTGAAGAAGTGATCAAAGAAACAAAAGAGCGTGAAGCCGCTAAGAAGAAAAAATAATATTTAAACCTTGGTAGTTAGAGATTGAGAGGGGCTGATTATTGTTAATCAGCCCCTTTTTTTTGTGCCTAAGGTAAATTGACATACTAAATATAGTATGTATACTGTATTTGGTATGTGGAAAATATATGAGCATAAAAAAGTAATAAAGCAATTAAAATCATTGCCGGTTGAAATTGCTAAGCGTTACGAAAAATGGAAAGACATTGTAATGATGTCTGGCCCAGAGGGGCTTAGGGAAATTAAAGGTTTTAATGATGAGCCATTATCGGGGGAGTGGAAAGGCTACCGCTCATCCCGCCTCAATATTCAATATCGCATAATTTATAAAATTGAAAATAAACAACTTTTTATTTTAGTCGAGAAGGTAACAGCACATGACTATAGAAGAAAATAATATGAAAGAGTATCAATTAGCGAAGAAGATCGTTGATGTATCCATTGGCGACTCAGTTCGGATCATTCGAGAATTACAAGAGCTGAGCCAGAACCAACTATCTACACTAACAGGTATCCCACAATCAACTA
>NVVW01000012.1 GCA_002733505.1 Methylophaga sp. | reverse complement strand
AATGTGCAGGTAATGACTAGTCCTTATCAAGCATTGTAACGCAGCACTGGCTTTCTAGCTTTTGGTCTAAAATTTACAGATTGAATGATTACGGGTATAGATACAAAGTTGAGATTGTGAGGGGCTACTATAAGTATAATAAGTCGTTCAAATATCAGCTTTTAGAATAAAGTCGTAATTTCAATTGACCAACTATGCCATCGATCCGTATAATGGCGGATTTTGCACAAGCAGAAATTAAAAACCCAGTGAAAAATGACAGTCTAGTACGCATTCAGCCGATTAATAATCTTTTGAAACGACAGCTTGTTACGCTGGTAGCAATAGTTTTAATACTCCTTTTGTGGCAAGGAAGTAGCGCGGCAATAGCCTGTTTTTATGGTGGCATGATTGCGGTTGCTAATACTTTATTGCAAAGGTGGCATCTGATTGATTCGGCTGAGTATGCCAAATCGGATGCAGGAAAGAATTTACGGAAAGCGTATAGTTGTATCTTGCAGCGATGGATAGTAACCATAGTAATGTTTGCAGTTGGGTTTGCAGTATTGAAGTTCCCACTGTTGCCATTGATGACTGGATTTATTGTAATGCAACTGGCTTTATTATTTGGAATCAAGAATCAGGCATAACTAAAAATATGGCTAGTGAAACACTTACTTCCACAGAATATATAAAACACCATCTTCAGAACTTAACCTTTGGCCAACACCATGATGTTGCCGCAAATGGTGAGTTGCTTGCAACGGGTAATTGGGGCTTCGCTCATTCCACGCAAGAAGCGGTGAATATGGGTTTTTGGGCGATCAATGTAGATAGCATAGGGGTAAGCCTTCTTTTGGGTGGCCTACTGATGTGGTTTTTCTATAGCGTGGCAAAAAAGGTTGAGGCGGGTGTGCCTACCGGCGCTCAAAACTTTGCTGAATGGGTTATCGACTTTATTAATGACAGTGTAAATAGTTCGTTCTCAGCCAAAAACGCATTGGTTGCACCGTTAGCGTTCACCATCTTCCTTTGGGTGTTTTTAATGAACTTAATGGATTTACTGCCCATTGATTTAGTGCCGCAGATTGCCCAGCTAGTAGGCGTGCATGCCTTCGGCATGGATCCACATGATGTCTATTTCAAAGTGGTGCCAACAACCGATATAAATGTAACCTTTGGCATGGCGCTGGGCGTATTTGTTTTAATATTGTATTACAGTATTAAGATGAAGGGCTTGAGCGGTTTTGTGGGTGAGCTGACGTTGCAACCCTTCGGTAAGTGGGCGATCCCGGTTAACTTCTTATTAGAAGGTGTAAGCCTTATTGCTAAACCTATTTCTCTTGCATTACGATTGTTCGGCAATATGTATGCGGGCGAAATGATCTTTATCTTGATTGCAATTATGTATGGTGCTGGCGTTATATTGGCGCCGTTAGGTATTGTGTTGCAATTGGGGTGGGCGATTTTCCATATCTTAATTATTACCTTACAAGCATTCATATTTATGACCTTGACGGTGGTGTATTTGGATATGGCACATCAACAACATCACTAGTTTTTATTATTTAATTTTTACTTCGTAGGAGAACAACATGGAAACAGCATTAATATATATCGCGGGCGCATTGATGATGGGTTTAGGCGCTTTGGGTGCCGCTATAGGTGTAGGCCTGCTAGGTGGGCGCTTTTTAGAAGGTGCTGCACGTCAGCCAGAATTAGTGCCAATGCTTCGCACACAATTCTTCCTTGTTGTGGGCTTGCTTGATGCGGTGCCTATGATTGCGGTTGGTTTGTCAATGTACATTCTGTTTGCGGTTGCATAATAGTCTAGTTAGTTTTAGGCACTATTTGCAATTATAAAGAGGTACAAACATGAATCTTAATGCAACCATTATTGGACAAATGATAGCGTTTGCTATCTTTGTCGCTTTTTGCATGAAGTATGTATGGCCACCGATTATGGCTGCTTTGGACGAACGCACTAAGAAAATTGCGGACGGTCTTGCAGCGGCAGAGCGTGGTAGGCACGAACAAGAGTTAGCTGAAAAGCGGGCGCAACAAGTTATTCACGAAGCAAAAGATCAAGCAGGTGAAATTATTTCACAGGCACAACGTCGTGGTAACGAAATTGTTGATGAGTCTAAAGACACTGCACGTGTCGAAGGCGAGCGTATCTTAGTTTCTGCTCAAGCAGAGATTGAGCAAGAGGCAAATAAAGCTAAAGATGAGCTTCGCACGCAAGTGGCAAGTATCGCTTTAGCAGGCGCTGAAAAAATTCTTGGTCGTGAGATTGATAAAAAATCACATACTGCTTTGTTAGAAGAATTGGTAAGCCGGATCTAGGGGGGCATATAGTATGGCTGAAGCAATTACTGTCGCTCGTCCTTATGCACAAGCCGTATTTGGCATTGCGCATGACAAAGGTGAATTGAAAGAATGGTCTGAGTTGCTTGCGGTGTTATCGCAATGTGTGGCGCAGCCAGAAGTGCAGTCTATAATCAGTAGTCCAGCCGTTAGTGATAAGCAGGTGATTGATCTGCTATCCAATGTTGCGGGTGACTTGATGACAGATGATACGGGTAATTTTCTAGCGGTATTGGCGGAAAACAATCGTTTACAACTGTTATCAGGTATCACGGTGATTTATGAAGAATTACGGGAAGACGCTGAGCAAATGATAACGGCAGATGTCACATCAGCATTAAAACTCACTGCAAAACAACAAAAGGATATTTCAGCGGCGTTGAAAAAGCGTTTAGGCCGAGATATTACCTTGAATACAAGTGTTGATAAAACCTTGTTAGGCGGTGCGGTTATTCGAGCAGGAGATCTTATTATTGATGGATCTGCCTTGGGAAAATTGAACAGACTAGCTAATGCCATTGGCTAATAGCTTGTTATAGAGGAAACAAAGATGCAACTGAATTCAGCAGAAATCAGTGACCTGATCAAAAAGCAAATTGAAAACTTTGATGGGGCAACTGAAGTACGCACAGAAGGTACGGTAATCGGGATCACCGATGGTATTATCCGCATTCATGGTTTAGCCGACGTTATGGCAGGGGAAATGCTTGAATTCCCAGGTAATACCTTTGGTATGGCGTTAAACTTGGAACGTGACTCGGTCGGCGCGGTAGTGTTAGGCCCATACACACACCTTTCAGAAGGTGACAGTGTTAAATGTACCGGTCGTATTTTAGAAGTGCCGGTGGGTGAAGCGCTATTAGGTCGTGTTGTTGATGCTTTAGGTCAACCCATTGATGGCAAAGGCGATATTAAAGCTGAAGGCACATCACCTATTGAGAAAGTTGCGCCAGGTGTTATCTCTCGTCAATCTGTTGATGAGCCATTACAAACAGGTTTAAAGTCAGTTGATGCGATGATTCCAATTGGCCGCGGTCAACGTGAATTAATTATCGGTGACAGACAAACAGGTAAAACAGCGATTGCTATCGATGCCATTATCAACCAAAAGGGTACGGGCGTTAAATGTATCTATGTTGCGATTGGTCAAAAAGCATCGTCTATTGCTAATGTAGTGCGTAAATTAGAAGAGCATGGCGCTTTAGAATTTACCACGATTGTTGCGGCTTCTGCATCAGATACTGCGGCTTTACAATTTATCGCGCCTTACGCTGGTTGCAGCATGGGTGAGTACTACCGCGATAAAGGTGAAGATGCACTCATTGTTTATGATGATTTGACTAAGCAAGCTTGGGCTTATCGTCAAGTATCATTATTATTACGCCGTCCGCCGGGTCGTGAAGCATACCCTGGTGATGTTTTCTATATTCATTCACGTTTATTAGAACGTGCATCACGTGTAAGTGCTGACTATGTAGAAAAAATGACTGACGGCAAAGTGAAAGGTAAAACAGGATCGTTAACCGCATTACCTATTATTGAAACACAAGCAGGTGACGTATCTGCATTCGTACCCACCAATGTAATCTCGATTACAGACGGTCAGATTTTCTTAGAAACTGATTTATTTAATGCGGGTATTCGTCCTGCGATTAATGCGGGTTTATCGGTATCACGCGTGGGGGGTGCTGCTCAAACTAAGATCATTAAGAAGTTAGGGGGTGGTACCCGTCTTGATTTGGCGCAATATCGTGAATTAGCGGCCTTTGCTCAATTTGCTTCGGATTTAGATGAAGCAACACGTAACCAAATTCAACGTGGTCAACGCGTAACGGAATTGATGAAACAACCACAATATCAGCCATTATCAATTGCTGACATGGCGATGTCATTATTTGCTGCCAATGAAGGCTTTCTTGATGATGTTGAAGTAGCAAAAGTAGGTGCCTTCGAATCAGCATTATTATCTTATATGAAGTCTAATCAAGCAGAATTGATGGATAAGATTAATACAACGGGTGGTTTTGATAAAGATATCTCAGGTGCAATGACATCTGCGATTGAAAATTTCAAAGCAACAAGTAGTTGGTAATCGGAGCGTAAGCAATGGCTAACGGCAAAGAGATACGGACTCAGATAGCAAGCATCAAAAACACGCAGAAGATCACGCGTGCGATGGAAATGGTTGCAGCGAGTAAAATGCGTAAAGCACAAGAGCGTATGGCGGCAACACGTCCTTATTCAGATAAGATCCACAATGTAATTAAGCATTTGGCTTATGCCAACCCTGAATATACCCATGTGTATTTACAAGATCGTGCTGAACAAAAACGGGTGGGGTATATTGTTATTTCATCTGATCGTGGTTTATGTGGCGGTTTGAATAATAATTTATTCAAAACAGCATTAACTGAAATTTCTGCAAAAATTGATAAAGGGCTAGAAGTTGATGTCTGTACTATTGGTCAGAAAGCATCAAACTTTTTTAGTCGTTTACCGGTCAATCATGTGGGGCAAGCTGTACAGTTAGGTGATGCACCCCATCCCGATGAATTAATAGGTGCGGTGACAGTGATGTTAAACGCCTATGAAAAGGGTGACATTGACAGTTTGTATATTATTTATAATGAGTTCGTAAATACCATGACTCAAGAAAATGTAATCGTCAAACTATTGCCTGCTAAAGCAGAAGAACCAAGTGAAGAAATGTCACATCACTGGGATTACATTTATGAGCCTGATGCAAAAACCGTGTTAGATCGCTTGTTGGTAAGGTATATGGAATCGTTAATATATCAAAGCGTGGTTGAAAATATTGCCTGTGAACAAGCCTCACGGATGGTGGCAATGAAAAGTGCATCTGATAATGCCGGCGATCTTATTGATGACTTACAACTGGTTTACAATAAAGCACGTCAGGCGGCTATCACACAAGAAATATCTGAAATTGTTGCCGGCGCAGCTGCGGTATAAAAATTTAAACGGGTTTAAAACCTAATAGAAATAGTATTGAAAGAGGAAGTAAGATGAGCTCTGGAAAGATTGTACAAATTATCGGTGCCGTTGTTGACGTGGAATTTCCACGCGATAGCCTACCCAAAATATATGACGCATTAATTGTTGAAGAAGTGGGTCTCACGCTTGAAGTGCAACAACAATTAGGTGATGGTGTTGTGCGCACGATTGCGATGGGTGTGACTGATGGCCTTAAACGTGATACCGCTGTTTCAAACACCGGTGATTCAATTCAAGTGCCTGTCGGTCAAAAAACATTAGGCCGTATCATGGATGTATTGGGCGAGCCCATTGATGAGAAGGGGCCTATTGGCGAAGAGACTAGAATGTCAATTCACCGCAAAGCACCGGCGTTTGATGAATTATCGGCCAGTGATGAGCTACTTGAATCAGGCATCAAGGTTATCGACTTGATTTGCCCGTTTGCTAAGGGTGGTAAAGTCGGCCTGTTTGGTGGTGCCGGTGTAGGTAAAACGGTTAACATGATGGAGCTTATCCGTAATATTGCTACCGAGCATGATGGTTTCTCAGTATTTGCGGGTGTAGGGGAGCGAACGCGTGAAGGCAACGATTTCTACCATGAAATGACAGATTCAAACGTAATCGACAAGGTGTCACTGGTTTACGGTCAAATGAATGAGCCACCGGGTAACCGTTTACGGGTTGCATTAACAGGTTTGACCATGGCTGAAAATTTCCGTGATGAAGGTCGTGATGTATTATTCTTTGTTGATAACATCTACCGTTATACATTAGCAGGAACAGAAGTATCAGCCTTATTAGGCCGTATGCCCTCAGCGGTAGGTTACCAGCCTACATTGGCTGAAGAAATGGGTGCATTACAAGAGCGTATTACTTCTACTAAGATTGGTTCTATCACCTCAATTCAAGCGGTATACGTACCTGCCGATGATTTAACCGATCCATCACCAGCAACCACCTTTGCCCATCTGGATGCGACCGTTGTACTCTCTCGTTCAATTGCTGAATTAGGTATTTACCCTGCGATTGATCCGCTTGATTCTACTAGCCGTCAATTAGATCCTTTAGTTGTTGGTAACGAACATTACGATATCGCTCGCGGCGTTCAAGGTACATTACAGCGTTATAAAGAATTAAAAGATATTATTGCGATCTTGGGTATGGATGAATTATCTGAAGAAGATAAATTAACCGTATCACGAGCACGTAAAATTCAACGTTTCTTATCACAACCCTTCTTCGTAGCAGAAGTATTTACCGGTAGCCCGGGTAAATATGTGGCATTGAAAGATACTTTAGCTGGCTTTAAAGGTATTTTGAACGGCGACTATGACGCACTACCAGAACAAGCGTTCTACATGGTGGGTGTGATTGAAGAAGCAGTAGAGAAAGCGAAAACACTGTAAGTTTTCAGGAGAAATACCATGGCGATGACTATGCATGTTGATATCGTAAGCGCTGAAAAGGCCATCTTTTCAGGCACGTGTGAAGCGGTATTTGCTTCAGCAGTAATGGGTGAGTTGGGGATCTATCCTCGCCATACCCCCTTGCTTACTAGCTTGAAAGCCGGTGACGTACGCGTGATAATTGAGGGTAAGGAAGAGCAATTTTATGTGTCGGGTGGTACGCTAGAAGTGCAACCTCATATTGTAACCATTTTGGCAGATACAGCAATGCGAGCAGCCGATGTTGACGAAGCCGCGGCACTAGCAGCTAAAGAAGATGCAGAACGTGCGATTAATGATGGTGATGCAAAAGTGGATCTAGCAGCAGCACAGGCCAAAATGGCAGAAGCGATGGCACAACTGCGTAGTATTGAACGGATGAGAAAAACAGGTGGCAGTCACTAAATAGGGCTTAAGCTTAATAGCTAAATATTAGAAAACCGCTTCATTTATAGTGAAGCGGTTTTTTTATAAGCATTGAAAAACATGTACATTTTGTCTAATTTAGACAGAAAACAAGAGATAGGATACAATAATATACCCGTGATCATTCAATGTGCAAAAAACCCTCGTCATCCCGGTATGCTTTTAGCCGGGATCTCCGCACAAACAAGACTTGTATCTCCCGCTTAAAACATGCGAGGGTGACAAAAAATAGAAACCTGCACCTTCAAGTAATTTGAGTATACCTATTGATTATTCAAGTTACAGTTTTCAGGAGAATACGATGGAAATTATTACCTCATCAAATGTTAAAAATAGTATTGGCCCATTTATGGATTCAGCAAGAAAAAATGCTGTTCTTATTACCAAAAATGGTCGCCCATCAGTTGTTGCTTTACCCGCTGAAGAATATGAAAGGATGAAGCTAGATGCTCTGAGGGCTACTCTAGCCATCGGTGAAGCGCAGGCAGATCGAGGAGAATATGTGGAATACAGCCTAGATGATCTTGTGAAAGAATTAAGGCTAGAACAGGCTAATAGTGCTAAATAAGCTAAGGCTAACGACGATCTAATTTTATCGTGTTTTAGGCAAGCAGATAGACATTATGGGGGTAACGTCTGGGAAAATGGACGTTAAAAGTCATTATTTGAATACGATGGGAATTACTTAAATATGTCACTAAGCATTGTAATCCTTGCTGCCGGAAAAGGCAGTAGAATGAAATCAGCTATTCCTAAAATTATGCACAAACTGGCAGGAAAGACCTTGCTTGATCATGTGATTGGCACGGCACAAGCGCTTTCACCTTCGAGCATGGTTGTGGTTTGTGGCAATGGTGCAGATCAGGTGCTACCTTTATTGGAAGAAAAAAACATCACTTCAGTGATGCAGCATGAGCAGTTAGGGACAGGACATGCTGTGATGCAAGCGGAAGATGCATTCGCCGATGCTGATCAGATTTTAGTGTTATACGGTGATGTGCCATTAACTCAGCAATCTACATTAAATGAGTTAGTGAATTGTGGTGATGAAAATAGTTTACGAATTTTAACGACAGAGTTAGACGATCCTACAGGCTACGGCCGTATTGTGAGAAATGATGTTGGCAATGTTATCTGCATTACAGAACAAAAAGATGCGGATGAAGCAACGTTAGCTATAAAAGAAGTGAACAGCGGCATTATGGTTTTACCTGCAAAGTGGTTGAGTCAATCACTCAATAAGTTGAGCAATAACAATGCCCAAGGCGAATACTATTTAACAGACATGGTGTCGTTAGCTGTGAAAGATGGTTTAGAAATTAACACGGTCTGCTGTGATGATAATGCCGAAGTGGCAGGGGTTAATACACGGCAACAACTAGCCGTATTAGAACGTCATTATCAACAATTACAAGCAAATGAGCTGATGGCAAAAGGTGTGACATTAGCCGATCCTGCAAGATTAGATATTAGAGGAACACTCACGACAGGGACAGATATAACCCTAGACGTGAATGTTATTATCGAAGGTAATGTCATCCTTGCCGATAATGTCGAAATTGGCGCAAATTGCATCATCAAGGACTCGACAATTGGTGAGGGCACAATTATCTTGGCCAACAGTATGATAGACTTTAGCCAAGTAGGTGAAAATGTAACTATAGGGCCTTTTGCTCGATTAAGACCAGGTACAAAATTGTCAGATAATGCCAAAATAGGTAACTTTGTTGAGACCAAAAATGCCAATATTGGTGAAGGCTCTAAAGTAAACCATCTTAGCTATATTGGTGATACCGATATGGGTAACAATGTAAATATTGGTGCAGGCACTATCACCTGTAACTATGACGGGGCTAACAAACACCGTACTACCATTGGAAATAATGTTTTTATTGGTTCCGATAGTCAATTGGTGGCACCGATAACAATAGCAAATGGCGCTACAATTGGTGCTGGCACTACCTTGCGCAAAGATGCCGCTGAACAAGCATTAACACTCACAAAAAGTGTGCAAAGAACAATCGTGGGTTGGAAGCGACCAAATAAAATTAAAAAATAGGCTAATAGGCTCACATAAGGTAGTATTAAATTAATAGCCAAATCAATCACATTTTTATAAAAAATAAATGTGTCCAACTTTCATGCTTTATGTGGCGCGTATTTTGCTTGGTATTATTTTTTAGTGGAAAATATACAAAGTAGTAGTGGTGTATTTTCAATCAAAATAATAGATAATGGAATAGTTTGTGACTTATTTTACTCGCCTTTTAGCTTTATTCGTTTTCCTGCCTTTCTCTGCCTTTGCTGTCGATGTTCAAGTCTCACAGTTCACCGAAGATACCGGTTTTGATCCCGCGGTTCGGGGCGGTCAAATTGTTTACGTAGCTAAAGTCATCAATGGTTCAGCTGATACGGCAACCAATACATTACTTGTTTTTCCTATTCCTGCAACGACTACATTTGACTCGGTTGATGATGGGCGCTGTGTGCATGACAATACTGTTCCGCCCGGTCAAGTGAATTGTGCATTGGGAGATCTGGTGGGCAATGGTTTAGGGGGGCCAACAACAACCATTAAATTTACCATTTTAACCAGTGCTGCTACTGGATCTACAGTTAATGTGAGCACTACAATCACCGCAGATGGTGATACCGATACCGCTCAAGTAGGCGGTAATAATAATTTTGAAGCACAGACTACCACGATCGATGACGGTGCAGATTTAGTTACTACAATCAATGATACCGGCGCAATTATTATTGCAGGAGCCAATGTTACCTATACGGTTTCAATAGATAATAATGGGCCAAATGATGCAGCGGTAACAACGGTTACCAATACACTGCCTGCTGATGTAACCTTTGTCTCTGCTTCAGGTGCAGGTTGGTCATGTAGTAATGCCGGTCAGGATGTAACGTGTACTCGCCCAAGTATTGCTAATGGTGCAACTGCGCCGGATATTACTATTGTGGGTAAGGTTACAGGCAAGGTAACAGGTGCGGCGATTGGGGTAACGGGTACTATTACTGATTCAGTGACTGTTTCATCAACAACGCGTGACCCAAATCCAAATAATAATACCCAGACCGAAGATACACTTGTTGAAGCAGGGGCCGATTTATCCATTGTTAAATCTGTTAACCCCGACCCAGTAACAGGTTCGGCAACAGCAACCTTTACTTTTCAACCACGAAATAATGGTCCTTTTGATGTGGTCGATGCGGTGGTGGCGGATACCTTTCCTGCGGGTTTTACCTTATTAACAGCATCGGGTGCGGGTGGTTGGACATGTGGTATTGCTGGGCAAACAGTAACGTGTAATTTAGCATCCTTTATTGTGGGGAATACCAATAATATTACGGTAACGGCGACCGCACCGGCGAGTGGCACATTTAGTAATACCGCAACGATAAGTAATACCAGTGGTATGCCAGATCCAACTCCGGGCAATAATTCATCTACCATTTCAAATATTGATATTGTGCCTGATGGTGCCGATCTTGCGATCACAAAAAGTAAAACCCCTAATCCAGTTGCACAAGGTTCGCCATTAGTCTCAACAATAGGCATTACTAATAATGGTCCTCAAGATGCTGCAGGCCCGTTAACGGTAACAGAAACCTTGGCGGGTGAAACCTATGTTGGTTTTTCAGGGGCAAATTGGAGTTGTGCTGCCCCTGTTGGTGTGCCCACAACTGAAATAATCACCTGTACTTACACGGCTGCACCATTATCTGCAGGTAGTTCCACGCCTGACTTGATTATTAATACCATTGCAACCAATGCAGGTAACCTAGTGAATACGGCCGTGGTAGCGAGTGCCACATTAGATGGTGTTCCAGGTAATAATACGACGCCAGTAGGCGGAAATAGTACTGCTCAAATTGCTGATTTAGCAATTACAAAAGCGGCAACGACCTTAAATGCAAATACCGTACTTGAGCTCGCAGAGAATGTGGTGACCTACACGCTAACAGTAACCAATAATGGTCCAAATGATTTAACAGATCCTGTCGGTGGTGGAATAGAAAATGCCATTGTTGTGACTGATACTGTTCCAAAATATGTGTCGGGTGTTGTGGGTGCTGTGCCCAATACTACCGCTGTTGCTATGACAAGTGCCAACCCTGATTTTACGTGTACAACGGGTGCAACAGTCACATGTAGATTAAATGATGGACTGACGTTTATTAATGGTCGAACAGAGATCTTTACTTTTACAGCGACCCGTCCTTTTGCTAGTGGTGACCATCTAAATACGGCCAGTGTCAGGTCAGCAGTATTGGGTGATGATGTGCCAGGGAACAACACGTCAAACCAAACAACCATTACCGTTGCTGCCCCTGCTGATGTTGCTGATGTTGAAGTAACAGCAAAAACCGCGACACCTGATACGGTCAATGCTGGGGTGAATACAACTTATGTTGTTTCTTTACGAAATAATGGACCGGCTGAGGCATTGAATGTCACATTACAAGATATATTTGCCGCCACGTTACCTGCCGGTAAAACATTTACCGTTATTTCAGCAGTAGCAAGTAATGGCGCTAGCTGTGATGCTTTTGGAACGGGCCCTGGTGGTGCGCGAGCCTTAGATTGTGATTTTGGCACTTTGGCTAGGAATGCAACCCGAACCGTGACATTGGTGATTAGGCCTGATTGGGATATTGCCAATCTGGGTTGGACAATGGATAACACCGCAACAGTGTCTACCACAACTGATCAAGGAGCCAATCTGGGCGCGGATTTTCAAACTGAAACACTGACGGTAAACCCCGCACAAATAGATTTATTGGTCAATAACGATGAAGAAACAGGCTTTCATCAAATAGGTTACACCCCTACGCCAGGCGCTTTTCCCGCAACAACAGATAATATTATTGTTTATAAAGAGGTCATTACTAATCGAGGGCCATCATTAGCGACCGGTGTTAATTTAGCCTTTGATATGACACCAAAAGCAGGCAAAACACTGACTTTCTTGTGTGATAATACGGTTGCAAATACCTGTGATGTCGGAACGTCTACGTGTAATAATATCAACGCAAATGTTACAGGGGGAGCAACGTTAAACTTAGCATGTCCACAAGTAGATATGGCGGCTAATACTACATTAACGCGCTATTTATTTTTTAGAGTTGATACATCACCTGAGGGAACTGGAGATACTCATACAACGTTAGCAACAGTGAGTGCCAATGAAGATGATACGGTAGCCGCTAATGATACGGAAGCTGAAGATACAGTTGTACGTGTGTTAGTTGATGTGGGGGTAACAAAAGATCCATCGCAAGCAACCGTCAGTGTATTTGAGCCATTTGATTGGAATTTGGTGATCAGCAGTAATGGGCCAGGAGACGCACCATTCACTGATTTAACAGATGCTTTACCTGCGGGAATGGAGTTAACAGGCCCGCCTATTCCTTCAGCGGGCTCATGTACTGGTTTGATTGGTGAAACGTCATTTGAATGTAATTTTGGTACGCTTGTAAATGGTGATACGCGCACGGTGACAGTACCGGTAAGATTGACTGTTTACCCTGCCGGAGGCACGATAACAAATACTGCCTTTGTGACAACTTTTGGTATTGATCGCGATCCAACAAACGATAGTGATCCTGGCGTAGTTAATGTGGTGGGCTCATCAATTTCAGGAACCGTCTTTGATGATATAAATGATAATGGTAGCAATGATGGTGCAGGTGACGCGGGCATTCCAGCCGTTACAGTTCACTTAACAGGTACGGATTTATATGGTAATACGGTTGATATTACGGTTAATACACTTGCCAATGGCACTTATTCTTTTGATGACCTTGCTCCAAGTGATGCAGCGGGATATACCATTACGGAAACGCAACCAGCAGGTTTTGTGGATGGCTTAGATAATGCAGGCGGGGCAACAGGCAGCAACTTAATTGCCAATAGTCGAGTAACAGATGTTATTAATACCATTAATTTGCCAGTTAACACCGATTTAACCGGTTACGATTTTGCTGAAGTCACTGCCACAGAGTCTATTGCTGGTGTGGTTTGGGTGGACACCAATAATGATGGTGTACGCGATGGTGCTGAAACTAGACGAATTGCCGATACGGTTATTACTTTAACAGGCACTGATATTAATGGTGATCCGATCAATGTCAGCACAACTACCGCAGCAGATGGCAGTTATAGCTTTGCGGTTCGCCCAAGTAATCCTGCGGGGTATACATTAACGGAAACCCAACCAGCAAATTGGGCCGATGGTCTTGAGTCGTTAGGTTCGGGCGGTGGAACCATAGCCAACGACGTGTTTTCAGGCATGGTAGTGGTAGCCAATGATAATTTTGTTGATTATGATTTTGGTGAACGCGGTGTCAGTATTAGCGGATCGGTTTATGTTGATCAGAATACCGATGGTATTAATGACCCAGCTGAACCCGGTATACCAAGTGTAACAATCACACTGACCGGTACAGATATTGACGGCAACCCAATTAACATTGTTACAACGACAGGCGCAGACGGAAGGTATTCCTTTGAGGGACTACCCATGCCAAATGGCACAGGTTATACCGTAACGGAAACACAACCGCCAGGTATTGCAGATGGTATTGATACGGTAGGTAGTCTGGGTGGTTCCACGGCTGTTAATGATGTGATATCGGGTATTACATTTCCTGTAGTGGGTGGCAGTGCGATTGATTACAACTTTGGTGAAGGTAGCCCTATTACACCGGCACGAATTTCAGGTTCAGTATGGCTTGATAGCAATCATAATCGTAGTGATGATGAAGGTGGTAGTCAAGCTGGTTGGACAGTAGAGTTAATCGAAAGCCGTGCTGATCCTTTAAATAATACCAGTAGCAATATCAATGTGGTGGCTACAGTCATTACCGATGCAAGCGGCAATTATGTATTTGAAAATTTATCGCCGGGTATTTATGAGATCCGTTTCAAACATCCGCAGGGCGGCTTTATCTACGGTACGCCATTATCTAGTTTTGCAGGTACAGATACTGCTAATGGCACCATTCATAATATTAACGTAATTGCGGGTGCGGATATTCCTAATCAGGATCTACCTATTGATCCATCGGGTGTGGTTTATGATGCAGTGACACGTGCGCCTGTTGCAGGAGCGACGGTCACTTTAGCAGGGCCAGCAGGCTTTAATCCCGCAACAGATTTAGTGGGCGGCACTGCCAATATTAGCCAAGTAACCGGTGCGGATGGTTTTTATCAGTTCTTATTATTTACCACGGCACCAGCGGGAACGTATACCTTAACGGTCACCTCACCCCCTAGTTATTTACCCGGCGTGGCCGCTTCTATCCCTGCATGCACCAATACCCCAACAATTGCAGCTGCACCTGATCCCGCCTTGGTTCAAAATAGTGCTTTTGCGCCTGCCTTAGCTAATCCAATTCATGATCCTGCTACCTGTCCAGTAACATCAGCTGGTTTTGCTGGTGGCTCTGGAACAACACAATATTTCCTAAGTTTTAGTATTAATCCTACTTTACCTTCGGGTAATGTGGTTAATAACCATATTCCACTTGATCCAATTTTGGGCGGTGCGATTGTGGTGACTAAAACAACACCAAAAACCAATGTGGTTCGAGGTGAGTTAGTGCCTTATACGATTACGGCAACTAATACTTTGGCATCAGTATTAGGTGATATCACCTTACAAGATCAAATTCCACCAGGCTTTAAATATGTTGAGAATTCAGCCACGATTGATGGTATTAAAACGGAACCAAATGTAGCAGGTCGAGGCTTAGATTGGCCAGGATTAAGTTTTTCGGCTGGTGAAGTGAAGACTTTTCAAATGATTTTGATTGTCGGTGCAGGGGTAAATGAAGGTAAGTATGTTAATCAGGCTTGGGCGCTGAACTCGACTGTAAACGCCAGAGTTTCAAATATTGCAACGGCGGCAGTGAGAGTTATTCCCGATCCATTATTTGATTGTTCAGATTTGATTGGTAAGGTCTTTGACGATAAAAATATCAACGGTTATCAAGATGAGGGTGAGCCAGGCTTAGCGGGTGTACGTGTTGTTACACCACGAGGGCTATTGATTACTACCGATGATTATGGGCGCTTCCATATTGCCTGTGCGGATGTGCCTAATGAGCTACATGGGTCTAATTTCTTGATGAAACTGGATACACGCACATTGCCATCAGGTTATCGTGTCACCACTGAAAACCCACGTGTTGTTCGTTTAACACGCGGTAAGTTGGTTAAGCTGAATTTTGGTGCGGCATTACATAAAATAATACGTATTGATATTGATGCTTCTGCCTTTAGTGATGATGGTGAGCAATTAACTTCTGTTACGAGCACGCAGTTAGATGAAATAATTGATATTCTGCAACAGCAACCTTCGCAAGTGCGGTTAAGTTATAACTTGAGTGGCAGCGAAGGCAAGGCGGACGCACGAACAAGAATGGATGTCTTTACTGAGCAGCTAACTAAGCTATGGCAACTATGTGACTGTGATAACTATGCACTGACGGTTGAGCACGAGATTATTACACAAGGTGGTGATACTGGTGTGTGGTCAACGAAGGGGAGGGTTTCGCCATGAGACGCTCTTTATGGCTAGTTTTAGTGGCTGCACACGCAGCATTATTCAGTGTAAATGGTTTTGCCGAAGAATCTTGTCCCGTAGAACAGGAAGCAGATAGTGCAAAAGAATGTCAGCAGCCTGAGTGGCGTGATCAGGCAACTATGTCAGATGATAGTACTGTTCGCATTGCAGATTTAGCGGAAAATGTTGAACGCATCTTGCCTAAGTCAACCATTACATTATGGTCGCTACCGCCTGTTCCAATGATAACTTCTCAAGTGTATGCTGATGATCAATTAACATCAGTGAAGTTGGATGTGACAACGGCATCACCACAGTTTAGATCAGCAAAAGCGGCGCTTGATCCTGCGGTTATTACCCGGGTATCTGCGCTTATTGAAGAATTGAAAGATAAAAAAAATGTGCGCTTAAGCTTTGTGGGTCATACCGATAATCAAGGTTTGTCATTGCAAACGCAACGCTGGTTTAAAGATAATCAAGCCTTATCTCAAGCTAGAGCTAAAGCCGTTGCAGATTATTTCCAATATGCACTGAGTTTACCTGCGGATGTTATCACGGTATCAGGCAAGGGCGATACGCAACCGATAGCGAGTAATGCGACCCCATCGGGCATGGCAAAAAACCGCCGTGTTGAAATGGCTGTTTGGTATGATGATATTGTGCCGGGCAAGGTAACAACGGTAGCAACATCCACAATGAATCGCCGTTTAATATGTAACGGTGAGGCGGCGCCAACATCAACGCCTACGGGTGGTTTTAGGATCAGTGTTGATGGTCAGCCGGTTGATAATGGTGCTAAAGATGGTGAAGATGTGCAGCGTTGTACGGATGTTGCATTATCGCAGGCCAATGTGCGTTTGCAGTATGATAATTTAACTGAAAAACCTATGTTAGATGTCAGCGCATGGCAAGCCACAGCGTTAGCGGGTGAAACCATTCAGTTCCAAGCTTATAGTAATTATCTAGCATGGATTGATCGTGCTGAGGTACGAATTTTTGCAGATGACCGATCAGTTGCAGGCGAACCTTTAGCTATTGTGGCGCTCAGTGATTCACTGACAGGTGAATGGACGATGCCTGCGGAGGTATCGAAACAGATGCAATATCGCCTGCGTGTTTATGATAAAGACGGTCGCTTTGATGAAACAACAACGCTACCATTGTGGCGTGCAGTTGTCCGTGATTTACCGGAGGACGACCAGTTAACAACACAACAAAGTGAAATGATCGCCTATGGTAATACGCGTTTGGAGCGCCAATCGATTCCTGTCAGTGGCAGTACGGTTACAGTTCATGGTGATTCTGTACCCGCTAGCCATCACGTTGTGGTGATGGGGCAGCAAGTGCCTGTTGATACCAATGGCAAGTTTGTTGTGAGACAAATTATTCCAAATGGCCGTCACACCATTGAAGTGGCAGCGTTAGATACAGATGGTAACGGTGCATTATACTGGCGTGATATTGAATTTAAAAACGATGACTGGTTTTATGTCGGTTTTGTTGATGTTACAGCGGGGCGTTACCGTAGCCATGGCGCGGCTGAAGAAGTCACTCAAGATAGCCAACATTTAGATAATGATAGCTTTATTGATGGTCGTTTAGCATTTTATACCAAAGGTAAATGGCGTAATAAGTATACGGTGACAGCAAGTGCAGATAGCCGTGAGCAACCATTAAGAGAAATTTTCAAAACCTTTATGGATAAAGACCCGCGGGCATTATTACGTCGCTTAGGTGACAGTGAATATTATCCAACTTATGGCGATGATAGTACGCTTATTGAAGATGCACCCACACAAGGTAAGTTCTACGCTAGAATCGAAGATGAACGCTCACATGCCATGTGGGGTAACTTTAAAATTGTGCAACAAGAGACAGACTTAGCCCAAATTAACCGCAGTTTATATGGTGCGGTTATTGATTGGAATAGTGAAGCCTTTACATCTGATAGTGAAAATCGTACTCATGTGAATTTGTTTGCAGCAGAGCCAGGCACATTGGCAACACGTGAAGAATTTCGTGGTACAGGAGGCACCTTATTTTATTTAAGTCACCAAGATATTGTGACCGGTTCAGAACGTGTTCAAGTTGAAGTGCGTGATAAAGACTCAGGCATTGTGTTGAGTGTGAACACCTTAGTTGCAGGGCAAGATTATCAAGAAGATGCGATTCAAGGGCGAATTGCCTTAACGCGTCCATTGCCTTCAGCATCAGATGATAGCGCACTAGTGCGAGCAGGCAGTTATATTGGCCACCCGGTTTATTTAGTGGTGGATTATGAATACATCGCCAGTTTAGAACGGATTAGGGATTTAGCAGTGGGTGGACGAGCTACCCATTGGGTAAATGATTCGGTTCGCTTGGGTATTACAGGATCACACCAACAACAAGGTCAGCAAGATAAGAACCTAGGTGGATTGGATGTATTGTTCCGCAAAACAGCTGAAACCTATTTGCGATTAGAAGCGGCTAGAACAGAAGGCCCAGGCGTAACATCGAATAGTTCATTTGATGGCGGTTTTACCTTTACTCCAACCGCTATCAGCCCAACGGACAATGATCATTCAGCCAATGCCTATCAATTAGAAAGCGGCTTTAGACTAACCGATCTAGGCTTTGAAATAGATGGTAATGGTCATTTTTATCTGCGTAATCGTGATGATGGCTTTTCTGCACCAGGGCAATTAACAACATTTGATACCAAACAATTTGGTGGCGGTTTGACATTGCCTTTGACAGCAAAAGATAGCCTAGATTTCAAACTTGATATTAGCCACCAAGATGGCGGATTTAATACTGAAATAGCACAAGTTGATTATCGTCATAAATTAAGTGATATATGGACATTGAGCGCAGGCCTGCGTGGAGATAAACGTGAAGATGACACAGGCTTGACTACTGACAATGTAGGTAATCGTACTGATTTAGCATTGCAAGCTAACTATACTAGTGATGCAGATTGGGGTATGTATGCCTTTGTTCAAGGAACACTTCATCATAGCGACGATCGTCATAGAAATAATCGTGGTGGTTTGGGTGGTAATTTCCAAATCAATGATCGCCTTGGAATGAATGGAGAGATCTCATCAGGCAGCGGTGGTTTTGGCGCCCTAATTGGTGCTGATTATCGCTTGTCAGATCGCACAACGACTTATCTAAATTACGCCCTGGATCCTGATAATGCCAATAGTGGCATTGGCAACCGTCAAGGTAAGTTAGTCTCTGGCATGCGCACCCGCTATTCAGATTGGGTGAGTGTTTATGGTGAAGAACAATATTTACATGGTGATAATGGCGATGGTTTAACCCATGCTTACGGTGTCGATTTAACACCGAATGAATCATGGAAATTTGGTCTAGGCATCGAGGTTGGCGAATTAGACACTGATAATAATGGTGAGATAAAACGACGGGCAGCAACATTGGCGGTTAATTACGCAAAAGATGCCATTAAATATGGTGGTAGTTTAGAACTTCGCCGTGATGAGATCGATGATGATGTGCGTGATCATGTTTACACACGAAATCACCTCGTCTATCAAATGACACCTGATTGGCGGGTACGTGCGGCACTTGATTTAGCCTTTAGTGATAGTGATGGCGGCAGTTTTCTTGATGCCAACTTCGTTGAAGCAATTTTAGGTTACGCCTATCGCCCAGTGAATAATGATAAATTCAATATGCTGTTGGAATATAAATTCTTAATGGATCAATCACCCGCAAATCAATTTACTGCCAGTGGTTTACAAAATGAATTTGAACAACGCAGCCATGTATTTGCAATAGATGGTATTTATGATTTGTCAACACGCTGGTCATTGGGTGCGAAATATGCCATTCGTAAAGGTGAGCTACGCGTTGGCCGTGGTGATGGCGATTGGTTTGATAGCACAGCTCAACTAGGTGTGCTCCGCCTTGATTGGCATGTGGTTAAACATTGGGATGCCTTAATAGAAGGTCGCGTACTCGATATCCGCGAAGCAGAAGATCGCCGTGCAGGTATGTTACTAGCCGTGTACCGTCATTTCGGTAACCATTTGAAAGCGGGTGTGGGTTATAACTTCACCGACTTCTCCGATGATCTAACCGACTTAGATTATGATAGCCGCGGCGTGTTCTTTAATGTGATTGGTAAGTGGTAACTAACTGCTTTAAATAGAAAATGAGACGGGCTTCTCATCTTTTGATTTTGACCAGAAAATCGGCTATGCTTTAGATCCGCTATATCAATGTAGTTTTAAAACTACTAAGGAATAGGCATGCAATCTAACGCTCAGATCAAACCGATCTTATTTATCTTGGCTGTATTAATTGCGGTGGCGGCAATTTATTTCTGGTCTAAAGACGAGCCACCCTACGATCCCGTTCATGCAGAACAAGTCAAAAAAGGCATCGCTGAATATCTTGGCAAAGGCTATAAAGGCTATCAATACTATGCTAGCCCAGAGAGTTGCACGTTTAGCCTATTTGATTTGACTGATCCCGCGGTAGTTGATATTCAAGATGCGCCGAAATGGGAAGGCCGTTTTGCTAGCGGCGAGAATAAAACAGAATTTTATGATGAGTTTTTTGCTAAGGCTTCTGTGTCAGGCGTATATGACGGATTTTCGGGCGAAATTACGTCTACCTTCAATAAATCAACATTAAAAAATCGTACTCACAGCTTTGCTACGGCGAATATCGCACAAACTTATTATCGTCTTACTGTGCTTGATACTGCACCACTAAAAAAAGAGGTGGCAGAAGATTTAATGCAATTAGAGGCCAATGCCTTATTTGATAAATACGGCACTCATTATCTTAAATCGATTTATATTGGCGGTCGGATTGGCTTTAGTAGCTTTGCTGATCGATCCAAGGTTACAGAAACATTTAATTTACAAGCCACTGTAGATGCCTCTTATCTTGAAATTGTTAAGGGATCGGCATCAGCAGGCACGGTGAATAAAAAAGATATTGAGATAGTCAGCAGAAATAAACGGATTATTGTAAAAGGCGGAGATCCTGCTAAAGCGGCCAATGTTCAAGATGGTTTGGGCGAACCCGCTGAAAGTTATAACGCATGGGCTGCAAGTGTGCCTGACTTTATGTCGATTTCAGATATTGCTGATAATGGTATGGTGCCTATCTATGAGCTGGTTAATGACAGCGATAGACGTGAAGTGTTAAAAGCGGCGTGGAAAGTGTATATGGAAGCGCATACCGATGATGTGCTAAAGGAAGGTGAAGCTAAGGTTATTACCAAGTCTGACAGCTTCCGGCTTAAAGGTGAAGATGGGCGCTACTATGGAGCTGCACCTTATGTTCGGGGAGAAAGCTATTATTACCCAACGATTGCCAATACTGGACAAATATTGCAACTAGACAGTGGTAAGGAAGCGCTTGAAACAGGGCACAATGTAAAGATTAAAACAGTAGAAAAGTTTGATGGCTCATGGGCTGATTATGTGTATTTAGGTGCGTTTGGAAATAAACACGAGTTATATTATTGGATAACTAAGGGCTACGAGGCGAAAACGAATTGGTATATCGAACGTGTGGTACCCGCATCGGATCCACGTATTCGTTATGGTGATACTGTAAAGATCCGCAACCAAGACTACGAACAATATCTTACACCAACACCTGCTGGATATCTAACAACAATCGGTGTAGCTTATACATGGACAATATTAGCGAAATAACAAGTTTAGTCTGCTTTTGTCCAAGTTTCAGTTCTACCAAACAGGGCGATCCCGATATACCCGTGATCACTCAAGTTGCCGATGATCTTGTAGAGACCTCGTCATCCCCGAGATCTTTTATCGGGGATCTCTAGCGGAAACACTAGACTCCCGCTAAGCTTGTACTCAGCTTGACTGGGTAAGCATGCGGGAGTGACGAAAAATATAAATCTGCATTTCCAAGTAGTTTGGGTATAGTGGGCGTTAACGTAAGATCAAGAACATAGCCTGCCCATTACGGGTGATATTCAACAATAACTGCTTGCCGCCATTAAAAGCCAGTGGTTTAAATTCGATAAGGTTACGAATGGCTTGCCTATTAACGGAGGTGATAATATCGCCTTTGCGTAGGCCTGAACGCTCGGCAAGGCTGTTTCGTTTTATTGAATAGATCATTACTCCCTCAATTTTACCGAAATAGGGTGATGATTCTTCGATATCGCCAAAGGTAGCGCCTGCCAATTTAGGATGAACAGCATTGCTGTCGACCTGCTTTTCGGTTTCTTTTACGGTGGCTTTAATGACATGAGATCTTCCATCACGAACAATGTCTAATTTAATGGTCTCGCCAACCATTAATAGACCAATGGAATTACGTAAGCTATCGGCGCTTACTAGCATCTCATCATCAATAGCAATTACAATATCACCTATTTTTAGTCCCGCTTCATCCGCCGCAGAATTAGGCTGAACAGAAGTGACAACAGCACCTTTTTCCGAATCTAAATCAAAGGCTTTGGCTAGATCAGCAGTAATATCTTGCATTTGCACGCCAAGATAAGCGCGCTTCACTTCACCGTGTTCGATCAGTTGTTCGGTAATTTGTTTGACCATATTACTAGGAATGGCAAAGCCAATTCCAATATTGCCGGCACGTTGACCCAGGGAGAAAATAGCGGTATTAATACCGACTAACTCACCGCGCAGATTAACTAAAGCACCGCCAGAGTTACCGGGGTTGATAGAAGCATCGGTTTGAATAAAATCTTCATAACCTTCGATCCCTAAGCCGCTACGGCCTAAAGCACTAACGATGCCTGATGTAACGGTTTGACCGAGACCAAACGGATTGCCGATGGCGACTACAAAATCACCAACCCGTAACTGTTCAGAATCTGCAAGCGGCAAGGCGGTGAGATTAATGGCGGGGATTTTAATTAACGCGACGTCGGTTGCGGGATCGGTTCCTACTATTTCAGCCTGAAAGCTACGCCCATCGGTCAGAGAAACAGTAATTTCATCAGCACGATGAATGACATGGTTATTGGTGAGCACTAAGCCTTTTTTTGCATCAAAAATAACGCCTGAACCAAGGCTTTGTTTAGTGCGATGGCGGGGTTGTTGCTCAGGAATATTAAAAAAACGACGGAAAAAAGGGTCATTCAGCAATGGGTTATCTTGCACACGGATATAACTTTTAGTGGAAATATTGACCACAGCAGGTTTGGATTGTTCCAACATCGGCGCAAGTGATGGCATCTCGTTATCACCACCAAACCAGCTAAAAGGCAAAGCCGCACTGGCAACTTGAATAATAAGGCTAAGGCCTGCAAACCAAAGAATAGCCGATTTGAATGTTGTCATTCCTTCTCCTCTAAATAATAATACTCTAACTAAATTTGCCATCCTCGAGATCTTTTATCGAGGATCTTAGCGATAATGATTATACTCGTGATCATTCAAGTTGCAGTAATAACCGACCGTATCAAAAACTAAAAGCCCTCCCATGCTGGGGAGGGTTGGGAGGGGAGAATAAAACTAGTGGTCTATTTTATTTCCCCCTCTCGGCAATTGCTCCTGCATCCATGCAGTCGACCCAAGCCTCTCCCTCTGGAGAGGGCTATACCCGTTATCATTCAAGTTGCATAATTTACACGTCATCCCGGTATGCTTTTAGCCGGGATCTCCGCACCAACAAGACTCCGGCTAAAAGCATACCGGAGTGACGGAGGAGTGAATCTTCACACATTGAATGATCACGGGTATAGATTGCCGATTAAAGTATTCTACAATGCCGTTTCTAAATTTTCTCTTGGGTTAAAACTTAGCTCTTCCGCCATTTGCAAGAACAGTTTCTTTGCTTCTTTGCTATCAGCAGGAGGATTGATGATCTGTAATATTACAAACTGATCGCCTGCTTCTTTGCCTGGTAAACCACGCCCTTTTAAACGCATTTTTTGACCACTTTTTGCACCCGCGGGGATGGTAAGGTTAATTTTACCAGCTAGTGTCGGCACGGTTACTTTTGCACCTAATGCTGCCTCCCATGGAGTAAGCGGCAAGTCCAATAAAACAGTATTACCGTCAACACGATAATGAGAGTGAGGCGCAATAGCAATTTCTAGGTACAAATCACCCGGTTTGCCACCCATGCCTGCTTTGCCTTGACCAGAAAGACGGATCTTCTTACCGGATGTAATACCAGCAGGTATTTTAACATTTAAAGTACCTGTTTCTGTCGATCCGGCAGGCCTGCGAATGGTCTTTTTAGCACCCTTAAAAGCATCTTCTAATGTAATGGTGATTTTAGCGTTTACATCTTCACCGGCCGCATAAAAATTATCTCTACCGCCACCCATGCCAGCACCTGCTTCGCCACCAAACATACTCTCGAAGAAGTTACTGAAATTGCCATGGCCGCCTGCGCCAGCATTTTGCCCCCATCCTGGAGGCGGGGTAAACGACTGACCATTTTTATAATTGCTACCAAATTGATCGTATTGCGCCCGCTTTTCACTGTCTTTTAATACTTCATAGGCTTCACCGACTTCCTTAAACTTAGCCTCAGCATTCGCTTCTTTGCTGACATCGGGGTGATATTTGCGCGCCAGTAAGCGATAGGCTTTTTTAAGATCAGCCTTTGATACATCTCGTGATACACCGAGTATTTGGTAATAGTCTTTATATTCCATAATGCCTATTTTTAAGTTTATAAATTGATTTAAATCATAAATGGGGGCTGCAGCCGCTGTTTTCAACAAAAACAAGGAAAATCCTGATGTTGATTAGTAGTGTCTTATGCGAAAATTGTGACCTGCTCTGCAAAAGTTGACCTGAAATCGAATCGGAGACTTTGAAATTTATAGGATTTTAAAAATGTATTATGCACGAAAACTGCCGTTACTTATCGCCTTGGCAAGCGCATCAGCCACCACAATGGTGTCAGCTGAAAACTTAATTCTTGATGAATATGTTGTTACTGGCACACGATCAGAAACCCCAATAATGGACTTGGCTGGTAATACGGGTAAAGTTACGGTTGAAGAAATTGACTTGCTGAACTCCGATCATATCTCAGAGACATTATTACGTATTCCTGGGGTGAATTTACAACGTGGTGAAGGTGTTGAAATGACAGTGGCGCTTCGCTCACCCGTATTAACCGGGCCGGGCGGTGGCGGTGCGATTTTATTTATGGAAGATGGCATTCCACTTCGTGCAGCATCGTTTGGCAATAATCAAGGTTTATCAGAAGCACATTTTGAGCAAGCGGGTGGCATCGAGGTTGTTCGCGGTCCAGGTAGCGCCTTGTATGGTTCAAATGCTGTTCATGGATTGTATAATGTTTTAACACGCGATCCTGCACAATCATTAGAACGCACAATTGACCTTACGGCAGGTTCAGATGATATGTACAAGCTGAGAGGCTCGGTAAGTGATACGGTTGGCGCACATGCTTATCGTATTAGTTTTAGTGGTGTTGCCGATCATGGCTGGCGTGATGATTCTGGCTTTGATCAACAAAAACTAACCGCACGGCATGATTATTCAGCAGAGAATGGCGATAGTTTTCAAACGGTATTTAATTTATTTAATATGAATCAAAAGACCGCAGGCTTTATTGAAGGTGCAGAAGATGATGATGCGACACCTAATGTTGATGAATCATTAGCGAGTTCACAACAGCGTTTATATAAAGATTCCTCATTGATGAAAGAAAATCATGAAGAGGATGGTTACCGTGATTGGTGGTCGGTGCGCTTATCAACACGCTGGGATCATGAGCTGGATAATGGCAATACTTTGAGTATTACGCCGTATTTTCGTAGCACGGAGATGGAGTTTCGTCAGCATTATTTGCCGTCAGAAGCGATTGAACAAAATGGTCATGATAGTGTCGGTGTGCAGACTGCTTACTATATAGACTTAGAGGGTGGACATTCGGTTATCTTTGGTGCAGATCTTGAATATACCGAAGGTCATTTAAAAGAAACTCAGGAAAGAGCAAGCTATTTCAAATTTGGTAAGGCACGGCAACAAGGTGTGCATTATGACTACGATGTTGACGTTATTTCAATTTCCCCCTTCGTCCATGCTGAGTGGCAGTTAGCAGATAAATGGCGCGCAACCACAGGCTTGCGTTTTGATTATACTAACTATGATTATAATAATAATGTAGCAGATGGCACGGGTATGGCAGATGGTAGTCCATGTTTTCAACCGGGTAAAGAGTGCTTATACCAACGCCCATCTGATAGTGAAGATACCTTTAACGATTGGAGCCCGAAATTAGGATTAGTGTATCGCCTAGCGGAATCACATAGCATTTATACAAACTTATCTCGTGGTCATCGTGCACCACAAACCACAGACTTATATCGTATTCAGAAAGATCAAAGTATTGGTGAAACAGACTCTGAAAGAGCAGATAGTATTGAAATTGGAGCACGAGGAACATTTGGGGATTCAGGATTAAACTATGAGATCGCTGCCTATTATATGAAGAAAAAGAACTTCTTTTTTCGCGATACCTTTGGCAATAGTGTGACCGGTGCCAAAACAAAACATCGGGGTATTGAAACATCAGTCAGCCTGCCATTAGGCAATCAGTTTGATATAGCGGCAAGCTATACTTATGCTATACATGAATATGATTCTGATCATAGCTCTAAGCCAAACTTACCATCAGATACAATTACCAAAGGTGATGATATTGATACAGCACCACGCCAAATTGCTAACGTTCGTTTAGGCTGGAACTTTAAAGCAGATAGCCGAGCAGAACTAGAGTGGATCCACATGGGTGAATATTATGCTGATCCTTCAAATAGGTCTAAATATGATGGTCATGATTTATTAAACTTGCGGGTGAATACGCAAATCAGTAATAATTTTGCCATTCACGGTCAAATTAAAAATCTACTGGATGAAGAATATGCTGATCGCTCTGATTATAAGTTCGGCACCTATCGTTTCTTCCCAGGAAGAGAACGTCATTTTGAAGTGGGCGCTAGCTATAGCTTCTAGTTATTAGCTTAAATTGAGTAATAAAAAAGCGGTGATAATGAATTTATCACCGCTTTTTTGTTTGTAATGAGTTTAATTAAATTATTGTAGGAGCGGCTTTAGCCGCGAATAAGCCTTAAATTTAGAAAAATCTGTTGAAAAAGCTAAGCCCTTTCGCGGCTGAAGCCGCTCCTACCCGATTGTTGTATATGCTCTACCGTTGTGAGCGAGCAAACTTAATTGCTTTACGTACCTGATTCGGTGCCGTGCCGCCTAGATGGTCACGTGCTGCCACTGAACCTTCTAATGTCAACACATCAAAAACATCATCACTGATTTGATCGGAGAATGCTTGTAGTTCGGTTAAACTCATTTCTGATAAGTCTTTATTATGTTTGATGCCATAAGCTACCGATAAGCCCACCACTTCATGGGCATCGCGGAAGGCAACGCCTTTACGTACTAAATAATCAGCCAAGTCGGTGGCGGTGGCATAACCACTTAATGCTGCATTACGCATGTTTTCGGGTTTGACGGTAATTGCCCCCATCATGTCGGCATAAACGCGTAATGAGCCTAATAATGTATCGATTGTGTCAAAAAGTGGTTCTTTATCTTCTTGGTTATCTTTATTATATGCCAAAGGTTGGTTTTTCATTAGCGTGAATAAATTAAACATATTGCCGTACACACGACTGGTTTTACCACGGATTAATTCAGGCACATCGGGGTTTTTCTTCTGTGGCATGATGGATGAGCCCGTGCAAAATGCATCACCTAAATCAACAAAATCAAATTGTGCGGATGACCAGATAATCAGTTCTTCGGAAAAACGCGATAAATGCATCATTAAAATGGATGCAAAGCTATTAAATTCAATGGCAAAATCACGATCGCTTACTGCATCAAGTGAATTTAAACAAATACGTTCAAAGCCTAATAATTTAGCGCTTAACTCACGGTCAATGGGGAAGGTTGTGCCAGCCAATGCCGCCGCACCTAAAGGTGAAGAATTAACCCGTTTTTCACAATCATCTAAACGCTCAGCATCACGCACTAACATTTCATACCATGCCATCATGTGATGACCAAAGGTAATAGGTTGAGCAACTTGTAAATGAGTAAAACCCGGAAGAATTGTATCTGCTTCACGTTCTGCAACATTTAATAATGCATCTTGCAAACGGTTTAATTCTGATCTGATGGGCTCAATCATATCGCGCAGATACAGCCTTACATCGGTTGCTACTTGATCATTACGTGAACGACCAGTATGTAATTTTTTGCCGACTTCACCAATTAATGCAATTAATCGTGCTTCAATATTCATATGCACATCTTCTTGTGCAATTGACCATTCAAATTCGTCATTATCAATTTCAGCACGAATTGTTGCTAAGCCCGCCACAATTTTTTCAAGCTCATCTTCTGTTAAAACGCCGACATGACTTAACATGGTGGCGTGGGCGATCGAGCCTTCAATATCTTGGCTGTACATGCGCTGATCAAATTGAACTGATGCGGTGAACTCTTCCACAAAAGCATTTGTTGGCTGGGTGAGGCGTGCCGATGATAGTTTTTTGTTAGGTGTAGTCATGATTCAATTCTTGTATCACTATTTAAAAAAGGAATTATACCGCGGTTAATCAGTTTTATACCCGTGATCATTCATTTTGCGGTTTTTTATTTGTCATTGCGAACACAGTGCGGCAATCCAGCTCTGCCCTGCCTAGATTGCTTCGCGTTGCTCGCAATGACGAGCTACCTGCAATTCCAATGGTCACGGGTATATACCCATAATCAATCAAGATGCAGATTTTTAGCACCCATACTGAATGCGCCATCTACGTTATAATAGTAAGCAATAGAACGACTATTACATTACTATTATGCCTTGCTACCCCATCCATTACAGGCACTAAAAAACCGCAACTTGAATGATCACGGGTATATACCCATAATCATTCAAGTTGCAGAGTCTCTTGTAGAAATTCCGTCATCCCAGCATGCTTTTAGCTGGGATCTATGGTTAGTAGCTTAGACTCCCGCTTAAGCTTGTGCTCAGCTCGACTGGGTAACATGCGGGAGTGACAAAAGATGCTATTTTTGTTTTCTAATCATTGATCTTAGTACATGGATATTTTCACAGGACTTTTTGGATCCCTGTTATCAGCCCTGAAAGGTAGGACAAAATCCAAAAACTCCAGACTACCAAACCAAATTGGTGAAAGTATTGGGTGCGTGGCTTATTACGCAGGAACACCAATAATACCCATAAAAAATGTACTAYGATCAGTATTACAGCCGTAAATCCTAAAATGGCATGTGGCGTCAATACAATGGCGCCCACTACTTTTATGGTGATCCAAACGCCCAAAATATCAGCCACTACGCCGAAGAAGAAAATAACTACATGCCACAATTTTAGTTGTTTGGCGATGCGGTCACTCCAGATTGCTATTGAATAGAAAACTAAGGCGAGGGTGAATAAAAAGGTAGCAATATAAATTTCTATGGGCATGGTTTAACCTAGCAATCCGTCAGCCCTTGGCTGGCTTAAAAAAGGATAAAAAAGAATGAGGTAAATAATGAAAGGTATTGCCCAGATAATAGAAGAGCTTAAATAAAACCAAGTAGTATATTCGGGCACAAAAGGGATCAGGCTTCTAAGTAAGGTGGCAATAATAATTAAAATAACGCTAAAATCAATCCACCGATTGGTTTGCAAGCTTCTGCCGGTATGAATGGTGCCGACAATTACCATCACCATCAAGAATGACAAGCCGAATACGCCAGTGGTCAAAAAATGCCTAAAATGAGTGATGCTATGGATATTATCACTTAAATAAGCAAAGCCCATAAAGCCATAGCCTAGTGCCATTAATATTAAAATAAGGAATAAAGGCAAAATATACGATCTGAAAAATATGGTGGCTTCATCAATAAAAAAGTCATTAAGGGTATTAAGTATTGCCGCCGCCGCCGCTAAACCAAGCCAGCCTAAAATGGCATTATCAGGGATAATAAATTCTACAATGGTAAACAAAGTGACACATAAAATCGCAATATTATAACGAGGCGGTCGAGCAATAAAGGTATCATCAATATGGTGCTGTTCTAGCCACTCATTAATGGCTTCGGTATTGATACGGCGTAACGCTAATAACTCAAGCACCATAAATGCACCTAACGCGACTTTTAGGATCTTGATAAAATCAGTGTCAACCCAGCCTGCCATTGCAGCAAAAAACCACGCTTGAATGAGGATAATGCTGATGAATGTTAGCGCAAGACTGATATTACGTCGTAAGGGATCTAAAAATATGGGTTTTGCCACTAAGGCTGTAACCCAAATAAGTAAGGGTAAATTAGTCAAAGCAACGACATAGACACCTAGCCAGTCTATCATCCAAAAAGCGATACGACCCACCAGCCAGAGTGCTGTTATTGCTAACACTGTTTTGCCAACAACAGGCTTAACATCATCATAAAGCTCAGGCACTGCGGTTAAGATAAAACCAATAATGCCAGCACTAGCAACACCAAACATCATTTCATAAATATGCCATGCCAAAATATTTTCGGTAAATAAAGGGAGCTGACCTGACCACACCAAGCCCCACACTAAAATAGACAATGCGATATAGGCAGGGAGTAGTATAAAAAGGGGTCTAAAGGCATAGGCAAGCAAGGGCGATACTTCACCTTCTGGGTAAGCATCGTAGTGTTTAGTGCCGCTTTTATTATGTTTGCTTGTCACGATTAAGGGTTGAAGTCAGATTCATCGTTAATTCAAATGTTTCAATAATTTTTGGTTGAGTCAGTAGCTTTGCTGTTTCATCATAGACAAATTGCTCACTACGTTTATCTATTGGTGTGTCAATAGTAAAGGTATGAACGATGCGCCCAGGATCAGCCGCCAATAGTAAAATTTGATCACTAAGGCGCACCGCCTCCATAAGATCGTGAGTAATAAATAAAATAGACAACTTTTTCTGGGTTATTTGTTGAATAAGGATCTGTTGTAATTCTTGCTTTAAGCCAATATCTAAGGCAGAAAAAGGCTCATCTAAAAATAATAATTCTGGCTGTAGCACCAGCGCTCTAGCGAATGAAACACGTTGCCGCATACCGCCACTGAGATCTTTGGGGAATTTTGTTAGATCATCACCTTCTAGCCCAAACTCTGCTGAAATAGCGACGGCTAATTGTTCGCGTTGCTGTTTTGCTATGCCTTTTGCTTTTAAGCCAAAAGCAATATTATCCAGTGCTGTTTGCCAAGGTAATAATCGGGGATCTTGAAAGGCAAAAGCAAAGCTTTTAAAGCTATTTTCAACGTTGCCTTCGGTAATATCAAGCAAACCGGCACAGAGGTGCAATAGTGTGGTTTTGCCGCCACCACTGGGGCCGACCACTGAAACCACCTTGCCTTGATCTAATCGAAAATCAATTTCTCTCAGGATCTCGTTAGGGCCAAAACTATGGCTTAACTGATGTGCCTGTAAATAAGCAGCATTTAGTCTCGCCACTGTTCAACCTCGCGCTTGATAGGCTCCATCAATAAATATTCAATTAGTAATAGTGAGCCGACTAACATCATCACTAAAGCAAGTGCACCGGCTGTATCAAGTTGACCACGGGTAACCGCCAAAGCAGCGCCAAGGCCATCGGAGGTAGAAAGTAATTCTGCCATCACTACGATCTTCCAACTCATGCCTAAGGCGGCAATCCAAGCGGGGAAAACATAAGAAAATACGTGGGGGAAATAAATATCGGTGATTTTCATCAGCGCGGGGGTTTGAAAACTATCTGCCATTTCTTTGAGATTATTTTCTAGGGTGCGTGTGCCCTGTAAGGCACCGATAAATACAATAGGAAAGGAGGCAACTACCACGGTGAAAATAACAGTGGTATCTCCCATACCAAACCAAATCATTGCTAATACTATCCATGCAATCGGTGGCATGCCCATTAAAATTGTGACAATGGGGCGGCTCATCATCGAAGCCGTTGCAAACAAACCTGCTAACAAGCCTAATGCCGAACCAAGTAGAGCAGAAATAAAGAAGCCCCATAATGCCCGTCGGATTGTGATCTGCATTTCCTGCCACATTCCTTCGTGCAACAGCATATTAACTAAGCGTAAAAAGGTTTCTTTGGGCGCAGGCAGAATAAGATCGCCATAGATCTGATGACCAAATTCCCACAATGCAATAAACAGGAATATACTGGCTATAGCGCCCCAACCACTCCATAAGTATCGTGGGAAACTTTTAATGATGTTAAAAAAGGCATTCACATTATATTGGATACTTCAATTAAAAAAGAGCCGTCACTTGCATGGCAGCTCTCTTTTAAAAAGCAGAAAATAACTACATAATTTTCGCTATATATCCTCCGAGACGATCTTTATTCATCATGATCTTGCTACTTAGTTCTTCAGCCGCTGCCTCAGCCCCGGTCTTATTGCTGGCTTCGCCAACTTGGATAACACCCACCATAGCCATCATTACATGGGGCGTACATTTATAAATATACACACCTTCGGCATCAAGTGTTACGGTGATATCTTTTGAATTTTCCCCTGTCCAAGCCGTTGCACCTTCAGGTATAAATAGTGATACAGAGTCATGGCCAGCATCAGTCGACTCAAAGGTCACCGTGTCACCTTTTTCAGCTTTAAGAAAAGCCGGTTCAAATACCATCATGCCATCTGCACCATTATTTAGCATTTTTACAGTATGTTCAGCGCTCAACGCAACACCATGATAAAAAAGACTTGTTGCTAATACCAATATGCTTAATTTTAGTTTGTTCATTTTATTCTCCGATTTGTTGTCCAAATTATAAAGATATGATCATAATATCAAGCCTATTTTCATAAAGATATACCCGTGATCATTCATTTTGCGGTTTTTTATTTGTCATTGCGAACGCAGTGCGGCAATCCAGCTCTGCCTTGCCTAGATTGCTTCGCGTTGCTCGCAATGACGAGCTACCTGCAATTCCAATGGTCACGGGTATATACCCGTAATCATTGAAACTTCAGAATTCAGGTCTAAGGCTAGAAAGCCAGTGCTACGTTACAATGTTTGGCAAGGACTAGTCATTGCCCGCACATTGCGCCTTGCTCTGACTTCCTATCTTAGCCCTGAAAATATGCAATTCCAATGATCACGGGTATATACACAAAAAGGGAGCTAATGCTCTCTAGTGTTTATGACCATGGTTATGCTTATCTTGCATTTCACCATAAAGAGCCACTACTTGGTCCCACTGGCTTTCAGTAAGGATGCGCTTGCTATTCTCACGGCAAGTTAACATAGTGTTTGCCATTTTTGACCGTTTTTCTAATACAATGGCAATCATATCTTCTATTTCTGCAACTGGTTTATCATCTAATGCGGCTTGTTTAATGGCTTTATCGCCATCGATAATTTCTGTTGCTAGTTTTAATGCGGGTGCCATGTGCTCTGTACGCCACTTAGCCAGTTCGTCTTGTTGCTCTTTGCTTAAGCCAAGCTGATCCGCTTTTTTCACCAGAATAGGCATAAATACGGGCATAGGGCTGGTTTTACCCATTAACATTATCATAGGGTTCGCTTTTTTCTTTTCAGTTTTTTCTTGGTGACCATCTGCTATTGCGGTGGTACTTAGAAAGGCAATGGCAACAGCAGATGTAATAGTAAGTAGATTTTTCATTATTAATTCCTTATGGATTTGATTAAATGGTTTTTAGGATGACCTAAATATTAGCCTATCATTATATACTAATAGTTCGGTGACCATTGAAAATAAAATTCATCATTCGTTAGCTTGGGTATGGTAGTTAATAAAGCGCTATTCACACGTAGTAGTTTCATTGTTATTTCTGATAATAGAAATCATCATCTGGTAATTTCCCGCCTATCACCGCTGGCGTTCGTTTATGTAATAGTTCAAAAAAGTATTCTAGGTCTTCACGTGCTTCCATTGCTAGAACATGCTCAAACTGGCTGACTTTTATTGATGCCGAAACCGCTTCAGGTAGTAACATCTCAATACGGTCTGCCACCATTTCCCCCGCTTCATCAGGGTGTTCAACACACCATTTTAATGCTTTCTCATATTCTTCAATAAAACGTGTAATAACATGGTCATCAAGTTCTTTATTAATAACAGCCATACCTGCTTGCGGAATTTTGGCTTGACGTTTTAATAATCGCCCCCATTCTTTTTGCAGGTCGACGCTACGATAAAGATCGGGAGCAATAATTTTTACGGGAAATGTTTTTGTCTTGTGTAATGCCATTGACACCGCAGGCTCTGCCAGCAGTGCATGATCAACACGCCGCATAATTAATAACTGCATCGCATCTAAAGGATTGGCAACATAACGAAGTTTAAAGTCTTTTTTGGGATCAAGACCTTGCTTTTCAGCAAGCTCCGTAAAGATAAGATCGGGCATATCTCCTCGGAACGGCATTGCAATTTCTTGGCCTTTAAAATCAGCTAATGTTTTTAAACTATTATCACGTGATACCATCCATAATACGCCCCACACTGAAACATTAAGCAAGCGTAGATCGGCTCCACGGTTATAAAGATTTGCCGCTACATTAGTGGGTGTGGCAATAAAATCAGTTGTGCCATTTAATGCTAATGCACGCAGTTGATCGGGGTTCCTCCATACTTCAAATTTAAGCTCATCTGTGACATCGGCTAATGCGTTTGTTTCAACCATTCTAATCAAGGGGTTAGAAACCGCGGCAAAAGGCCCTGCCAGTGTGATCAATGGCAGTTTCTCCTCAGCATACGCCGAAAAGATTGCTAAATAACACACACTCATTAAGAGGAACTTTGTTATGGTATTTTTCATTATCTAATAGCTCTTTATTCTATGATTTGCTTACTGCCAAGTAAATTCCATTCCGGCCATAGCACTAAAGCCAGAACCCGGTAAGAATGTAGGTTGATTGTCAGGTGATTCAGCCCGAATAACATAGGCTGATTGATAGTCTTTGTCGGCAATGTTCTTAAGATCTGCAAAAAAGCGTAGTGATTTTGTTGGCTGATAAGATGCTTTTAACCCCAGCAATACATAAGAGTCTTGCTCTAGTGTATTGGCGTGATCGACGTAGGTATCAGATGGTTGCCATCTTACATTTGGGGCGATGTAGAATTTACCAATATGGTAAGCCACTTCAGTATAGCCTAAATGCTCAGGGATCCCTGCAATTTGATTGCCATCAAACACACCACCATCAAACTCAAAATCACTATAATTATAGACAAATTTTGCTATCAGTTTATCGCCTGAGGCAAATAAATTTTCAGCTAAAATAGCATCTAACCCTAACTCTATGCCTTGGTGAATAGTATCATCAGAATAGTTTTGAGTTTCAACATTAACGGCAAAGTCTGCTTTAAAAGTGATTAATTCATCTTCTACTTTTGAATAATAGTACGATGCATTCCACGATAGATTTTGCCAAGCACCTTGTGAGCCGACTTCAAAAGTCCATGCTGTTTGCTCGTCCAAATCTTTTATAGTAAGACCAGAGCCAATGGCTGCATCAGCAAAAGGTGGCACAGCCGGTGGATTAACTATCGCTCCGGGTACAATTAATGGGCTGACGGTTCTGTTTACAAGTTGATTAAAGGTGGGTGCTTCCATACTACGGCTGATATTGGTAAAGATATTAACGGTATCGCTAGCTTTGAAAATCAAACCCAATTTAGGGTTAGCAGCACTATAAGAGAAGTCACGATCAATATCGACAACTACTTTGTCAAAGTTACCGGGTGATGGAGGCGTTGATGCGGTGCCATCAATATCACGTTTATTATGTAATAACTGTAGACCAGCTACTAGTTGCATTCTTTGCGTTATACCGCCGGTGTATTGTAATCCAACTGCCAGATTTTGGGCATCCTGATCTAAATCACCAAAACGGAACAGTTTCGATCCATCTTCGGGATTATTAACCCAATATTCTGTTGGCATCTCACCTGCATTTAACTTAATAGAAAGTAGGAATCGGTCATCTTGAGTAAGATAACTGCCTTTATTAAGCATGGAATAATGTAAGCCTATATTTGCTGAATCCGTTACTGTATGGCTTAGTGGATCAGTAAAAGTGTCATCAAGCGATTCACCATAAAAGCCAATCTCGTGTTCAGTATTACCACTATTAATATAGGTTTTATTGGCTAGCCTAAATTGCTCGGTATCACGATGAGGCTTACGCTTGTAGACATCAAAGAGGCCATCCCATCCGCCTCGGGCATTCCAGCCAAAAACGGGATGACCTACCGCAGGTGCCGGCAAGCTTGCTGGTGGCGGGAAACCGCCAGCATAACCATCACCAATCACCCCTTTAGGATGATCTTTAGCGATATCTTTTTGAACAACAAATGGGATTTCAAATTCATTATTGGTGTAATTAAACCACGTTCTATTTTCGATATTGCCATTACGATAACCTGTATTTAGCGATAGATTAGTCCGTTCGCCTTCACTGTGATGGCGGAAACCGTCTGATTCTGAACGACCTGCTCCCACATAATAGTCCCATTTCCCTGAAACACCACCTACACCCAAGCTACCATTGAATGTATCAAATGATCCTGCTTGCAAGCGAATGAAATTCTGACTATTAAGTGCGGTACGTGATGTCATATTAACGGCACCACCCAAAGTTGAGCCACCATATTGCAAGGCGATAGCACCACGATATACGGAGATAAAACGCATCTGTTCCGAGGGCAATAAACCAATAACAAAAGAGCCATCGGGCTGATTAATCGATAAGCCATCATAAAGTAGCTGAATGCCACGGTTAACAGGGTTATCTTGAATGCCTGAGCCACGAATATTTAATCTAGGCTGATCATTGCCACCAAAAAACTCCTGCATAATCACACCAGGTTCATTACCCAGCACATCATTCAGCGTTAATTTGCTTGTGGGTAAGTCATCTAGATCTAGTAGGTTAGTGCCTCCTGGAACCTTGGATAATGTGTTTTTCAGGTCAATCTTATTAGGTTGTGCAGGATCATTCATTCCTGTGACGGTTACACCTGGTAAGCTTAAACTGTCTTCAGCAACGACATTAGCCGAGATCAGGATAGGCATAGCGAGGCTGGCAACTAATAATGTTTTTTTCATTTAAAAATTCCTTAAGAGTATGTAGGTATTAATTTTAATATTACAAATGATAACAGTTCTTATTTAGATATGCATTGATATAGGTCAATTTTTATCATTAAATTTTTCCAACCCTATCCCGTGCTTTCCTAAAGCACCAATTAAGTTATGTTTAAAAATTAAGGAAAGAATGGTAATGTTCTATAATATTAAATGTATCAAAGGCAATGAGAAATAGATGATAGGTCGAGTTATAAAGATAGCTACTCGTAAAAGCCCGCTGGCTTTATGGCAGGCAGAATTTGTGCGTGATGAATTGCTAAAACGGTATCCCAACCTGCAGGTTGAGCTGGTGAAAATGAGTACGCAAGGCGATAAGATCTTGGATGTGCCTTTAGCAAAAGTGGGCGGCAAGGGTCTATTTGTTAAAGAGTTAGAACAAGGTATATTGGCAGGGGATGCTGATATTGCGGTGCATTCGATGAAAGATGTGCCGGTTGAATTTCCTGAGGGTTTGCATTTGCCAGTGATCTGTCAACGTGAAGATCCGCGTGATGCTTTTGTATCGAACAATTACGATTCTTTAGATGATTTGCCGCAAGGTGCAAAGGTGGGCACATCAAGTTTGCGCCGCGAATGTCAGTTGCGTGCGGTGCGCCCCGATCTTAAAGTAATTGCTCTTCGTGGCAATGTAAATACCCGTTTAGCTAAACTAGATAGGGGTGATTATGATGCGATTATTTTAGCCGCTGCCGGTTTGAAACGCTTGCGCTTCGAAGATCGCATTAAATCAGCATTATCACCGGAGCAAAGTTTACCTGCGATTGGGCAGGGTGCGGTAGGTATTGAAACGCGCATTAATGATGAAGAAGTTAACGCCTTGCTTGCGCCATTACGTTGCCCTGAAACATGGATCACGGTAAGTGCGGAACGTGCGCTTAATAAGCGTCTTGCAGGAGGCTGCCAAGTGCCAATAGCAGGTTATGCCATATTAAACGATGGCACTATTTGGTTAAGAGGCTTGGTGGGGCGGCCAGATGGTAGTGAAGTGTTACGTGCAGAGATCACGGGCAAAGCAGAACAGGCGGAAGCGTTAGGAATTGCGCTTGCAGAAGATCTATTAGTACAAGGTGCAGATAAAATTTTAGCGGATGTATATGGCAACTAAATCATCACTTGATGGTTTGAAAGTACTGGTCACACGGCCTGAGCATCAAGCCCGTAGCCTCTGTGATATGGTGGTTAATGCCGGCGGTGAGGCCATTGCCTTTCCTACTATTGATATTGTTCCGATAGCAGTGCATGACGTGGCTGATCTTAATAAGCAGGACATCATTATTTTTGTTAGCCAAAATGCGGTGATCTATTTTGATAGTAAATTAAAACAAATGTTGGCAAATGATGTACTTAATATCGCTGTTGGTGCTAGCACGGCAACGTGCATGCAACAGCATGGTTTCCATGCGATTGTTCAAGCGTCACCGCCAGCGGGAACGGAAAGTTTATTGGCAATGTCTGAGTTGGATGATGTTGATGGCAAACAAATAGTAATCGTTCGTGGCCAGAATGGACGAGAATTATTAGCTGAAACATTAACCGAAAGAGGGGCTAAAACACGGTACATTGAGGTTTATCAACGCGCATTACCTGTATCAACACAGCAAATGACGAAGCAAGCCTTATCGGCAGAACGCATTATTGTTTCTAGTGTGAATAGTTTGGTTAATCTCTGTCAGCTTCTTGGCAAAGAAAATATTAAAAATAAGCATTTGATTGTTGTGAGTAACCGCATCAAGCAGTATGCTATAGAGCAAGGCTTTAAGCATATTGATGTAGCAGAAGATGCCAGTGATCACGCGTTGATGCAACAGCTATTAAACAAAGGTGGAGCAACTAATGGCAGAAAATGACGAGCAACAACAGGATGTAGTAGAAGGCATCGTAGTGGACGATGAGGCTACAACTGTGGCAAAGCCAGCAAAACAAATCTTGTTGTGGCTGGCAATCATCATTTTATTGGCTTTACTGGCAGGCTTGTCTTGGTTTATCTATCAACAAACGACGCAGCAGCAAGCAATACTAGCAGCGCTTAGCGTCCAAGTGGAAAACAATAAAACAGACACTTTAGAAAGTAATATTTCACAGCTTAAGCAAGCGCTAGCAAAGGAAGCTGAGGCGGCGCAACAGCAGCTAAATACACTGATTGATGTCGATGTTGCTTTGGCAGATAAAATAACTGAAGTTGCAGAAATGCAACAACTTGCCAGTGATGATGTTAGACGCAAGTGGCTATTATCGGAAGTTCAATTTTTATTACAGATGGCAAACCAACGCATTTTGCTGGCGGGTGATGTTGAAAATGCTCGAACCGCATTGATTTTAGCCGATCAACAATTAAAAGCGCTTGCCGATCCACGTTTATATCAACTTAGAGCACTACTTGCCGATGAACAATTGGCGTTAGCATCCGTGGCTAAGGTAGATATTGACGGGCTGGCGGCTCAATTACAAAGTGCTATTGATAGTGTTGATACACTAAAAGTGTTAACCGGACCTGAATTTGCAGCGGGACCAGCAGATGAGGCAGAACCAAGCGCAGAGCTCGCTGAAAATTGGCAGGCTGCGGCCTCAAATGCATGGCAACAAGTGCGTTCATTAGTGGTTATTCGCCACCAGCAAGATGGTTCATCAGCCATCATTGTTCCCGAGCAACGCTATTTCTTATATCAAAATTTACAATTAAAATTAGAGTCAGCACGCTTGGCATTGTTGTCAGGTAAAAAGTCAGTCTTTTACGATAGTTTAGCATCGGCTGAGCAATGGTTGCAGCAATACTTTATTGGTGATGAACGTGATGCTTTATTGCAAACCGTAACGGCCATGCAGGTAGAAAAGATCACCACAGAGTTACCGGATATATCCGCATCTTTAGTCTGGTTGCAGCAAAAAGGTGAGCTGTAATGAAGCTACTAATTATCATTGCATTAGCGCTGATAGTGGGCGCGGGTATGATTTGGCTGGCAGAATTTGAGCCAGGTTTCGTGCTGTTAAAATATGGTAATTGGAGTCTTGAAACCTCATTAATCGTTTTTATTATCGCTTTTTTATTACTGTTGTTTGCAGGCTATTTATTATTGAGAACCCTAGTCTTTGCAAAACGCACACCGCAAAAAATTGCCAATTGGCAAAGTTCTCGTCGTCACAAACGCGCAGGTCAGGCATTAACACGTGGCTTGATTACTTTAGAAGAAGGGCGTTGGGCAGAAGCAGAGCGATTATTAGCGCGGCATGCGGGCAATAGTGAAACGCCGTTATTGCATTATCTAGCAGCAGCAAGAGCGGCACAAAAACAAAATGCGTCTGAACGGCGGGATAATTATTTACGGCTAGCACATGAAACAACATCAGGTGCTGATGTGGCGGTGGGTGTGGTGCAAGCGGAGCTTCAACTGGCAGCAGGTCAACAAGAGCAAGCGTTAGCAACATTACAACATTTGCGTGAGGTTGCGCCAAAGCACCCGTATGTTCTTCAGTTGTTGCAGAAATTATATACCGACATGAATCAATGGGAGAGTGTACAAGATGTGTTGCCAGACTTGCGTAAACGGCATGTGCTACCTTCATCGGAAGTAAAAGCACTGTCTATAGATGCGGCAACGGGTCAAATGCAAGCAGCGCTAGAATGTGGTGATTGGGCAACAATGCAATCACTTTGGCAGCAAGCGCCAACAAAGGTCAAAAAATCTGAAGAGATGCTGTCAGTGTATATTTTAGGTTTAGAGCAACACCATTTATCAGATCAAGCACAAATGCTGGTTGAAGAGTTTTTAAATAAAAATTGGAGCGATCAACTGATTTACCATTATGGCAAAATTGTGCAGGGTGATTCATTGCCACAGTTAGCCAAAGCTGAAAAATGGTTAAAAGACCGGCAGGATAACCCCTGGTTATTATTAACATTGGGTCGCTTAGCCGCAGCCAATAAATTGTGGGCAAAAGCAGAAGAATATTTGCTTACAAGCATAGAATATGGCGAAAGAGGGGAAACCTATCAGGTGTTGGCTACAGTATTAGCAGAGAATGGCAAACAAGACCAAGTGGTAGCTACATACCAAAAAGGATTGGATTTGGCCTTGGTGCAAAATGATATTGCAGAATATACCCGTGACTATTCATGATGCAGATTTTTAGCACGCATACTGAATGCGCTAGCTGCGTTATAATAGTGAGCAATAGAACGACTATTACATCACTATTATGCCTTGCTATCCCATCCATTATACGCACCAAAAAACCGCATTATGAATGGTCACGGGTCTAAATCGGCTTAGTAACAAAATATGGAAGATACAGGTGCTTATTACTTAGCTGATATTTTGGCCTTGTTGCTGGCAACAGTGGTGATTGTGCCTATTTTCCATAAGTTCCGCTTAGGGGCTATTTTAGGTTATTTGACGGCAGGTGTGGTATTAGGTCCTTGGGGATTAGGTGTTATTACTGCTGTTGAAGAAGTTCGGCATTTAGCTGAATTTGGGGTGATTTTCCTATTATTTATTTTAGGGATAGAGCTTAAGCCAGAAAAGTTATGGCAAATGCGAAACCTAGTGCTTGGACTCGGTTTAGGTCAGTTGCTGATTACTGCAGGAGTGTTATATGGCATCGCGGTTTGGTTAGGGGTAAACCACCAAAGTGCAATTATAATTGGCTTTGGCTTGGCGCTTTCATCTACCGCTTTTTGCTTGCAATTGCTTGCCGAGCGAGGCGGAATTTCAACGCAAATGGGGCGCAGGGTGTTTGCCGTTCTACTGACACAAGACATTGCTGTTGTGCCTTTACTGGCTTTGATATCGGTATTCGCGGGAAGTGTGAGTGGCACCGCTATTGATGGCTATAATGTCCTTTATGCAATAGAAGCCATTATTGTTTTATTATTAGTAGGTCATTTTTTACTCAACCCCTTTTTAAGTAAAATTGTCAGCAGTCAAGATCCAGAAGTATTTATTGCGGCTGCCGTATTGTTAGTTTTGGGTGTGGCTTGGATCATGGATCAAGTAGGCTTATCGATGGCATTAGGCGCTTTTTTAGCAGGCGTAATGCTAGCTGACTCACAATATAGGCATCAAATTGAAGCGGATATTTTGCCGTTTAGAGGGATTTTGTTAGGGCTGTTCTTTATGACCGTTGGCATGGGCATTGATTTTGGTCTACTGTTCGACAAATTATTCATTATTGTGGGCTTAACCATTGGACTGATGTTGCTTAAAGCATTTGTAGTGTATTGGTTGGCACGGATCAGTGGCGCGCGCCACGATATATCGGCGCAAGCTGCCGTGTTACTTTCACAAAGTGGTGAGTTTGGCTTTATTATGTTTGGCTTCGCGGCGCTAGCAGGCGTGTTGGAGCCTCAACTAGCACAGATGTTGATATTAATTATTGCATTAACCATGGCATTGACACCTTTTGCAGTAAAATTGGTTAACGTATTATTACAGAAATTTTATAGGCCCACGGATGATGATAGTGAAGCCTATACTGAGTTTGTTGATGACAATGTAGGTCATGTGATTTTAGCGGGGTTTGGCCGTGTGGGTGCACGAATTGGTGCAATATTAAGCGCGGCGGATGTGGCGTATGTGGCGATTGATTTAAGCCAAGAGAGGGTAAAAAAAGCGCGAGAGCAAGGCTTCCCTGTTTTTTATGGCGATGCCAGTAATGTCAAAGTATTACAGGCGGCAGGAGCCGATCGGGCAAATATGATTGTGATCGCCTTAGACGATCCTCATCACTTTGATCGCTTGGTGCCTTTAGTGCGTCAATATTTTCCCAATATACCTATTCATGCACGTGCTCAAGATAGGTATCATTGTGCGGATTTGATCAGCCAAGGTGCAACTACAACCGTATCTGAAACATTAGAAACAAGCTTGCGATTAACCGAAGAGATACTGTTAGGTAGCGGCGTTGACGAGCACCATGTCAAAAAAGTTATTGATGAGTTCCGGGATGATTATTATTCAGGCGTTGTACAAAAAGTGACGGAAGATAAGGTAGTTATGGGTGAATTAAAGCATTAATTTGGGTATATATCCTCATTGAAAGTACAGAATTCAGGCCTAAGGCTAGAAAGCCGGCACTGCGGTACAATGGTCACAGGTATAGTTATTAAATTCAATAAAAGTAGAGATTGATAATGAAAGAATCTGAGCCCCTAATTCAAAAATTACAAATTGTTATTCATTGGTCGGTGCGCATGCTCGCCATACTGATGGTTTTTGTAATCGTCATGGGGGCGGTGGATGTAGCATGGACTTTGTATCAGAGATTAATGAGCCACCCCGCCTATATCCTGACTATTAGCGATATGCTGGCGACCTTCGGCGCCTTTATGGCAGTATTGATTGCGATTGAGATATTTATTAATATTACGATTTATCTGCGCGACGATGTTATCCACGTCAAGATTGTGATGGCTACCGCATTGATGGCAATTGCGCGAAAGGTGATTATTTTAGATTTGGAGCAAACTGAACCGGCATATCTTTATGGTATTGCCTCGGTGGTAATTGCCATCAGTATTGGTTACTGGTTAGTGGCGAAATTGCCGCGATTTGATCTTCTTGAACTGACTCCAAGTATACTTGAAGATGATAAATCAAAAGTGCAAAAGGAAGATAAAAACCGATCAATAGATTGACGCGTACAATCAAGATGAGGTGATGGAAAAATGAACTCTTTATTGGATAAACACTGGCATCATCTACCCCAAGAAGAGATCTTAGATCTGCTCGATACCGATTTGGAAAAAGGGCTGGATAGCTTCGATATAGAGGAACGTCAGCAAAGTTTTGGAGCCAATGCACTGACCGAGCGTAAAGGGCAAGGCCCGTTATTACGTTTTCTGTTGCAGTTTAATCAAGCGCTGGTCTATATTCTACTGGCTGCCGTTATCATCAAGCTACTTTTGGGCGCTTGGGTGGATGCGGGGGTCATTTTTGGCGTGGTGTTACTTAATTCGCTTATCGGCTTTATGCAGGAAGGTAAAGCACTAGGCGCACTGGCGGCACTTTCTCGTGCGCTGACTACGGAAAGCACGGTATTGCGTGCAGGCGAAAAGCAACGCATCGACGCTAGGGAGCTGGTGCCTGGGGATATTGTGCTACTGGCATCAGGTGACAAGGTGCCCGCGGATTTGCGGCTGCTTCGCAGTCGCAGTTTACAGATTGATGAATCTGCGCTGACCGGTGAGTCATTGCCCGTAGAGAAACAATCCAAGGTATTAGAGCATGATATGACCTTGGCTGATAGAGTGAATATGACCTATTCATCTACGTTGGTGACATACGGCACTGGCGTCGGCGTGGTGGTTGCAATAGGTGATAATACTGAAATGGGTCGTATCTCTGAACTCATTGCCAGTGCTGAAATATTAGCTACGCCATTAACCCGTAAGATTGCCCGTTTTAGCCATTTATTACTCTACGCAATTTTAGGGTTAGCCTTGATCACCTTCATGGTGGGTTTGTGGCATGGTGACAGTTGGATCGATCTGTTTATGGCGGCAGTGGCCTTATCGGTAGCCATGATCCCAGAAGGATTACCTGCTGTATTGACGATTACGCTAGCCATCGGGGTGGCGCGTATGGCAAAACGGAACAGTATTATTCGGCGTTTGCCTGCGGTAGAAACGCTGGGTGGTACTACGGTGATTTGTTCGGATAAGACGGGCACTTTGACGCGCAATGAAATGACGGTGCAACAGCTATGGGTAGGTGGAGAAACGTTTGAAGTCAGTGGTATTGGTTATAAACCTAAAGGTGATATACAGAAAGCGGGTCAAAAAGTTGAAATTGACGACAATATAGCACTGACTGAACTACTGCAAACCGGTTTGCTGTGCAATGACTCTGTATTAAAGCAGGGGGATGAGGGTTGGATCGTTGAAGGTGACCCCACCGAAGGAGCGCTACTGACGATGGCGGCGAAGGCAGGGTTGGATAATCAACAGCTCCAGCGTATTTATCCACGGCTGGATACGATTCCCTTTGAGTCACAACACCAATATATGGTGACACTGCATGGCGGTGACAGCTCGGTAATTTATCTGAAAGGCTCGGTTGAGAGCCTGTTAGCGCGATGTGACACTATCTTAGGGGCTGACGGTAAAGCTAAGCCGATCGATAAAGATGCGGTGCATGCTGAGGTGGATGCAATGGCTAGTCAAGCTCAACGGGTGTTAGCTTTTGCCTGCCTGCCGGTTTCATCAGCTATCACCACAATTGATCATGACGATGTCACTCAGGGTTTAATGTTTATTGGTTTGCAGGGCATGATCGATCCACCTCGTGAAGAAGCCATAAAAGCCGTGCGTGCTTGTCAAATTGCGGGTATTCGAGTCAAAATGATTACGGGTGACCATGCCATTACTGCCGCTGCCATTGCTGGGCAGATTGGTCTTGATGAGACGATGGCTAAAAATAAAATACCACATGTATTAACAGGCTATGAATTGGAAACGCTGTCCGATGCCGAATTGATCCAAGCAGCCACTAATACTGCGGTATTCGCCAGGGTCACACCAGAACAAAAGCTACGTTTAGTAGAGGCCTTACAGGCTCATGGTGAAGTGGTGGCGATGACCGGCGATGGGGTCAATGATGCCCCGGCATTGCGCCGTGCTGATATTGGTATTGCCATGGGGATAACAGGTACTGAAGTGTCGAAAGAGGCGGCTGATATGGTGCTCACCGATGACAACTTTTCCACTATTGAAGCGGCGGTGGAAGAAGGGCGCGGGGTGTTCGATAATTTAATTAAATTTCTCACTTGGATCCTGCCGACTAATGCAGGTCAAGGGCTGGTGATCATTGCGGCGGTCATGTTGGCTCAACCTTTGCCTGTGTTGCCTGTACAGGCTCTGTGGATCAATATGACTACTGCTGTGTTGCTGGGTCTTGCGCTCGCCTTTGAACCCCGAGAGCCGGGGATCATGCGCCGTCCACCGCGACAGCCAAACACCGCACTACTTAGTAGTGAGCTTATTCTCCGCATTATTTTGGTAGGTCTGCTCTTGCTAATGGGCAGTTTTGGTTTATTTGAATGGACTTTACGCCAAGGTGGTAGCGAGGCTGAAGCACGCACCATTGCCGTCAATGTATTTGCTGTAGGACAATCATTCTATTTACTTAATTGCCGATCGCTACGACTGTCCATTTTCCAACTGGGATTGTTCACTAACCCGTGGATCTGGGTTGGTATTGCTGCCATGACCATGGCACAATTGCTGTTTACTTATGCACCAGTGATGAATCGACTCTTTTATACAGCACCGATAGGTATTATGGATTGGATCTATATTTTGGCGGTGGGTCTAATAATTTATTTGGTTATAGGGATTGAGAAGGCAATACGTCGCCATTGGGAATCAACGGGTAGTTAATATGACAGGATTTTGTAAATTGACTAGCCTTGTTGGTATTGATGTCTATGTTGCCACGATCACCACTATTACGTTATTATTTTACTTGGGAGTAGCGAGGTGAGCGGTATCAATATTGGCTGGTTACTGTTATTAGTGGATTTGCTTATTGTCGTTCTTTTAATTCCCACGGTAATTTTACAGCGGCGAGAATCGGGGGCAACGTTAGCTTGGATAGTGACCATTATATTAATTCCATTTTTGGGCTTGCTGGCATTTTGGATATTTGGCACCACCCGATTGCATATGCGACGACGAAAACGGCATTTGATTGAGGCGCGGCTTGCGCCAGCATTACATGAATTACAGTTACCCTTATTAAAATTACGCATCGCTGGCTTGCCTCCTTCTTTGTTAAAACTAGCCAAAAAATTAGATAATGTTGGACCGTTAGCTGGCAATGAAATAACGTTGTTCCGAAAGGGACAACAGGCGTTTGATGCGATTGAAGCAGCTATTGATAAATCGCGCCACCATATTCACTTGCTCTATTATATTTGGGAACCCGATCGGATGGGTATGCGATTGCGTGACGCTTTAGTACAAGCTTGTCAGCGGGGTGTTGAAGTGCGATTGCTTGTGGATGATGTTGGTTCGCGTAACGCTCGGCAGCAATTTTTCCAAGATCTCATTAAAGCAGGAGGACGGGTTGAACGTTTTCTTCCCATCAATCCTTTTAGTAGACAATTGGCGTTGAATAATCGCAATCATCGCAAGATTGTAGTGGTAGATGGCAAGATAGGTTTTACTGGCGGTATGAATGTAGGTGATGTCTATGCCGGTTTGGCAGAGCCTTGGCATGATTTGCATGCGCAGATCAGTGGTTCGGTGGTGCATTCATTACAGGAGGTTTTTTGCCAAGATTGGTACCATGCCAGCGCTGAAGATCTAGTGAGTGCCCACTACTTTCCTCAAGCTACTGATAGGGGACATGTTTGGGCGCAAATGCTCGCTAGTGGTCCTGCAGATGAACGTTGGCGGACTATTCATACCCTATTATTTGCTGCAATCAATCTCGCAGAAAAAAGGGTATGGATTGAAACACCTTATTTTGTTCCCGATCCGTCTATTGTTATGGCGTTACAGACGGCTGCGCTGAGGGGGGTGGATGTACGTTTGTTATTGCCAAGTCAATCCGATCACCCGTTGGTACTCCATGCGGGTCGTTCTTTTCTAGATAAAATACTGGCTGCTGGTGTACGGGTATTTGAGCTTCAAGGTATTATGCCTCATGCTAAAACAGTGACTATTGATGGTGTTTTTTCGACATTAGGCTCTGCCAATATGGATCAACGTAGTTTCCGCCTTAACTTTGAGGCCAACCTGTTTTTCTATGGTAAAGACGTTGCTCACCAACTGGAACAAGACTTTCTTTCGCTGTGTGCTGATGCAAAAGAAGTGACCTTAGAAAGCCGACAAAATATCTCCCTTTTTCAGCGATTTAAAGAGGGCCTTGGTAGAGTACTGGCTCCCCTTTTATAATTATTTATCCAGAGTTCATGATCACCTTAGGAAAGACAGAGAAATGCAAAGATTCAAAAGTAGTAGTATGGTATTAAATCCTGAAATAGAGAATAAGACACGCGGGATGGTGGTGGTTGCATTTAAATGACTGAACTTTATCCAAAAGAAATGGCGCTACATAAGAAATTGCGACGATTAGCGATTGAGGCTGGCGAGAAGCCACTGACAGTAGGAGAGGGTTTAAATCGGCTAGCGGGAGGGAAAAATGCCTACGGAATTGTATTGTTATTATTATCATTACTGGGCGCATTACCGATCCCCACCTTTGGAATAAAACCCCTAGTAGGGCTTGTCGTCGTATTGCTTGGCTTACAAATAACTGTAGGCAAACAGACTATGTGGTTGCCGCGCTGGTTCACCAGTATTAAAATGCGTTCTGATTGGAGTATGAAGGTTACCCATCTTGGCGAACGATTTCTTCCCAAGATGGAACACTTCATCAAACCCCGTGTAAACTGGATGAAATATCATATTGGTACTTTTTTTCTGGGTATTGCCGTTATTTGTTTGGGCCTAGTATTTATATTATCGCTTATCCCAGGCGCAAAAATACTTGCTGGCATTATCCTGCTTGCGTTGAGCCTAGGACAGATAAAAAGTGATGGTGTGTTCACGCTACTGGCAGTATTGGCGACGTTACTTTTGGTGGCATTGCATGCGGAAATTATTTATCTATTAGTAGTTTGGCTGGGTTAATTGATGGTGACAGTTGCCATTGGGGTTAATGGTATACATTAGTGGGGGATGATCAACTTTTTGCTTGTTGTTGGTCGAGTTCACTCTGACAGTTCACGCATAAACGAACACCAACAATGGCTTTGCGCCGCGCTTCGGGGATTTCAGTTTCACAATCCTCACAATAAATAAGGCTTTCACCTTTTGGTAACTGGCTACGTGCTAGTTTAACGGCATCTTCAATGCTAGCATCTATTTGGTCTTGTACTGCGCCATCTTTAGACCAGCCACCCGCCATAATAAAATACTTATAGTCTCATCGGCATAACAACATACTGTCGTTCATGCTTTTCATTGACTGGCGTTATGAGCACACTGCTACTTTCATCAGAGAAGGTGAGTTTCACTTTCTCATCAGGGATCGCGTTGAGAAGATCTAATAAATAGGCATTATTAAAGGCAATTTCTAAAGAGGGTCCGGAATAGTCAACGGTGATCTCTTCTTCTGCTGATTCTTGTTCTTGGTTTGTTACAGTTGCTTTGAAAAGATTTGGCTCAAGATTGATCCGCACACTACGATGCTTATCATTTGATAATATTGCTGCGCGTGATAACGCTTGTTTTAGCTGCTCACGATCAGCAATGACTTCTTTATCTCCCCCCAGCGGTAATACACGCTCATAATTAGGGAACTGGCCATCAATTAATTTAGAGGTGAAATGCAGATCGGTTAATTCAACTTTAATTTGTTGGTTGCTGAACGAAATTGTTACGTTATCGTCAGTATCAGCTAGCAATCGACTGAGTTCTAGAATAGCTTTGCGTGGCACGATAATACTATTTTTCTCTGCTACAGACGAGCGGGTTGTTAGGCTACCCAGTGCTAAACGGTGACCATCTGTTGCTACGGCTTTAAGACTATCTTGTTCACGCTCGAGCAATAAACCGTTGAGGTAATAACGCACATCTTGGCTCGCCATCGCGAAGCTGGTTTCATCGAGTAATGATTTTAGCGCCGATTGTGGCAAACTGATTTGATCACTATAATCTGCGCCTTCACTATCAGGAAAGTCTTCAGTAGGTAGCGTTGCCAGTGAAAAACGACTTTTGCCGGCTTTAACAACGGCTTTATGATCTTTTGCATTAAAATTAATAGTGGCATTGCTAGGCAATGCGCGGCAAATATCAAGAAATTTACGGGCAGAAACGGTTGTTTTACCTTCTTTGTCAACGGCAACGGCTAAGGTTGCTATCATTTCCAGTTCCATATCGGTGCTGGTCATGGTCAGTTGTTTGCCTTGAGCGCGTAGTAAAATAGTAGACAAAATAGGTAATGTTGCACGGCGTTCAACAATGCTACACACCAGTTGCAATGGTTTAACAATGTCTTCTTGGCTAACAGTAAACTGCATAGAAATTCTCTTCAATTAGTGATAAATGAAACTATACCCGTAATCATTCAATCTGTAAATTTTAGACCAAAAGCTAGAAAGCCAGTGCTACGTTACAATGCTTGATAAGGACTAGTCATTGCCTGCACATTGCGCCTTGCCCTGACTTCCTATTTTTGCCCTAAATCTTCATATATTGAATGATTACGGGTATATAACACAGGGCTTTTGCTTTCTAAATAGTTACCTGGCTTAGTTAGATAATGAACGGAATAAATTTCTGTGATCTTCGGCAATTCGGCTATCTGTTTCTATTAGTTCAGCGACTTTACGACAGGCATGTAATACCGTTGTGTGATCGCGACCGCCAAAGGCATCACCAATTTCTGGCAGACTATGATTAGTGAGTTCTTTTGCCAATGCCATTGCAATTTGACGAGGGCGCGCAATGGAGCGGGTGCGCTTTTTAGAGAGCAGGTCTGACATACGAATTTTAAAATAGTCGGCTACGGTTTTTTGGATGTTTTCTAAGGTAACTAATTTTTGATGTAATGCCAGCAAGTCTTTTAACGCCACTTCGGCCATATCAATGGATAAAGGCTGGTTGGTAAAGCGTGAATAAGCCATCACGCGTTGCAATGCGCCTTCTAAATCACGCACATTGGATTTAATGCGTTGAGCAATGAAAAAGGCAACATCTTCGGGCAAGACAACTTGGTTTTGTTGTGCTTTTTTAATGAGAATGGCTACGCGTGTTTCGAGCTCGGGTGGTTCAACGGCAACCGTTAAGCCCCATCCCAGCCGTGATTGTAGGCGCTCATCTAAGTTGTCGACTTCTTTAGGGAATCGGTCGCAGGTTAAAATGATTTGTTTTTGACCTTCTAACAAGCTATTGAACGTATAAAAGAATTCTTCTTGTGAGCGCTCCTTCTTGGCAAAGAACTGAATATCATCAATAAGCAATGCATCTGCGCTACGATAATGTGCTTTGAATTGATCGATGACACCTTTGCGCAATGCGGTGATCATATCTTGAACAAAACGCTCGGACGATAAATACATAACGCGCGCTTTGGGATTGTTTTTTTTAATTTGATTACCGACAGCGAGCATTAAATGGGTTTTTCCTAAGCCCGTTCCACCATATAAAAATAAGGGATTGTAACCACTGGTGCCAGGAGACTCGGCAACATGCAATGATGCTGCTCTGGCGATTTGGTTTGATTTTCCTTCGACATAGGTGTCAAAAGTAAACATGGGATTCATTGGGCTGCCAAGTGCAGGCTCGGCAATAGAATTTCTGGATTTTGATGGTGCGGTTTTCCCTGAGTCCGCAGCTGCTTCCATTATTTTAGACCCCACCTCAATTTGAACCGTATTGATTTTACCCTGGGTTAATGCGCCAAGCAGGACATTAATTTTTTGTTCAAGCTGTTCTTGTACCCAAGCTTGCACATAAGAATTTGGCGCTAATAGGCGCAAACTCGACGCTGTTTCAATTGCTTGTAACGGACGTAACCAAGTATTCAGCTGTTGTGCTGACAGATCATCTTCAAGATGGGATAGGCATTTTTCCCACAGGGGTGAAGACACGGTAACTCCTTGGTTGAATGAGGGTTTTTATGAATTTATAGCTCGTAATTTGAGCTGCGTTCTGCTATAGTATAACGCTCATTGAGGCTGTGGATAAATTATATTTTGCAGTTAGCTGGAGTGAGGATTGGTTATTGTCCATGCTAAGCAAATGATGTTTGACTTCTACCCCCATAAAACACTATAATCTCAGCCCTTTTGCCCTCGCTAGATCTTTAAAAGATTTGTAGTCGTTGGGGCGATCCTAAGTGTTTTAAGCGTTTAGGTAAGAATTTAGATTTTAGTGGAGTTGGTAAAATGAAAAGAACTTTTCAGCCTAGTAATATTAAGCGTAAACGTACACATGGTTTCCGTGCACGCATGAGAACTGTAGGTGGTCGCCGTGTCATTAATGCACGCCGCGCTAAAGGCCGCGCAAGCCTAACAGTATAATTTTTCAACTAACTATTAAATAGTTTAGGAGAACATGTCTTGGCAAAATTTAGCCGAGCCATGAAAATGAATAACCCCGGGGATTTCACCCGAGTATTTCGTCAAGCAAAACGTGCAGGTGGTGGTGGTTTGACGGTATTAACGGTTAGAAATTCTGTCGGCCATCCACGTTTGGGTTTGGCGATCGCAAAAAAGCATATTAAATTGGCTTCGAATCGCAATCGTTTAAAGCGGATTATTCGTGAGTCATTTCGGCACCATCAATCTGGCTTTGAAAATATTGATATTGTGGTGCTCTCTAGGGCTGATGTGGTCAAACGACCATCAAAGCAAATTTGGACAGCATTAGAAAAACACTGGAAAACGGTGGCAGCACAATGGCAAAAAGAGTCTTAATGGGGCTGGTTAGAGCCTATCAATTGCTAATAAGCCCGTTGCTGGGTGCAAGTTGTCGCTTTCAACCTACCTGTTCAAATTATATGATTGAATCGATTAATCGGTTCGGTGCATTACGTGGCACATGGCTTGGCATTAGACGACTTTCTCGTTGTCACCCTTGGCATAAGGGTGGCTTAGATCCTGTTCCTGAATTAAAGAAGTATACAGACAATGGATAATTTCAAAACCTATATTATTTTCGGCTTAGTAATTGTTTCATTATTACTATGGGATGCATGGCAAAATGACTATGTTCGTCCGCTAGCGGCACAGCAACAAGCAGCGGCGGCCACTGCACCACCAACAGCAGATAGTGCCTTACCTTCAATGCCATCAGCAGTGCCACAACAAGAACTAGCTGATTTGCCATCTGTAACGATCGATGGAAGTCTTCCAGAAATTAATCAAACAGTTGCTATAAATAACGCTAATAAAATTCATATCAAAACAGATGTGCTGGATGTGTATATTGATACGCAAGGCGCGGATATTCGTAACTTAGCACTTTTAAAATATCCTGTTGAATCAAGCGCACCTGATGTGCCTGTTCAATTTTTGGACGACAGTGCATCACGCTTTTTTGTTACCCAATCGGGTCTACTGCATGTTAATAACAAAGGCCCGCTCCATAATAGTCAGTACACAGCAGAGCGTAGTAGCTATGAGTTGAGTGAGGGACAAGATACTTTATCAGTTCCTTTTCATTGGCAATCTGAAGACGGTATATCTGTTACAAAAACATACCATTTTCACCGCGATAGTTATTTGATTGATGTTAATTACCAAATAACAAATAATAGTAGTGAGCACTATTCAGTACATCCTTACGCACAATTTAACCGTACTCGTCCACAAGAAGGTTCTGGCTTTATCTATACTTATACCGGTGCCGTATTTTCTAGTGAAGAAAATAATTATGAAAAAATAGATTTTGATGATTTAGATGATGCAGACTTTGCCCAAGCGGCTTCCGTGGGTTGGGCGGCGATGATACAACATTATTTTGTTGCAGCGTTGATACCGACACCACAGGAAAGAGAAAAAAGTCTTTACGGCAGATCCATTAAGGAGCGTAATTATACTGCGGGGGCAAAGATGCCAACGATCAGTATTGAGGTGGGCAATACGGCAAAAGTAACATATCAAATGTATATTGGTCCTAAACAGCATCAGCGTTTAGAAGCGGCGGCAGAACACCTTAATTTAACGGTTGATTTTGGCATACTGACCATTATTTCCCAGCCATTATTTTGGTTATTGGAACAATTCCACAAAATCACCAATAACTGGGGTTGGTCAATTGTACTGCTGACGATATTAATTAAACTGGTGTTTTTCCAGCTATCAGCCAAAAGTTACCGCTCAATGGCGGGTATGCGTAAGCTCACACCAAAACTAGCCACATTAAAAGAACGTTTTGGTGATGACAAACAGAAATTTAATGCGGCGATGATGGATCTATATCGCACTGAAAAAATTAACCCATTAGGTGGTTGTTTGCCTATTTTAGTTCAAATGCCAGTATTCCTAGCGTTCTATTGGGTGTTGGTGGAAGCGATAGAATTGCGGCAAGCGCCATTTATCTGGTGGCTACAAGATTTGACAGCAATCGATCCCTACTTTATTTTGCCGTTATTATTTGGTTTGAGTATGTTCTTTCAACAAAAACTCAATCCCGCGCCACAAGATCCGGCACAAGCGATGGTGATGAAAGCTTTCCCTATTGTGTTCACGGTGTTTTTTGCATTCTTCCCATCAGGATTGGTGCTGTACTGGGTGGTGAATAATATTTTATCTATTGCACAGCAATGGTATATCACCAAGAAACTAGGCGCTTTATAATATTTCAACTATGGATACGATAGTCGCTATTGCCACTGCACCAGGGCGTGGTGGCGTGGGTATCGTTAGATTATCAGGTAGTAAAAGTGCAGAAATAGCGCGCGTTTTCTGTGGCAAATTGCCCGCACCTCGACATGCACAATTTAGCTATTTCAAAGATGATGATGGCGAAATCATCGATAGCGGCGTGGTGATTTATTTTGCCAACCCTGCATCTTTTACTGGCGAAGATGTAGTTGAGCTACAAGGTCATGGTAGCCCCGTAGTGTTGGATCGCTTATGCCAACGCGCTATCAGTCTAGGTGCGCGCATGGCGCGACCAGGCGAATTCTCAGAGCGAGCATTTCTCAATAATAAAATGGATTTGGCACAAGCAGAAGCTGTTGCTGATTTAATTGATAGCTCAACGCAGCAAGCGGCACGGAGCGCTATGCGGTCATTGCAAGGGGTATTTTCCGATCGTGTTAATAAACTACTCACTCAATTAACTGAATTACGCATGTTTGTTGAAGCCTCAATCGACTTTAGCGATGAAGAAATTGATTTTTTAGCCGAAGCAGCGGTAGCTGAGCAATTACAAGCGTTGTTAAAAACAGTTGATGCGATTAGCAGTAGTGCGCAACAAGGACGATTATTGCGCGATGGTATGAGCGTAGTGCTGGCGGGTCAGCCCAATGCAGGTAAATCCAGCCTGCACAATCAACTGGCAGGTCATGATGCGGCAATTGTGACTGAGGTGGCAGGCACAACCCGAGATATCTTACGAGAGCAAATTCATTTAGGCGGCTTACCCTTACGCATTTCTGATACCGCGGGTTTGCATGATGCTACGGATATTGTTGAGCAAGAAGGTATTCGTCGCACTCAAACTGAAATAGCGCAAGCGGATCATATTTTGTTAATTATCGATGACGGTCAGGGAATGACCGATAAAGACAAGCAGATCCGAGCGGAACTGCCTCAGCATATTCCACTCACTATTATTCATAATAAAATTGATAAAAGCGGCAAAAAAGCGACTATAAATGACGAAGCGGGCGATACCCAAATCTATTTATCAGCAAAAACAGGCGAGGGCATGGATCTGTTAGAAAAGTATCTATGTGATTCTGTAGGCTATCATCCACAAGATGAAGGCGTATTTATTGCTCGCCGTCGCCACCTTGATGCGCTAGCACGCACTCATACGGCAATAAATGCGGGATACCACTGCTTAACAGGCATGGGAGCGGGTGAGCTGTTAGCGGAAGAGTTACGCCAAGCCCAACAAGCTTTGGGTGAGATCACCGGTGCTTTTAGTAATGAAGACCTATTAGATAAAATATTTTCTAGTTTCTGCATCGGAAAATAAATATCCATAAGAATGGCATCCTTGAATGTTATTAAGGTGAAAAAGAAGAACCACAGCCACAAGTAGTGGTTGCATTTGGGTTGCGAATAACAAACTGTGAGCCTTCGATACCATCAGAGTAATCAATTTCGGCACCCACTAGATATTGATAACTGGTAGGATCAATCAAAAGTACTACGCCACCATTTTCTACTTGTGTGTCATCTTCATTAACATCTTCTTCAAAGGTGAAACCATATTGAAAACCAGAGCAACCACCACCGGTGATAAACACACGTAGTTTAAGCTGATCATCACCTTCTTCTTCGATTAGTGTGCGAACTTTATCCGCTGCTGCATCAGTAAAGTTTACGGGACTAGGCATGTCGATTTCATTACCCATGAGGCTCTCCAAATTTATTTCTAATTAGTACTATTATCCAAAACTGAGTGATTTAGTCAAGATTATCTTTTTTCTCGAGTTGTAGAGTGTCATCATCGCTTTCGATTACATCATGTTCAACACTCATTATTGAGTCGTCATCTTCTGCTATATGGATAAGTTTGCCATTGACTTCACATCCTGTCACCATCTCGAGTAGCCGATAATAAACATTGCCATTTATTTTAGCGTTAGCAGCAAGTTCAATATGTTGCGAACAGTAGACTGTACCTGTAATGGTGCCATTAACCAGTAAATTCGGCACTCTAATTTCGCCATCAACGACACTGCTTTCACTTAAGGTGAGGACTGACTTATTATCACCCGTAGCATTGATATTCCCCGCTACACTGCCGTCAATTCGCAGGCCTCCGCTAAAGCTAACATCTCCTTTAATGTGTGTGTATTGGCCGATTAAAGTATCAATGCGTGTGGCTTTATTTTTTTTCTGAGTATTTTTGTTAAACATATATTGTCTCTCTATTCGCTAGGGGGATTGAGTTGCCAATCAAAGGATTGCGATAGTAGCGTTTTCTTTTTTTGTTTGATGGTGATAGTAATGCTTTCGGGTTCATTATTATCCAGAATCTTTATTTGACCTTCTATTAACTGTACATGGCGCAAATTTAAGGGATGCTCAGCTATTACGCTAGATTCTTCTTTCGATATATTGCCAATCATTTCAATCGTACCAGTGAGCGCTTGATTAATTTTCTTGCCTTGGGTAATAACAAGTCGATAGTGAATAATAGCAGAATCAGTGGCATCTGAACGGAGGAGAAGTTCACGAATTTGTAACTTATTGGGGCGATCGCCTTGGGTTATTGTTTCATAAAACAATAATTCTTTATTGAATGCGGCGAGCTGCTCTTGTTGCAGGCTAAGCTGCTGCTCAAGTTGTTCAATGGTTGCTTTTTGCAAGTCTAATTCATATTTGTTGTTTTCTAATTGTGTATCACTTCGTGAAATATAGGTGCTCATTTCCTCGTTTTTCTTTCGAAGTTGCTGATAGAAGCCATCCTGTTGTTTGCATTCTTTAATGTGCTGCTGCTGGATCTGAGTTTCTTGCAGATAAAGATAACGTTGAATTAAAAAAGTTAACGCGATAGCACCAATCAGTATGGCGACATAAAAATAAGGCCGATGTTGGCGGACAATCAATTTAGCTACAGAGGACACAGAATTAACCTCTTAGGGTGATACGGCAGCAGAATTAAGTGCCAACGTCTCATTAAAATCAAACATAATATTCATATTCTGAATGGCTTGGCCTGACGCACCTTTCACTAGATTGTCAATAACGGATAATACAATTACAGTGTCAGAATCTTGGGGCTGATGGACGGCAATGCGGCACATATTAGAGCTTCGCACTGAGCGCGTTTCAGGATGAGATCCTGCAGGTAAAATATCGACAAAAGGCTCGTTAGCATAGCGCTGTTCAAATAATGCTTGCAAATCAACCTGTTTCTTTACCGTTGCATATAATGTAGCGTGAATACCTCTAATCATCGGGGTTAGATGTGGCACAAAGGTTAAGTTAACATTGTGACCAGCGGCTAGAGACAAACCTTGCTCAATTTCAGGTAAATGGCGATGACCACTGACACTATAGGCTTTCATACTGTCAGATGATTCTGCTAATAATGCACCGATAGAGGCTTTTCTTCCTGCACCGCTCACACCAGATTTTGCATCAGCAATAAGATGCTTAGGATCAATGATATCTTGTTCAAGTAAAGGCAAAAAACCAAGTTGGGTCGCGGTAGGGTAGCAGCCAGGTACAGCAATTAGTTGCGCTGATTTTATGGCATCACGATTAACTTCAGGCAAGCCATAAACCGCTTGTTCAATGAGTTTTGGGCAAGTATGCGGTGTGTTGTACCATTGCTCCCATTGAGCGCTATTTTTAAGGCGAAAATCAGCACTGAGATCGATAATACGTATACCTTTTGCGATAAGCTCAGGTACAAGTGACATGGCAACGGTATGCGGTGTGGCGAAAAATACCACGTCGCAACTAGCCAGTTGCTCAATGTCAGGCTGTTGGAATACTAAATCAACATGACCTCGTAAACTAGGAAACAGGTCACTTACGGCTACTCCGGCCTCACTGCGTGAAGTAATAACTTCTAGTGATACCTCGGGGTGAGCAGATAATAAGCGCAAAAGTTCTACGCCGGTATAACCAGTTCCGCCAACAATGCCCACTTTAATCATAGATGTCACTCTTTAGAAACGTCTGTAAAAATATAACCATAATACACGATAAAAGAGCGAGGATAAAAGCGAAAGGATTATAATTTGTTGAGCAGATATTCCAGCCGTTGTTTTTGGATAAGGTAGTCACGAATAGGGACATTTGGCTGTTTAAATGTTAACTGTGTTATGTATAAATGATAGTTGCTGTTTGATTGGCGTAAGCTTAGTAGTAAATCTCTAACTTGGATGAACAAACCTACTTCATTAGCGACACCAGAAAGTTTTTTAGACCCGCAATGGATAATACATTTTGTATCTTCATCAATAGACTCCATTTCAATAATAACGGGCAGGTGGTGCCGTCCTGCAGGTGTTTTCTTGCGGGGGGATTTAGTGATTTTGTATGCAGATTTATAGTGCTTTGATACGTGGAAAAAATATTTTGGAATCACATTTTCGGTATTTGGGATTGCTGTTAAAAACGCATCAAAGTGGTTTGTTAACGTATTTTGGGTTAAGCCACTAAATTGTTGGGTGAATAAGCTTCCTAAATCATCCAAAATGTAGATGGTTAATTGTGAATCTACCGTTAAAATAAAGACATTGATTTGGTTGGCAACTTGATAACTAAGAATTGTGGTAAGCAAGCCATCTTCATCTAGCATCGGGTCGATTATTGATGGATAAAATTCCATACGACTTCTTGCTAGGTGTTGTAGCACAGAGCTATTCTTTGCTAGAGGCACAAGGTCGCAAAGATTACTTTGCCATTTTAATTGGTGTAAATCTCCAGCTAGCGAGACCAGATATTCACCGTTATTAGGATGTGCAATATAGTGATTTAATACTTGCTGATAGCTTGATTCAATGCGGTTACTAATACTTAGCCCATGATTGCCATAATGACACCAACATGATGCTGTGGTTGCGGATAGCTTGGTGGGCTGCCAGTGTATTATTGCGGTCAGCATTTGTAATAGGCAGTCATCACCTGTAAACGTAAAATAATGCCATTGATCCCAATCGGAGTGAATTAAACCTTCAATATTGCCGATTAAGTTTTGTTTTTTATTGGCATAGTTAAATGGATCGCCGCTTAGGCTAGATATTTCTAATCCATGCTGGCTCAGCGAGTCATTTGACTGATGATCTATATTGGCAAACAAAAGCACATGCTTTATTTGTTCGGACTCTTGGTAGTGTTCAAGGCTAAGTGAAACCGCTTTATTACTGAGCGGTGAACGCAATAAATAGTGTACTAATTCAACGATGATATTGGGTTTGATGGAATGATTTTTGTCAGCAATTTTTAGGCGTGTGGCCTTAGAAATAAGATGATTATTGACCGCCCAAGCAAGCACATTTAACAGTGAATTATGCTGGTATAAAGGTGTTTTTGAGATCGCTAGCGGCCGATCGTCGATACACCAGTTATTGCTTTGTTTTTTACGATAAAGATAGGCGTACTCTTCTTCTTGCCGCGTAGATAATGCGGGAGGAAGCTGATTTAGGGTATCGGCTTGCTCATTAAAGAGCACCTCAAATTTTTGTTCCAATTGCCGCTGAAGTGGCGAAGCCTCTAATTTATGTTTCTTGGAGAATGCGGCTAATTTTGCTAAAGAGACCGCTAATTGTGTACTAACTAGCTGTAATAAAGGTAGCGACTCTCGATAATGTAATTGCCAGATCTGATCTAGTTGCTTAGCGGTATTATCTTGCCATCGCCACTCTTTGAACTGATCTTCTATAAATTTTCTACGCCATGGGTAAGCAACGTGCTCAATATTTCTCGATAGTGATTCTGTGCTTCTAAGGTACAGAGATTGCTGAGCTAAAGACAGGATGGCGGGATCAGAAGTATATTGGCTAAGCAATTTATATTTTAATAGCTTGATATCCAACAGCATTGGATCGGTTTCACCGTCAATAATAGCTTGTTTTAAGGTGTGGCTTAATGAGTCAGCTTTTGTATTATTTTCAAGTAAACAGTCAAAATAAAGCAGATCAAGGCATGATTCCATACCCTGATCTAACGATTGTTCAATATGGCTAGCGGCTAAATCAACAAGAACCTGCTTAGAAAGCGGTGGAATAACACCAAAATCAATAGATTCTTTTGTGTAGCGTAGTGCGTTACCATCTGCAGCGTCTTCCCTCCACCAAGAGGGTGCATTACCAGCAAGCAAGAGACCTGAACTATAGAGCAAGTTTAGATCATAGCCAGTAAGACTAGCTGAGCTTAACTCTGCTTCATCAAATAGCCTAATTTTAAGGGGGATTCCCTCTATTTGAGACCAAGTAGCGATCGCTGCTGATTTTTGGCTGAGAAGCGTCTGCTGCGCTTCAGAAACAGGCTGGGCATAGATCAGCCATAACTCGAGCGCTTCATTTGAATTATAATTGAGAATGCCATTTTTATTGATAAGGTAGAGAGCACGAATTGGATAACGATGCAATGCTCGGCGAGTATAGCTAAAGCCTTTATGATGACTTTTAGCGGTATCTAGCGCCTGTTTATTAGGTCGGTAGTCAACTATGCCGACAGGTGTTTCTAGATTTATATATCCTGGCAGGCTATTTGAGTTTAATTGAAATAAAAGCGGCAGAAAATGGAGCAGGTTTTGATGTTTTACAGGAAACAAGCTGCCTAACCGTTCAATTCTTTCACGGTTAAGCGCTTGAAATTTATCAATTATTTGAGCGTCATCCATCGAAGGGTTAACCCCTGTTTTAGTGGCGGAAGTGACGCATACCAGTGAATACCATCGCAATACCATGTTGGTCTGCAGCAGCAATCACTTCATCATCACGCATGGAACCTCCTGGTTGGATAACGGCACTTATGCCTGCTTCTGCAGCAAGATCTAAGCCATCACGGAACGGGAAGAAGGCATCGGATGCCATTACCGCACCGGCAACATCTAATCCTGCATCTTCTGCTTTAATACCAGCAATGCGGCTACTGATCACACGGCTCATTTGGCCGGCACCAATGCCCACAGTTTGTTGTTTGCTGACATAGACAATGGCGTTTGATTTAACGAATTTAGCCACCCGCCATGCAAACAGCAAGTCTTGCATTTGTTCTTTGGTTGGGGCTTTTTTGGTCACCACCTTTAACGCATCTTCTGTCACTAATGTGGTATCACGATCTTGAACTAATAAACCGCCCGTCACGCGTTTATAATCTAAACCTTGAGCGTGTTGTTCTAGAAATTCTCCACAGCAAAGTAGACGAACATTCTTTTTAGCGCTCACAATATCTTTTGCTTCTTCGCTGATTGAAGGTGCAATAATGACTTCAACAAATTGACGATTAATAATGGCTTGTGCGGTTTTAGCATCTAACTCACGGTTAAAGGCAATAATGCCACCAAATGCCGATGTGGTATCGGTTTGATAGGCTAGGTCATAGGCGGTTAGTAAATTATCTGCGACTGCAACACCACACGGATTGGCGTGTTTAACAATGACACAAGCCGGTGATTCTGGGAATGATTTAACACATTCAAGTGCTGCATCGGTGTCGGCAATATTATTGTATGACAGTTCTTTGCCTTGAATTTGAACGGCTGAACTAATCGTGCCTGATTCGGGTGCCGATTCAGTATAAAATGCCGCTTTCTGATGCGGGTTTTCACCATAACGCAACGCTTGTGCTTTATGAAACTGGGTATTAAATGTGCGGGGGAAGTCTGCTGTGCCGGTCTCGGTAATTTTGCCTAAATAATTGGCAATCGCACCATCATAGTGGGCAGTATGCTCAAATGTTTTAACGGCTAAATCAAAGCGAGTAGCATCATCAACACCGCCATTTGATTTGATTTGGTCTATCACGCGGCTGTAATCACTTGGATCAATTAACACCGTTACCGACGCATGGTTTTTAGCGGCGGCACGCAACATGGTGGGGCCACCAATATCGATATTTTCAATCGCCATCGGCAAGGTGCAGTCATCGCGAGTGATAGTCGTTTCAAAAGGGTATAAATTGACTACAACTAAATCAATTGGCGCAATATCATGTTCAGCCATAATGGCTTCATCAATGCCACGACGACCTAATAAACCGCCATGGATTTTAGGGTGCAATGTTTTGATGCGGCCATCCATCATTTCAGGAAAGCCGGTATGTTCGGAGACTTCTTTCACCGGCAGCCCTGCCTCTTGTAGAAGCTTGGCCGTGCCGCCCGTTGAAAGTAATTCAACACCTAATTCGTTAAGTTGTTGGGCCAGATCTAATACGCCTGCTTTATCTGAAACGCTCAGTAGTGCACGTTGGATTTTGTTCATCAATTTTTCCGAAATTTAAGTATGTAATTGGATATTATAAGCCGTATGTTTTTAGTTTTTTTCTGAGCGTTCCGCGGTTCAGCCCTAAAATTTCAGCGGCGCGGCTTTGATTACCATGGGTATGCGCAAGTGTTTCTTTAAAAAGTGGCGCTTCAACTTCAGCCAGTAGCATGTCATAGAGGTTAGCGGCGCTGTGACCATCGAGTTGTTTAAAATAGTCTTTGAGTGCCGTTTCAACACACTCACTCAGCGGCGCATGTTTTTCCGCATCAGCCAAGCTAAAACAGTGCTCTGATGCTGACTTTAAACGATCCGTCATGCGGCATTCAGTTGTGCAAAAAACTGTTCAGTAAATGCAAGTTGCTGCTGCGGCAATTCAAGTGTGTTCATGTGCTGGCGGAAAGGATTGCCATTACGAAGGCCTTTGCTGTACCAAGCGATATGTTTACGTGCCATACGTACTCCGGTGTATTCTCCGTAGAAATCGTACAGGGTATGCAGGTGTTCAATCAAGATTTGTTTTACTTCTGATAGAGCGGGGTCAGGCAGAATCTCATCATGCGCCAGAAAATGATTAATCTGTCGAAAGATCCAAGGGTTACCCTGCGCAGCACGCCCAATCATTAAGCCATCAGCTTGGGTATAGTCAAGCACCGCTTTTGCTTTCTCAGAGCTATCAATATCACCATTGGCAATAACGGGAATGGCAATTGCCGATTTAATTTCAGCAATGGTGTCGTATTCGGCTTCACCCCGATAAGCATCAGCACGAGTGCGGCCGTGAACCGCAAGGGCTTGAATGCCGGATTGTTCGGCAATACGCGCAATCGTCACACCATTACGATTATCCGTATCCCAACCGGTGCGGATTTTTAAGGTAACAGGGGCATCGATAGCATTGACTACCGATTCTAATATTTCACCGACCAATTTCTCATTCTGCAATAAGGCTGACCCCGCCATTACATTACAGACCTTTTTTGCGGGGCAACCCATATTAATATCGATAATATGCGCACCTTGATCGATATTATGCTGTGCTGCTTCTGCCATCATTTTCGGTTCGGTTCCGGCAATTTGTATTGCTCTTGGCTCAGGTTCGCCATCATGATTGGCGCGTAATAGCGACTTTTTACTCGCCCATAATGATTTATTAGCCGTGATCATTTCTGATACCACCATACCGGCACCAAGACGACGACATAATTGTCGAAAAGGGCGATCCGTTACACCCGCCATGGGCGCGAGGAACAGATTATTAGGCAGGGTGTATTGGCCTATTTTCATGATTGTTTCTGACCTACAAGTCGAACCCATTCATCCTTTAAAGCGGGTGCTTGCATATCAAACCAAGTTTGGTAACGTTTACTGATATCTTCAGCTTGAACATCTAATATTCCTGATAGAACAATAGTTGCATCGTCTTTAGTTAAATTAGCTAAACGGTTAGCAAGCGATTGTAGTGGACCTGCGAGAATATTAGCCAGCAATAAATCACAACTTATATCGGGGCAATCATCAGGAAAACAGGTATCAATGTGAACGCCATTACGCTGTGCATTGGCTTGAGTCGCTTGTAATGCTTGTGGATCGGTGTCAACAGCAACCACTTTTTTGGCACCCAGCAAGGCGGCGGCAATGGCCAAGATCCCTGAGCCACAACCATAATCAATCACAATTTTATCTTTCACATCCGCTTGGTCGAGCCAGTTCAAGCATAGCGCGGTTGTTGGGTGTGTGCCTGTGCCAAATGCTAAACCAGGATCTAACATGATGTTGACCGCATCTTGTTGCGGCGGTGTATGCCAGCTTGGACAGATCCATAATTTCTCACCAAAGCGCATCGGGTGAAAATTAGCCATCCATTCTCGAACCCAATCTTTATCTTCAACCGCTTCAATGCGATAACTTGGCACGGTTTCAGGTGTAAGCATGCCACTTAAAAGGTGAATGATTAAATCGGTATCTGTTGCCGCATCAAATAGCGCAATGACATTAGTTGTAGCCCAAAGCGGTGTAGTGCCAATGTCAGGTTCATAGATCGGTTGGTCTTCATTATCTTGAAAAGTGACCGCGCTCGCCCCACAGTCTGACAACAAATCAGCTAGGTGATCGGCAGCATCAGCTGTGCTGTCGAAAATAAATTGGATCCACGCCATTTTGGTAAGTTACTAGCTGAACTTACAAGTCAAGTTTCTTTTCAAGATAATGGATATTAGCACCACCTTCTTGGAAGTTAGTATCGTTCATAATATCTTGTTGCAGGGCAACATTGGTTTTAATGCCTTCAATTCCAATTTCACTCAGCGCCGTTAACATGCGGGCAATAGCTGATTGACGTGTAGGGCCATGTGCAATCAACTTGCCGATCATTGAATCATAATTTGGCGGCACGCTATAACCACTATAAACATGTGAATCCATACGAATACCGACACCACCAGGCGCATGATAATGCGTTATCTTTCCTGGACTAGGCATAAATGTTTTGGCATCTTCAGCATTGATCCGACATTCGATAGAATGGCCATTTAAAACGATGTCATCTTGAGTGAAGGATAAGGGCTCACCGGAAGCGATTTTGATTTGTTCTGCCAATAAATCAATGCCTGTAATTTGTTCGGTAATGGTATGTTCAACTTGAATACGGGTATTCATTTCGATGAAATAAAACTCACCATCTTGATATAGAAATTCAAATGTACCCGCACCACGGTAGCCGATACGAATACAAGCATCAGAACATACTTTGCCCATTTTGGCACGAAGTTCAGCGGAAATACCCGGAGCAGGTGCTTCTTCTACCACTTTTTGATGGCGACGTTGCATGGAGCAATCGCGCTCACCTAAATGCACGGCATTACCATGCTGATCGGCCAATACTTGGAACTCAATATGGCGCGGATTCTGCAGGAATTTCTCCATGTATACCATGGGATTACCAAATAATGATTTAGACTCGCTTTTTGTTAATGTTATCGCATTTATTAAATGGGCTTCGCTGTGCACTTCACGCATACCGCGACCACCACCACCACCAGATGCTTTAATAATAAGTGGGTAACCAATTTCACCAGCAAGGCGAAAATTAGTTTCATTATCATCACCTAATGCACCATCTGAACCCGGTACACAAGGCACGCCGGCCTCGTTCATAGCTTGAATAGCGGATACTTTGTCACCCATCATCCGAATAGTTTCTGATTTAGGGCCAATAAAAATAAAGCCACTTTGTTCAACGCGCTCAGCAAAATCTGCATTTTCAGATAAAAAGCCGTAGCCGGGGTGAATAGCCGAAGCATCGGTAATTTCAGCGGCACTGATAATGGCAGGCACGTTTAAATAGCTTTCTGCTGAAGGGGCGGGACCGATACAAACGGTCTCATCAGCTAATAAAACATGTTTTAAATCGCGATCTACACTAGAGTGCACCGCAACGGTTTTAATACCTAATTCTTTACAGGCTCTTAAAATGCGAAGGGCGATTTCGCCTCGATTTGCAATAACAATTTTTTCGATCATAGTAATTTAATCCGAAGTGTTCAACACAAAGTCACGGTAATATGACGCTATTCGATGATAATTAAAGGCTCATCAAATTCTACGGGATGTCCACTTTCCACAAGAATTGCTTTAACTGTACCACTACGATCGGCTTCGACTTGGTTAAACATTTTCATTGCTTCGATAATGCAAATCACATCACCTTCAGCAACAGTTTGACCGATCTCAACGAATGCAGGCGCTTCAGGCGATGAAGAACGGTAGAATGTGCCTACCATCGGAGATTTAACGGCGTTGGCAGTATTATTTGCGGGTGTAGGAGTAGCGGCGGCAGGTGCTTCAGCTGATACTGGTGCCGGAGCGGCTACGGCTACAGGTGCAGCCATCATAACGGGGGCGGCAGTGCTATTACGGCTGATGCGAACGGATTCTTCACCTTCGTGAATTTCAATTTCAGCGATATCTGATTGTTGTATTAAGTCGATCAGTTTTTTGATTTTACGAATGTCCATGAAGAGGTCCTATTGATGTGTGCTGAATAGCGGCTTGTAGAGCCAGCTCATAACCTTGTGATCCTAATCCGCAGATAACGCCAACGGCAATATCTGAGAAATAGGATTGATGTCTAAATGATTCCCGTGCGTGCACATTGGAAAGATGCACTTCGATGAACGGTATATTCACTGCTGACAGAGCGTCACGTAAGGCAACGCTAGTGTGGGTAAATGCGGCAGGATTAATAATAATAAAATCCGTATTATTTGATTGTGCAGCCTGAATTTTATCGACTAAATCATGCTCAGCATTACTCTGAAAGCTTTCTAGCTCATGCCCCTCATTATTGGCGAGTGATTGCAAGCGAGTTTCAATGTCAGCTAAGGTAGCAGCACCGTAATGGACAGGTTCGCGCGTACCTAACAGGTTTAAATTGGGGCCGTGCAACACTAAAAAATTCGCCATTGGATGAGTGCGCCTAGTTGTCACAATGAAATATGGGGAGAATTTTGCACCAATTGTGGCTAATTGTCCAGTTGTTTAGCTTAAAAAGCAGTTTATTGTTGTTAAATGTGTCGAAATGACCGTTTGTGGCTATTCGGCTAATGTAGCAATATGTTGAATAAGCTGTGCCGGCTTGATCATACCAATTAAACGATGTTGTTGGTGTTCTTGACCATGCGTGGCGAAGAACAACATAGTGGGGGGGCCAAACAAACCAAAATGTTTTAATAAGTCGATATGCTGCTGCGTGTTGTCAGTAAGATCAACTTTTAATATCAGCATATCTTGTAGTGTAGTCACCACATTTGGATCTTGAAAAGTCGTTGCTTCCATTCGTTTACAGTCAACACACCAATCAGCATAAAGATATAACATCACCGGCTGTGATGTTATAGCAAGCTTTTGTTCAAGTTCAGCTAAATTGTTAACATTAACGAATTCAACACCCGTAGGCTTTTCAGCTGTAGCTGCACTACTGCTCGTAGTAATCAATTGTAATGGCTGCCAAATGGAGTTGCTACCACTGGCACCGCCAATCATTAACAAACCACCGTAGATTAATAAGGTAAGACCGAGACCTTTCCAAAGTTTATCCCAGCCATTGGAGTCAATGCTTAATATATTGAGCGCACCTAAATACACCGCAGAAACAATCAATAATGATCCCCACAGTAATAAGCTGACCCAGCCGGGAATAATACGCTCAAGCATCCAAATCGCTAAGGCTAACATCAACACACCAAAGATAGCTTTAATATTGTTCATCCAGCTGCCGGCTTTAGGCAATAAGCTACCTGCAGAAGTCCCGATAATCAACAGTGGAATGCCCATGCCCATGCTGAGTGCAAATAAGGCACTACCGCCTAAGACGGGATCGCCATATTGACCAATGAAAATGAGCGCAGCAGCTAGCGGAGGAGCTAAACAAGGCCCCACAATGAGCCCAGAGAGTAAGCCCATTAATGCTGCCCCTACTATCTTGCCGCCTTTTTGACCCTGACCAACAGTCTGTAAACGGTGTTGCAGTGCCTGCGGCAATTGCAATTCAAATAAGCCAAACATAGACAGGGATAAAATAACAAAAAGCGCACTAAAGCTACCAATAATCCACGGGTTTTGGAACATAGCTTGAATATTCTCACCTAATAAACCGGTTAAAACACCTGCGGCGGTATAGGTGATAGACATTGCCAGCACATAGGCTAATGATAAAATAAAGGCGCGCTGGGTGGTGATCCGCTCGCCTTCACCGACAATGATGCTGGATAAAATAGGGATCATCGGGAAAATGCAAGGAGTGAAAGATAGCAATAAACCCACACCAAAAAACAGTAATAAGATTTTGCCAAGGCTATCTTCTTGTAAACTTTGGGTGAGCCGATCTTGCTCAGAAGCAGTGAAGCCAGATAAGGTTGCACTGGTATTTGGAGCTAGATTAACGGCTGTAGTGGCGGGTAAAGACAGCGTTATTTCTTTTTCTATTGGCGGATAACATATTTTGAAGGTTTCAGAGCAACCTTGATAATGCACTTTTAAAATAACGTGCTGTGCTTGTGGTGGGCGATTGAGCGGCAACACCACATCAACATCATAGGCATATACTTCTGTTAGCCCAAACAATTCATCCATCTTATTTTCGCCTGCGGGCAAGGATACAGTGGTGATTTGTACGTCAGCAGGTGTAACAATTTCAAAAGAAATCTTGTCGCGATAAAGATAATTGCCTTGTGCAACAGCCCAATGGGCGGTAATGGTTTGTGGATCGGTCACCTCAGCAGAAAACACAAACGCAACATCGACATCCGGTGGCACATCAAAATCATTGTTTAAACCAAGGCTATCTAATAGACCGGGTCGCGCATCAGCACTGATTGATAAAACCAACAACAACAGTAAGAAATATTTTCTCATAAGGAACATTTTCCACAAAGCTATGTAGTAACGGACTATTCTAACAGCCGATTGTTTCAATGCTCAGATAAATAATATTTTTTAATGATTGATGGTCACATTACTGTAATAATCACGCATGTATTTTTAGTTAAGGCAGATGTGAGATGGAAATAAAAACAATGAACCAGCTGGAAAAGCAGGCGTTAAAATCAAGCTATGGTGAGTTTGCCCGAATAGGGATCGCATTATTATTCCTCGCAGCTGTTTTAATCTATAGCTTCTCAACCAGTGGCAATATTGAAAATAGTTTGTTTCTAGCTGTGGCGGCTGTTTTTGGTGCCTATATGGCAATGAATATTGGTGCCAATGATGTGGCTAATAATGTAGGGCCAGCAGTAGGTGCCAAAGCCTTAACCATGAGTGGGGCGATTGCTATAGCGGTGGTGTTTGAAGCAGCGGGTGCCTTTATTGCAGGTGGCGAAGTAGTCTCAACCATCAAAAAAGGTATTATTGATATTGATGCCTTTGGCGATGATACCGATAGTTTTTTATGGGCAATGATGGCGGCATTATTAGCGGCCGCGCTATGGCTTAATCTAGCGACCATAGCAAAAGCACCTGTCTCAACCACCCATTCTATCGTCGGCGGAGTGATGGGGGGCGGTATTGCAGCAGCAGGTTTTAGCATTGTTGATTGGGGCACAATGGGTAAAATTGCCAGTTCATGGGTTATTTCCCCGGTTATTGGCGGTATTATTGCGGCAGGATTCTTATTTGCTATTAAAAAAACCATTGTCTTTAAAGACGATAAAATGGCAGCTTCCAGTAAATGGGTGCCTATTTATGTTGCATTAATGGCTTGGGCGTTTGTGACGTATCTTATATTGAAAGGGCTGAAGAGGATTTGGCCGCAATTACAAGAATTCTTTAATAGCATTATGTTTTTCAGTGTTGAAGTCACCCAAAAACCTACGTTTGCTACAGCGCTACTTTTAGGTGCTATTGTTGCGGTGATGGTTTATTTCTGGATGAGAACACGAGTAAGTATTCGAGTAAAAACATTAAAAAATAACCGTAGAAGTGTCAACAAACTGTTCACTATTCCACTAATATTTGCCGCGGCATTACTGAGCTTTGCTCATGGTGCCAATGACGTAGCGAATGCGATTGGTCCATTAGCCGCAATTTATGATGCAGTGATGACCGGCGGCATTTCAGCTAAAGCAGGTATTCCTATTTGGATAATGGCGGTAGGTGCACTGGGTATTGCACTTGGTTTGGCTTTATATGGGCCTCGTCTAATTAAAACAGTCGGTACTGAAATAACCGAACTTGATCAAATGCGTGCCTTCTCAGTGGCAATGGCAGCAGCCATCACCGTTATCATTGCCAGCCAATTAGGCTTGCCAGTGAGTTCAACCCATATTGCCATTGGTGGTATTTTTGGGGTAGGCTTTCTGCGTGAGTGGTTAGAGGTTACCCAGTCTATTGAACAAGAAATAAAAGAAGATAAAAAAGAAATAAAAAGTGATAAAAAGACGCTGATCAAACTGAATGTCGAATTAAGGAAATTAAGCAAAAAGTCGAAAAAAGCAGAACAAGATTATCAACGTATAACCGATATTTATCGTGCGATTGATAAAGAAGAAGACGATCTGAAAAAAGCGGTTAAAGAACTGAAAAAAGATCAAAAAACGCTTTATGTTAAACGTGATGCTATTAAGAAGATTATTACAGCGTGGGTGATTACCGTGCCTTCGGCGGCTGTTATGGCGGCGGGGATTTTCTATATGATTAAAGGCATCATGCTCTAAATAACGGCACAGGGAATTCATCTTTTCCTCCTGACGAGCCGCATTTTTGGTACTCGAATGGTTATTCACAGGGATGTGATGTATGCCGAAAATGCAGGAGCAATTTTCGGTCACATAGATTGCTATGCTTCCATTCTTCGTTCAAAAATGAGGCACGTCAGGAAGAAAAATTTAAACACCCTGAGCCGTTATTATTAGTATGTTTTCATTATCAAAAAGACGAAGAGAGAATAAACCGTAAATTGGAAAAATTGAAGAAGAAAATTGCGAACGTTTAATCAGGTGAGCGGAGCTATAAAATCTAAATGAAACGCGCCCAACAAATCTTACAATCTACCTTTGGTTATGATGATTTTCGTCATGCTCAGCAGGAGATAATTCAGACGCTACTTGATGGTGGTGATGCCTTGGTGTTGATGCCTACTGGTGGCGGTAAGTCTTTGTGTTATCAGATCCCAGCGTTGGTGCGTGAGGGTACGGCGATTGTGATTTCACCATTGATTGCGTTGATGCAGGATCAGGTGGATGCATTGCTGCTGCTGGGGATCAAGGCGGCGTTTTTAAATTCTAGTCAGCGTGTCGGTGAAGCACGTCAAATCGAGCAGCAGTTGCTTGATGGCGAATTAGATCTACTTTATGTTGCACCAGAGCGATTGTTGATGCCTCAAATGATGGACTTACTGGATCAGTGTCAGCTTGCCTTATTTGCCATTGATGAAGCGCATTGTGTATCGCAGTGGGGGCATGATTTTCGGCCTAATTATCAACAGTTAAAATTATTGCATCAGCGTTATCCTAATGTTCCCCGCATAGCGCTTACGGCAACGGCGGATCAGCGCACCCGTGCTGAAATTATTGCTCAGTTGCAACTAGGCGACGCGCAAGTTTTTGTAAATAGTTTTGATCGCCCGAATATTCATTATGCGATTTCAGCGGGCAATAATCCTAAACAACGTTTGTGGAAGTTTCTTGAAGAAAATCATCCTAATGATGCCGGTATTGTTTATTGTTTGTCGCGTAAAAAAGTAGAGCAAACCGCTGAATGGTTGGCAGATCAAGGGCGTTTAGCCTTGCCTTATCATGCCGGTTTGCCGCAAGAGGTGCGCCAACAGAACCAACAACGATTTTTACGTGAAGAAAGTGTCATTATTGTGGCAACCATTGCCTTTGGTATGGGTATTGATAAACCGGATGTGCGTTTTGTGGCACATTTGAGTTTACCGAAGAGCATTGAGGCTTATTACCAAGAGACAGGCCGGGCCGGGCGTGACGGTGAACCAGCAAATGCATGGATGTCGTATGGCTTGCAAGATGTAATTACCTTGAGACAATTTACCCAAGACTCCAATGCCGACGAACAACATAAACGTGTTGAGCATCATAAATTAGAATCAATGTTAGGTTTATGTGAACTTATCACCTGCCGTCGCCATACTTTACTTGCTTATTTTGATGAGCAAGGCGATGAAAAATGCGGTCATTGTGATAATTGCCAAAATCCCCCTGAAAAATGGGATGGCACGGAACCGGCACAAAAAGCGTTATCGTGCATTTATCGCACCGAACAGCGTTTTGGGGTCAATTATATTGTTGATATTTTGCTAGGTAAAGTTGATGAACGTATTCAACGTAATGGTCATGATCAACTCAGCACATTTGGTATAGGCACAGATTTTTCAATGGCTGAATGGCGCGGTGTGTTTAGGCAATTAATCGCCTTGGGCTATTTAGATATTGATATGGAACGTCACGGCGCATTGCGCTTAACTGAAAAATGCCGCTTATTATTACGTGGCGAACAAAAGCTGGAATTAAGAAAGCAAGCCAAAGAAGAGAAAATAACCAAAAAATCAAAACAGAAAACGGTTGTTAGACCACAAGATAATCCACTGTGGGAAGCATTGCGAGCATTACGAACAACATTGGCAGAAGAGCATGGCGTACCTTCATTTGTGATTTTCCATGATTCAACGCTACAGGAAATGGTCAAAAAACGCCCCCAAACATTGAATGATTTTAATAAGATTTCAGGTGTGGGCGGTCAAAAATTATCACGCTACGGCCAAGCCTTTATTGATGAAATTAAACATTATCCACTGTCAGAATTATTAGATAATCGCCTAAGTGAAACGGTCAATGAAACATTGATGCTTTATCAACAAGACTTAAGCATCGAACAAATTTGCCAACAGCGCGAGATGAAAACCAGCACAATTTATACACATTTAGCCGATGCAATAGAAGTTGGCTTATTGGAAGTGCGTAAGGTGATTAATTTAGATGATGCCCGTTATAATGAAATTGTAAGTCTTATCGAATACTTTGCAGAAGAGGATAAAGGGCGATTAAAACCTGTTTTTGATGCGTTGAATGGTGAAGTTGATTACGGTATTCTAAAGTGTATTCAAGCGGCAATGTAGAATATGATATTCGGAATATATGGATGAATACACATGAAGGATAAACTTGCAATATACGATACTGATGCGGCAAAAGTTTTATCAATAAAACAGTTGACAGCTATCGCTGATCGACAGGAGAGCGAAGCGGAGTCGATTAGTCGCCAGTAGGCAACGCCTTTGTGCATTTTCGTAATAGAGAGCGTTAGCGAACAGTGGA
>NVVW01000011.1 GCA_002733505.1 Methylophaga sp. | reverse complement strand
TTACAATGCTTGACAAGGACTAGTCATTGCCTTCACATTGCGCCTTGCTCTGACCTTCGTGCTAAGCTCTGAAATCTGCATCTTCAAGTAATTTGGGTATCTATAAATAGTGAATGAATGATTTTAACAGACACTGCATATTAATTTACCTTGGTTTATTAAATTAATCAATTTTAATACTGAGAAAACGATCTGATGTGTAGATAATAAATTTTAAAAGAAGACACTATTATTGAGTTTTCCAGTAAATAAGAACACGCGGATTAGCAATAAGTACTTTTTATTATCTTAAGTTTTAAGAGGTTAAAGTGTTGTGTGATATGACATGAAGTTCCCTTGATCTATGTCATATGCCATAAATTTGTTTGCGGGTATAGTGAAGCCTTTATAACTTATTGGTTTCATAAAAGTGGCGGTTCAATACTTTCTTCGATTAGCGCTGACACTATGTTTGCTGCTGAGTATTAACATTAGTTATGCAATGTCCCCCGTTACTGATGCGCAACGGACAGCAACAATAAAATTAGCATTTCCTACCGCCACCCGTATTTCTGATAAAGAGCCTATCGAAAAAGATCAACCTGAAATAAAAACAATTTATCAAGATGATGAGGTCATTGGTTATGCCTTTGAAACAAATGGTGTAGTCAATATTCCAGCTTATTCTGGTAAACCAATAAATATGTTAGTAGCCATGGATACTGAAGGCGTGATAAAAGTCGCGAGGGTGTTAGAACACCATGAGCCAATTTTATTAGTAGGGATCCCTGAGCAAAAGCTATTTGATTTTGCAGATCAACTGCTTGGTATGAAAGTAACAGATCATGTGGTTGTTGGTAAATCAAGCAAAGAAGGCGTACGTAGTATTGATTCTTTATCGGGTGCCACAGTAACAGTGATAGTTCTGGGTGATGTCGTTATGCGTTCGGCAAAAAAAATAGCCCGACAATTAGGCATTGCAGGTCTTTCTGCAGATCGGATTGTTTTACCGGCATCAATAAAAAAAGACGTGTTTGAGAAAGCTGATTGGCATAAATTGTTTGGCGATGGGTCTATCCGTCATTTGGTGTTGAACTATGGTGATATTGATGAATCTTTTAAAGGCACTGAAGCAGAATGGGACAGTGAAGATAAGCAAAAGTTATTTATTGATATGTATTTTGCGCCATTAAATATTCCAACGATTGGTAAAAACATCTTAGGAGAATCGGAATTTAATTGGTTAATGTCCGAGATAAAGCCAGGAGATCAAGCCATTGCTGTAATGGCAAAGGGAGATTTCTCATTTAAAGGAAATGGATTTGTACGTGGTGGCATATATGACCGCTTACAGATACAACAAGGTGACAAAGCAATTCTTTTTAGGGATTCTGATTTTTATCAGCTTAATGATATTTATATAGAAGGTGCGCCTGATTTTAGTGAAAAGGCAATATTTATTATTCGTGATAATTTTCAACTTGATATAGGTTTGCCCTGGCAGGTGGAATTATTGGTTCGTCGACAAATAGGTGCTTTAGATAGTATCTTTACCCGTTTCTTTGGTGATTATAATTCATTAGAAAAATATATAGATCGACCCATTCAACCGGTATTTATTGAGGAAGAGCCAGAGGCACTTTGGATTTCTATTTGGAAAAATAAAACATTCCAAATATCCGTGCTAGTCATTAGTCTGCTGATGTTGTTTACGGTCATAGTCCTGCATGATTACTTTGATAAGCGTCCAAAATACTTGCTTATATTCCGTAAAATATTTCTTGTTTATACGGTAGTTTTTATCGGTTGGTACACCTTGGGTCAATTATCTATTGTTAATGTATTCACTTTTGTTTTTGCTGTCACAGGAGATTTTAAATGGGATACCTTCTTACTAGATCCAATTGTGTTTATTTTATGGGGTTTTGTTGCCATGACACTTTTGTTATGGGGAAGAGGGATATTTTGTGGCTGGTTATGTCCTTTTGGTGCATTACAAGAGTTGATTAATGAGGTAGCACGTAAGTTTAAAGTAAGACAGTTTGAATTACCCTTCGCAGTTCATGAGCGATTATGGGCTATCAAATATCTCATTTTATTAGGATTATTTGCGATTTCCTTAGAATCAATGAGTGAAGCAGAGCGCTATGCCGAGGTAGAGCCATTTAAGACGGTGATTATGCTGAAATTTCAGCGGGAATGGGGGTTTGTGTTATATGCCGTAATTCTATTATCACTCTCTATTTTTACCAATAAAGTGTATTGCCGCTATATCTGCCCGCTCGGAGCAGCATTGGCAATCCCTTCTAGGTTTCGATTGTTCGATTGGCTTAAACGCCGTAAAGAATGTGGCACACAATGCCAAGTTTGTGCCCAAGAATGTGAGATTCAGGCTATTCATCCAACGGGTGAAATCAATGCTAATGAATGTCACTGGTGCTTAGACTGTCAAATTACTTACCATGATGAGCAAAAATGTCCGCCTCTGATTAGGACGTATAAAAAACGACATAAGATGGATCGTGTATTAAGTGAAATCCCTGTTGTACAAGAAAAATAACCCGATAGAATAATATTAAATTTTAGGAGAATTAAAAATGATTGATCCAAATGATAAAAATCTACCGAAAGTAGATGTTGAAGATGAAAATGTCAGTGAACATGTGAAAATGAGTCGCCGCCTATTTTTAGGTGGCTCGACAGCGATGGTGGGTGCAGTGGGTGCTATAGGAGCAGTGGGTTTAGGTGTTGGTTCTGCTGTTTTGTCATCGTCTCCTGCCGTGGCGGCAGCTAATGCGGCGCATACTGTTGCCCTTGGTGAATTAGATGAATATTATGGTTTTTGGAGTGGTGGCCACTCTGGTGAAGTACGTATCATGGGTGTGCCATCAATGCGAGAAATAATGCGTATTCCCGTGTTTAATATTGATAGTGCGACGGGTTATGGACTCACTAATGAAAGTAAAGAAGTGTTAAACCATACTACGCATCTTGCGGGTGATTCACACCATCCTCATTTAAGTATGACAGATGGCAGTTATGATGGTAAGTACGCCTTTATTAATGATAAATCAAACAGCCGTGTGGCACGTATTCGTTGCGATATCATGAAAACAGATAAGATCTGTGAAGTGCCTAATGTTCAGGCGATTCATGGCTTGCGTGTTCAAAGAGTACCTTATACTAAATATATCTATGCTAATGCTGAGTTTGTTTTACCACATCCAAATGATGGCAGTAATATGGATGATACCGAAGCCTATTACACCTTATATTCAGCTATCGATGCTGAAACAATGACGGTAGCATGGCAGGTGATTGTTGATGGTAATTTAGATAATACTGAGACAGACTATACAGGAAAATATGCATTTTCTACCTGTTATAACTCACCGGGTGAAAGTTTAGATCTAGAGGGTTCAATGCGTAATGAGCGAGATCACTTGGTGATCTTTAATATTGAGCGTATTGAAGCGGCTGTAAAAGCAGGAGAATTCCAAAAACTAGCCGGATCAGATGTACCTGTTCTAAATGGTCGTAAAGGCTCTAAATTAACCGCTTATGTGCCGGTAGCCAAAAGTCCTCATGGTATTAACGCAACACCAGATGGTAAGTATTGTGTCGCAAATGGCAAGTTATCTCCAACTATCACTATGCTGGAAATTGCTAAATTTGATGATTTATTTGACGGCAAAATTGAACCGCGAGATACCGTTGTAGCAGAAGTAGAATTAGGTCTTGGTCCTTTACATACAGCCTTTGATGGTCGTGGTAATGCGTATACGACATTATTTATAGATAGCCAAATAGTTAAATGGAATATTGATGAGGCGATTACTTTTTATAAAGAAAATACGGAAGGTGGAAAGGGCGCGTATATTAAACAAAAATTAGATGTGCATTACCAACCGGGACATAATCACACCACCATGGGCGAAACACGTGATGCGGATGGCAAGTATCTTATAACATTGAATAAATTCTCTAAAGATAGATTCTTACCCGTAGGTCCACTACATCCAGAAAATGATCAGTTAATTGATATTTCAGGTGATGAAATGGTGCTACTCCATGATGGACCTGCTTTTGCAGAACCTCATGATGTTAGCCTGGTTCATCGCAGTAAGATTAAAACCCTTAAAGTTTGGAAGCGCGATGATCCTTATTTTGCCACAACCCGTGCGATGGCAAAAAAGGATGGCGTTACATTAGAAACAGATAATAAAGTGATTCGAGATGGCAATAAAGTTCGGGTTTATATGATATCTGTTGCGCCCGCTTTCGGTATGGATACCTTCAAGGTTAAGTTAGGCGATGAAGTTACCGTTATTATCACTAATTTGGATATGGTTGAAGATGTTTCACATGGTTTTTGTATGGTAAATCATGGTGTGCAGATGGAAGTTAGTCCTCAGCAAACAGCTTCTATTACCTTTATTGCGGATAAACCAGGCGTGCAATGGTATTACTGTAACTGGTTCTGCCATGCATTACATATGGAAATGCGCGGTCGTATGTTGGTTGAGGTCTAACTGTAATATTATAATTTTATGAGATTAACCCGGCTTTGCGGTAAGAAAGCCGGGTTTTTTATGGGGTTTTTGTGGAAAAATATCTTTATATTCTAGTAATTATGCTTATGAATAATGGTGTGTTGGCTGCTGATATCGTGGTAATGCCAGAACAAGATTTGCAGCAACAAATACTTCATGCCGAAGAAGGCGACCACTTGATCCTTTCTGCTGGGCTATATCAAGGCAATTTTGTTGTTGATAAAGCGCTTAAATTAAGTGGTAATGGTGGCGCTATTGTTGATGGTGGTGGGCAAGGGCATACAATAGAAATAGGGGCAAGTAATATTGTTATTGAGGGCTTGATTATCCAGAACTGGGGTCATAATCTAACAAATTTAGATGCGGGTATTTTTGTTCATCCCATAGCTGATAATGCACTGATTAAGAATAATCAGCTTAATGGCGATGCGAGTGGAATTTGGGTTGATGCCTCACCTAATATCCAAATTATTAATAATACAATTCAAGGTAATAAGACCATTCGCTCACCGGATCGGGGCAACGGTATTCATTTATATAATGTGAGTGGCGCCTTAATTAAAGACAATGAGATTTGGCATACTAGGGACGGAATTTATATTGATTCAAGTAATGGCAATGAATTGAATGGCAATTATATCCATGATTTGCGTTATGGTATTCATTATATGTATTCGTATCACAATATTGTCACGAATAATCATACCAAAAACACGCGTACAGGCTATGCTTTAATGCAATCTAAGTATCTGACAGTAACAAATAATATTTCTGAAAATGATGTTAATTATGGGGTTTTAATGAATTTTATTACTAATTCAACCATTGAGAGCAATAAGTTGATTGGCGTGCAAAATATGCGACACGTGCAAATTAAAGATGCCCAACAAGGTTATAAATCTGAAGGCAAAGCCTTATTTGTTTATAATTCGCTGTTTAATAAAATTCATCATAATATTTTGATGGAAAGCGATATTGGTATTCACCTTACAGCAGGATCAAAAGATAATACTTTTAAGGGTAATGCCTTTATTAGCAATACCAAACAGGTAAAATATGTTGCTAATCAAACACAAGATTGGTCATTCGAAAAACAGGGCAATTATTGGAGTGATTATTTAGGTTGGGATATGAATGGTGATGGCATAGGTGATATTGCCTACGAGCCTAATGATGGCGTTGATCGTTTATTGTGGAAATATCCTACCGCCAGGCTTCTTTTTAATAGCCCTGCTATTGAAATATTACGCTGGGTTCAACGTCAATTTCCGGTGTTAAAATCTCCGGGAATTAAGGATAGTTATCCATTAATGTCTCAACCACAGAGCATGGGAAGCGTTTCGTGAATATCGTTGAATTACAGCAGGCAGGGAAAAATTACCAAGGTGTTGAGGCTTTAAAAAGCATTGATCTCAACCTGCAGCAAGGCGAGGTTTTAGGTTTGTTTGGTCATAATGGTGCAGGTAAAACAACGACGATTAAACTGATTTTAGGCTTGATTAAACCAACAGTGGGACAAGTGCGTGTGTTTGGTGATGATCCTACGGGCGATAATGCCCATAATTTGCGTAAACAACTTGGGTTTTTACAAGAAAATGTAAGTTTTTATCAGCAAATGACAGGGCGTGAAGTGCTCAGTTACTTCGCGAAGTTAAAAGGTTGTGATAACAAGCAGGTTAGTCATTTATTAGAAGAAGTAGGCCTAGATCATGCGTCGATGAGACGTGTGAAGACCTACTCAAAAGGCATGCGTCAACGTTTAGGCTTAGCACAAGCATTGTTGGGCAAACCTAAACTTTTATTATTAGATGAGCCTACCGTAGGTTTAGATCCTATTGCCACCCAAGATTTTTATCAAGGTATTGCAAGGCTGAAAGCACAAGGTAGCACTATTATTTTATGCTCACATGTATTAGCCGGTGTTGAAAAATACATTGATCGCGCTTTAATTTTAGGCCAAGGTCAGTTACTAGCGGAAGGATCGTTAACAACATTGACTGAGAAAGCAGATCTGCCGGTAACTTTTTATCTACAAGGTTCAAATTTACAGTTGCCTGCAGACTTAGATGCGCATACTTTTCCTATTAATGGCGGTATTAAATTACAGGTAAGTCAACAGCAAAAAATGGCTGTATTAAAGCAATTGGTTGCCCTTCCTACACTAGAAAATATTGATATACAGATGCCCCGTTTAGAAGATATTTATAGGTATTATACGAATGATATGGAGCGCTCACAATGAAGGCAATCTTAATAGTGGCGAATAAAGAATTTCATGATGGCTTGCGTAACCGATGGGTTATGTCGATTAGTTTGATTTTTGCTTTATTGGCAACAGGCTTAGCCTATTTTGGTGCGGCGGCATCCGGGCAAGCAGGCTTTACTAATTTGTCGACTACCCTGGTAAGCTTAGCTAGTTTAGCGGTGTTTGTTATTCCCTTGATTGCATTAATGTTGTCTTATGATGGCGTTGTTGGTGAAGATGAAAGTGGCACTTTATTATTATTAATGACGTATCCTCTTAGTCGCTGGCAATTAATTTTAGGCAAGATGATGGGGCACTGGATGATTATTGCGCTGTCTACGATCATTGGTTTTGGTTTATCTGCCATTATTATGGGTCTATTTTCTGAAGATACAAGCTGGGGTGAATTGGTTAAGCCTTATGCTTTTTTTATCGCATTTGCCATATTATTAGGCTGGATATTTATTGCTATTGCGACCATGATTAGTGCCTCAGTAGTTGAAAAATCAAAAGCAGCAGGTTTGGCGCTCATCGTTTGGTTTATGTTTGTTTTTATGTTTGATCTGTTCTTATTAGGATTATTAGTCGGTACAGAAGGCAATGTAAATGCGGAGTTGTTCCCTTATTTATTATTGCTTAATCCAACCGATATTTTCCGTTTAATTATTATTGATTTTTTTGCCCAACAAGAATTGACTGGCTTAATGGCGGTGGCACAACATGCCCAGTTTGCAACAAGTAGCTTAATATTAAGTATGCTGGCTTGGTTTATTGCACCAGTACTATTAGCTATTTTACTTTTTAATAGAAGAAAACTATGATCAACAATACTCTTTCTGGTTGGATGCTTATCGTTATCATGATGTCAATTTCGGGCTGTGGGGAGTCACCGTCTGATCTACAGTTAGCACAACATGCAATGGCAATTGAAAAAAATGATGAATGCCATATATGTGGCATGATTATTAAGGGCTTTCCTGGTCCAAAAGGGCAATTGTATAAACGGGGAAATGAAAGCAGTTTAAAGTTTTGTTCGACTCGAGATATGTTTTCTTATCTATTAGATCCAGAGCATCAACATGCTATTCAAACAGTTTATGTCCATGATATGGCTGCCAGCCTATGGGATACACCAGACGATGCGTTTTTTATTGATGCACGGACAGCATGGTATGTAGCAGGTCATATTCGTAAAGGAGCAATGGGGCCGACATTAGCCAGTTTTTTAGATAAAAATGTAGCCACAAGCTTTATTGAACAATATGGCGGGGAACTGTATCGTTTTGAAGATATTAACCAAGCTGTTTTATTGCAAGACTGATTAACCAAAGAACCAATAAGCTATGCCAATAGCCGCCATAATTCCGGCAATGTCAGCAGATAAGCCACATGCTGCCGCATGGCGTATATTTTTTATACCTACTGAACCAAAATAGACGGCCAATACATAAAAAGTCGTTTCGGTGCTACCTTGCACAATGGAAGATAATCTCCCTGCAAAAGAATCAGCACCAAAGGTTTGCATAGTGTCCACCATCATTGCCCGTGCGCCGCTACCGCTAAAGGGTTTCATTAATGCGGTGGGCAGGGCATCAATAAAGCGATCATCAAAATTTAAGGCCAATACAATATGACGAACACCGTCGGCTAGCAAATCTAAAGCACCACTGGCACGAAATACGCCGATAGCAACCAGCATCGCTACCAGATAGGGAATGATGGTGATGGCGGTTTCAAAACCTTCTTTAGCACCATCAATAAAGGCATCATAGGCATTTACTTTTTTGATAACCGCGCCTGTAATAAATAGCATTACTAATGAAAATAGAATGACATTACTGATTAAGGCTGATTGCGCCAACATTTCTGTCTGCGGTAGGTGTGAGAAATAAGATAATAAGCCAGCAACAAGTACCGTAAAACCGCCTAGATAACTCAAAATAACTTTGTCGAATAGATTGATTTTTTGCACATACGATACGGTCAATAATCCCATCAGTGTTGAGGCATAGGTTGCGATCAAAATAGGAATAAAGACATCGGTAGGATTAGCTGCACCCATTTGCGCGCGGTAGGTAAAAATGGTGACAGGAAAAAGCGTAACTGCTGAGGTATTAATCACTAAAAATAAGATCTGGGCATTACTGGCGGTATCTTTTAGTGGATTAAGTTTTTGTAACTCTTTCATTGCCTTGATGCCCAGTGGTGTTGCGGCATTATCTAAGCCTAAGGCATTGGCGGACATATTCATCACAATTGCACCTATCGCAGGATGATTTTTAGGCACTTCAGGCATCAGTTTAGCAAACAGTGGTGTTAAGCCGCGAGTAAGTAAATCAATAAAACCACTGCGCTCACCAATTCGCATTATGCCGAGCCATAAGGCCAGAATACCTGTTAAACCTAAAGAGATTTCAAAGGCGGTTTTGGAAAGGCTGAACATGGCGGTCATTAATTGACCAAATATTTCAGTATCACCAAAGACAAATAGTTTTATCAACGCGACAATAAACGCGGTGGTGAAAAAGAAGATCCAGATAAAATTAAGCATGGACGTATTTTTACATGTTGCTATAAAGAGTTAAAGCTCCTAATTAGAATAACAGCAAGATCAATCGAGCGTAATGCCATTTGTGTCAGAGTATTTCTGATGTAGTTCATTTATACGAGCGACAGCTTTCTCTCCATGTGACATATGAGGCAATATTATTTCACTTGATTTCGTAAACCTATGTCCAATCCGTATGGTATAAGATTTGCTGATCCAGCTTATAAATCCAGTTTGGTATGTTGCATCGTCAATATCTCGCCATTTTACACCTGAGTAACCTCTTGCCCAAGGAAAAACACCAGAAAAAAGCCATACTCCGTGATTGTCATAATAAAGAGTGATGCTAGTCAGGTACCAGAAATTAAACATAATTAATAGTAGCGTGAGAATTAGACCGGTGAATAACCCCGCCCCAGATTCTGTCCCTAGTCCTATAATTTCTGCCCCCACTACGGAAACTACTACTAATATTATTCCAAACAAACAAGTGAGAAGAAAAGATTTTAAATAAGCTACCCAAGAGACTTTTGAGAGGAAAATATAATTTTCCGTCTTATTACTATTTCCTTCATCCATGTTTAGAGACTCCTTTATTTAATATGCTTAGTTACGATTTTGGCTAGGACGACGTGCTTGATCACGGGCACGGTTACGTGGTTTTCCTGAGCGTTTGGATTTGCGACGTGGTGCATCACCGTCACTAGAAGCTTCATTATTATTTACAAGACTAATTTCTAACTGCTTATTGACCACCCAAACTTTGCGTAATTGCTGGAATAAGTCTTTAGGCATACCTTGTGGTAAATCAATGGTGCTATAGTCATCTTGTAAGCTGATGCGGCCAATATCTTTGCTATCAATGCCAGCTTCATTGGCAATAGCGCCGACGATATTTTTAACTTCTACACCATGATTTCTACCCACTTCAACGCGGTAAGTTTGCATGCCTTCTTCACTGCGATGTGGAGCAGATTGATTGCCGCGGCGAGGAGAACGTTCATTTCGGCTAGGACGTTCACCACGATCAGAGCGATCTCGACGACTGCCTCGTTCACGATCTTTGCCGCTATTATCGCCGCGTTCTGAACGGGCTGGCCGAACATGAACAACAGGTTTTAAAGGGCGTTGTTTTTGAACTAAATACGTTAATGCTGCAGCCACTTCTAGTGGATCCGCATCATGCGACTCTTGGTAATTACTAATCACTTCTTGGAAGAAGCTTAAATCTTGTGATTCAATTGTTTCGCTGAGTTGTTGGGTGAATTGCATCACGCGACGATCGGCAATATCCTCTGTGCTCGGTAATTGCATTTTGGCGATGGATTGGCGCGTTGCTTTTTCAATAGCAAATAACATACGTTTTTCGCGTGGTTGCACAAATAAAATCGCTTCACCCTTACGACCAGCACGGCCAGTTCGACCAATACGATGTACATACGATTCGGTATCGTATGGAATATCGTAGTTTATGACATGACTGATGCGTTCAATATCTAGGCCACGAGCCGCGACATCGGTAGCAATTAGAATATCTATTTTACCTTTTTTAGTCTGATTAATGGCTTTTTCACGTGCTGCTTGATTCATATCACCATTAATTGCAGAGCTAGAATAACCCCGTGCTTCAAGTTTTTCAGCCAATTCTGTTGTTGCATTTTTAGTGCGAACAAAAATAATCATCGCATCAAATTCTTCAACTTCAAGAATGCGAGTTAATGCTTCTAACTTATGCATGCCCGTCACTTGCCAATAGCGTTGGTTAATTGTTTCTATAGTTGATGTTTTCGATTTAATACGAATTTCAACCGGATCTTTCAAATAACGGGTGGCAACACGATGGATTGGCCCCGGCATAGTGGCAGAGAAAAGAGCCACTTGGCGTGATTCAGGTGTTTCTTTTAAGATGGTTTCAACATCGTCGATAAAGCCCATACGTAGCATTTCATCGGCTTCATCTAACACTAGAGATTTCAAATCACCCAGTTTAAGTGTACGGCGGCGGATATGATCTAAGATCCGACCTGGCGTACCGACGATAACTTGAGGATTACGTTGCAATTGACGCAGTTGAATGCCGACACTTTGACCACCATAGATAGGCAAAACGTGCAGACCCTTCATATATTTAGCATAGCTTTGAATCGCTTCAGCCACTTGAATCGCTAGCTCACGTGTGGGTGCTAACACCAGCATTTGCGGTGTTTTAGCTTTTACATCAATCCGACTTAATAATGGCAAAGAAAATGCGGCGGTTTTACCCGTACCCGTTTGTGCTTGCCCTAGCAGATCACGACCTGCTAATAAGGGGGGAATACTTTGTGCTTGGATAGGGGAAGGAGTTTCGTACCCAGCTTGATTTACAGCTTTAAGAACGGGTTCTGATAAGCCTAGATCGGAAAATAAAATAACGGGAGTTTGTTCTGAGTCTGACATGAATGCGCCTGTGGAAATCAGTTTTACCTAAATATCATAGGGATCAAACTGTGGGAGGAGTTAAATTAATCGAATGATTATACGCATGTTTAGCAATAAAATATAGTTAAATCAATTTGTTAAATTGGGCCTATGCCTATGATTTTCGAATATTATCCGTCACTCCCGCATGTTGTTAGCGGGAGTCTAAGGATAGTGGCTATTTCTGTCGCCAAGTAGCTTATTAGATTGCCGATAAAAGAACTCAGCAATGACGGTGTGGCATTACAGCTAATTTGGGTATATAGTTATTATATTACTATTATTTTAGAGGGGAGAAGAAAATGGAACATACTTATAAACATATCGAACTTACCGGTAGCTCAGCAGAAAGCTCAGATCAAGCGATTCAAAATGCCATTGCCAAAGCGGCAACATCCGTTAAACATATGCATTGGTTTCAAGTAGTTGATACCCGTGGTTATATTGAAGAGGGTGGTGTTAAATATTGGCAAGTGACCATTAAAGTAGGTTTTAGAATCGAGGATTAGTGATAAATTCCTTTAATTAATGGCATAAAAGGTGCTTGGAGTTTGGTGGGTTGCAAACTCTAATTTAAAGGAATTAACTATGATCTCTATAACAAATTTAACCAATGAATCAATTGGTTTAATGAAAAACCGCGGATTGAGTGAAGCACAAATTACAGATTTTTCTGCATTATTAAATGAGGCGCGCAAGCAACAACAACAAAATGTATCTGCAAAACAAATTTTGCACAATATGACAAAGAGTGAATTGGCACTGTTGCAAACAGTGACATCACTCGCTAATCCCATTGATGTTGGTTCGCTAAGTAAAGAGGGCGCGATAAATTTATTGGCACAACCAGATAAAACGGGCTTAGTCGATCTCAATAATGATGGCATAGTTGAAGTAGGAGCTGGCAGACGAGTTATGTTCCCGCCAGTTAATGCACCAGCTCATGCAAAAGCCGCATGGGATAAAGCGACAGAAGGATTAAGCTTTCAGGATAAGGCTGTGCTTGAGCTGAATATGCATATTTCAATATATGGTGTAGAAATCAATGGTATGCCGACTAAACAGCCACCATTACCCGAAAAACAGTGGAGTACGGATAATCTTATCGAATGGTTTACAACATTAAGAGCGGGTTTAGAGCGTTCTGTGCAAGAAGAAGGTTGGACTCACTTTAATGTGGTTCAGCGAGATTTTTATGACAAATTTGAGTCTTTTCTTGTTAATATACCCTAAGGTTTTCTAACCCCGTAATTATCAGCTTGTGGTAATTATGGAGTGCTTTATTAAGATCAAAAATTAAGTTGATTTTTCAAACTTATGTACCCAAACCTTATGGTTTTCATTCCATTTCATGCCTTCATGCATACGTAGGATAATCCCTTTATACATTTCCATACTTGGGTAGCCTTCAGCTTGGGCATCGGCATCCGTCATATCCCCCAATGTTTTTCGTTCAAGAGCTGTAACGGTGAATTCAACACCTTCAAGCTCAAATGTTTCACCAGGATAAGCATAAACACCATCACGTCGTTGCTCTGTTTTATTGCCTGCTAATGTAGCTTCAACTAATTTAGGATGAGTAACTAAGCGATCGATTTCACACGATTTTTCAGGATAATTTTGTTCGGTCATTATTATTTCACTATTTTGGTAAATTTAGAGCCTTCCAGCGTCAGGTTATACATCAGTCCTTTATTACTGAATACAAAACCTACAATGGGATCTTCAATGTCGAGTGTATTAATATCTTCAGCGGCTCCCCATTCGAGAAGAGCAACTGAACCATCGACACCAGCTTTCCAACCTTTGCTAGATTGAAATTGCTTTAATGAATCTTTGGTCATAAATACTAATACTACAGATTTTGACTGTGCGCCTAGCTGAAACCCAATAGAGGCAGCTGCAGTACTATAATAAGCTATAGTTTTACCACCAGATTGCAATGCACCTTCACCATATTCACCCCCAATGCCAAAACCGACTTTAATGATGCTAGGAAATACTAAAACCCCTTTGGCTTGTTTCAAGAATTCTTTACCGCCCGGGATTTCATTCTGAAAACGTTGTAAAGTTTCTTTCACACCAATATTGATTTCAACGGCTGATGCAGCATTTACAGGAGAGCTGATATTGATAAACATTGTAAAGCAGAACAGTAGGACAATACGCATTGTAGTCATGATGTATTCCTTAAAGTTAATATGTGTATACGTTCGTTAGCATACATGAAGAAACAAGTTAGTATTTCACTGGCTTGTTGATAGTTCTTATTTTACTCCTTGGCTAGCGAGATATTCTTCATAGCTACCAGAAAAATCAATAATACCATCGGGTGTCATATCGAAAATACGCGTTGCTAGTGATGATACAAATTCGCGATCATGACTGACGAAGAATAAGGTGCCTTCATAGCGGTTTAATGCCATATTTAATGATTCAATAGATTCCATATCCATATGGTTGGTGGGTTCATCCATAATTAAAATATTGGGTTTTTGAAGTAGTAATTTACCAAACATCATCCGGCCTTTTTCACCACCGGATAACACGCTGGCCTTTTTTTCGATAGAATGACCTGAGAATAATAGGCGGCCTAGCGTGCCACGAATAACCTGCTCATCATCATCTGGTTTGCCCCATTGCTGCATCCATTCAAATAAATCGAGGTCATTTTCAAAGAAATTCTCATGATCTTGCGCGTAATAGCCAATATTGGCATTTTCTGACCATTTAACGGTGCCAGATTGTGGTGGCAGTTCTTTAACCAGTGTTTTAGCTAATGTTGTTTTACCGATACCGTTAGGGCCGATAATAGCAATGCGTTCGCCCACTTCAACCATAAACTTAAAATCTTTAAACAAGAAATCTTCGCCTTTATAGCCTTGGCTGATGCTTTGTACTTCTACAGCATTGCGGAATAATTTCTTGTCTTGTTCAAAGTTAATATAAGGGTTTGCACGACTTGAAGGTTTTATATCATCAAGTTCAATTTTATCAATTTGTTTGGCGCGCGATGTGGCTTGTTTTGCTTTTGAAGCATTGGCTGAGAAGCGGCGCACAAAATCTTGAAGCTCAATGATTTGTGCTTTTTTCTTGGCATTATCTGAAATTAAACGGGCACGAGCTTGTGTTGAAGCCAGCATATATTCATCATAGTTACCGGGATAAATACGTAATTCACCAAAGTCCATATCTGCCATATGGGTACACACACTGTTTAAGAAATGGCGATCATGCGAGATAATGATCATAGTGCCATTACGTTGATTGATAATATCTTCTAGCCAGCGAATAGTATTAATATCCAAATGGTTAGTTGGCTCATCAAGTAGGAATATATCTGGTTCAGCAAACAGTACTTGAGCAAGCAAAATGCGCAATTTCCAGCCCGGTGCAATTTCACTCATTGGGCCATAATGTTGTTCGGTAGGGATACCCACACCTAATAATAATTCACCGGCACGTGATTCGGCTGTATAGCCATCCATTTCAGCATATTCACCTTCAAGGTGGGCGACTTTGATGCCATCTTCTTCAGACATTTCTGGCAAGTTATAGATGCGTTCACGTTCATGATGCACTTCCCACAATTTAGCGTCACCCATGATAACCACATCTATTACACGTTGATCTTCATAAGCGAATTGGTCTTGTTTTAATACCGCAAAACTTTCATTTACATCTAGACTGACATTGCCCGATGTCGGTGTTAAATCACCGGAAAGAATTTTCATAAAGGTGGATTTACCACAGCCGTTCGCGCCAATTAAGCCATAGCGATTGCCACCGCCGAATTTAACTGAGACGTTTTCAAATAACGGTTTAGCGCCAAATTGCATGGTGATATTTGCAGTAGTAAGCAAGAGTGTATTCCTGAATTAAATAGTAATAAGTTTTTAGGTAACCCACCATTATACAGGATCTTAGCTATTTTCGATAAGTACTATTTTTTCTTTTCGGCTGAGCTTCTTGATTGCCGCTTCGCGTCTTGAAGCGCTACTGCGGTTAGGGTGTATTTCATGGAAGACCATCTGTTTTGCGGCGCTAGTATGAAAGAATCGGGCGCCCCCTTGTTTTGATTGATGCTCAGCAAAGCGACGTTGTAAATCAGTTGTTATCCCTGTATAAAGATTGCCATTTTCAGCTGCAATAATATAAACAAACCAGTTATTCTTTATCATTAAAATCAATGGCCACAGAGTTAATACAATAGCGTAAACCACTTGGTGCCGGCCCATCTTCAAAAACATGGCCAAGGTGTGCATCACACTGCTGGCAACGTACTTCAGTGCGATTCATACCATGGGTAAAATCAGGGTGTTGAGTGATAGCACCTTGTTCATTCTGAGATGAAAAGCTAGGCCAGCCACAACCCGAATTAAATTTATCGGTTGATGAAAATAATGGGTGTTTACAGCAAATACAGTGATAAGTGCCCTTGTCATTATGATCGACATAAGCACCAGAAAATGCCGGTTCCGTGGCTGATTTCCGCGTAACACGATATTGCTCATCACTAAGTTGTTGTTGCCATTCTAAGTCGGTTTTAGTTATTTTATTAGTCACTTATCTGCCCAACCAATATGTTGGTCTACGACGATGATGGGCAACGGCTAATATTTGCACCATTTCCGAGTTTTCTTGATACAAAATAGCAAAAGGAAATTGATTCATTGCTTTGTGTCTAATACCGGGTTCTTTTTTTATTGGGTATCGCTGTGGTGACTGACAAATATCCTGCATTAAACGTTCAAGCTCAGCTAAGTAATTAGCTCCTAATCCGGCTCGCTGGGATTCATAATAAGCAATTGTTTCGAGATGCTCTGCTTCAGCAGCAGGATGAAAACTATAATTCATCTGAGAAGAGCTTGAGCTTTAAGTCTTACTGCCTCTGCCGAAATTGGCTGGACAGAACCATTTTCAAGATCCTTTGCTCTATTTACCGCTTCATTTAACCAAATAATAGACAGCTCATCTTCTGAGGATGAATCTAGGCTAAGAAGTAACTTTTGTGCTAACGCTGCCCGTTCTTGGCCGGTTAAATGAAGTGCTTCATCTTCGATATGTTTTAGGTTCATTTTTACGATATCCTGTAAGTTGTCAGCAAAAATAACATAATATACGCTTGAACTATTTGAAGGAAGAAAAATATGGCTTTAGAAAATGCCCCTAGTTGGCAGCCAGCACTTAATGCAGAGTTTGAATTGCCCTATATGCAAATTCTAAAACAATTTCTGCAATCTGAAAAAGATGAAAATAAGCTTATTTATCCTCATTCATCAAACTGGTTTCATGCTTTAGAAACTACACCTTTGGATGATGTTAAAGTCGTGATTTTAGGGCAAGATCCCTATCATCAACCTAATCAGGCTCATGGTTTGTGCTTTTCTGTTTTACCGGGCGTAAAAACGCCGCCGTCATTAGTTAATATATATAAAGAGTTACAATCTGATTTGAAGATTGAGCCTGTTCATCATGGTTGTTTAGAAAGTTGGGCACTACAAGGCGTATTATTATTGAATGCGGTGCTAACGGTTGAAGCGTCTAATGCTAATTCCCACCAAGGCAAAGGCTGGGAACAATTTACCGATAAGGTGATTGCAACAGTGAATGAGCGCTGTGAACATGTGGTGTTTATGTTGTGGGGCAGTTATGCTCAGAAAAAAGGTGCAATGATTGATAGCGCGAAGCATTGCGTATTAAAAGCACCTCATCCTTCACCGTTATCTGCCTATCGTGGTTTTTTGGGTTGTCAGCATTTTAGTCAGGCTAATTGTTACCTGAAACAGCATAGTAGGAAAACTATCGATTGGCAACTGCTGGAATAGGTTCACTACAATCACATCACACAAAGATAAATGGAATAACCACTGCTGAAAGTCCAAAAAAATATCGACACTATACCTGTGACCATTCAGGTTGTAGATTTTTACTTTCTTGTCACTCCCGCATGTTTTTAGCGGGAATCTAGCGCACTAAACAGATCCCAGCTTAAAGCATGCTAGGATGACAAATAAAAAATCGGCAGATCCAAAAATACTAGACTGCTAATAAAGACTACAGGAATGACCGAGTTCTTAAAAATTCTTCAAATAATATTTTTCTACTCAGAATTAGAGTTAGTTAGACTCTGCTTAAAAACTATTACACACGAAATCCTTTAACGAGATTATTTAACCCCGAGGCAAATTTAGCCAATTCACGGCTAGATTCTAAGCTTTGAGCAGCGGCTGTCACAGTCTGTTCCGCTGCGTCATTAATACTTACCACATTATTACTAATTTCAACCGATACCGCACCTTGCTCTTCTGCTGCAGTTGCAATTTGTGTGCTCTTATCACTAATTCTACTGATAACTTCTGCAATTGTTTTTAAGGCTTCACCTGCCGAACTCGCTTGTTCAACAGCAGTGCTTACATGACTTTTACTCTCATTCATTGAAGAAACAGCATGCTTGGAACCTTGTTGCAATTGATCGATCATTTTCGTTATTTCGCCTGTTGCATCTTGCGTGCGACTTGCCAATGCTCTGACCTCATCAGCCACTACCGCGAAACCACGACCTTGTTCTCCTGCTCTAGCAGCTTCAATTGCAGCATTCAGTGCTAATAGATTAGTCTGCTCGGCAATGCCGCTGATCACGTCTAATACACTAGAAATATCTAGTGTGCTTTGCTCTAGATCAGCAATGGTTCCTCCCGTGCTTTCAATAACACCTTCTAAGCTTTGTATCGTCGTTATAGTGCCTTGCATCGCTTGCGAACCAACATTGACATGATTTATAGCCTCATTTGAATCGGTTGATGTTTCAGTAGTATTTTTAGCGATCTCATTCACCGTAAGTGCCATTTCATTCATCGCAGTAGCCAGTAGTGCTGTTTCCGATTGTTGTTGATATATTGCATTGCTTGTTTGCTCTGCAATTAACGATGTTTTGCCCAATTCATCAGAAATTTGATTATTTGCATTAATAACATTAGCTAATGTTGCCTGTATACCTGTTAACATTTGGTTGAAGGCTTGTGCTATCTTTGACACTTCATCATTACCTTCATCAACAGCTCTAACCGTCAAGTCACTGCTTTTATTAGCGGTAAGTATAGTTTTCTCCAGCTCAGTAATCGGGTTAACAATACTGCGGGTAACAACAATTGAAATAACTATACCCATTACTATTCCCAGCAATAATAACAACCAAGTAACCATAATAGACCTTGTTACATCTTTATGTACTAAAGCAATATCATCTGCTAATAATTGTGCGTAATTGCTTGCCATTTCTTGCAAAATAGTTTTAATCTCAAACCCAATCGGTGCCGCTTTTGTCGCCAACCAATAATTTGCTAAATTCCAATCATCCTGCCCGCGTAGTGTGATCATTTTGAGTGGTAACGCGTTAAATTTTTGCCTTGCCTCTTCAAAAATATTAAAGGCTTTGGTCTGAGAAAAGCTCAGTAAGCTTTTATTTTTTGTTAAATCGGCAAAACGCTTAGTATTTTTTGCCCATAATGTTTCATAATTATCTTTATATTGTTGCTCACCGGACAGTAAATAACCGCGAGTATTAGCTAAAGATAGACCGAGTGTGCCACGAACGTCTGCCATCATCCCTAGTAATGCTTTTCGTTCAGGTGTTGCCTCTAACTTAGCTTCTAAATCAATCATTAAAGTAATTTGCTTAGACATAATCGTTGCTTGGGGCACTGCCTGCCCATAAAGTATGGCTAAAGCCGGCGTATTTTGTATAGTTTGGGCAATATCTTCTATTTTTTGTTGTTCTTCAGCAAGCTCATTTAGCAAACCTTTAAGATCTGCTAAACGGGTAATGTTTTCTGGTTCAGTCCAATTGACAGCTTTTTCTTCTAATGTGGCCAGTGCTGTACTTATTTCAATATTCCATGCCCGTTCACGCTCATCTTTATAGTTATCGGTGCCTATTATCATCCAACCTCGTAATGCAGCTAATGTTTGATTAATACCATTAAGAACACTTGCACCTGCAGCCGCAGTTGGCATGCGTAACTCGGCCACCGTGTCTATTTGTTTTTCAAGATGCCTAACTTCCCATATAGTATTTAATGATATTATAATGTTTAGTATTATTAATGTCGCAAAGCCAAACATTAATCGCTTACCAATTTTTAGATTTCTCATCATTTCCCTTTATTTTTTGTGATACTAAATATGTCGCATTTTGTACAATTTACTGATTGTTAATCAAAGTTAGGCGGAAAAAACATCCATTTACCACGTTTAAACACTCCGCACTTTAATTATCGGCAATCGTTTAAGATACTTTAGCCAATCTATGAATATGACTATAAAATTCATACGCTTACAAGGCAGTCCTGTTTGGACTATGTTAAATGCTATCGATTAAGAAATTCGATTACTTAAGAGAGGTAATATAGGTAAATTATTTCATTCTTGGTAAAGCAATGTTTATGCCAGTTATTATTTAAACCGACGTTAATTTTTCGGGTGTTTCAACGTCAGGCGATATTTTGCTTTTATTTAAGGTGGTGAATTAACCGGTGTATTAAATAAACAAGGGGTCATCAAACTTGATTTGAAGAGATAACTGCTGAATAGCGAACTCTGGAAACGCAATGCCTAATTCCAGAGGGGATTTTAGCCCAGCCAGCTATTTCTGTGATGGTGATTGTAGGTGTTTTCTGTTGTACTCCCATTCATTCCTAATCCATATTTAATTTTAATGTAATGTAGTTCGAATAGTTATTCAGTTTATGCCGCTTGTCGATAGCTTTAAACCGTGTCAATTGGTGTGTAATTTAGCAGGAAAATACACCACCTGTTAAACTACGCGCCATGACAAATTTAACGGGATTAAAATTGCACAGCCGCAGGCTACCGCGAAGCGGTGGAGAACAGGTATTGGCCATGACAATTTTAACGGGATTAAAATTGCACAGCCGTAGGCTGCCGCGAAGCGGTGGCATACAGGGATGTATGCCATGATTAAACTTCATCAACTTTCTGTTCGCCGTGGTGTACGGCTATTATTTGAGTCTGTTAATTTAACGATTCATCCCAAACAAAAGGTGGGTTTGACTGGTGCCAATGGTACAGGAAAGTCTAGCTTATTTTCGTTATTTCAAGATAAATTGCAGGCTGATCACGGTAGTGTATCGATTCCTGATGCGTGGGTGATTGCGCATGTGGCACAAGAAACACCGGCGGTTGATGTTGCTGCGATTGAATATGTTTTGCAAGGCGATACTGAATATATTAAGTTTCAGAAGAAACTAATAAAAGCAGAAGCCGAGCATGACGGTCATCTTCAAAGTGAATTACACGATAAATTAGCCGCCATTGATGGTTACACCGCGCGTAGTCGTGCTGGCCGATTGTTACATGGTTTAGGTTTTTCTGGAGAGCAAGAAAATCTGCCAGTGACTTCTTTTTCGGGTGGTTGGCGGATGCGTTTGAATCTGGCGCAAGCGTTAATGTGTCGCTCTGATTTATTATTGCTTGATGAACCGACTAACCATTTAGATTTAGAAGCGGTGTATTGGCTTGAAGAATGGTTGCGTAATTATCAAGGTACTTTAGTATTGATTTCACATGATCGGGATTTTCTTGATCGGGTTGTTACCCAAGTGGTGCATATTGAACAACAAGGCATGAAGTCCTATAGCGGAAATTATTCAGCCTTTGAATTAGCGCGAGCAGAACATTTAGCGCATCAACAAGCAGCGCATAATAAACAGCAGCGTGAAATTGCTCATATCCGTAGTTTTGTAACGCGCTTCAAAGCGCAGGCTACTAAAGCGAAACAAGCACAAAGTCGCATTAAAGCCTTAGAGCGAATGGAGCTGATAGCACCTGCCCATGTTGATTCGCCTTTTCATTTTAGTTTTTACCCACCCACCCGTTTGACTGCACCCTTACTAAGTTTAGATAAAGTGGCTGTGGGTTATAATGAGAAGCCAATAATTTCAGGTGTAAAATTATCGTTAGCGCCGGGCGATCGTATTGGTTTGTTAGGACCTAATGGTGCAGGTAAGTCGACCTTAATAAAATTAATTGCAGGTGAGTTGCCTCCATTACAAGGCAAACGCAAACAAGCGAAAGATATTCGCATTGCTTATTTTGCACAGCATCAATTAGAGCAGTTAATATTGGATGAAAGTCCGCTGCAACACTTGCAACGCTTAGATCGGCAAGCTTCAGAAGCAGACTTACGTAAATTCATTGGTGGCTTTGGCTTTCATGGTGATGATGCGTTAGCGCCTGTTAAACCTTTTTCGGGTGGTGAAAAAGCACGGTTGGTTTTGGCTTTATTGGTGTATCAAAAACCGGCAGTATTATTACTCGATGAGCCCACTAACCATCTTGATTTAGAAATGCGTTTGGCTTTGACCTTAGCGTTACAGGATTTTGAAGGTGCCTTGGTGGTGGTGTCGCATGATCGGCATTTATTACGCACGGTGGCTGATGAACTGTGGTTGGTTTCTAATGGCAAAGCGGGTGTGTTTGATGGTGATTTAGATGATTATCGTCAGTGGTTGTTGAATAAGGATAAAGTGGTCAAGCCGGTTAATGAGGCAAACACAATAACTAAAAAGAAAGTGGATCGACGGGTAGCGGCAGAAGCGAGACAGAAATTACAACCGTTACGAAATGCCGTTAAAAAATCTGAACAAAAGATGGAAAAAGCACAGATACAATTAGATGCAGTAGAAGAGAAATTGGCAGACAATAATTTGTATACAGAAAGTGAAAAAGATCAGTTAAAGGCTTTGTTATTAGAGCAAGGTAATTTAAAAGCAGCATTAGAACAAGCCGAAATGGCTTGGTTTGAAACCAGTGAAATATTAGAAGAGGCACAGAGTTAAACGTGGCATTATTAGCATTAAAACAATTAACCGTTAGTTTTGGCGGTCCTAATTTATTAGATAAGGTGGATTTTCAGCTTGATCGTGGCGAGCGGGTTTGCTTGGTCGGCCGTAATGGCGCGGGTAAATCAACACTAATGAAAGTGATCGCGGGTGAGATTACACAAGATTCGGGTGAGGTTGTTGGCCAAGGTTTAAACATTGCACGTTTAGAACAAGAAGTGCCAGACGGTACAAATGGCAGTGTGTTTGATGTGGTTGCACAAGGTTTGGGTGATATTGCACCATTATTGATTAACTACCATCATGTCATTCATCAATTAGAAACAGATAGCTCAGACAAGGTATTAGCCGCTTTAGAAAAAGCGCAACATGAATTAGAAGCTGTTGATGGCTGGTCGGTCGAACAAAAAGTAGAAGCCGTTATTTCGCGCTTGTCATTAGATGCAGATATGGAATTTACAGCACTTTCAGGTGGGATGAAGCGACGGGTATTATTAGCTCAAGCGCTAGTTAAAGAACCTGATGTATTGTTGCTTGATGAACCTACAAATCACTTAGATATCGCTTCGATTACGTGGTTAGAAGAGTTCCTAAAAAATTATGAAGGTACGCTATTATTTATCACCCATGATCGTATGTTTTTACAATCATTAGCGACGCGTATCATTCAGATCGATCGTGGGAAATTAGTCAGTTTTCCGGGTGATTACGCCAATTTCTTGGTTCGTCGTGAGGCAATGTTAGAAGAAGAGGCACAGCAAAATGCCCTATTCGATAAGAAGCTAGCACTAGAAGAAGTGTGGATCCGCCAAGGGATTAAAGCCCGCCGCACCCGTAATGAAGGTCGTGTTCGAGCCTTAGAAAAGCTACGCAGTGAACGTGGTGCTAGACGAGAAGTGCTAGGCAATGTCAAAATGAAACTGCAAGACGCAGCCAAAAGTGGCAAGCTGGTTGTAGAAGCTGAGGGTTTAGGCCAAAGCTATGATGGCCATGTGTTATTTAAAGATTTTGATACGGGAATTCAACGTGGTGATCGCATCGGTCTCATTGGGCCTAATGGGTGTGGAAAAACGACTTTATTATCAATTCTGCTAGGGCGAGCTAAGCCTGAGTTTGGTACCGTTAAGCTAGGAACTAAAATTGAGGTAGCCTATTTTGATCAACTACGAAGTCAATTAGATGAAGAAGTCAGTGTGGTTGATAATGTCGGACAGGGTAAGGATTATGTCACTATCAACGGTGTAGACAAACATGTCATGGGGTATTTGCAAGACTTCTTGTTTACTCCAGAGCGGGCGCGGACACCGATTAAATCACTATCAGGTGGTGAACGTAATCGTCTGTTATTAGCTAAGCTATTCACCGAGCCTGCTAACTTATTGGTAATGGATGAACCTACCAATGATCTTGATGCTGAAACTTTGGATTTGTTAGAAGATTTATTGATGAATTACAAAGGAACACTCTTGCTAGTGAGCCATGATCGTTCATTTTTGAATAATGTCGCGACCAGTACCATTGTGTTTGATGATGACGGTGAAGTGCGTGAATATGTTGGTGGCTATGACGATTGGCTGCATCAACGTTCGCAAGACAAACAAGTGCAAACATCGACTAAAGGTAAAGTAAAACCCGTTACTAAAAAAGTGAATAAAAAGTCATCACTGACCTATCAAGAGCAGCTGGATTTAGATACCCTGCCAAAAGAGATCGAACAGCTTGAACTTAAACAAGCTGAATTACACAAAAAAATTAGTGAAGCTGAGTTTTATCAGCAAACAACAGAGAAACAAGCTAAAATTCAGGATAAATTGGCACAATTTACAATAGATCTAGAAACAGCCTATAAGCGATGGGATGCACTTGAAGAAAAACAGCAAAGCTAATGACCTTAGTTGAACCTCGCCTTCTTTTTGATCAACAAATAGATGAAGGTGATATTCGGGTATGGCATCAATATGACCGGCGTTGGTTAGAGTTTAATGATGGCTTGATTCAATCTGAAATAGTTTTAAATCGCCCGGAAATATTGCCCTTAGTGCTTAATCGTGCCATGTTAGCGGGGATGCTGTTTGTTGAGCCACCAAAACGGGTATTATTAGCTGGGGTTGGCGGTGGTGCAACAGCACGCTATTTTTCTGGTTGTTTTGCTGATATTAAGGGTGAAGCAGTAGAAGTATCAGCAACAGTTAGCCAAATTGCCAAAGACTTCTTTGAATTTCCAAACAATAAAAAATGGCAACTTATTACTGAAGATATTACCAATTACGTGCAACATTGCCAGCATAAATACGACCTAATTATTATTGATATTGCGAAAGAGCAAAAAACCCCCGAATGGATAATTGACCGACAATTTCTACAACGGTGTCGCTCAATGCTTACTGGGACAGGTCAGTTGACATTAAACTTATTGGTAGATGATAACAATGAATTTAAGCATTATCTATCAACTATTAGGGATGTCTTTGATTGCCATACGGCATGTTTATCTTTAACGAATCACCGTAATACGGTGATTTTTGCATTTAATAATAAGCCACCATCATTGCCAGAAGATCTGCAGACACATTTATTAATGCTCGAAGCTTTATGGGGGTTTGAGTTTGGCGAGTTTTATAGGCAAATGGTGCAAGATAACCCTGCCAATAGCGGTGTTTTCTAGTCGCTCATTCTCAAGTAGTTTGGGTATAGAATATCTTGATACCACATTTTAGGATAATGAAATGGAAGCGATTACCGATCTAATTAAACAACTGAACGGCATTGTCTGGGGCCCCGTAATGCTGGTGCTTATTCTTGGCACTGGTCTTGTGTTAATGATTGGCTTGAAAGGCATGCCACTTGCTAAGTTGGGATATGGCTTCAAAATGCTATGGCGAGGTCGAGATGGTGATAAAAATGATGGAGATATTTCACCCTTTAATGCGTTGATGACATCGCTATCTGCCACTATTGGCACAGGTAATATTGCGGGCGTAGCAACGGCCATATTTTTAGGGGGGCCTGGTGCATTATTTTGGATGTGGATGACGGCATTAGTCGGCATGGCAACTAAATATGCCGAAGCCGTGCTAGCTGTTCATTACCGTGAAACGGATGAAAACGGTAATAGAATCGGTGGTCCCATGTATTACATTAAAAATGGTTTGGGAAAGCGCTTTACATGGTTAGCCACAACGTTTGCTGTTTTTGGTGCGCTAGCGGGTTTTGGTATTGGCAACACCATTCAGGCGAACTCAGTGGCGGATGTATTGTCTTCAAATTTAGGTATAAATCCTTGGTTAACAGGCATTGTGATGGCAATATTAGTTGCACTGGTATTATTAGGTGGAATTAAACGTATTGCTATAGTGGCAGGGAAATTAGTACCGTTTATGGCGATAGCGTATGTGTTAGCAGGTATTGTTATCTTAGCTATGCATGCCACGCAATTACCCGCTACGTTTGATCTTATCTTTACTTATGCCTTTACGCCTATTGCTGCCACGGGTGGCTTTGCTGGTGCAGCAGTGTGGGCCGCAATTCGCTTTGGTGTGGCACGCGGTGTTTTTTCAAATGAAGCGGGTCTGGGTAGTGCGCCTATTGCCCATGCTGCCGCACAAACAAACAGCCCTGTGCGACAAGGCACCATTGCAATGATAGGTACATTTATCGACACCATTATTGTGTGCTCGATTACAGGCTTAGTGATTATCGTTTCAGGCGCATGGACAAGTGGCGAGACCGGTGCAAGTTTATCATCACTGGCTTTTGAATCTGTTTTGCCGGGTCTAGGCGGTGCAGTGGTAGCGATAGGACTTTGTGTATTTGCCTTTACTACTATTTTAGGCTGGAGCATTTATGGTGAAAAATGTGTGACATATTTATTCGGCGTGCGATCAATAATTCCATTTCGTATTTTATGGATTGTAGCAGTGCCATTAGGTGCAACGGCTAATTTAGAATTTATTTGGTTGGTGGCAGACACCTTAAATGCCTTGATGGCATTACCTAATTTGATTGCCCTATTACTACTTAGTCCAGTGGTGTTTAAACTTACTAGAGAATATTTTAGAAAGGCGGAAGCTTAGAGCCTATCCAGCGTGATAGTAATATTTGAATCATCATCACTCAAATAGAGTTCGCCATCTTGAATGGTGCATTGTAGCTGCATAGATCGTTTTTTCATTGAATCAATACCGTCAGCATTAATATGGATAACACTGAGGTTATTAAAGCGCTGTAGCTTTTCTTTGTTTTGCTGCCACCACACTTTGGCTTTGCCTTCGTGATAGGTATAAATAATCACCTGTTTAGCACGGCCGCAGGCTTTGCGAATGCGTTTTTCATCTAACTGGCCAAAATCAATCCATAGTTCGATTTCACCGGACAATGATTTCTGCCAGAGTTCAGCTTCATCGTCACTATTCATGCCTTTGGTGAAACTAAGTTGTTCATTGGCGTTAAGCATAAAGGCAATAAGCCGAATCATAAAGCGGAAGTTATTTTCAGAAGGGTGCTGCGCCATGGTGAGCTCATGGCTTTGATAATAATGCCGATCCATATCGGCAATATTGACGGAGACTTTATTGATTATTGAATTGACTGCCATAATAAATTTACAAAGTTTAAGCTAAAGGAAAGCAGCCGCATTGGCTATTAGTGACTGTCAATATCGCTACTTCCCTGTTAAATTGTGCCATAAATTATAGAGAATAAAGTGCTTTACTCATCCAACAGCGCATCACGTGTATCACAGACTTTTCGTGGCATGATCCACATTTCATACATAGATACTATCCACATAAAGGCGAATGACAGTGCCATTGCACCACCACCAATAATAGTTAGCCATGCAAAAATAGGATTGAGTTTGGTTAGCCACCAAGAAGCAATATCTACAATTAAAAAGATATAAGGCATCACTATTACAGTTGCTTTTAGGTATCTTGGCACACCAGCGGCAAGGCTGAAAATAAGGCCAACAAACATAAATATAAATGAGATACCGAATAGGTGGATATGTGAAACGCGCGCAAGTGATGAGAAGCTGGCACCGGTATCGGTTTCAGCTCGCTTGGCTACATTTTCAAATTTAGTAAAGTCAGGAACGGGCATACCTGATGCAGGGCTATGGCAAGCAATACAGTTAGTATCTATTATCTTACGGATCCCCATATCGTTGAATGCTTGCTCTTTTGCACCCAAATGTACCCAGTTAATAATTTTTAGGCGATCTTCATCAGGTGCCATCACCTGCATTGAGCCATTTAGTTTGGCCTCAAGAACTGAACCAGAGCGTTTGCCATAGTAGCTGTAGACAATATCATCAACCGACAAACCCAATTCACCATCAGCAAGTCCATGAGTGAATTGAATTTGTACCATAGCCATCGCATAACCAATGGCAACAACGACTAGATAACCGGTGAATAATGCCTTAAGTGCGATACCTTGGCTACAAAGGTTAATTTTATGGGCTACTGCTGATGTCATGGTTTACTCTCTTTGCTAGTTATTACTAAAGTCTAAAATAATAATGGCTACTTATTTACCAAAAACTTGTTTTAATAATTCGGTGGTTCTTGCTGCTGGATCTTCACGAATTTTCTTTTCTTCTAAAGCAATCATGGCGAATAAACCGTCTAAGGCTTGTTCGGTGACATAATCGGTAAGGTTCATATCAATATTTTCACCGATTAGTGGTATTGCTGCTACTTTATCGGTCAAGTCATTATAATATTTAGTGGTGCCGACTTTGTTTAATGATGCGTCAATAGTAGGGCGGAATAAATTAGTTAATTGTGACGTTGTTTTTTCGCGAAAATATTGCGTTGCCGCGTCATCTGACCCTTTCAATATCTTATTCGCATCTTCAATGCTCATATCATTAATAGCATCAATAATTAAAGCTGTGGCTTCGGGTGCAGCTTTTTCTGCTGCATGATTCATGCTTTCTTCAAATGTATCTGCATAAGAACTTAAACCAAATTTACGCATTAGATCACTTGCTTGTTTTAGTTGGGGCGGCATGGCGATGCGAATCAGTTCATTAGATAAATAACCATCAGGCTTGCTTACGGCACTAACAGCACGCTCACTACCAACACTAAGTGCTTCTTTCAAGCCCGCAATAACAGTATTGTAATCTAAAGGTGAGTTTTCGCCCTTATCCAACAATAGTTCACTGCCCACTTCGGTAATGTCTTTCAGAAGTGATCGCCAATCTGCATTGGCTGATGTGCTAAGCAATACCATGATCACAAATAATGTGGCAACTATCTTCTTGGTAATCGTCACGATTGCGTCCTATATATGATTTATTCACAAACATAATAGCAAATTTAGTAAAGAATTAGATTTTTTATACGTTGTTTGAACTGGGCTAGGAGACGTGAAAAATGTAAAAAATTAGAGATCTAGTAAGCTTGGTTCTAACCATTTTACTTGGCCAAAACCAGCCACTAATCTGATTTTTATCAGTTTTAATAAGTAAAAGTTAAAACCAGGCAATTCTAGCGTTATTGTAGCGGTTGGAAATTGTTCGAGATATTGTTTGCGTAATTGGGCTTCATCAGTGGCACGTTCTGCATTCGCTAAACAAGTAATACGCGCACCGGCACTTGGATCTTCGGCATCAGCAGGGTCGAAAATAGTCAGGGAAACTTTAGGGTTGGCTTTAATATTTTGGCTGTGTTCTGCCAGATGGCTGATAAAGATAGCGATGTCACCGTCATCAGTAATGATATAAGGTGTGATTGAACCAAAAGGGTAACCTGTTTCGGATTGCGAATGGGTAGATAACACGCCATAATGTTGTGCTTGAATGAATTGTTTTGGATCGAGTTTTTTCATGGGCTAAGTATCCAATTAATTTCTTTAGCAGTTGTTTTTCCTACTTTGCAAAAACGTAGATCTTTTGGTATTTCAGCTTGTGTTGCTGAGATAGGAGTTCGACCGGCCATAATTTCACAATAACGTTGTGGATAGCGAGGCCTTTTCTCTGGTTTAGCATAACCTGCGGGATAAATCGGTTGATTATTACGGTAATCATATTTATCACTGGCACCTACGGTATGGAGTATTTCATGTGCCATAACTAGCGCATTCTGCTTGTTTTGTTTTGGTAGGGAGTAGGCGTGGATGATGCCTATTAAGCCCTTTTGTAAACCAAGCGAATGGTCGAGTGCTTGGTTATTTTTACCTTGATGATATAGCACAAAGAGGCGGATGCGATCAGTATTTGATTTGCTATCAGGTGTATTTTTATAAGCCCAATAGCGTAATTTCATGCTCCACCACATAACTTGCAATGCCGCACTACGGTCTTTGGGGGGAGAGGGAGGGTGGGCGATAACGGTTGAACCTAAGCGTGTGATGATAGGTCTGACAACCGCAAGTTGATATTGCTTTGCACCTTTGATAAAAAAATTATCAATATCGACAAAGTGTTTTTTAGATAATGAATTAATATAGCTTTGTGTTGCAGCGCTACCATCACCATTGATTGGATAAATAACAACCTCAATGGGTTGATACCATGATGTGGTGTTTAACCTCTGGTTTTGTGTATAGATGGCAACAATAGCCAAGATCAACAGTAAAAATACCACACGGAAATTTCTAAAGCTAAATACTTTCATTTTGCTATTCTAACAATAAAAAAGGCCGGGAGGATAAATCCAACCGGCCTTTTAAATTTGGGACTAAATCTTACTTATGCTGGAACAACGTTCTCAGCTTGTGGACCTTTAGCGCCTTGAGTAACTTCCATCGTTACTGCTTGTCCTTCTTTCAAAGATTTAAAACCATCTGATTGAATTGCACTGTGATGAACGAATACATCTGGGCCACTTTCTTGCTCGATAAATCCGAATCCTTTTGCATCATTGAACCATTTAACGGTTCCTGTAACTTGATCTGCCATAACTACCTCAAAATTTTTAACTTGTGTAACTTACTATATTTTAACTAACATTCTTTAGAAGCTAGCTGTACGTAACTCCTAACGAGAAGCTCTTCGCATTGTACACGTTTCTTGATGTCAAGCCCAATTACTATAAAAAATAACTGTATTTTATGTGGGGTCATAAGGGGGGCTCGAACTGTTAAGTTCATAACATACTGATATTTAATGGTTTTTCATGAAAGTACGTAAATATGGGTCAACAGGGTGAGGGTGATTTATTTTAGGCTAATATTTTGTAAAACAGTGAGTTTAGCGCAAAATATAGCTATAAAGCCTTATTCTGGAACAAAGTCTTTAGGGCGATCTGAACCTTCGCCAAAGAAAAATTTCTCTAATTCTTCTTTTAAAAATTGCTGTGACTTGGGATCCGCTAAAGATAGGCGATTTTCATTGATCAACATGGTTTGCTGACCTAACCATGCTTGCCATGCTTCTTTTGAAACGGATTGGTAAATCTTTTTACCCAGTTCGCCGGGGTAAGGGGGGAAATCCAAGCCTTCTGCTTCTTTATTTAGTTTTATGCAATTAACAGTATGTGCCATGGTGCTCTCATAGTGATTGTATTAATAGTTTCACCGGGGCGGGTAAGCCCAGTTGTAATGCTTCGTCTATTTTATACCATTTAAATTTATTATTGTCAGATAGATGATTTAATATTGGTGTGCAGTGTATAAGGTGCGGGTTAATATTAAGTTTAAAATGGCTAAAAACATGTTTGAAAGGGGCTAGTGACTGAGTTGTGTTTGCAGAAAAATATATATTACGTTTGCAATAATTATTAATCTCATCAGCTGTTTTTGTTTCTGGAAAACTCCACAGCCCACCCCAAATCCCGCGATTATTCCGTTGCTCTAGTAATAATTCACCCTTGCAAGATTGAGCAACGATCCAATGCGATTGCCGTGTAGGTGTTGTTTTTTTAGGTTTAGCGGTGGGATATTTTGTGGGTTCACCTTGGATAAAAGCTTGGCAATTGCCATTAATAGGGCATGCAGCACAATTAGGTTTACTACGGGTACATAAGGTTGCGCCGAGATCCATTTGTGCCTGAATATAATCAGCAAAACGATGTTGGGGTAGCAATTGCTCGGCATAACGCCATAATTTCGTTTCAACTGCCTTCTTAGCCGGCCAGCCTTCAATAGCAGCATAACGGGTGAGTACACGTTTTACATTGCCATCAAGAATTGGAAAACGCTGATGATGACCTAATGCCATAATGGCGCCAGCAGTAGAACGCCCAATCCCGGGTAGGGCAATTAAATCATCGATATTTGAAGGCATATTACCTTGAAAAGATGTGCTAACAATGACTGCGGTTTTATGAAGATTGCGAGCTCTTGCGTAATAACCTAGCCCCGTCCACAGTGCAAGCACATCATCAACGGAAGCTTTAGCTAGTAATTCCATGTCAGGGAAAGCTTGGGTAAATCGCAAATAATAAGGAATAACCGTATTAACTTGCGTTTGTTGCAACATGATTTCAGATAGCCATACATGATAAGGGCTGTTATCTTTTTGCCAAGGCAGGTCTTTACGACCGGCGTGATCAAACCATGTTAATAATTGCTCACTAAAACTATTCAAAACTAGCTAAATAGTGTGTTTAGAAGAAGCCTTTAAGTTTATCTTTCAACGCATCTTTTGCTTGATCTTCAGCTGATTGGGCTGGCTCTTCTGGTTTCGCTTTTTCAGTGGTTTTACCCTCTATTGCTTCAGTAGCAGGTTCAGGTTTATCAGTGCCGAGCATGCCGCCCAGCAGCCCACCCAAATCAGCACCTAGTTTATCTTTGAGTGCTTCAGATGCTTTATCTTTTACTTCTTGAGTGGCTTGATCTTTTAACATGCTGGCTAAGTCAACGCTAGGCTTTGGGTTATCAAAGCTACCGGTAATCATAACAGGGATGGTTAAACCTTTAAGATCGGCAAGATCTTCACCGCCTTGCCCAGAAATAGAACCGACGATAGATACCTTAAGACGGTAATCAATGCCTTCTTTGGGTAAGTCAATCTTACCTGCGCCATCAATGCGTAATAGCGGCGATTTAACCAGTAGATCTTGATTATTAATGACACCATTTTTTGCTACAAATGAACCTGTAAGACTAGAAAAGTCTGTTTTCACCGCTTCAGTTGAGGTGAATTTCTTACCCGTTAATGCTGCTTTAGCTTTGCGAATACTTTCTGCAATATTGACACCTTCGATTGAACCATCAGTAAATGAAAAATTGCCGTTACCCGAGAGTGTTTTTTTTATTTGTTCTACGGTTGCACCGTTGCCCGTCAATTTTGCTTGGGCATTTGCTGTACCAGAAAGATTATTTTTGCCCTGCAAATCCTTGAGTAAAGGACCCACTTGTACGCCTTTTAAACTTTCATTAATGGAGAGCTTTAATGTTTTTCCCCTAGCATCAAGACTGATATTACCTTTGTATTGCCCTTGATACATATTTGCACTTATAGGCGCTAGTTTGATTAAGCCTTTGTTCGCATTAATTTCCAAATGAATTTTTTCGCTGCGGGTGCCGCTAATTTTAAGTTTGCCAATATCAAATGTGCCTTTAGCGTTAATGCCTCTGAGTGCCTCAAGCGGTAATTTATCATCACCTGCTTTAGCAGCAGGTTTTGCCTCGGCTGTTGCCGCTTTATCACTTGCTGGCGGCAGATAACGATCAAGATCAATTTCATCTAAAACCAGTTTGAAGGTGATAGCGGGATCTGCAAAGTTAGTTACGCCTAATTGGCCAGTTAACTTGGTTTGGTCTAAAGTAACTTCTAAATTTTTGGCATTAAATTGTTTGTTAGAAGCGGTAAAGCTAGTTGTTAGTTTTACCAGTTCAAGAGTAGAACTATCTGCCATCACCGGCAATTCAATTGCTAATTTATTAGCTAACTGACGCAAATTAAATGGGTTGACGGTAAGGTTACCTGAAATATCAGGTGTATCAGATGTGATTTTACTTACCTTAATATCACCATTAATTAATAGATCTTGTATTTGAACCGCTAATTGAGAAACAGTGACCGTTTGTTGTTCCATATTTGCCACAACATCAGCTGTTAAAACAATATCTGTTTTAGGGAAGGGTAAGGTCTCGCCTTCGGCATTAATAGTGAAATTAAGATCTGTTAAAGAATAGAGTTGTTTTTCTAAATCAAGCATCACCTCTGAATCTAAACTGATTTGGGCTTTGACTTGAGGATTGACGCTATTGAGATCAAAATCCATATCAATAGTAGATGATTCTCCTGGGGTTAAAGAACCCGTGACCAGATTAAAATTATTTAGATTATAGTGTTGAGATGTACTTGCATCTTGCCAGACGATATTGGCATTAGTTATTTTTACGCCATCGATATGAAGAGAAGAAAGCGCAGCTGTGCTATTAGCTGAGTCGGCAGGTTTGTCTTCACTTGCTTTATTATCACCGGCAAGATCATCCCAGTTGGTTTTGCCGGCTTTATTTTTTTCTAAATTAAGTGCTAAACCGTCAAGCACTATGGTATCCATCACTAATTGTTTTTTCAGCAGTGGCATTAGCTTTATGCGAATTTCGGTAGCATCCACTTGTACAAAATGTTCAGCAGTAAACCCTTTGGCATTGCTAACAGAGAGTGGGCCTAATTCAAGCGCTAGCCATGGGAATACAGATAGCTCAATATCGCCATCTAAAGTAAGCGTACGGCCTGTTGCCTTTTCTACTTGATCAGAAATTTGTTGCTTGTAATCGTTAGGATCAATAAAAAAGGGTAGGGCAATAAGCCCCGCCGCAATAAGAATAATGAGGAAAATGACTATTTTGATCAAAGTACGCATGGCTCTTATCCTTGTAGCATTTTAGATTGTTGTAAAACTAAAATGATCGTAGTTAAATGAGTTATCAATTAGAGTATCAATTGAGATTATATAGGTTTTATCATTTTCTGTAAGCTCTATAGCTTCATCAATATTGAGTAGACCTTTCGGTGCGATGAGTGTATCCGCTTGTTTTTTATTTCGTAACAGTAAGGCCGGTATTTGTTCTGGTTCATTTTCTAAGAAGAAATGGATGGCAAGCGGCTCTCCATGGAGCAGCTCTAGGCCCATTTCTACGCCGTTATCAGTGACACGCAACCAACGAACAAGCGCTAGTGATGCAGATTTGTCAGCTTCAAAAACACCATAAAAATCACCCACATCAAGATGGCTGTATGGAATGTTTTTATTGCTAAGCATCATACCGCCTAGGCCCCGGTTATGAATATTCCAATCATTGCCAATATCATCTGAATTAATATACAAAGCATTTTGGATATATTCTAGATCTTTAATTAGCTTAATTTTAATATTATCAGCTGATTGAATACGTTTAAATTGACGTTCATAAGAATTATTAAGATGAGGAATAACCTTCTTCAGCAATTGGATTTCTGAGCTATAAACAGCATCATCAAGAGAGGACGCAGCCAAGTGGAAAATTCTTTCAATAGCGGTTAATGCTGAATGTGTATTAAGTATGCGGATATTAGGTAAACTGCGCTCTTCACTTTTTATTCTGTCTAACGAAATGGGAAGAGTATTACTTGCAAGATCTAGACAGAAAAGCCCTCCCATCAGTGTATCTTTGCGAGGCTGCTTTTGATCTTCCGAGGGTACATCAATGGTTATTTTCTGTGTATATTTAGCCATAAGTCGATATAGCTTTAATACATCGACCTTCGTTAGACGGAATGGATCGGCAATACTGGTAAGTATAATTTGCTTGTATATGCTAGAAAATGAGAGTGATGCTCGATCATCTTTAGTAGAAACTTTAGTGTCTAATACCTTGGCAGATTCACAGCATAAATAGAGTTGGTGTAGTGTATTTATTGACGCCGCTTGTGTGTTTCGAAGAAAGCAATATGAATGTAATATAGTCAAACTGCTGTATTCTGCTACGCGATTGATGGCTAGCAAAAATGGCTCTTTAGATTTTGGATGGCTACCTTGATCATAAGCCTCCACCAGCAATATTTTATAACCTATGGCTAATTCATCTATCAGTAAAGCTAAGGCTTGTATTGATTTTAAATAATCATCCTGAGACAGTCCTTCTAGTATATTTACTCGAGCTTCCCAGCTACGCATTAATTGAAAGGTGGATTGGCGATATATCTCAAGTAATATTTGGCGAGTTTTTGATGGAATAATAAAACGATTTAAAGGTATGAGATTGCTTAGAATCGAACTTACAAGTGCATCATCATCACGACCAGCTAGTAGTAATTGTAATGTTTGTTTTAACTCAATTGAATCGAGTATTAAATCAGACTGTATTTCCGTTTGCTCAGGCAAACTTAGGTTTATAGTTGGCAAATCACGGTGAGATGATTGTTTGCGAGTGAGACGTTTAGATATGGAACTTAGAATAGAACCTTTCTCTTTAACAAGCGCTTCAGTCTCGGTACTTTCAGTCGCATAGATATCTTGCAAAGCTATTTCTTCGGGAGAATGATTTTTCAGTCTTGTCGATAAATGAATTTGCTTTGCAGCGGAGTTAAGCATTTCCGATAAATTCTTGGTGCGCAGCGGTTTTTTTAATACTATATCCACAGCGACATCCACATCTAAATTAGTGGAGAATAAAACGGACATACCGTCTGAGCTAGAATGATTTTGCCAAGCGGTAATACTTTTTTCAGATTCAAAAGAATAAATATACAGGTCAGCAGCGCCTGACAATACAATTTCCCAATCGTGTTTGCGTTGAGATGCCGTTAAGTGGAACATTGACTTGAACGAGCCAATATCACCATTATTTAATTCGCAGAGCTTAATTTTGAGCGTTAACATTAAAAAGGTACCTTATACATCCTGTTTTTTATCATTCCAAATCCTTACAGTTCTGATGGTGTTATCGGCTGTTTGAATCACTTCAATAATATAATTTTCAATACGCAAACTAACACCTTGTTCAGGAATACTTTCTAGCAATTCCAAAATGAGGCCATTGATCGTTTTTGGACCGTCGGTAGGCAAACTCCACTGGTTATGACGGTTTATCTCTCGAATAGTTGCTGAACCATTAATAAGATAACTACCGTCTTCTTGAGGATGAATATCTTTATCTTCATCGATTAGATCAGAGGTGAACTCACCGACAATTTCACGGAAAATATCTTCTAAAGTAACTAAGCCCAGCATATCACCATATTCATCGACTACAATTCCAGTGCGTCGACGTTGCCGCTGGAACTGAATTAATTGTACATTGAGTGCTGTGTTCTCTGGCACAAAATAACTTTCTTTTACCAGACTGCTCAAAGATTCTTTAGTTAAATTATCTTGTGCGAATAAATGCAGTGCTTTTCTGACATGCAAGATACCAATAAGCTTATCCATATTATCTTCGTATACAGGCAGTCGGGTATGGCTACAGTGAGAAAGCTGTTTAATAATGTCGGGTACAGCCGCATTGATATCCAGCCCTTCGATTTCATTTCTTGGGGTCATCACATCATCGACAGTCACTTTTTCGAGATCCAAAATACTCACTAACATTTCTTTATGTCGTTTGGGTATTAAACCACCGGCTTCCATCAATGCAATACGGAGCTCTTCCCTATTAATTGCTGACGATGAAGAATCATTTGGAGAAACGTCGAAGAAAGCTAATAAACGATTAGTAATCAAATTGATAAACCAAACGATAGGATAGAGTAAAAACAATAAGGGTTTTAGAATAAAACTAGCAGGGAAGGCAATACGTTCAGGGTGCAACGCCGCAAGCGTTTTTGGCGTTACTTCAGCAAACAACAACACCACTAAAGTTAAAGCGACGGTAGCGATAGCGATACCATTCTCACCATACAATTTAATGCCGATAATAGTAGCAATGGAGGCCGCAAGAATATTAACAAAATTATTGCCTAATAAGATTAAGCCTATTAAGCGATCTGGACGCTCTAATAATCGGCTGGCGCGTTTGGCGCCGGCATGACCTTCATTTGCTAAATGCCGTAAGCGATAACGGTTTAATGACATTAATGCTGTTTCGGAACTAGAGAAAAAGGCCGAAAGCAGCAGCAGAATGAACAGAATAAAAAATAAAAGAGAGGTAGATGTACTTTCAAGCATTATTATAAAATATATTCCAAAACAAATCGGCTGCCAAAATAAGCTAATAATAAAAAGCCAAAGCCAATTAATGTCCAATTGATAGCTGCCTTACCCCGTAAACCTTTGTTCCAGCGCTGCCACAATAATATTGCAAATACATACCATGCAATCAGCGACAATACAGACTTATGGATGAGGTGTTGTGCAAAAATATCATTAATAAAAAAAGCACCCGCAAGAAGACCAAGAGAAAGCAAGATAAAGCCGCTGACAATAAGTTGAAATAGGGTGCTTTCCATCGTTTGCAATGGTGGTAATTTTCGCATTAACCCAGCTAAGTGCCGTTGCTTCAGTTGTCGCTCTTGTATCGCTAAAACAACAGCCTGAATTGCGGCTAAAGCAAATAAGCTATAAGCTGCCAATGACAGTAAAATATGCCATTCTAGCGCAGGGTTAATTAATATTCTTGCCTCCTCATGAGGCAGGGATGTTTTTAGGATGATACTAAATGCCACCAGCGGATAAATAATAATTCCTGGTGGCGCATTAGGTGTTCTAGCGCTCCAAATTAGCGCAACCAAAGCCATTAACCATGCAACAATAGATTGGCTAGTGAAGAAGTTTAATCCCCAGCCACCTTCCATATTCATGGTCATAGATATAGCCGCACCATGAAAAACAAGTGCGATCACAGTAAGGATACCCACCGGTAATAATGATGTTGAGTTAGCTTGATCGCGCTGTACAAAACGCCGGATCAATAATGCTGTGCAACAAAGATAAAGTAAAAAAGCTAATGAATTAGCGATGGCCACTGCTAATTGTTTCCTAAATTGATAATGATAGTTTTATACATAAGATGAATGATAAACGATGTGATCCTAATTTGGATACTTTTTATTCGTCATTCCGGGTAGGATTTTAGCCGGAATCTGAGTATAAGCAAGACCCCCACTAACAACATGCGGGTGTGACGAGAGAGTAAAAAACCCGCAAATTGAATGATTTTGGGTATATAATCCCATTATATTTTTAAAGCGTAAAATTTTAGGTGAACCATGTTTGATAGTTTGACAGATAGACTTGGCAGCACATTACAAAAACTTCGCGGCCAAGGTCGAATTACCGAAGATAATGTAAAAGACAGCTTGCGCGAAGTGCGCATGGCTTTACTTGAAGCCGATGTTGCTTTGCCGGTAGTGCGTGAATTCATTAATAATGTAAAAGAACGCGCAATGGGGCAGGATGTATTGCGCAGTCTCACCCCTGGGCAAGCGTTAATCAAAGTCGTGCAAGATGAATTAACTGCAGTCATGGGTGAGGCGAACGAAAGTCTTGATCTCAGTACACAGCCGCCTGCTGTTATCTTGATGGCAGGTCTGCAAGGTGCAGGTAAAACAACCAGCGTGGCTAAATTAGCGCGTTGGTTAAAAGAGCGTGAAAAGAAATCAGTGCTGGTCGCCAGTGCTGATATTTACCGTCCTGCGGCGATAGAGCAGCTAAAAACATTGGCAAGCGAAGTAGATGCGCAATTTTTTCCAAGCCAAACGGATCAAGATCCGGTTGAAATCGCCCGTGCAGCAGTAGAACAAGCCAAAGCACAATTGATTGATGTGGTTATTATCGATACCGCCGGTCGCTTACATATTGATGACGATATGATGACCGAAATCAAAAATATTCATGCCGCAATCAACCCAATCGAAACCTTATTTACCGTTGATAGCATGACCGGGCAAGATGCCGCCAATACCGCAAAAGCCTTTAATGATGCCTTGCCACTAACCGGTATAATCTTAACCAAAACAGACGGTGATGCTCGTGGTGGTGCGGCTTTATCAATTCGTCATATTACCGGCAAACCGATTAAATTTATGGGGGTTGGTGAAAAAACCGATGCTTTAGAACCGTTCCATCCTGATCGCCTAGTGTCCCGTATATTAGGTATGGGTGATGTATTATCGCTGGTGGAACAAGCGCAACATAAAATGGATAAAGGCGCGGCTGAAAAATTAGCCACGAAGCTTAAAAAGGGTAAAGGTTTTGATTTAGAAGACTTTCGCGATCAACTCCGTCAAATGAGTAATATGGGCGGCATCGGTTCAATGATGGACAAAATGCCCGGCATGGCTAATATTCCCGCCGCAGCAAAAGCGCAGGTAAATGATAAAGAAACCGGCAAGCTAGAAGCGATCATCAATTCAATGACACCCAAAGAACGCAAACGCCCTGATGTGATTAAAGGCTCGCGCAAAAAACGCATTGCCGCAGGCTCAGGCACACAAATTCAAGATGTAAATCGTTTGTTAAAACAGTTCAAGCAAATGCAAACCATGATGAAGAAAATGAATTCAAAAGGCGGCATGAAGAAGATGATGCGCGCGCTAGGCGGCAAAATGCCAATGGGCGGTGGTGGAATGCCTTTTTAAGGAAGTAATGTTTCGGTCGAGAGCGTAATTGATTTATCGATAACTCCACAGTGTTAGCATCGATCCGGGTCGTTTTCAGCGAAATATCATGGTACGACCTCTTCAAAGTGTTTAATCTGATGCATGCGCTCATGCAAAATGGTGACAATACCCACCTCGCTATTGTTTAGATATTTCCAGTAAATAAAGTGTTTTTTATATTTAAAATAAAACCCAGTCACGCCAAGTTCTGCGGGTATAGGGTGTGACAGCACCGTTTTTTCTCCTACTTTGGCAAAGGCGTCAAATAAACCTTCAATATAATTATCGGCCTTTTCTTGGCCCCATTTATTCAAGCTATAGTGGTATATTTCATCAAGCCTAAACGTAGCGGCCTGTTGTAATAAAAAACGTGCCATACCCCTAAGGTTTGTTTCTGTTAATAATATCTGCGGCAGAAACGGATGTATACATTGTGTCAGGCGCAGAAAAGGCTAATGTAAGTTCTGCTTTTAGGCGTTCAAATTTTTGTTGTTCGACACGTTCTTTATCGTGTCGGATAAGGTTACGCACATATTCACTAATATTTTCATAAGCACCATCATTGCCGACATTGCTTGCCACAAAATCGCTTAATTCATTGTTTAATCGAACGGTCATTGTTGTTTGTGCCATAATTTACTCCGTAACGCTTAGGCTTGTATTCAATATAGTTAATATGTAATACAAAGTCAATGAGTCTGCTTTATAGCTGAGATATATTTTAAGTGTGAGACGATAATTCACCTAGAAAGTTAATTTAGACTTCCCAAACACTCAATACTTGCGTAGAATATATCTGTTTTTCGATCCAGTTTTTTACAGGCAGGAATATGGTAACAATTAGATTATCTCGTGGCGGTTCTAAAAAGCGCCCTTATTATACAGTGGTAGTGGCTGATTCACGTAACAAGCGTGATGGTCGTTGTATTGAGCGTATTGGTTTTTTCAATCCTTTAGCTAAAGGCCAAGAACAAACATTACGTTTAGATTTAGATCGTGTTGCGCACTGGGTAGGTTTAGGCGCGCAAACTTCTGATCGCGTATCGAAACTTGTTAAGCAAGCTAAAGCCGCTTAATAGCTAGTTAAGTTCAGATTGCAGTTATGAGTACCTCCAAGGAATTTATTCCGGTAGGAAAAATATCTGGCATCTTTGGCGTGAAAGGTTGGATGAAAATATTTTCATTCACCGATCCTCGCAAAAATATTTTAAATTATTCACCGTTATATATGTCACAACGTGGCGAGTGGATAGCAGTGAAAGTAATGACGGGGCGCGTTCAAGGCAAAGGCATTGTGTTAAGTCTTGAGAATGTAACGGATCCCGATCAAGTTTTACCTTTAATAGGTAATGAATTGGCCATTACTAAACAACAATTAAAACCTACTGGTAATGATGAGTTTTATTGGTCACAGTTGATTGGTATGACCGTGGTGAATTTGCAAGATGAGCCACTAGGCATTGTTGATAGTTTGCATGAAACCGGCGCACATGATGTGTTGCAGGTGAACGATGAAGCACAAAAAACGCAGCGTTTGATTCCGTTTGTAATGGATGAAATTGTTGATTCAGTTGATTTGGATAATAAAGTCATTCGAGTTGATTGGGAACTGGATTATTGAGGTTAAATCGAAACCGCTTAGCGTGTTTAGATTTTTTCTCAGAATAAGGCATTTTCGCACGGAGAATGTGAGCATATTGAAATATGTGACCATTTGAGTACGAAAATAACGCAGTTATGGGGTAAAAGATGAATACGCTAAGTGGTTTCGAATGAAGCTAGGCATTGTTTCTCTGTTCCCAGAAATGTTTGATGCGATAACGAAGTATGGCGTAACAGGTCGTGCGGTAACGCAAGGCAAGCTAAGCCTAGATTATTGGACGCCGCGTAATTTCACCACGGATAAACATCAAACCGTAGATGATAGGCCTTATGGCGGTGGTCCGGGCATGGTGATGAAAGTTGAACCATTGCAACAGGCTATTCGCGCTGCAAAGCAGCGATTAGGCGAGCAAACAAAAGTGGCATATATGTCACCGCAAGGTCGAAAGCTTGACCAGCAAGGTTTGCAAGAATTGGCAACAAGGCAAACAATGATCTTTGTTGCAGGTCGTTATGAAGGTATAGATGAACGCCTAATTAGCGAACAGATTGATGAGGAATGGTCGATAGGTGACTATGTTCTCAGTGGTGGTGAGCTTGCCGCAATGACCATCATTGATGGCATGGCAAGATTATTACCGGGCGTGTTAGGTGATGAAGAATCAGCGCAACAAGATTCTTTTATGGATGGTTTATTAGATCATCCACATTACACGCGACCAGAACGATTAGCTGATCAGTCAGTGCCAGCGGTGCTACTGAGCGGTGATCATGAGGCGATACGAAAGTGGCGGCTCAAACAAGCTTTAGGAAGAACGTGGTTGAGGCGGTCTGATCTGTTGGAGGCGAAGTCATTGTCCAGCGAACAGAGTGCATTATTAGAACAATTTATTGCTGAGTATAATACCGGCAAAAGAGTTTGAAAATTTAGGAGTAGTACATGAGCAATATTATTGATCAAATTAACGCGGAGCAAATGAAACAGGATCTTCCTGCATTTGCACCAGGCGACACCGTTATTGTTAAAGTAAAAATTAAAGAAGGCGACCGTGAACGTGAGCAAGCGTTTGAAGGTGTTGTTATCGCCGTTCGTAATCGTGGTTTACACTCAGCTTTCACAGTGCGTAAAATTTCAAACGGTGTGGGTGTTGAACGTGTTTTCCAAACACACAGCCTTGCTATTGCAGGTATTGAAGTAAAGCGCCGTGGTGATGTGCGCCGTGCCAAACTTTACTACTTACGTGAATTAACCGGTAAGGCAGCACGGATTAAAGAAAAACTGGGCTAAAAAACTGTTTAGTTCACCGCTTAAATTCATCATTTCTTTGTTAGAAAATGGGTATTTACAGGGATGTAATGTATGCAGAAATTGCAGGAGTAAATTTCTGCCTTTCACATTTGTGAACTTATATTTTCCGCCTTGAACTGATAAATTTTAGCGGAAACCTAAACAGTTTTTTGGATCTATTTTGATCCAAGCTGTAAAATAACAAGGGTACAACTATTTTAGTTGTGCCCTTTTTTGTATTATAGGCTTATGGAATTTCAAGCTATTTTTGATGCGCCCTTTGGGTCGATACTACTTTCTGCCGATGAAAAAAATGTGCAAGGTATTGAGCTGTTTGCTGCATCATCAAATAGTGTTAGCCATTCGACTACTATTTTGCAGCAACTTGAACAGCAACTGAACGCCTATTTTTCAAATCCCCATACACAATGGGATCTTCCTTTAGCTGTAAGAGGTACCGGTTTTCAACAAAAGGTGTGGTGCTATATGCAAGCTATACCTGTTGGTGAAACACGAAGTTATGGCGAAGTGGCTGAAGCACTTAATTCTTCTGCTCGTGCAGTGGGCAATGCATGTCGAGCGAATCCCTTTCCCATCGTTGTTCCATGTCACCGAATTGTTTCAAAAACGGGTTTAGGAGGCTTTGCAGGCCAAACTTCAGGTGACCGGATCAATGTTAAACAGTGGCTATTAGATCATGAACGTTGATAAAACATCGCATTATTTGCAACCTTTTCTTGATTCCTTATGGTTAGAATCGGGTTTAAGTAAAAATACCGTTGAAGCTTATCAGCGTGATCTTTTGGGTTTTGCTGCTTGGTTGCACCAATCAGACACCGATTTAGTTGCAGCAACACGCGAAGATATTTTGAAATATCAAGGTGTTCGATTGCGAGAAGGTCGAAAAGCACGCAGTGAGGCACGATTATTATCAACGTTACGGCGTTTTTATCGCTATTTATGCCGTGAAGAAATTCGTGATTCTGATCCCACCGCTAAAATAGAATCACCTCGATTAGGTAAACCTTTGCCTAGTAGCCTGACAGAAGATGAAGTGGAGAGTTTGTTAGAGCAACCCGATGTTTATGTGCCACTAGGTTTGCGCGATAGGACGATGCTTGAGGTATTATATGCAACGGGTTTGAGGGTATCAGAGTTAGTTACTCTAACATTTGAACAACTTAATATGCGACAAGGTTTAATTCGTTGTGTGGGTAAAGGTAATAAAGAACGCTTAGTGCCTTTAGGCGAAATAGCGTTGGATTATTTGCAACGTTATTTTGTAGAAAGCCGCCCGGCGTTATTAAAAGGCAAGGTCAATGAAGATCTATTTCCAACGCAGCGTGGCAAGGCGATGACGCGGCAAGCCTTTTGGTATTTGATTAAAAAATATGCCAAGCAAGCAGATATTAAAAAAGATCTGTCACCTCATACTTTGCGCCATGCCTTTGCTACACATTTACTTAATCATGGTGCAGATTTGCGCGTTGTTCAGTTATTATTAGGTCATTCAGATTTATCAACCACCCAAATTTATACCCATGTCGCAAAAGAGCGGCTGAAAATTTTGCATGCACAACATCATCCACGAGGTTGATGAGTTTATAATAATCGGCAATCTTGTGCTGCTGTCATCGTTAGACTCCCGCTAAAAATAGGCAGGAGTGACGGAGAAAGCGGTTAATGCGTAACAAAGTGCTAAACTATGCGTCATATTATTAGCTAGGAGTACAATATGCCGTCATTTGATATCGTTTCAGAAATAGATAAACATGAATTAACCAATGCTGTCGATCAAGCTAATCGTGAAATTGGCAATCGTTTTGATTTTCGGGGAACTGATGCCAAAGTTGAACAGTCAGATAAAGTGCTTATATTACACGGTGAAAGTGATTTTCAACTCGATCAAATACAAGATATTCTGCGACTGAAATTAGTTAAGCGTGGCATTGAAGTAAATTGTTTAGAAGTAAAAGACTCTGTGGGCAATGGCAAAATGCGTAAGCAAGATATTGTGGTGCGTGAAGGCATTGACGCTGATTTATCGCGTAAAATTGTCAAACTGATTAAAGCAAGTAAAAGCAAGGTGCAAGCAGCGATACAAGGTGATAGTGTACGCGTAACGGGTAAAAAACGTGATGATTTACAAGGTGTGATGGCCTTGTTAAAAGGCAATGATGAGATAGATATGCCATTGCAATTTAATAATTTCAGAGATTAAAAAATGACAGCAATACAAAGAATTTTCTGGCTCGCGCTTTTGACTGTAACAAGCGTGGTTCATGCCGCCGATACGGCAGAAATGCAAGAAAAATTAGAAGCCATGATGCCTTTCAGTGTAGAAAGTATTCAAGAAGTGGGTAATTCAGGTCTGTTTGAGGTTATTATCGATAGCGGTGAAATTATCTATTTCACTGAAGATCTCAGTTATGGCTTTGAGGGAAATATCATTGAAATGGTAACGGGAACCAATATCACCGCAGCCAAAAAAAGACTACAAAGACAAGATATATTAGCCTCCTTGGATGAAGCTGATCTCATTAGCTATCAAGGACAAAAAACAGATTATACCTTGACGGTATTTACCGATATTGATTGTGGATATTGCCGAAAATTACATTCACTTATGGATGAATACAATGCCTTAGGTATTCGTATTCGTTATATGGCTTTTCCGCGGGCAGGGCTTGATTCTGAGGCGTTTGATAAACTAGAAGAGGTTTGGTGTGCTGATGACCCTGAACAAGCAATGACCGATGCTAAAAACCATAAAAATGTCACATCTAAACAATGTGATAGTCCGGTCGCTGCACAGTATAAGCTAGGTGGAAGACTAGGTGTTAATGGTACACCAGCACTCTTTTTAGAAAGCGGTGAATTACTACCGGGTTATATTCCACCCAAACGGTTAAGACAGATATTGGATGAGAAAGCTTTAGCGGAGAAGTAAGTAATTAAGCTGAATTCTAAAGAGGGCGTTTTTCGTTGATCCGATAATCAACTAACGCTAATTGTTGTTTATCATAGTGCAGGTAGCTTACCTCATCAACCCAGTCGCCTAGCACAATTCGGGTGGCGGGTTTTCCTGCTATTTTTAGGTCGTGAATCGCAGGTCGATGGGTATGACCGTGGATTAATTGAGTTACGCCGAATTTTTTCATAGTTTTGTTTACTTCCGCATCATTAACATCCATAGTCACGGCAGATTTAGTTTGTTTTTGCTGCTTACTTTGTTGTTTTATTTTTGCTGCCAGACCTTGCCGATAGCTCAATGGCATGTGCCGATAAACCCATTGTAGAAATTTATTACGAGACCATCGACGATAGCGTTGGTAGGCTATATCATCGGTGCATAAGGCATCACCGTGAAGCAGTAATGTTTGGGTGCCATAAAGATCAATTACACACTCATCGCTGAGCAATTCGGCACCAATTAATTTAGCAAAATCTTTGCCCATCATAAAATCACGGTTACCCACCATTAGATAGGTTTTAATGTTGGCATTATGTAGCTTTTGTAATTGCTCGATTATTGGATTGAATTCATCAGGGATCAGATCATCGCCCAGCCAAACATTAAATAAATCACCGAGAATATATACGGCATCATAGTGGATTGCTGTTGTTTTAAGAAAACTGACGGCGAGTTGAGTAAGCGCTGGATTAGTGGGGTTGAGGTGAAGATCTGAAATGAATAATGTGGACATGATTAATGCTTGCCCTAGCTCAACGTTTTAAGCTAGGGCAAGATTCTAAGCATTATTCTACAATGCTAGCTTTAATAATAATGATATTGTCATTAGGCACATCGCCATGACCATTTTTATTGCCGGTAGCGACAACACGAATAGCCTCTACCACATCTATACCTTCAACCACCTCACCAAATACGGCATAACCCCAAGTGGCATCTTGTTTGTCAGATTTGTAATCTAGAAAGTCATTATCAACAGTATTAATAAAGAACTGGGCAGTGGCTGAATGCGGGTCGCCGGTGCGCGCCATAGCAACCGAGCCTTTGACATTACTTAAGCCATTATTAGCTTCATTTTGAATAGCAGCATTAGGACTTTTTTGCACAAACTCTTCAGTGAAACCACCACCTTGGATCATAAAGTTTTCAATTACCCGATGAAAAACAGTGCCATCATAAAAGCCGCTTTCAACATAGCTGATAAAGTTGGCGACCGTGTTGGGTGCTTTATCTGAATTAAGTTCGATGATGATATCACCAAGAGATGTTTCTAATTTTACTTGTGGCAAGGTGTTGCCTCCTTCAGCGTGGGCGGTAAATGATAAGGTCGAGAATAATAATGGTATGAACAGGCGTAAAAAAAACTTCATTAGCATTTTGTCCAAATTTTAGTTAATAGAACATAATAACGGTAAAGAAGATCTTCTGCCACATTTCCTATTATAAATGCCGTAAAATACAGGCATTAATTAAACGTAAGCGAGCAAAACATGTTGCAGATCCACAATAGTCTGAGCAAACAAAAAGAAGTTTTTACACCGATTGAACCGGGCAAAGTGAAGCTATATGTTTGTGGCATGACTGTTTATGATCTTTGCCATGTGGGGCATGCACGGGTGATGGTGGTGTTTGATGTGGTGACACGTTATTTGCGCGCCAGCGGTTACGATGTGACTTATATTCGCAATATCACTGATATTGATGACAAAATCATCGCTCGCGCTAATGAAAACGGGGAAAGTATCCAGTCGTTAACTGAACGCTTTATTGATGAAATGAATCAAGATGCGGATGCATTGGGCGTTATCAGGCCGACGCTTGAACCTAAAGCTACGGAATCAATGGCTGAAATTATTGCGATGATTGAAACCTTGATTGAGAAAGGCTTTGCTTACGCTGCTGATAATGGTGATGTTTATTATGATGTAAGTGAATTCGATGGCTACGGAAAGCTATCTGGTCGTAATATTGATGAGTTGCGCGCGGGAGAACGTGTGGCAGTCAATGAAGCCAAAAAGGATCCCTTAGATTTTGTATTGTGGAAAGCCGCTAAGCCAGAAGAACCTGCGTGGGCTTCACCGTGGGGACAAGGTCGTCCGGGTTGGCATATAGAATGTTCGGCGATGTCATCAACCTGTCTTGGCGCGCACTTTGATATTCACGGTGGTGGACAAGATCTACAATTCCCACATCATGAAAATGAAATCGCCCAATCGGAAGGTGCGCATGGTTGCCAGTCTGTTAATTATTGGATGCATAATGGCTTTGTGCGCATAGACGACGAGAAAATGTCGAAATCATTGGGCAACTTTTTCACTGTGCGCGAGGTTTTAAAGAAATATTCACCAGAAGTGGTACGCTATTTTATTTTAACCAGCCATTACCGTAGTCCACTGAATTATTCTGATGAGTCACTAGAGCAAGCAAAATCAGCATTAACACGGTATTACACAGCATTACGCGATATTGAACCGCAAGCAGATGTTAATTGGCAAGAAGATAAAGAATTTGGTACGCGTTTTGCGGAAGCAATGGATGATGATTTCAATACCGCCTTAGCATTATCAGTGATGGCAGATGTGCGCCAATCTTTGAATAAAGCCAGTGAGAATAATGATGCTAAGCAAGCTCAGTATTTGGCAGGATTGTTAGTCTCATTTGGAACGATTTTGGGTTTATTTCAACAATCGGCAGAACGCTTTTTATTAGGCAGTAATGATGAAGATGAAGTGACGAAGATTGAGTCATTGATCAAACAACGCAATACAGCACGAGCTGAAAAAGACTGGGCGAAAGCGGATCAAGTGCGTGAAGAATTGACCGCAATGGGTATTGTATTAGAGGATAATGCGGGAAAAACTAGCTGGCGTAAAACTTAGTATCTATTTTCGCGGCTGAAGCCGCTCCTACAAATCTGCAACCATGTGGGAGCGGCTTCAGCCGCGAAAGGTATTAAACATCGTGTAATTTTTTGCCACATAAAACAGTTGAATTTACAGCCAAACAGCATCCCATAATGGATAATTTCTTATAGTTGTTACAAGACCAGCGCGTAATGGGTTGGCTACAATATATCGTGCTACAACAGTTAAATCTTCTTCTTTGCGAATAGCACGATCATGATAACCAGGTTGCCAGCATTTGCCATTCAACCCTAAATGATGATTTATTTTGTTAGCACTTACACCTTTAAATGCTTGCATTATGCTGTCTAATTTTTCAGTATGTAATTGTAAAAGCCAGTGAATATGATCTGGCATAATGACGAATGCCAATGATGAAACACGTTGTAAATCATGGATGTTTTTTAGTGTTTTTACGACTATTCGTCCAGTGGTAACATCATTGAAGATAGGTTTGCTGTTATGTGTAACGGTTGTGAGTAAGTAAATTTGATTGTCAGCTGAATAGCGTCCTGTTCTTAGCCTGTGACTATGAAATCTTGTCATATGATTATCATCCTTAATTAAGCCTTATCTGTTTTTGCATTTCGCGGCTGAAGCCGCGAAAAGGCATTAACCATCATGCAACTCAGCTGCATAGAGTGTGTTTTCAAGCAATGTAGCCACCGTCATCGGTCCAACACCACCAGGAACAGGTGTGATCCACGCCGCTTTTTCTTTAGCGCCGTCAAAGTCCACATCGCCGCATAATGAACCATCTTCAAGGCGATGAATACCCACATCAATAATAATGGCGCCTTCTTTAATCCATTCACCAGGGATAAATTTAGCGATCCCCACTGCAACTACCAGCAAATCTGCTCGGCGCACGTGGAACTCTAGATCTTTAGTTTTACTATGACAAGATGTGGTGGTACAGCGCGCGGCTAAAAGCTCTAACGCCATGGGGCGACCTACGATATTAGAGACTCCAATAATAACGGCCTCTAATCCCGGTAAGTCAACGCCCGTTCTTTGCAACATCGTCATAATGCCTTTCGGTGTGCAAGGACGAAGTTGGGGATTACGCTGAGCTAGACGCCCAAGATTATACGGGTGGAAACCATCTACATCTTTATCGGGTAATATGTGCTCAATAACGGCTTCAGTATTAATATGATCTGGCAATGGCAGTTGCACTAATATGCCATCGATTTCATCATCATTATTTAATGTGTCAATAAGTGCGAGCAATTTATCCTCTGTCGTTGTTTCGGGCAGATCATAAGCATCCGATTTAAAGCCAATTTCTTCACAACTACGGCGCTTACTGCCCACGTAGACCTTGGATGCGGGATCGCCGCCAATAAGTACAACAGCCAAACCTGGGCGACGTTTTCCTGCCGCTAAACGAATATCTGTAGCCTTTTTTAGAGCTTGCTTTAGCTCTACTGCAATTGCTTTACCATCTATGATTTTTGCGCTCATTGACTGTCCCAAACAAAAATAAAGAAGCTATATTGGCATGTTGTGCTGTTTACAGCAAAAAAGATCAGTCATAGATTGACTGTTGTTAGTCATAGGCGTATGATTTCGCCTTCTCTTCGAGGATGTCTTCTTCAAGATGTACTGGAGAAACGGCGGGGTATAGCGCAGTCTGGTAGCGCATCTGGTTTGGGACCAGAGGGTCGGGAGTTCGAATCTCTCTACCCCGACCACTTCTTTCTAAATCTCCCAACAAATCCCATCGAATATACCACAATGCGCCCGTAGCTCATTTGGATAGAGCATCGGCCTTCTAAGCCGAGGGTAACAGGTTCGAATCCTGTCGGGCGTACCATTTTTCCAACAAACAGCATTTCATATCCCCGTAATTATTCGATCTACATAATTTTCACGTCATCCTAATAACTAACCTGAATTCTGGATAAGAGAATTTAGTTTATTTTTCGTCATCCCCGAGATCTTACCCAGTCGAGCTGAGCACAAGCTTATCGGGGATCTCACAGTTACAATACTAGACTCCCGCTAACAACATGCAGGAGTGACGGACGGCAAAAACCTGCAATTCCAATGATTACAGATATAGAGTTAAAACATTAAGCATCTATCTCTTCGGTCTAGGGTAGAATGGGCTTTTATTTCATAAGGCTTTATTGTTTGCATGCAGTTTCTTGTGCCAAAAATATCAAACTGGTTTTTATCACGACCAAGAGCGTTAAAGCGTCTTATCACATTAGTAGTCGATTTTGTCGCCATTATTTTTGCATTATGGCTAGCTTTATCACTTCGATATGGCGTGATTTATAGTCCACCACAAGAACAACTGTGGATCTTTTTATTAGCGCCCGTTATCGCTATTCCTATATTTATAAAGGCAGGGCTTTATCGTGCCATCGTGCGTTATCTTGGCATGCATGCACTTTGGACAATTATCAAAGCAACCTTTTTATATGCATTGTTTTTTGCTGTAGTTGTTTTGCTGGCGGGGGTTGAGCAGGTTCCAAGAACGGTTTATGGGATCAATGCAATCATCTTAGTATTGTTTGTTGGCGGCAGTCGAATGATTGCTAGGTGGTGGTTTGCTGGCAATATTGCTGAAAACACACTAAATAATATGACAAGACGGCGAGCCCCCCCTGTTATTATTTATGGCGCTGGTCAATCAGGGGCTCAAATGGCGGCGGCACTTAAAGTTTCCCACCAGTTAAATCCCGTTGCGTTTATTGATGATGAGCCTAGTCTGCATCGCCAACAAATTAATGGGCTTACTGTGTATTCATTTAGCGAAATTAGTCACGTAATTGAAAAGTTTTATGTACGTGATGTGTTGTTGGCTATGCCCGCTATTTCAAGAAGCCAACGACATAAGATTATTCAGTTATTAGAGCCCTATCCTGTGCACGTTCGTACCTTACCGGATTTGGTGGATTTGGCTGAAGGTAAAGTGACTGTTTCCGACATTCGAGAAGTCGATATTGCAGATTTATTGGGGCGTGATCCCGTTGAGCCAGTGCAAGATTTACTTCATGCCAATATCACGGGTAAAGCAGTGATGGTGACAGGAGCAGGCGGCTCTATTGGCAGTGAATTATGCCGCCAAATAATTAAATTACAACCGACAATTATTGTCCTGTATGAACTGAATGAGTTTGGGTTGTATGCCATTGAAAAAGAATTACAATATTTTAACGTTGATATGCCCATTATTGCTGTATTAGGCACCGTATTAAATCAATCACGAATAGAGGCGGTTTGTACGCGTTTTAATATCAACACTATTTACCACGCGGCTGCCTATAAACATGTGCCGATGGTAGAAAAAAACACTACCGAAGGTGTGCGTAACAATATATTTGGTACATTAAGTTGCGCCCAAGCGGCAATTGCAAGCAAGGTTGAAACCTTTGTTTTAATATCGACAGATAAAGCAGTTAGACCGACCAATACTATGGGTGCAAGTAAGCGTTTAGCTGAGCTAGTGCTTCAAGGACTTGCTGAGGAGCAATCAGCCACACGATTCACCATGGTGCGTTTTGGTAATGTTTTAGGCTCTTCGGGTTCAGTTGTGCCCTTATTTCGTGAGCAAATAGCCAATGGCGGACCTGTCACCGTGACCGATCCAGACATCGTTCGCTATTTTATGACCATTCCTGAAGCGGCTGAACTGGTTATTCAAGCAGGGGCAATGGGGCAAGGGGGGGATGTATTTGTACTGGATATGGGAGAAGAAATTAAGATCCTTGATTTAGCAAAACGGATGATTCATCTCAGTGGCTTTTCGGAGAAGGATGCAGAAAATCAAGAAGGCGATATTGAAATAACATTCACTGGTTTGAGACCTGGAGAAAAGCTCTATGAAGAGTTACTGATTGGTGACAATGCGACTGATACCGACCACCAGAGAATTATGCGGGCACAAGAAAAGGTTATTCCTTGGCAGAAATTAAATATTATTTTGCAAGCACTGCAACAAGCAAATGATACTGATGACAGCCAACAAGTACGCGATCTATTGGTGGAGCATGTCGATGGCTTTCAACCGCAATGTGAAATTGAAGACTGGTTGCATTAGTATATCCCGTACTTCAAGTAGTTCGTCATTGCGAGTAACGCGAAGCAATCTAGGCAGGGCAGAGCTGGATTGCCGCACTACGTTCGCAATGACAAATAAAAAACCGCAAAACAAATGATCACGAGATATATTTGTTTGACCGAGGTAAACCTTCCTCTATCTAGTGTATAATTTTGCGTTTATAGTTTAAGAGAATAGCCAGAGCATGTGTGGAATTGTTGGTGGTATTGCTGAACGAAGCGTAACCCCTATTTTATTAGAAGGACTAAGACGGCTTGAATACCGTGGCTATGATTCTTCAGGCATTGCGCTATTGGATCCTGATAATGCTATTCAGCGCGTCCGTGCTTTAGGTAAAATTAAGCAGTTAGAGCATAAAATTGAACAAGAAACCACGGATTTTTCAGGTCATATAGGCATAGCACATACCCGTTGGGCGACACATGGCGTGCCATCAGAAAATAATGCCCATCCCCATATCTGCAATAACAAAGTAGCGGTTGTTCATAATGGTATTATCGAAAATTACCAATCATTAAAACAACAACAAACTGCCGCAGGCTATCGTTTTACATCTGAAACAGATACAGAAGTGATCGCTCATGCCATTCACCAACAATTAGAATCTACCGATGATTTGCTGACGGCAGTCACGCAAGCATTGAGTGAATTTGAAGGCGCGTATGCTTTAGGTGTGATTGCTGTTAATGAGCCAGAAACATTAGTTGCCGCCAGAAAAGGTAGCCCATTAGTAATAGGCGTGGGCTTTGGTGAACACTTTATCGCATCTGATGTTTCAGCATTATTGCCTGTCACCCATAATTTTATCTTCTTAGAAGAAGGCGATGTAGCCAAATTAACGCGTCAATCAATAGAAATTTATGATATTGATGGCCAACGTGTTGAACGCCCTATCAAACAATCATCGTTAAGCATTACATCGGTTGAGCTTGGCGAGCATCGCCACTATATGCATAAGGAAATTTTCGAACAGCCCAAAGCGGTGAGTGATACATTAGAAGGGCGAATAACTCATGATAAAGTATTGGTTTCTAGTTTTGGACCTCAAGCTGAAGATATTTTCAGTAGCATAGAACAAATACATATTATCGCCTGTGGCACCAGTTATCATGCCGGTTTGGTCGCTAAATATTGGACGGAAGATATTATTGGCATGCCTTGCCAGGTAGAAGTCGCCAGCGAATTTAGATATCGCAACCCCGTTATTCAAGACAACACACTATTTGTCACCATCAGCCAGTCTGGTGAAACGGCAGATACCTTAGCGGCATTGCAGAAGATCAAACTACTCCGTCATTCCCGTGAAAATGGGAATCTAGCTCAAGTAGAAAATATTCCAACACTCACCATTTGTAATGTGCCAGAAAGCAGCTTAACACGCGAGTCAGACCTTAGTTATTTGACCCATGCAGGGCCAGAGATAGGGGTGGCTTCAACCAAAGCCTTTACAACACAATTAGTCGCACTTGCATTACTCATTACAGCTATTGGCAAAGTGAAACAGAGCATTGATGAAAACCGTGAAAAAGCAATAGTTAAAGGCTTACAACAACTACCAAAGCTAATCGCCAATGCACTGTCGCATGAAGAAGAAATAGAAGGCGTTGCTCAACAATTTGCCGACAAACACCATGCCCTTTTTCTAGGCAGAGGTACAATGTACCCAATAGCAATGGAAGGCGCACTCAAATTAAAAGAAATCAGTTATATTCATGCAGAAGCCTACCCCGCAGGCGAATTAAAACACGGGCCATTGGCACTAATAGACGAACATATGCCGGTTGTAGCCATTGCGCCATTAGATGATCTGCTAGAGAAGCTCAAATCAAACCTACACGAAGTAAAAGCACGTGGCGGCCAAATGATCGTGTTTGAAGATGAGCAATCTGATATCAGCTCAGAAGAAGGCTTTACCGTTATAAAAGCCACCACCAATGTGGGCCGAATTACAGCACCGATTACATTTAATATATTATTACAGTTGCTTAGCTATCATGTGGCATTGATCAAAGGTACCGATGTTGATCAACCACGGAATTTAGCTAAATCTGTGACGGTTGAATAGCATCAATGAGACTAACAGTGAGTCAGGTAAAAATAATAAAGCAAGTCGTTGCTATATTTGCGGGAGAGGGTGCACAGGTCACATTGTTTGGTTCGCGTGTCGATGATGATAAAAAAGGCGGTGATATAGATTTATTAGTTACATTGGATGAATATGTCGAGCATCCAGCCGAATTATCAGCAAAAATAAGTGCACGGCTTATACGTTTATTTCATGGGCGAAAAGTGGATGTATTATTATCAGCACCTAATTTAAAAACCTTACCTATCCATTCGATTGCTACGCATAAAGGAGTATTATTATGATGCCAAAAAGCAACACTGTGGATAAGTCAGAAAGACTAAAGTTTTTACGGCGAGTTGTTGATAAAGAGATTCATCATTTAAACTATTCGGCACAAAAAATATTTAACAAGCCTTTTACTGTCGAGCGAGCTAAGCAATTAAATGCTGATGAGGAGTTGGCTGAGCAGTTAGAAGCATTTACCAGTCGTTTTTGTCGTTTACAAGATACGTTGGGCGATAAATTACTCCCCGCGTGGCTGGACATTCTAGAAGAAAAGTCAACTGTAGCTATTGATAATTTAGATAAAGCAGAAAAAATTGGTGTATTGCCTTCTGTTGATTTGTGGCTTGAATTACGACAATTAAGAAACCAAATGATTCATGACTATATTGAAGATTTAACTATCCTAGTAGATGCGCTTCAAACAGCATATAAAAACCTAGGGTTTATAGTGGGGGTAGCAAATGCAATCAATGCAGATCTTGAGAGTAGAGGTATCTCTAAGTGAAAATAGCAATAGAGCTAATAGATGAACAGTTTGATATCAGTAATGAAAAAGGGGTTCGCGTTAAAGCTACCACAAATGTGGGGCGAATTACAGCGCCTATACTTTATAATGTATTATTACAGTTGCTCAGCTATCATGTGGCACTAATAAAAGGCACAGATGTTGATCGGCCACGGAATTTGGCTAAGTCTGTGACGGTTGAATAGGGTGCTATTTTTAGAAAATAAAATTAGATGTAGAGATTAGGATAGAAATGAGTATACAGAAGAAGGTTGCATTAATTACAGGTGTTACCGGCCAAGATGGCGCTTATCTTTCAGAGTTTCTGCTGGATAAAGGATATATTGTTCATGGGGTAAAACGTCGTGCGTCGTCGTTTAACACCTCAAGGATTGACCACCTGTATAAAGATCCACATGAAGAAAATGTTCGCTTTTTTCTGCATCATGGGGATTTGACAGACTCCTCTAACCTAACTCGAATCATTCAACAAACTCAGCCAGATGAAATATATAATTTGGCGGCACAAAGCCATGTCGCTGTTAGTTTTGAGGAACCAGAATATACAGCAAATTCTGATGCTTTAGGTGCGTTACGAATTCTTGAGGCAATACGCATTTTAGGATTGGAAAGTAAAACACGTTTTTACCAAGCTTCTACTTCTGAACTTTATGGCTTGGTGCAAGAAACACCCCAAAAAGAAACCACCCCATTCTACCCTCGCTCTCCTTATGCTGTTGCTAAATTGTATGCATATTGGATCACGATTAATTATCGTGAGGCATATGGTATCTATGCGTGTAACGGGATATTGTTTAATCATGAATCTCCAATTCGAGGAGAAAACTTTGTTACTCGGAAAATTACCCGAGCATTAGCACGGATTAAACTAGGTTTACAGGGTTGCCTATATTTAGGGAACCTTGATGCAAAACGTGATTGGGGTCATGCCCGTGATTATATTGAAATGCAGTGGCTTATGTTACAACAAGAACAAGCAGATGACTTTGTGATAGCGACAGGGGTTCAATATAGTGTGCGTGATTTTGTTATTGCCGCGGCAAACGAATTAGGTATCTCAATATCTTGGAAAGGCGAAGGGATAGACGAAAAAGGCTACAATGTGGCTGGAAAGTGTATCGTTGCTGTAGACTCTCGTTATTTCCGACCTACTGAAGTGGAAACACTACTTGGAGATGCCTCTAAGGCAAAGGAAAAGTTGGGTTGGGAACCTAAAATAACATTTGATGAGTTAGTTAAGGAAATGGTGCGTGAGGATCTGAAAACAGCTGAACGAGATGAATTAGTGAAACATCATGGTTATTATGCCAACAATTATCACGAGTAATCACTGGTGAAAATGAAGCGGAATTTATTGGCAGGCTTGGCTAACTCAGTTTGGTCAGTGCTTATCGTGTTAGCGGCAGTTCCTTTCTACCTCAAATACCTTGGGGTAGAAGCCTACGGTTTGATTGGGTTTTTCATAACTATACAAGCTGTCATGAGTCTTCTTGATATGGGGATGTCACCCACTATTAATCGTGAAGTTGCACGTTGCTTAGCATCTGGAGATATAAAAGAAGCTGGCAAGCTGCTGCATACTCTGGCTGTAGTCTATTGGTGCTTGGCTGTGGTAATCGCTTTATTGATTCTGGTACTTGCGCCATTGATTGCAGAGTACTGGCTACAACCCAAACAACTTTCATCACAAACCATTTCACATGCGGTGATGTTGATGGGGTTGGTAGTGGCTTGCCGCTGGCCAATCGGTTTGTATCATGGAGCCTTAATTGGTGCACAACGCTTAACGGTATCGAGCGGTATTAATATGATTATGGTGACAATCGGGAGCTTGGGGGCGGTGAGTGTACTAGCTTTTGTCTCGCCGACGATTGAGGCATTCTTCATCTGGCAAGCTTGCATCGGTCTTGTTTACGCAATCACTATACGCATTGCTGCTTGGCGAATAATTGGAAAACCACAACAGAACAAGTTCGATATAGATAAGCTAAAAAGCGTATGGCGCTTTACTGCGGGTATGAGTGGTATTGCTTTAACCGCATTGGTGTTCATGCAATTGGATAAGATAATGCTTAGCAATATGCTGGGGTTGGAAGAATTTGGACATTACATGCTCGCCACAATTGTTGTAAGTGGATTATATGTCTTGGTTTCGCCGGTGTTTAACGTGATATATCCGCGTATGACTGTGCTGGTTACAGTAGGCAATACAGAAAAACTGATTGATCTATACAGATTAGGAACACGAATGTTTGCATCTGTGATTTTCCCGGTTGCAATGGTGCTAGCAATATTTGCAAAGGACTTAGTGTTTGTATGGACAGGAAATATGGGTATAGCATCAAGCGTGGCTCCAATTATCTCGCTACTGGCAATCGGTTCGGCTTTGCACTGTGTTATGTATTTCCCCTATGCTATGCAGTTGGCCCATGGTATAACGCGCTTACCTCTAACAATTAACGCCATATTACTACTTTTTTGGGTTCCTCTGATTATCTTTTTCACTCTGACTCATGGTGCATTGGGTGGTGCGATGGCATGGCTTGTATTACACGTGTTTTATGTATTATTAGGAATATGGATGACGCATCGTAGTTTGCTTAAAGGCATAGGAGCAAAATGGTTATTTCAGGATGTTGGTATTCCGTTGATGCTGTCCATTATGGTAGGCCAGGTGAGTCTCTATGTTGCTCAAGATGAGACGTATTCAATACTGGTAAAATTGATAAGTGCTAGCATATTGGCTTTGGTGGTATCTGCACTTTCAATTTCTATGTCGCCTCAACTGCGAACAATAGTGCTGAATAGTTTGAAAAAGAAGAAAATTGCAGCTGCATGAAGAAGCCGCTTAAATTTATATAGGTGAAAGTATGATTAGAAGATTTATAAATTATTTGTTGGATGTACGAGATCATCAACGTATAGCCATTGCATTGAGTAAGGGGGCGGCAATGATGCAGGCACGAAATATAGATTTGAAACAACCAGCAACTTGGGAGTTTTCAGGGTTTAGTCAGAATGGTGAGGATGGTATTCTCGACGTTTTGAGGAAAAACCTATTGAATTATAATCGTTACTGTATCGAAATAGGCGCTGCAGATGGAATTGAGAACAATACAAGCTGGCTCATTGTCGCTGAAAAATATAATGGGATGCTTTTTGATGGCAGTTCAGATCTGGTTGAGCGAGCAAAACGAACTGTTATTGGTTACAGTATTGGGGCGGAGTGCCACAATATATTCGTAACAAAGGAAAGTGTGCAGGCTATGAAAGACATGGCGCTTTATCATGATCCTGACGTATTCTCCCTTGATATTGACGGCAATGATTACCATATCGCGCAAGCTATTCTGGAGGCAGGATTTAGACCAAAGATATTTGTGGTTGAGTACAATTCAGTTTATGGGCCCGAGCGCAGTATGACTATTGAGTATCAACCAACCTTTGTATTTACAAAGGCTCATCCAACTCATTTATATTATGGAGTGTCAATTTCAGGTTGGCGTAAGTTTTTTGAACAGCATAGATATCGATTTGTGACTGTAGATAGAAATGGTGTGAATGGTTTTTTTGTAGATCCTCAATTCTTTGATGAGTCATTTTTAGATAACGTGTGTGGTTTAGAGTTTGCTGAGAATCAATCACAATACAAAAAATTTCGTATGTCGAGTGACGATCAATTTACATTAATTGCTGATCAAAAATTCATCGCTATCTGAGAATATTCATCAACTGTTCACTGAATTAAGGAAATGAAATGTCAATATTGCCACGATGGTTGAAAGCTTTAGCTAAGCGTTCAACAACGTTAGTAAAACTCAACTCAAGCTTTAGATGGAAATTCCATGTACTAACGGACTGGTGGGGAACAAAAATCTGGACGAAAACTAGAGAGGTTGTGACACCGCTAGGTTTTAAGTTGACTTCAGGTTTACATCCGGCCTATGAATTGATGCGAATTGGAAAATTTGAAGTTGAGGAAACAGAAATAATCACCAGGGTATTGCCTCATGTGGATGTGTTTGTGGATATAGGTGCCAATCTGGGATATTACACTTGTCTTGCCCTGCAGTCGGGAAAACCAGTAATTGCATTCGAGCCACAACAGCAGAACTTACAATGCTTATTTCAAAACATAAGGGCAAATGGGTGGGAAGACAGTGCAGAGGTATTTCCCCTTGCGCTAAGCGAGCGTCCTGGCCTGCTGACATTGTATGGGGCTTCGGGCCCATCGGCTTCCTTGATTAAAAATTGGGCAGGATATTCATCTCGATTCAAGAAGATTGTTCCTGTCTCAACACTGGATAATGTATTGGCTGGACGTTTTTTGGGCAAACGACTGTTTATTAAAATGGACGTTGAAGGGGCTGAGTTTCAAGTGCTTAAAGGGGCGTTAGCAACACTTCTTCTTACACCAAAACCTATTTGGTTGTTAGAGATTTGTCTTGAAGAGTTTCATCCTGATGGAAGGAATCCAGATTTCCAAGAAATATTTAAATTATTCTGGGATCATGGCTATAAAGCATTTACAGCAACAGGAAACCCAAAATTAGTGACTCCTAGTGACGTGGATAATTGGATTGAAAAAGACCATACTGATTCAGGGACTTTCAACTATGTATTTGCCGAGTCAGATGAAGTGCTACGAGGGTAATTGAATATACAATCGCAAAAAACACGAACAATAATGCCCATTAAATTATCAATCTGCATTGCCACCTACAACAGAGGGAAATTCATCGGTGAGACACTGGACTCCATTCTTACTCAGATGGAGCCGGGAGTTGAAATTGTAGTTGTTGATGGTGCGTCGCCAGACAACACGTCGGAAGTGATGGCCCAGTATTTGTTGCAACATCCTGAAATTCGCTATTTTCGAGAGGAAGTAAATTCTGGTGTAGATGCAGACTTTGATAAGGCTGTTGGCTATGCGCGAGGTGATTACTGTTGGCTGATGACTGATGATGATTTATTAAAGCCTGATGCGATTAAGAAAGTGTTATCTGTATTAGGTGATGAAGAAGAGCTCATTGTCGTTAATTCAGAGATTAGGAATGTAGATTTATCTGTAGTATTTGAGCATCAACGCTTGGAGTTTGATGTTGACAAGGTATACCAAGCTGCTGATAGTGAAGAGTTTTTCTCTGAAATTGCGGGTTACCTTTCATTTATAGGATGTGTGGTTATCCGCCGTGCATGCTGGCTTTCCAGAAATCGCTCTGCCTATTACGGAACGTTATTTATTCATGTGGGAGTGATTTTCCATGACCCACCAATTACGAACGTCAGAGTTATTTCAGAACCATTGATTATTATTCGCTATGGTAATGCGATGTGGACTTCGCGTAGTTTTGAAATCTGGATGTTCAAGTGGCCAAAGCTAATCTGGTCTTTCCCTGGCTTTTCAGATGCGGTTAAAAGAAAGGTCTGTCGGCGCGAACCGTGGCGAAGTGTGAAAGCGCTTTTCCATAACAGAGCTCTTGGTGCTTATACAGTGGTAGAGTTCCAAAAATTTTGGCCAAGTAATATGGGGAAACTAGAACGCGCAATGGCTTATTTTCTAAGTGTTTTTCCCGCGTCCTTGGCAAACTTCATAATGGTGTTTTATTTTTCCATATTTTCTAAGCCAGCTCAGATGGCGTTGCACGATTTGCTGTATAGCCGCAGTGCAGGTTCATTGAGCCGTTTTTTTGTTCGACTCAGTCGTAGGAAATCGTAAGCGAATATGCAAACAGCACTTATTACCGGGATAACAGGGCAGGATGGATCGTATTTAGCAGAACTGTTGCATGCGAAGAGTTACCGTGTCATTGGTGCTGTGAGGGATGTTCAGAAGGCTAAGCAGTCACTTCCTGTAGGGCTGAAGAATAGCGTTGAATTGATTGCATGGGATATGTTGGATCAGCGTCGCATGTTAAAGGTGTTATCAGAATATCATCCGACAGAAGTCTATAACTTTGCTGCTTATTCTTCGGGAGCAGGGATGTATGATGATCCTGTCGGTATAGGCGATGTGAATGGTTTGGCTGTGACTCGTATATTAGAAGCTATTCGTGAGGTTGATGATAAAATACGATTTTGTCAAGCTTCAAGCAGAGAAATTTTTGGTGAAGCAGATGAAAGCCCTCAGACTGAATCTACGACAACAAATCCACGAAGTCCTTATGGCGCGGCCAAACTTTACGCGGATGCTATGATTCAAATTTATCGACAACGATATAGTCTTTTTGCGTGTTCGGCTATTTTATTTAATCATGAAAGCCCACGTCGAGGCTTAGATTTTGTGACTAGAAAAATTACTCAGGAAGCAGTGAAAATCAAGCTGGGTTTGGCAGGCGAACTACATTTAGGCAATTTAGATGCGCGACGAGATTGGGGCTTTTCTGGAGACTACGTGCGGGCCATGTGGTTAATGTTACAACAAGAGTACGCTGATGATTATGTCGTTGCTACTGGAATAGTGCATTCTGTTCGTGAATTATGTGAATTTGCCTTTAGTCATTTAGGGCTCGATTATCGCGATTATGTGCGAGAAGATAAATTGGCGTATAGGCCGGCGGAACATGCAGTATTGGTAGGGTGTGCAGACAAGGCTAAGACGAAATTGGGATGGGAACCAGAAATAGAGTTTAGAGAAATGGTACAAATGATGGTGGATGCAGATTTACAAAGTTTGAGTAAAGATATTAAATAATTTGATAAAGTGAATGCTGATGTATAAAAAAATTGAAAAGTGCAGAATTTGTGGTAATACAGAATTGGTAAAAGTGCTCGATTTGGGCGAGCAGATGCTGACGGGGGTGTTTCCACGTGAGAAGAATGCGAAAGTTACTATAGGACCACTCTGGCTGGTGAAATGCATAGGTGAAGATGAAGTCTGCGGTTTATTACAGATGGCACATTCATACGACTTAGATGAGATGTATGGTGAGAATTATGGTTATCGCTCTGGCCTTAATGCTAGTATGGTTACACATTTGCACAATAAGGTGAAAAAAATTCTTGAACAGGTAGAGTTAAATAATGGTGATCTTGTTATTGATATTGGCAGTAATGATAGCACTACATTGCAAGCATATTCATCATCGGGTCTAACTCTGGTTGGAGTTGACCCTACTGGCATAAAATTTCATAGCTATTATCCACCTCATATCCAATTGATTCCGGATTTTTTCTCTTCCGAACTAGTTAATGAACGTTTTCCTGATCAGAAGGCAAAAGTTATTACGTCATTTTCTATGTTTTACGACTTGGAAGATCCAATGGGGTTTATGCAGCAAGTCTATGACGTGCTGGCAGATGATGGCGTTTGGGTTTTTGAGCAAAGTTATATGCCGACAATGCTAGATACGAATTCGTATGATACGGTGTGTCATGAGCATTTGGAGTTTTATGCGCTGTGCCAGATTAAATGGATGGCTGACAGGGTGGGCTTCAAGATCCTTGGTGTGGAGTTCAACGGTATCAACGGAGGAAGCTTCTCCGTGACGGTAGCAAAGTCAAATGGGGATTCGACAGTACTTCCTTCGGTACAGAGGGTTCTTGATGAAGAGCGTATAAAGGGTTTAGATACGCTGACACCATATCAAGAATTTGCTGACCGTGTGGTTCAATCCAAGCATGATTTACTTAATTTTATTGAAACGGCTCGCGCCGAAGGTAAGACTGTGGCAGTTCTTGGAGCCTCCACCAAAGGAAATGTGCTGTTGCAATACTGCGGCTTGACCACTAAGGAAGTTGATTTTGTGGGAGAGGTTAATTCTGAAAAATTTGGCTGTTATACGCCTGGGACATGGATCCCAATTATTCCAGAACAGGAATTACTCGCGAAGAAACCAGATTATATGATTGTATTACCATGGCATTTTAGAAAGTTTTTCATCTCGAACAAAAAACTGTCAGGTATGAGTTTAGTTTTTCCTTTGCCTAATATGGAGATTGTGAGATTAGTTGAATCCAAGAAATAAAAAATACTCAACTAGACTTTACAAGAACAATAAATGAGAAAATTAACCAGTCTTGCATATTACCTCCCCCAGTTCCATGAAGTAGAAGAAAATAATTTGTGGTGGGGTAAATCATATACAGAATGGACAGCCCTGTCGTCAGCCAAGAAATTTTATGATTGGCAGGTTATAAGGAAGCCTGTAGCACCATATTATGAGTATGATTTGACATCAGGAGAAGTGCTTGAATGGCAAAGTAAGCTTGCCACTGATCATGGGGTTACAGGCTTTTTTATGTGGGATTATTGGTTCGGGTCTGGCGAGAGGCTTTTGGATAAACCTGCCAAGATAATACTTAAAGAAAATTTGGACTTTGATTATTGTTTTATGTGGGCAAATCATTCTTGGTATAATAAAAAAATCGGCTTACGCTTGAAAGAGCAGCAGTACTTAGGGAAAGAAGATTATCTAGAGTATTTCAATGAGTGTTTGCCTCATTTTCTGAGTAACAATTATATCAAAATTGATGGTAGACCCATTTTTGGTGTTTTTAATCCATCTGAAGTTCCGGATTTAGAATGTTTTATTAAAATATTTCGAGATGCAGCCTTAAAATGCGGCTTGGCTGGAATATATTTTATTGCTGAGAATACCACTGTCAAATCAAGTTATTTAGGATTATTTGACCGTTTTTTAAATTCAGGGAAGTATTTTTATGCAAGAAGGCAAAGACACCCTATCTCCTTTATAAAAGAGCAACTAATCAAACGTATTGGTCTGAACTTTATTGGCCCTGTAGTTTACGATTATTCTAAGTTAATGTCTGAAAAATATAGTGCTGAGATGGGCAAGCAAGATGAGATACCGGTTATATATACTGGGTGGGATACGACAGCAAGACATGGAGAAAGAGGGACTATTTTAAAAGGGTTCGATATGGAAAGTTTTAGTGCTCATCAAAAAGGCATAAAAAAACAGCTACAGTCTCAAAAACATGCTATTCCTCTAGTCATTATAAAGTCTTGGAATGAGTGGGCTGAGGGTAATTTGATGGAGCCGGATAGCATTTATGGAAATGATATTTTAAAACTATTTAAAACAATGTTTGATGGTATTTCGTGATTAATATAGTTTTGGCTAGTTTTATATTATATTTTGTATGGAATGAGAGCACCACAAAATGCCTTATAGGAGTTTTTTGTTATGCTACATTTCACTTTTTTTATTCAATTTTTTCACTAGGTTCATATTCAGACCTAGTAATGATGCATACTGGTAGTGGCGATCTTGTTGTAAGACTAACGGGTATTATATTTATACTACTTATTTTGTCACAACTTATCGTACGCTTGTATAAGCAAGCTTTTAGTGACCGAAAGGTTGATATTTATTTTGTAATAGTAATGAGCTTAGCTTTTATAGGCTTCGTTATTCATCCGACATTAAAAACTGCATTGCAAATTCAAAACTTTTTTAGCATTGTAGCCATGTTAATGTTGTTATGGTTGATGTACGTAGGCTTGAAAGTTGATTCGGAAAAGTTGAATGTGAGGCCGCGTCAGTTATACATACTTAATGTTATTGCTTCAGTTTCATTATTAATTGCTTTTTACGAAGTGTTTTTTCAGCTATCTTGGGCGCGTAGTGAGTTTGATGGTCAAGTATTATACCGTGCAAGTTCATTTCTATTTAACCCTAATTTGCTTGGAATGTGGTGTGCAATAGTGATATTAGGGTTGTCTTTCCTGTTCCACAATAATGATAAATCATTGTGTAAAAAATCTATATTACTAGGTATAGCAATAGTATCAGGTAGTCTTTATTTATCTGGATCTCGTAGTTTTATTTATTTATTGATTTTAACGTTAATCCTTCCATTACCTTTAATACGAGGACAGCGGTTACTTCGCCTGTTAACGCCGGTGCTTATATTGATATTCACTTTTGTTGCAGTAAATAGTATGTCAAATTTTATGGTCACTAGATCAGATATTATTACAAAAAATGGATGGAACTCTGTTGCTATAGTGGGCGAAAGAATATTAAATGCACCTTTAGATATTGTTCAATATATAAAATCAGATAAATCAGATAAATCAGATAAATCAGATAAATCAGATAAATCAGTAAATATTGCAATAGAGGGGCGATTTAAAGGAGGTTATCGTGATTCTGGTATTTTAGTTTTATTTGATGATACTGGTTGGCTAGGTCTCCTTGCAGTCATATGGCTTGGTTGGGTATTTATTTTTTGGGCGAGCAAGGTTTATTGGATTAAAAAAGATGCTGCGAGTGCCTATGCACTTACGGCGTTGATATTCTGTGTCACAACTGGTGTTTCAATGCGCTATCAAGTGTTTCCTGTATGGGTATTTATAGCCATCGTTTTAAGTCCTTGTTTAGCTTTGTGGAGATCGGTATTGTTAAAGGTCGAAAAGAATGATTCAATCAAATAGTGGGGATATATGCAACATCAACTTCATATTGTAGCAGATACATCCGTAACATCAGGAGGAGAAGGGCTTGCAGCTTTGCGGTATGCCGAGTATATTGCGCATGCAGGCTGTCATGTAACACTTATATCTTTAGGAGGAACCTCTATACCTAGACGGGTAAATGGAATAGGAAGTATTAGAATACAATTAATCCCTAATAAGCGTAGTATTTCAAAATATATTTCATATTACTATTTTATTAAGAACTTATGTTATGAAGATAAGATTGATTTGATCCATATCCATGGGATGTGGAATCCAGTTTTAGCTATGGCTGCTGCTGTTTCAAAAATGAATGATTTACCCTTGATTCTTTCACCGCATGGATGCATGGAAGCGGTGGCTTTAAAGTATAATTTTTTTAAAAAGTGGATCGCACTAAGAACTTATCAAGGTTTAGTTTTACGGACAGTATCATTATTTATTGCTACGGCTAAGAGTGAAAAAAACTCTATTCGACAATTAGGTTATAAGCAGTATATTGCAGTGATTCCAAACGGTATTGATGTGACGGATACAGTCGTTGCTTCACCTAAGAAAAGAACCAATAAAATTCTCTATTTATCTCGTATTCATCCCAAGAAAGGATTGGAAGATTTGATTGAATCGTGGTCTATTGTAAGGAAAGATGAATGGAGAATTATTATTGCAGGTAGTGGTGATAGCAGGTATCGTGAATCTCTGGGTAGATTAATACGTAACCGTGGAGTAGAAGGCATTGAATTTATTGGGTTCGTTACAGGGGTAAGCAAGCAAGTTTGCTTCGATGGCGCTGATATCTTTATACTGCCAACGCATTCCGAGAATTTTGGGCTTGTAGTTGCAGAAGCTTTAGTTAATGAAGTGCCCGTTATAACTACGACTGCAGCTCCATGGAAAGATTTAGTAGATTATAAGTGTGGTTGGTGGGTTAAACCTAGTGTGGGCGGGATATCGAAAGCGTTAGTTGAAGCGATGTCTCTTGATTATGATGAATTAAGAATAATGGGGAAGCGAGGTCGACAACTTGTCATTGCTAAATATTCTTGGATTAATATAGGGATAACTGCATTGAATGTTTGTGAGTGGTTGTTAGACGGTTCTAAAGAAAAACCTTCAGTCGTTGAACGGCGATAGGACTGAGGATAAATGAAAGTATTGATTGTTACGCAGTATTTTTGGCCTGAGTTTTTTATCATTAATGATTTAGTTGAAACATTAGTATCACAGGGTCATACGATTAAGGTGCTAACAGGTAAGCCAAATTATCCTGACGGGCAACTGTTTGATGGGTACTCTCAACATGGTACAAAACAGGAATTGTTTGCTAAAAAAGCCTCTGTGTTTCGCGCGCCTTTATGTCCAAGGAGAACGGGTGATGCAAAAGATTTACTTTTAAATTATGGGTCTTTTATTTGGAATGGTTTTCGTTTTTTTCCACCTGCGGTAAAGAATGAACATTATGATGCTATTTTAGTATTTTCTCCTTCACCAATCACTGCGGCTATCCCAGCTATTTATTTAAGATGGAAATTAAAAACACATTTGGTTATTTGGGTACAAGATCTTTGGCCTGAAAGTCTTTCAGCTACGGGCTTCATTAAAAACAAGATCGCATTAAAACTAATTAGCTATTTGGTTAAAGGGATTTATGCATGTTCTGATACGTTGCTAGTCCAGTCACAGGCATTTATTAAACCAATTGAGGTGTTGGCTAAACAAGACAAAATACAGTATTTCCCTAATGCAATTCATGATATGAAAAATGCTATTCTAGACATTGATGGTGATAATGTATTGTCTGAAGAACTGAAAAAGTTATTAGAAGTAAATTTTTGTATAGTGTTTGCAGGCAATATTGGTAAGGCTCAATCTATTGAAACATTAATTTCTGTTGCGGTGAAATTGAGAAGTAGACCTAGTATTAAAATTGTATTTGTTGGCAAGGGCAGTATGTTGGAGTGGGCTCAGCAGGAAGTGGCAAGATTGCATCTTAAAAATGTAGTATTTACTGGAGCATTCCCAATAAATGTTATGCCTTCAATTTTTTCTAGCGCACAAGCATTATTGGTATCATTGAAGTCTGATAAGGTTTTTTCATACACAATCCCGAGTAAAGTTCAGGCTTACATGAGTGCAGGTCGACCTATCATTGCCAGTATAGATGGTGAGGCAGCCAGAATAATAAATGAAGCTAATGCCGGTTTAACGTGCGCGGCAGGGGATGTTAATGGCTTGGTTGAAAGAATTGTCCAGATGTTTAAAATGAGTCAAGAAGATCGCGGTATTTTAGGGGAAAACGGCAGAAGATATTTTTTGGAGCATTTTGAAATTGAACGACAGTGTAAAAAGCTTGTGGAAATTATTGAGAAAAGAATAGGTAAAAAAAGGTGACTTAAGTGAATATTTTAGTTCTAGGTGTGACCGGTATGCTCGGAAGCGTTGTGTTCAAACAGTTCTCGAATGATGCCCGATATCAAGCATGGGGCACATTGCGTAATGCAAGCAACCTTACTTTTTTCCCAGAACAATCACATGCATTTTTACTTAACAATATTGATGTGTCAGATCATGATGCTTTGGTATCTGTTTTCGATCGTATACAGCCGGATGTTGTTATTAATTGCGTTGGTTTAATCAAACAGCTTGCTTATGCTAAAGATCCTCTTTCTACACTACCCATTAATGCAATGTTGCCTCACAGGTTGGCATATCTTTGCTCTCTAATAAATGCCAGATTGATTCAGGTCAGTACCGATTGTGTTTTTAATGGTCGCAAAGGGATGTATACCGAAGATGATATTTCTGATGCCGAGGATTTATATGGGAAATCGAAATACATAGGAGAGTTGCATGATTTATCTCATGCAGTAACATTACGTACATCTATTATCGGTCATGAGCTTAACAGTCAAACTTCACTTGTCGATTGGTTTTTATCACAGACAGATATTGTTAAAGGCTATAAAAAAGCCATCTTTTCTGGTTTGCCTACGATAGAATTGGCAGATGTAATTAAAGACTATGTTATTCCTAGCACTAATCTACAGGGGCTGTATCATGTGTCTGTTGATCCGATAGATAAATATACCTTACTAAATTTAATTGCCAAAGTGTATGGCAAGAATGTTGAAATTGAGGTCGATGAAAAAATACAGATAGATCGCTCTTTGGACTCAAGTAGATTTCAGGAAATAACTGGTTATGAACCGCCAAACTGGCCCGAGTTAATCGAAAAAATGTATCAAGAACATTTAAGGAATAGAGCAAGCCATGTTTGATAATAAAGTGTTAATGATTACCGGTGGTACAGGTTCATTTGGCCATACGGTTTTAAAACGGTTTTTAGACACTAATGTAAAAGAAATTCGTGTTTTTAGTCGCGATGAAAAGAAACAGGAAGACATGCGTATCGAACTCGCTAACGATAAAGTGAAGTTTTATATTGGTGATGTACGAGATTATGACAGTGTTTCTCAGGCGATGATTGGTGTGGATTATGTTTTTCACGCGGCTGCGCTGAAACAGGTTCCTTCCTGTGAATTTTATCCCATGGAGGCGGTAAAAACAAATGTGATCGGAACCGAGAATGTTTTAAATGCAGCCATAGCAAATGGTGCTAAAAGAGTCATTGTATTGAGTACCGATAAGGCGGTATATCCGATAAATGCCATGGGTATATCAAAAGCGATGGCAGAAAAAGTAGTGGTGGCCAAATCACGAGCTATTCCAGAAACAGGTCCGGTGGTATGTTGTACTCGTTATGGCAATGTAATGGCTTCTAGAGGATCAGTCATTCCGCTATTTGTTAATCAAATGAAAGCGAAGGAAGCCTTGACAGTGACAGATCCCAATATGACTCGGTTCTTGATGTCATTGGAAGATTCAGTAGATTTAGTGCTACACGCTTTTGAACATGCTGAGCAAGGTGATATTTTTGTACAAAAAGCACCTGCGTCGACTTTAACTAATTTAGCTCAAGCTTTGAAAGAATTATACGGTAGTGATAGTTCAGTCAAGGTGATTGGAACACGCCATGGTGAAAAGCTCTATGAATCTTTAATCTCACGAGAGGAAATGGCTAAAGCTGAAGATATGGGACGCTATTATCGTATTCCGGCAGATAACCGTGATTTGAATTATAAAAAATATTTTGTTGAAGGTGAAATGCATATCGCTGAAGTTGATGATTACACTTCTCACAATACAGAACGATTGAGTGTCGAAGACGTTAAATCTTTATTGTTGAAACTGGATTATATTCAGGAGACACTTAATGCTTAAAGTGATGACATTGGTTGGTACACGCCCAGAGCTGATTAAGATGAGTAGAGTGATCGCTGAGTTAGACAAGCAGGTCAATCATATATTGGTTCATTCAGGCCAAAATTATGATTATGAACTGAACCAAGTGTTTTTTGATGATTTGGATATTCGTAAACCTGATCATTTTTTGAATGTGGTAGGTGAGACAGCAGCGAAAACGATTGCAGATATCATTTCAAAAGCAGACGATATTTTTGAATTAGAAAAGCCCGATGCTCTACTTTTATATGGTGACACTAATACTTGTTTGGCAGTGATAGCTGCTAAAAGACATAAGATCCCTATTTTTCACATGGAAGCGGGTAATCGATGTTTCGATCAACGTGTGCCCGAAGAACTAAACCGAAAGGTGTTGGATCATTTAAGTGATATTAATATGGTGTTGACTGAGCATGCGCGAGATTACTTGGTGGCTGAGGGAATTCGTCCAGAAACTATTATTAAAACGGGATCACATATGCAAGAGGTATTAAATTATTACATGCCTCGAATTGAAGCCTCTGATATTTTAGCTACAGAAGGGCTTGAGCAAGATAAGTTTTTCATAGTGAGTGCACACAGGGAAGAAAATGTAGACACTCAAGAAAACTTGGTAGATTTGATTGAAACGCTGAGAGTGCTTGCCGATACCTACCAATACCCAATCATTGTATCTACACATCCGAGAACCAAGAAAAAATTAGAAGCATTAGATTCTCATACTGAACACCCACTAATTCGCTTTGTGAAACCTTTTGGGCTATTGGATTATATTAAGCTGCAAATGTCGGCTTTTTGTATTTTATCTGATAGTGGTACGATTACTGAAGAAGCCTCGTTATTAAATTTGCCGGCAATTACTATTCGTAATGCTCATGAGCGCCCAGAAGGCATGGATGAAGGAATATTAATCATGAGTGGGCTCAAAGCGGAAAGAGTTTTGGAATCAGTAAAAGTCATCACAAGCCAGCATCAACGTGAAAATAGAATAATGGGGGTGGTTAAAGACTATCAAGGTGGAGCGGTTTCTAAACAAGTGGTTAGAGTTGTACTCAGTTACACTGACTATATAAATAGAACTGTTTGGTCAAAGAAGTAAGCTTTGGGGCGTTAACAAGTGATTTTAGTTACAGGAGCAACGGGTTTTGTAGGTCAAGAAGTTGTTAAAAATCTAATTATTACAGGTCATGATGTTCGTGCTTGTGCTAGACAAGATGGTATTGTTTTTCATCCTAATGCCCATATATTTAAAGTGGGAAATTTATCAGAAAATACTGACTGGCACTCAGCATTACAGAATCTGGATGTAGTGATTCATCTTGCGGCGCGAGTGCATGTGATGACGGAGCATACGAGTGGTTCCTTAACAGAATTTAGAAAAGTAAATACTGCTGCCACATTGAATCTAGCCCGCCAAGCGATTGATGCGGGTGTTAAACGGTTTGTGTTTATTAGTTCGATTAAAGTAAATGGAGAAGACACGAATAATGGATTAAAATTCTCACCAAATGATATTCATGTTCCAACGGATCCCTATGGATTGTCTAAGTACGAAGCCGAACAAGGGCTATTAAAGTTAGCTGAAGAAACAAATATGGAGGTGGTCATTATTCGCTCACCGTTAGTTTATGGCGTCGGTGTTAGGGCTAACTTTTTATCCATGATGCAATGGGTTAATAAAGGCATACCATTACCTTTTGGCTCTATTCACAATAAACGTTCTTTAGTGGCTTTAGATAATTTGGTGAGCTTTATTATTCACTGTATAGAACATCCCAAAGCCGCCAATGAGGTGTTTTTAATTTCTGATGGTGAAGATGTTTCAACAACCGAGTTATTGCAACAAGTGGCTAAAGCCTTCGGGAAAAAGATTTTTTTACTGCCTGTTCCTGTAGGGTTAATGCGCTTTTTTGCAAAGCTGCTAGGAAAAGAAGATGTAGCTAATCGGTTATTTGGCTCGTTGCAAGTGGATAGCTCAAAGGCACGAGATCTATTAGATTGGAAGCCTGTGATCACGATGGATGAGCAATTGAAAAAAATAGCGGATGTCTTTGCAAGGAATAAAAACACTTGATTAACCCCTGTCTAACGTTTAAACTTACGTATAAACACAGCTTGTAGTGTTGGAGGTTTAACCATGAAGGAAGTCACTTTAGATATAAAAAAATGGGGAAATAGTTTGGGTGTTCGGTTGCCTGCTGTGATTGCACGCGAAGCGCATTTGCATACAAATCAAAGTGTGAAAATTGCAGTGATTAATAAGCAAGTTGTGATAACCCCTATTTTAGATGAATCTTTGACATTGGAGCAACGATTAGAAAGTTTTGATCTTATACGGCATGGTGGTGAGTCGATGTCTGTTGATGAGCGTTTAGGTGCTGAGAAGTGGTAAAAGAGTCAGCCAAATGGTTGCCGTCTCGGCAAGATATTATCTGGATTGACTGTAGCCCTCAAGTGGGTCAAGAAATGAGAGATATTCATCCTTTTCTGGTGCTCAGCCCTCAAATTTTTAATGATAAAACTTCTCTTGTTATCGGGTTGCCCATGACAACCGCAAAATATAATGAGGACAACCCTTTTGCCGTAGCAGTGGGGAAAGCCAACAGTAACAAGGTAAGTTACGTTCTTTGTCATCAACCAAAATCATTCGATTGGCGTGCGCGAAAAGCGAAGCCACACCCTTTAGCTATGCTAGATAACGGGCTGTTTAGTATGGTTTGTAAGCGTTTAAATCAGATAGTTATGCTAAATGAATATGCTTAATACACGGGTATGTTAATTATTAGACGCACTACAGAAAAAGGTGGCTTAAGTTTTATGCATTAATACTTGACCACTACGCTATCAAAAGGTTTTTATTATGCCTGCGTTGATATAAAAGCAACACGTCGATTTGTTATTTATCCTGGTGACGATAGTTTTCCGCTATCTGATGGTGTTGAAGTGATGAGTTTGTCAATATTCTTGCAGTTAATGTAAGCTTTTTAAACTCTGGAAAAGGAAATAGATGAAACGTTTTATTGATATGTTTTTAGCTATAAGCGCGTCGATTACCTTATTGATTCCGATTATTGTTGTGGCTATTTTAGTTAAGCTGACATCCAAAGGCTCCGCCTTATATTGGTCAGATAGGATTGGTAAAGATAATAAGGTTTTTAAGATGCCGAAATTTCGCAGTATGAAGGTTAATACACCAGCGGTTGCTACCCATTTATTAAAAGATCCTAAAAGTGTGTTAACGCCGATAGGTGATTTTTTACGAAAATCAAGCTTGGATGAATTGCCACAGTTGTGGTGTATTTTGAAAGGCGATATGAGTTTTGTAGGGCCGCGCCCAGCATTATTTAATCAAGATGATCTAGTAGTATTGCGTACAGAACACGGCGTACATACATTATTGCCGGGCTTAACAGGTTGGGCACAAATTAATGGTCGAGACGAATTACCCATTCCTGAAAAAGTGGCGTTAGATGTTGAATATTTGGAGAGGAAATCTTTTTTGTTTGACCTGAAAATTATTTTTTTAACATTATTAAAGGTATTAAAACGGGATGGTGTGTCTCACTAGTATTTTTAAGTAATAGATTATAAAGATAACAATGGTTTACATTTTTTAAATATTGCCACATAATGATAACTATATTTATCATTTTGTCGGTTTATTAAATGAAGAAAATAACAGTTGAAATACAAAATAAGCCAGTAGGTGAACTTTTTTATGAAGAAAGTAGCAATACCTATGGTTTTAATTATCGGGCTGATGACGAATTAATATCACTAATTATGCCTTATAAAGCGTCGACATATTTATGGCGAGATCATTTACACCCTATTTTTGATATGAATATGCCCGAAGGTTATTTGTTTGAAATTTTAAAGAATTATCTAAACAAACAGCACGGTTATATTAATGATTTTTTATTGTTCTCTTATTTGTGCCCTAATATCCAAAGCCGTCTTTCATTTCGAAGTGAATTTTCTAATACGCCTTTTAAAAGTGTTGATTTAGATGATGTCTTGCAAAATGATAGCGAAGATGCGTTTGTGACGTTGGTTAAAACATTTCTAGATAAAAATGCTATTTCTGGGGTGCAACCTAAAACGATGGCATTACTACGGGATAAAGAGTCATTAACAACTAAAGAATATATTGTTAAAACGTGGGGTGCGGAATATCCACATTTAGCAGAAAATGAGTATTTCTGTCTTAAGGCAGTTGAAAAGTCCGGGGTTATAATCCCAAATATTTTGTTATCAGAAAATAAGAAATTTTTGCTGGTTGAACGGTTTAATTACGATAAAGAAAGTAAGGAATACATAGGCTTTGAAGAAGTGTCAGGGCTTTTGGGAAAAAATAAAGAGCAAAAATATGAGGGTAGCTATGAGCAGATAGCCAAAATACTTTACCGTGTTGTTACTAATAAGCGTAAGGATATGCAGTCTTTTTATAAAACAGTTGTGATGAGCTATTTGCTTAAAAATGGTGATGCTCATTTGAAAAACTTTGGTGTGCTTTATGAAATTGATATGAGTAATATACGATTTTCACCGGCTTATGACATTGTTAATACCACCGTTTATTTTTTTACAGATCGACCTGCATTAAGTATGTTCGGTAAAAAAGTATGGTTTGGGCGAAAGGAACTCATTAAGTTCGGTGTTGAAAGTTGCTATCTGTCAGAGAAGAACGCCAGCAAATCTTATGATGATTGTATGCAGGCATTAAAAGACACAATTACAGAACTGCAAGAATATAGCGCTAAAACGCCTGCCTTTGAAACAATGGGTCAAAAAATGATTGATACGTGGAATGTATCGCTTGAAAATAAAACTCATAAGGAGCTTCCGATTGAAATTAGACGAAATTGGCGCTGAAATAAAAGCATTGAGGAAAGAAAAGCGCTTAACACAAGAACAACTGGCAGATATTGCCGGAATAAGCAGAGTGACACTGGGTAAGTTAGAGCGTGGGCAGTTAGGTGCTATTGGCTTGAAAACGCTGGATATTATTCTAGATGCTTTGGGTTATGAAATCTCTTTTAAACCTAAAAATAGCTTTGGTTTACCCAGCTTAGATGAGTTGTAATAACGCTCCTGCACAGCAAGCGCTGTTACGGTAAAAATTTAAGGAGAACCTCCGTTGACAAAATGCACGTTGCTAAAGTACTTTGTTATTGAGCTGTCCATGGTGGATGGCATTAACAAGGAGTAAGGAAAGATGTTGAAAAAATTAGGGTTAATTTTATTTATTGGGTTGTTGTTTTTATCTGCGAACAGTGTTTTTGCAGTAGGCACGATTAATATTAATACTGCAACACAAGCTCAGCTTGAAACGCTGAATGGTGTTGGCCCAGCAACGGCAACAGCTATCATAGAGCATCGTGAACAGGCAGGCGGTTTTAAGACTGTAGATGAAATAACTAATGTTAAGGGGATTGGCGATAAAAAATTAGCCAAATTTGCTAACCAAATAGTGGTAACGGAGCCAAAAAAAGAATAATCATTCCCACGAATTAAGTCTCATTTTAAAAGCATAGCTATACCCGTGATCATTGAAATTGCAGGTGATCTTGTATAAACCTCGTCATCCCAGCATGCTTACCCAGTCAAGCTGAGCACAAGCTTAGCTGGGATCTTATGGCTAGTAGGCTAGACTCCCGCTTAAAACATGCGGGAGTAACGGAGGAGCGAAAATTTACAGATTGAATGATCACGGGTATATAAATCCTTTATGATTTGATACATCTGAAGTTTACTAAAAACCGGCCAAGCTAATTGTCGTCTAATATTGATACTCCTTTGCGACATTGCCGTTTCCTTAAGCGTTATGTTTAAAGAAAATTCTGTTTACTAAAAATTCTAAACCGACTATAGTGTGTACATATGTACATCAAGGAGTAAAGTATGTACCTTACTATAGATACATCGGCTTTGATTGCAGTCATTGGAAATGAGAAGTCGAAAGATAGAATAATAGAACTTACAACAAGCTATTCACTATATGCTCCTGCCTCGGTTCACTGGGAAATCGGTAATGCATTTTCTGCCATGTTTAAAAGGCAAAAAACGGATATAGAATTAGCAAAGCTTGCACTGAAAGCTTATCATGAAATTCCTATAAAATTTATTGATGTTCCGCTAGAGCAAGCGTTAGAGTTGTCTTATAGTCAAAGCATATATGCTTACGATGCTTATCTTATTCAGTGCGCCCAGCAAACAAGTACTTCGCTATTAACGCTAGATAATGGGCTAAAAACAGTAGCAAGAAATATTGGAATTCAAGTTTTAGAGGTTGAGCAATGAAAGAATATAGTTTTACAGAAGCTCGGCAACACTTCGCATCTATATTAGATGAGGCCAGAAAAGAAGGTGTTGTTTGTGTCAAAAAAAGAGACGGTGAATCATTTTATATAAAGCCAGCAATACAAAAAAAATCACCTTTGGATATTAAAGGGGTTGATCTCGGTGTGTCTTCTAACGAAATAGTTGATATTATTAGAGAAGGTAGAGAAAGAAATCACCTTATTTAACTAGATACGAGATAGTGTAGCCACTCCAGTGAGCGTTGGGGATATTTTGGTTAGAGTTGATCCACGTTATTTTAGACCAATAGAAGTTGAAACATTGCTAGGCGATCCTACTAAGGCAAAAGAAAAACTTGGTTGGGTACCTGAAATTACTGTGGAAGAAATGTGTACTGAAATGATTCAATGTGATTTAGAGCTGGCTAAGTGTGTATGGCTCGTCACAAGGAAAAGCTAATTAAGATTGCATTATTACCGAAAGCTCGGATCTCCTTCCAAAAGGAGAATGTGAGATCACCAAAGCTGAGGCAGATCAATTGCTTATTGATGCGGCAAAAAATAATGAGATGATATACTCTATTGTTAGATTTTCAAAGAAAAATTGACATTGGTATAACCTTGGTTATACTGTCCTTATGAAAACAGCAATTTCAATTCCTGACCCAGTATTTCAAGCAGCAAATGATATGGCAAAAAGTTTAGGTATGTCACGGAGTGAGTTGTTCACAGTGGCCGTATCTGAATATATTAAAGCTCATGATAGCCATGGTATTACTAGAAAATTAAATGAGGTGTATTCTCAAGCAGAAAATCAATTGGATGATGTCATAGCTACTATGCAAATGGATTCACTACCTCGAGAAGAATGGTAGATGAATCGAGGAGAGATTTGGTGGGCTTCAATGCCAGATCCTCATGCTTCGGAGCCGGGGTATCGTCATCCGATTGTTATTGTGTCAGCGAATTATTTCAATAAAAGTAATATCCAAACTGTCATTGTTGCTATTATCACCTCGAATCTGCATTTAGCCGATGCACCAGGAAATTTTAAATTAACAAAATCGAAAAGTGGGTTAAATCGTGACTCTGCTGTTAATGTTTCCCAAATTGTTACCTTGGATAAAACATTCTTAACTGAAAAAGTAGGGCGGCTTAGTACAAAACAATTAAATCTACTGGATGTTGGATTACAGCTGGTGTTGAGCGTATAAAAACCCAACAATCGCATACACAGTTCGTGATGCGGGCGTTAGCCCAGGTAACGTTTTTGGGAAAAACATGCTCAACAATACGTTACGTGCTTTGATAAATCCAGTTATCATTATTCCCATTTCTTAAATGAATAAAATAATCAGGTGGGATTACACGCGCACAACAAGCGCTGTTACGGTGATAATTTAAGGAGAATCTCAGTTGACAACATACACGTTGATACAGTATTTTTGTTGTTGAACTGTCCATGGTGGATGGTATTAACAAGGAGTAAGGAAAGATGTTGAAAAAATTATGGTTAACTTTATTTGTTGGGTTGTTCTTTTTATCTGCGAATAGTATTTTTGCAGCAGATGCGATTAATATCAATACTGCAACTCAAGCACAGCTTGAAACGCTTAACGGTGTTGGACCAGCAACGGCAACAGCGATCATAGAGCATCGTGATCAGGTGGGTAGTTTTAAGACTGTGGATGAAATAACTAATGTTAAGGGAATTGGCGATAAAAAATTAGCCAAATTTGCTGACCAAATAGTGGTAACGGAGTCAAAAAAAGAATAATCATTGCCACGAATTAAGTCTCATTTTAAAAGCATAGCTATCATAAGATGGTTATGCTTTTTTTTAGCGCATTCGCTGATCGACAGGAGAGCGAAGCGGAGTCGATTAGTCGCCAGTAGGCAACGCCTTTGTGCATTTTCGTAATAGAGAGCGTTAGCGAACAGTGGA
>NVVW01000038.1 GCA_002733505.1 Methylophaga sp. | reverse complement strand
TCTCCACTGTTCGCTAACGCTCTCTATTACGAAAATGCACAAAGGCGTTGCCTACTGGCGACTAATCGACTCCGCTTCGCTCTCCTGTCGATCAGCGGATGAAAATGCTGATGATATTCTGCAGTCAAAATATTTTGATTATAAGCTACTGAACTTATTGCCATTATGTGTCATTAGATAATCTATATATAAATGCAAATAATTATCATTATACATAAGCTCACAATAATTGAAAGTGAATCATTACCAAGCTATTTGCCATTTTATACCTAGGGTTTCTGTCCATACGGGCGGCATAATAAAATGAGAACAACATGTCAAGCGAAAAGTCATTGCTCATCCCGTTTTCAGATTTATTATTTAGAGAAACCTTAACAATATTTAAGCCGCTGCATCACATAACTCATCGGTATACGCTCTTGCTCTAAGCGTTGATGGCTTTTTTGTAATTTTTGATAAAGTCTTTGTTCTACTTCGGTGAGATAGCTTAGTTGGTTTTTACATTGTGCATTAAGCGGTTCTTCAACGCATAAAGATTGGTATTGAGCCAGCGTGTTTTCATCCATCATTAATGCCCGTGCTTTTGGAAAATATCGGCGTAGGCGAGAAAGAATGGAAAAGCCGTGACTATCAATATCTCCCCAATAATATATTTCACATTTCGACAGCCAGGGGATTTTTGCCAAACTATCCACACCGTAGCCCAAACCAAAAATAACCAAGCTATCTTGCATCTGCGGAAAGCTTAAGCCGTTTATTTTATTTTCCGTGATAAAAACGCGCCAACATTTGATATCCCAGTTGCATAATTGCGATAAGGGAAGGCTTATATCGCTCATTGCAGGATGAGGCTGGAGACTTTCATCCAATAACCGTAATCGTATTACAGCTTGTTCATGTTTCAAACCATAACGACGCTCAAAGCCGTGTTGTTTTGTGCCCGTTGCACTTTTTTCTATTGATGTTGCTGGCAATAGCAGATCCAATAACTCCATTAGAATCAATTTATTTTTTTCGATGAATTTAGTATCGACTGATTCAATTTCAAGTTCACGCAAATAACAATTAGGGCGCGGGTTTTCTATAAAATAATCACAAACACTTAATAGTTTGCACCAAGTCGTTTGGTGCTTCATAAATAATCGCGGTTTATCTATGATCCAATCATGCAGAGCGGGATATTGATTACAGCTGTTGTGGACTATTTGTAGTAATACCTCAAACTCATGATGCTTGCCTATGCTGTGTAAACAATCATCACGAGATTCAAACACAATCAGCGACGGTAATTGTTGTGCTCTTAACTGACGGTGATTACTGGTTTTATAGTCAATTGCGTAGGAAATATTGGCTGATTCATTACTGTGCTTTTTTAAATTAACAAGCCAATCTCTAATCTTTGTAAAGTCATCTAATTGTTGCTGGGCATTGGGGGTTCGAAAGCGAATATGCCACGGAAACAGTGGCTCATTTTTTAAAGCAGCCTGCAAAATACGTCCACTTTCCCAGAGCTTTAAGGATTTTTGTTGTATTTTTTTTGGGGTTATCATTTCGACGCTTTCGCTTTTTCTTCCTTAAATTCCTCAATGCTTAAATTCCTTATCATGGAATATTTACCTTCACGGTTATGCACAAAATGCACCGCGTTGATATAGTCTTCTATGACATGAATTTTTTGTAACGGTGTAACAATCAATAATTGCAAATTAAGCTTGCCGAATAACTCCAAGGCATAGCGCGTGGATTCATCTGAGCCTTTACCAAAGGCTTCATCAATCGCCACAAAGCGGAATGATCGGCTACGGTTGTCGCCCCACTCTAATCCAAATTGATAGGCAAGTGCCGAGGCGAGTATCGTATAAGCCAGCTTCTCTTTTTGCCCGCCTGATTTTCCCGCAGAATCGCTGTAAAATTCCTTTTCTTCGTCGCTTTCACGCCAACGCTCACTGGCGGAAAAATTATACCAATTGCGTACATCGGTAACTTTGTTCATCCAACGTCTATCTTGTTCGACTTGACCTTCGCGCCCTCTGAAGCGTTCCATAATACTTTTTACTTTTAGAAAACGTTCTTCAGTGTACATATCTTCGTTATCCAGCGCGTTATCTAAAATAGATTTTAATTCGCTACGAAAATCACGCACATCGACATCTTGGGCTAAATCGGCGAGTAATTTTATATAACTGCCGGTGTTGTATTCGATTTGATGCAATGATTGGTTGATTGCGGTGATTTTATCTTCAATTTTGCGGCGTTCTTTTTCCAATTGACTTTGGAACATAACCACACCCTGAATAGTTTGCTCATTGAGCATTTTCTTAAAGGTGGCTTCGTGGCGGGGCAAGTCTTCTGATTGTAAGGCTTGTAGCATTTGGGCAAATTCGTTGCCTGATTCTAGGCGTGCGTCTACTTCGCTGGTTTCAGCGGGGTAGTTACGCTTGTAATCCGCCATATTTTGGATGATGCTCTGCGTTAGTCGATTTTGTTTAGCAGTATCGTTATTGACAGCGATGCTCATGGTTTCGCGTATTTGGCGTTGGTTTTTATCCAAATTTCGTAAGTTAAATTCCGCTTCGCCCAGCTCTTTTTTACGCCATTGCTCCAACAATATTTGGTGCTGTTGCATTTCTTGTTGATTGTATTCTTCAGCGATTTCACGGGCAGTTTTTAAGTTTTCTTGGGCCACTTCAATTTTGTTTTTTAATGTTCCCTCATCGCTAAATAAAGTTTTTTCTTGTGATCCTTGCTGCTTGCGTTGATCAATGGTTTTTTGTAATTGCTGTTGTAGCTGTTGCAAAATATCAGAACTTTCTGCTATTTCTTTTTTCTCTTGTTTTAGACTTTCAATACCCAGGGTCGGTGTTTGCCAGTCTATTTCTGCATATTGAGTGATTTTTTGTAGATCACGAAGTGCGTTGGCTTGCTGTCTTAATGCTTTTGTTTTTTGCTCAACCGCACTAATCGCACTAGAAAAACCTTGTATATTTTGCTCTAACGCTTGTTGCTGTTTTTCTAATACTTTTAGTTTTTCAAGGTTACTCCAGCCCAGCACATAACGGCTACGATCATGTAGTTTATAACGGTCGTCTTTTTCGTGGCGTTGTTTGCCTGATTTGATTTGTCCGTTTTGAGTAATTGCATAAGGGTGGCGACGAAAAACATCCAGCGTGTCACAACATTGGTAACTAAATCGACTGATCAACGTATGTTCCAACCATTGGTAAAATTCGCTTTTGGGTTTGATGCGAACCTTTTCTGCCAATGAGCCTGCTTCGGGAATTGTTGCTGACGGGGCGCTATCATTGCTCACCCGAAAATAAACCAAGCGTCCTTTTAGATGTGTTTTCTCAACATATTGGCTAACCCGTTTATAATGGCGTTCTGGTATTAACAGGCTCAAACCCAAATTATGTAAAACGCGCTCTATTGCGCCTTCCCATTTGATTTCTTTTTCATCGACTTGCAATAGCTCGCCCACAAAAGGCAACTCGTCTTCCTCAAGTTGCAAGGTGTTTAATAAATCCTCTCGAATAGAGAGATTTCTCAGCGGTATATTAGATTTACGTTTTTTGAGTGATTCAATTTCTTGTTGCTGATTAAGGTGTTCTTTACGATGTAAACCCAACTGTATCGCGTTTATATCGCGCTCTTCTTGCAATGTGGTTTCTGTAAGTTGCAAGGCGTTATCACGTGACTCTAATTGGCTATGGTTTTGATAAAAAAGTTCTTCGTCTAGCTGGTTTTGTAAATCAAGTAGCTGACAAGATTTTTCATAACTTTGATATTGATATTTGCACCGTTCAACCTCTTGTAAAAACTGCCCAATTTCTCGTTCAATTTCACCTAAGCGCCGACCACCGTGATCTTCAATGTTACGATGCAGATCATCTTCTTTATCGCGCAAACGTTGAATTTGCTCGGCGATTTTTGCTATTTTATGGATAAGTCGCTTGCTTTCAATACCGAGCTTTTCAATTTGCGTATTCAATAATGTTTGTTGAAAACGAGCGAACCAGCTAGCCAGAGCATCGCGCGCATCGCGCAGGGATTGTATCGTATTATGCAGTGTTTGATAATGGCTTAAATCTTCACACAGCGGATTAAGTTGCTCGATTTGTTGTCTGGCTTTTAATACCGCTTCATGCAGACGATTAAGGTTATCAAAACCACGTAATAGATCATCAAGCTGGGATTCGACATCATTTTTTTCCAGCATGTGTAGGCGTACAAAATCGGTTAAATTACCCACCGACTTCATCGACACCGTTTGATAAAAAAGATCTAAGGCTTGCTCGCTTTGGATCCCAAAAAAACGTCGGAATAAGGTGGAATATTCACGAAAGGTGGTGCTGATATGCGCTTGTTTATCACGCAAACGTTTTTTTAGTTTATTAATGTCACCGCCAAAACTAGCAAAATCTTTGTTAATGGTTAATGCGCTATCGGCAGTAACATAAAAGCGTTCAGGGTTATGCACCCCATCTTTTAGCCAAAACACCTGCGCCAAGGTCATGCCTTGTTTAATGTCTTCATTGTAAAACCATGCCAACAAAACGGTATAGTCACTTTCATCACGTAGAGTAACGGCTTTGGAGCTTTGAGTGAGTTCGCTTTTTTCACTTTTATAAGCACCACGTACATAGGAGTTCAAGTTGCGCTCTTTTAATTCTGCCCCCGCCGCTTTATTAAAGGTGATTTTTTGCGAAGGTACCAGCAAAGTTGTTAAAGCATCCACCACCGTTGACTTGCCCGAACCAATATCACCCGTAAGCAATGAATTATTACCGCTTGGGTTTATGATCCAAACGTTTTCATGAAACGTCCCCCAATTATAAATTTCTATCCGGTGCAAACGGAAGCCTGTGGGGTTTGTAGCGATCAGATCAGCAAGATCTAATTGACTCGGAGCATCCATGTTTATTATTGTTCCTTTTCTTGAAGAGAGTTTTGATCAGGGTCTTGCTGAGGGGGCTGGTTATCCCTTGTATTATCAGATGCGCTTTCACTCGCAAAATCTTTATAAGCATCCAAATGCTCTTGAAATTCGCTAAGCCATTGTGCATCAACAAAGGCTTTTAAAATACGGCTGATCTCTAACAGATCAGCTTCACCCTGTTGCAGTTTGCGTAAAAACCCGTAGTCAATAGCGCGGTTAATTGCCGTTTTAATTTGATCATGCAAACGCGCTTCATTTTTTTGTTCAGGCATAAACAGTAACATCATATCAATCACTTGTTCACGGCTTAAAATAATGCGCGTTTCACCAGCGCTAGCATCTTCTTCGGCAAGGCGTTTGCGTAACAGCACCAATAAAAGACTCACAGGAAAGGTTAAACTACGCCGTGGAATCAGGCGTGGGATACTGTTTTCTTCGGCATCACCTTGCTTATCTTCATCCAAATCTTGTTGTTTTAAAAAAGCGTAACCTTCGGCCTCATCCAGATAAAGCTCTAGTCCAATCACCCGAAAATAATCACGCACGGCAGCTTGTAACTGAAGCAACGAATGCCACAGTTTTGCGTGTTGATCTTGGTAAATCACGCCTTTTAACAATTGCACTAAAAGTGCAGGCAAGGCGCTATCGTGCTGGGGTTCGTTTGTTTCTGGATTCATTGTTTATTTATCATCTTTTATGATTAAGCCACAATCTCTTTCAACTGAGCATTATACTGATATACCCATGATACTTGGAAATGCATATTTATATTTTTCGTCACTCCCGGCAGATTTTCAAACTCATCATTAAGTTACATCTAATCATTTATTTTGACATTCTCAATCCAAAGCAGATACGCGCCCCATTCTTTTGAATTTTCTAATGCCAAATAAAGCTTTTTATCCGCAGTCACCATTCTTCCACTGATTCGTTTAGCCAAAACAAGATAAAGGCAATCATAAACGCTTCGATAAGTCTCATGTGCTACTTGTCCAGCATCCAATAACAAATCTTGCCATGGGTGCATTTGAACAGGCATATGTAACAATAACGCTTGAATTTGATTGGCATCGTTAACTTTTATTTCTTTACGCCTAACTTTCTTGCTTAAAATGCTAGTACATTCTAGTTGTGAAAAATCTGGGGTGTGCAAGCTTGATTCAGAATAGCTTTGTAAGTGTGATGCTTGTTGCCAATAAATTTCAGGGATAAACCATTTAATCATTACGCTAGCATCAACAACGTAATTATTGCTCACTATCTCTATCCTCACGGACTAATTCGGCACTATCTGCAAACGACTGTTTTGATTTAGCGAATTGTTCACGGATCTTAGCGGAATTGTTCCAAAAGTTAGTGGGTTGAATCTTGGCAGCATTTTCAAGAATTAATGCAAGCTCTGCCTGCAGTGAACGATGATTTGCCTTTGCTCGATGTTTTAAGCTTTCAACAACCTCTTCATGCAGATTTCTTACTAGTAGTTGTGACATATATTATACCTTTTTAAATGATATCATAATGATATCATTAGTTCATGCCTAGTGCCACATCAATATACCCATACTCATTCTTTATTGATAAATGTTTACCGTGTAAAAACAATTCTGGGTATATGCGCCACTCGGTGTGAAACGTGCAATAAATCATGCGCCGCGTGTTTGGCATCTGATGTCTGTATATTTAATTGCTCCATTTCAGCTTCATCAATAATCGTATGTTGTCGTTTACCTGCAATGTTTAAGTAGCTGACTAATTCGCTCAAGCCTTTCTCTAGCGGATGTTTTTGTAAAACTTCTTTCAAGCTGATTTGTGGACGGTCTTGTAATAAGCGATGGATGTTTTTATTGAGCAACTCTTCATCGACCCAATGTTGATCAAATAGAACGGATATATCAATATCGGCATCCATCTCTTCGATTTTATTATTGCTAAGTTTAACTTTATGGTTAGGCGAAAAAAGCTTTTGCTCCATTAATAAATGTACTGCAACTTTGGCTTGATCAACAGGGAAGAATTTTCGCGGTAGTGTTTGCATTGTTTGTTGAGCGAGCTGTTTATTGGCAGCCAATGTAGATTTTTCGATACCACCAATGATTTCTAAAATACGTTTATTTTCTAGCCATGCTTGATCGGCAAGGTATTTGCGTAGCTGTTCAACCAGTTGCGCATTGGTTTGATAAACTTTTTGACCTGCATCTAAAAGTGCATAACCGATATAGCGCAGGAAGCTGGCATCGTCTATATTTTTTAAGGCATCTTGTTTTAAGGCGGTTTCGGTGAGGTTTTCTAATTCTTCTTGTCGATTGGTGGACATGAGAAACTCCCAAAAAGCAGAGAAACTTTTGCCTTGTTCAGAGTCATGAATGTAATCTTGTTGATCAAAAATCTCATCCAGAAGGTCGCCTTTATTTTTATCGCTGAGGGTGATCTTCTCTCGAACTTCACGATCTAATGAGCGGAAATTATATTCTACCTGCCTAAAATCAGATAATAATTTACGCGCTACGTCTTCGGCTTCAAACCAACGTTCTTTAATACGGGTGCTATCAAAATCTTCCACCACGCCTGAGCGTATTTGAGCAATTTTAGTGTCAATATCATGCTTTTGTTTTTCTAGTTCGGCAATGCGTACTTCGGTATCTTTTTCGGTATTTTGTACAATTTCTTTTAACAATCTATAGAGCGTTAATAGACGTGATTCTGTGCCGATAAATTGCCGAGGCTGCAAGGTTTGTAACCACTCAATCGCTTTTTCCACACCTGGGGTTAAATCCAGTTGCGGAATATCATTGCCTTTTTCATAATATTTACGCAAAAAAGCGTTAGAACCACCCGACCAGTCATCTAAATAACGTAATGCTGCTTTGGGGTAGGTGCTTTCTCCCTCTAACTGATTGAGATGAAACAGCATGTCATCCAGTTTGGACGTTACAATGTCAAAAGGTAACGAACGCTGATTTTGCTGAATGAAAACATGGTATAAAAAACTGGCTATTAAGGGCGCATGGGGAGAGGTCAATAAACGCCATGCGGTGTTATTTTTTCGTTGTGATTTTAGATCATCGTATTGCATTTTTAGAGATGGCTTAAACTTTTGTATATATCAACGATCTACCATACAGTTTATTGACATATTTAAAAAGTCTTTTTAAGGATTTGAGCTCAGCATGCAAACTGTTGTGTTTTTTTATAAACTAAATGCTCCGATGGTGATTGCTATTAAGATAGCGATAAGCCCTGATGGCATTATCCATTGCCGGCGGTATGCGAATAATAAAGCTTGGATCATTGCAGCAACGGTAAGTAAGCCTGTCCAATAAACTAAGCCCAAACCAAGCCCCAAATCGTGAATACAAAGCCAAGCGGCAAGGCTAAGAAAGGCATAGCCAATAAAACGTAATAGCATGCTCTGCTTTTTTGATAGCAGTGTGTATTGGCTAAAAGTTTGTAGATAGTGCTGTTTCATCGATAAGCTTATTAAAAGAAAACCCATAAAAATAATGTTGAAACTGATGATTATCATCAATGTATACCTAGAGGATCATGTCTTTTTTTTAGGCTGGCTTGCTTAGAACTGTTGAGACCCTTTTCTACTGACATGAGGATGTGCTTATTACGCACTTTTTTGGCTGCAAAATAAAAACATAAACCAAAACCTAACATACTAAGATCAAAACCAGCCATGGCCCAGTCTTGTTGGGCTAAGCTTGTTGCCAAGTGTTTGTCGGTAGTCAAAAAGTTGAGCAAGGGCAAGCAGAAAAATGCTACTGCCGCAAGTAATAATTGATCAGCCCATATCTGATAAAGTGAGCGTTTCTTCGCTATCAACACGGGGTAGAGTAGCATTGCTGCCCAAGTGATAAATAAAGTATGCATTTCCCACTCTGCTCGTTGCGCAAACCCTATTGGGAGCAAGCGGTTCGCCCAAAAATAGGCTGCTATTGCGATAGGTAAACCCACAATAATGCCGACATTCAGGCATTCAACCAGAATCAAGCCTTTGCCGGATTATCCATCTCTTTGAGCTTTGTTACGGCGTTTGACCGTCCACAGTATCATCCCGGTAGCGATCATAGCGGCACCCATCAGCCCTGAGAGAAAATACAATCAGCGCAGAACAATACCGGCAAACAGTCCTTCGTGCAGATTGACCATCACGTCATAAAACTGCCTGGAAGCACTGGTGGTGTTCGGTGGCCGCAGCAGCACGCCACTAACTCTGTCGTAAACAAGCGTTTTGCCACCGCTTAGCCTGAAGGAGATCTCTCGCAAGATAATCTGTGCATGAATATCTCCCGGGTTATCAATGGTGATTCTATCCACTTTTCCGTGACCCTATCGTGCTTCGGCCTCGCTTAATAGCGCGGATAAAGATGTGAGCGGAGCGCTTGTGCCAGCAGGCGCTAGTGCGGCGTGAGAGGTGAATACTTCATCAAGAAAGCGTTGCCGAGCATCTTCCCCGGTACTATAAGAGGCACCAATAAGGACAGGCAGGGTGGTGAACATTAAAAAAATCAGACCGCTGTAGGTAATCATTAAATGAAAGGGCAGTGGCAGCACACTGAGCAGATTGTGCATATCCAGCCAGGCGCGTTGTTTTTTTACCAGCGCGGAAGGTGAAAAAATCCTTGAATATTTTTTTATGGATGATTATGCCGCTGATCAATGCCACCAGCATAAACATCGTCGCCAGACTGGTGATAAAATAAGCCAGCACGACAGGCATATAATGCAATTTATAGTGCATACGATACAATAGACGACCACCATCAGTATCTCGTAATGGCTTGACCCGTTTGCGGATCAAGGTATTGCTGTTGCCGTTCTCCCCCTTGCCCAGTCTCTTCATTAAGCGGATCTTGCCACGCAATTATTAAAGAATAATATCGCCCTGTTGGAAATCTAACAGACCATGAAGAGGCATCGGGTGCTATTTGTGCTAGGCGTTTTTCTGCCACGGCTAATAACTGAGCTTGATCTTTTGTTTTATCAATAGAAATTTCAGGGCGCATCCAACGGTCTGTTTCCATGGTGAAATAACCGATAGCGCCAGTGATAAACATAAAATACAATAACCCGCCTAACACCAGCCCTGACCAAGTATGTAGCCAGTTCATTGACTGGCGAAAGCTACCTTTCATAGCACACTTTCAGGCGCAAGCACAAAGATGGCCACTGAGCAAACCAAAATAGGGATTGCTACGCCGATCCAAGCTCGTCGAGCAGTCTTTGCTGTAAACACCCATACTACAATGCCCGCATAGATCAAATAGCTCACTAGCATGCCTGTTATCACTGCATCAGCGTGCGAGCCTAATAAATATAATAAAGGTTCGCCAGCAGGTAGCCGCCCACAATGGCGGCCAGCACGCGGGAAAAAACAGCAACGGTATTTTTTTTAGTTGTCAAATGTATATAGCCTTTTCAGAACGCATAATACCTATCACTATATTACCCGTAATCATTCAATCTGTAAATTTCAGACCAAAAGCTAGAAAGCCAGTGCTGCGTTTTATGCCTAGAATATAATCGCTTCTTCTCTTGCTGAAACCTGCACCTTCAAGTAATTTGGGTATAAATACGATTAGAAAGAATAATGAAATATCAAGCTGACTGACCCCTTGCTCCATAAAAACATGTATATATAAGCTGTTAAGGCGTATAATCACTCATGTATAAGTTAATTGAGGCTGGTATGGAAACTTTTGACGTGGTATTAAATCTGAATGGTAAAGACGTATTGGTGGGGTATTTAGGCACCGCTAAGGAGCGAAAACTTGTCGTAAATTTCCAATACGATCCGACATTTCTGGCCGGTAAAAACTTCTTTAATATCTCACCTGAGCTGTACGAAACACCTGTCATACAGTATCCAAATCCTAAAAAAATATTTGGTTTTATGGAAGACTCTATGCCTGATAGATGGGGTAAAGCACTGATCAAACGTAAGCTTGGCAGAGCAATTGACGATTTAGACGCACTATTAGAAATCGATGATTTTGCTCGTATGGGTGCGCTACGCTTTTATAATGAGAGCGGGCCATTAAGCCAGAACTCAAACATCCCAACGTTTAAAAACATCAGAGAGCTTCAGAGCCTAGTAAGTAAAGCAGACGATCTAACAGCAGATCTGACTGAATTATTTGACCCAGGTTCACCTTTAGGCGGTGCCCGACCTAAGGCAGGTATTATGGATCGTGGTGTTCTTAAGATGGCCAAATTCCCCAAAAATGACGATGGTTACAACGTTGAAGCATGGGAAAAAACTATGTTAGATCTAGCCTCTCAGTTAGACATTAACGTACCAAAATCAGAGATCCTGTATACACCACTGTCAAAATTCGGCGTATTAATACTTGAACGCTTTGACCGGCGAAACGGGCATAGGCAACCCTATATGTCCGCCATGACAGCACTTCAGGCATCTGATAATGAAGATACAAGCTCATATTTAGATATTGTAGAGTTCATCAGTCAGCATGGTGAAATTGAGGACGCACAAGAACTTTGGAAAAGATTAGTCTTCGGTATGCTTACAAATAATTACGATGATCATTTAAGAAACCATGGCTTCTTACGGGGGGAAACGTCATGGAGATTATCTCCAGCATTCGACATTAATCCCTCAACAGACACGGATCACCATCAATTATCTATCGATGGCGATAGTCATGATCCTAATATCGATTTAGCACTATCGCTTGCAGGTAACTTTTACCTAAATATCGATGGCGCTAATGCTTGGCTTTCAAAGGCCCTAACCCTTTTGACAACACAATTAGAGGCCACAGCTAAAAGGCACGGTATCCTTGTATCGGAGATCACAGCTATCAGTAGACAGCTTAATTACAAAAACCTAGGAAGTACATCATGAAAAGTAAACTTCTAGACAGCTTCCCACCGAAGCTTAAAAAACAGCTCCAGACTATCGGTGCAAATCTTAAAGCTGCACGTAAGAAACGTAAGTTCAGCATCGATGAAATGGCTCTACGTGCCCAAGTAAGTTATGACACTATTTCTCGCGCCGAGAAAGGCGATCCCTCTGTATCTTTCGGGATCTACGCCCAGATATTGTCAGTTTTGGGCTTGTCTAAAGATTTGGATTTAATAGCAACACCGGAGACAGACGAGCTTGGATCAATCCTTATGGAACAGACCCTTCCTGAGCGTATTAGACGTATATCTAACCGAACAAAAGCGAAGCTGTAATCACTCTCTTGAGCTATCGGTTTCGCGCTAACCATCATATCTAATTTAGGCAACGACCTACCATTTGGTGTTATCTACTATCAAAAAGGCAATAGAATTATTATTTTAGCCGTTATACCGTTGAAAAGAGAACCAAGTTACCGGAAAGATAGAAAGTAGTTTTTAAAAGTTAAATTATTTACAAATTGTTTATTGTTATATTTAAAGCATTGATATACCCAGAACTCCAATAATATTGACATTTCGAAATACGTAAGTACAATGTACGTATGGATAGGCTTAAATTCGAGTGGGATATAAAGAAGGATAAGTCAAACACCAAAAAACATGGCGTTACGTTTGAAGAGGCTCAAACAGTCTTTTTTGATGAACATGCAATTCAATTCTTTGATCCCGAGCATTCAGAAGATGAAGATCGTTTTCTTTTACTCGGCACAAGCTTTAAATCTAAAACACTAGTTATTTGTCACTGCTTTAGAGAGAAAGAAACAAAGGTACGGATTATCTCTGCAAGAAAAGCTGATAAAGATGAGCAACAGGTATATTGGAGTGAAAGAAAATGAAAGACCATTATGACTTTTCAAAAATGAAGGGTAGAAAAAACCCTTACATTAAATACCTCAAGCAGCCTGTAACTATGCGCCTTGATTGTGACTCTGTAGATTACTTTAAGTCTTTATCAGAAGAGTCAGGTATTCCATACCAGACACTAATTAATTTATATTTACGTGATTGCACAATGACTCACCGTAAACTTAAAATGCAGTGGCAATCTTAAAAAAATGCTACACAGAACTTTTTAAAAATTCAAGACCGATACTGGTGTAGAACGTTCTCGGCTCGCCAACCCCGACACCCCAAAAAATACTATTTGGAATATAAACATCTTCATCTGTTACGTTTTTAACATCGAGTTGCAAGCGAAGCTGAGTAGCATTACTAACAAGTATATACCCAAAATACTTGAAGATGCAGATTTCAGAGCTTAGCACGAAGGTCAGAACAAGGCGCAATGTGAAGGCAATGACTAGTCCTTGTCGAGCATTGTAACGCAGTGCT
>NVVW01000010.1 GCA_002733505.1 Methylophaga sp. | reverse complement strand
AATGTGCAGGTAATGACTAGTCCTTATCAAGCATTGTAACGCAGCACTGGCTTTCTAGCTTTTGGTCTAAAATTTACAGATTGAATGATTACGGGTATAAACCCTAAACTGACTATAAAATCATTACATACAAAATTTCTATGAACTTAAAAGTACAACTTCTATACAAAATATTCTTAATTGCTATTCTCTGCTTAACAGCAAGCGCCTTTTATGTGCTTTATCAAACCAATCAACATGCGATATCTGAAGCAAAGTTCACCGCTAATAGCATTGAAAAACAGATGAATGCTCAATTATTGCAAATGTTTAGCCGATACGACTCTTCTAACTCATTTCCTAATACAGAACTATGGCCTAACATTAATGGCTTATCGGGTTCTTGTATTCAATTTTTATCACTTTCTCAAAATCGCCAAAGAAGTCTGTGTAGCAAAACAACCGTAGCAGAGCCAACTTGGCCTATTTGGTTCGGCTCTTTATATCAGCAGTTTTTTAATCCCAGCTTTGAAGTCAAAAAAAATATCTACTTTAATGCGCTGGCTTATGGCTCAATTTTAGTTACACTCAATACACAGGTTCAAACCGCGCGGGCTTGGAATAGTCTACAAGCTGTTATCGGTGTATTATTTGCCAGTATCTTAGCTGTTTGCTTATTGGTTTATTTCACTATTAATAGAATGCTACAACCGGCACAACTGATTGTTTCTGGCCTAGAAAAAATGCGTAATGGCCAACTTAATACTCGTCTACCCTCCTTTGCTATTAAAGAATGGAAACAGACTAGTGATGCCATAAATCAATTAGCAAAAAGCCAAGAAGAAATCATTTACGACAATAAACAGTTAGCGTTAAAGCTAATGAATATTCAACAAGAAGAACACCGTTATATTGCCCGTGAATTACATGATGAATTTGGCCAGTGTTTAGCAGGCATTAATGCAATAACCACCTCCATTCATCAAACAGCAAAAGCACATCATCCTGAACTCGCTACAGAAGTGAAAACAATTAGCCCAATTACTCATCACATGATGGAGGTATTACGAAACCTGTTAGTACGCTTGCGTCCTGTAGACGTCGATGATTTAGGTTTAAACGTGAGTCTAGAGAAATTAATAACGAGTTGGAATAATCGATCAAATGGTAAAACAAACTATCAACTATCACTTAACGGCGATACCAATACCCTCCCTGAACCTTTACCCGTCAATATTTACCGCATCGTACAAGAATGTCTGACCAATATTTCTAAACATGCCAATGCTTGCAATGCAGTTGTGATGCTCAACTATCAAGCCCATCACGATATCCATTTAGAAGTAGTCGATGATGGCATTGCTAAAACAAGTGATTTTGATGATGCCATTGGTGTAGGATTACTTGGTATTAGAGAGCGTGTTTCTGCCTTAGGCGGCAAGCTTTCATTAATTCCCAACAATACCGGCGGGTTAACTGTTTCTATCACGATACCTAAGACCTTATGAATACGATAAAAATTATGCTTGTTGATGATCACGCCATTGTGCGTGAAGGCTACCGTTCATTATTGCAAAAACAAGATAATATGGAGGTGATTGCCGAAGCCCGTGATGGCGCACAAGCCTACTTTAGCTATAAAAAGTATAATCCTGATATTGTCATCATGGATATATCAATGCCAGGTCAAGGTGGTTTAGAAGCAATCACTCGAATCAAACAGGTTGATAACACCGCCAAAATTCTGGTATTCAGCATGCATAAAAATCCCAGCTTCGCGGTGCAAGCAACACGTGCTGGCGCACTTGGCTACGTCACTAAAAGCAGCGACCCAGAAGTATTAATTCGCGCTATTTTTGATGTAAAACAAAATAAATATACCTTAAGCGCTGATATTGCACAGGCATTAGCATTAGAAAAACTGGGAACAGACGCCGCTGCTTTAGATCAATTAACCGTACGTGAGTTTGAAATCTTACGAATGTTAGTAGAAGCAATGCCAACACAGGCTATTGCAGAAACACTCAACATTAGCCCAAAAACTGTGGCTAATGCACATTACATTATCAAGCGAAAACTCAATGTGAATAGTGATATTGAACTCACCCACCTTGCCATCAAGATGAATATTATAAACTTGTTAAATTTGTCTGGCTAGCTGTTCGATAATTTTAACTATAGCACCCGTTAGCTGTGATAAATCATCAGTCTCAATAATGAATGGCGGCATAATATAAATCAGCTTTCTAAAGGGTCTGATCCATACCCCTTGATCAACGATAAATGTAGGTAACCAATCCATTTGGTCATCGATAGGCTGGTGCAATTCAACTACGCCAATCGCACCTTTTACCCTGACGTCTTTCACCAAATCCATGGTTTGATAAGGCATTAGTTCCGCAATAAGTTGCTGTTCAATTATCTTCACTTTTTGTTGCCAATCTGATTCCAGTAATACATCAATACTTTCGCAGGCAACGCGGCAGGCTAATGGATTTGCCATAAAAGTGGGGCCGTGCATTAGTAGCCCGCAACCATCTGCCGCGATCCCTTGAGCTACTTTATCCGTACACAATGTGGCGGCTAATGTCATATACCCGCCTGTTAGGGCTTTGCCTAAACATAAAATATCAGGGCAAATATCGGCTTGTTGATAGGCAAATAAAGTACCTGTTCGCCCAAAATTAGTGGCTATTTCATCCAAAATTAATAGTACCTGGTATTGATCACATAGTGCTCGAACTTGACGAAGATATTCAGGGCAATAGAAACGCATGCCCCCTGCTCCTTGCACTAACGGTTCTAATATCACCGCAGCGATCTCATCATTATGTTCACTGATTAATTGGCGAAATCCGCTAATATCATTGTCTTGCCAGTCGTCATCATTGACGCAAGTCGGGGCGGGGGCAAAAAGATGTGTTGGCAACACCTCTGCAAACATATTATGCATGCCATTTTCAGGATCACTGACTGCCATTGCACCAAAGGTATCACCGTGATAACCATTGCGAAGGCTTAACAGACGCTGCTTTTTACTTTTCCCTTGTGCAAACCAATATTGAATCGCCATTTTAATGGCAACTTCAACCGCGATAGAACCTGAGTCTGAAAAGAAGACTTTTTGTAATGGCGGTGCTGTTATATCAATTAACTTACGTGCTAATTCTATTGCCGGCTGGTGCGTCAGGCCGCCAAACATGACATGTGACATTTGATCTATTTGCTGTTTTGCCGCTCGGTTTAAACGTGGGTGATTATAACCATGAATTGTAGACCACCACGATGACATGCCATCAATTATGGTGCGCCCATCTGCTAATGTTAAGCGCACACCTTCCGCCGATACAACCTCATGATTAGTCGGTGGATAAGCTACGCTGCTATAAGGATGCCATATGTGCCGTGCATCAAAATCTAAATTATCATTCTGCTTCATACTGTGATCATATCAGGCTGCGTTGCATACGCAAAAAATTCGCTTAAATAGATGATAACTGCTATATTCTTGATCTAGATCAATATTAATCCTAAAGAGACATAAAGATGAAAAAACTAGAAACATTTGTTATTGAGAAATTTCCATGGTTTATTATCGCATTTTCAGTTTTTTGGATTGCACTTGTTGTTTATGGCTTAATGAATCAATAACTTAACTTATTTCCTCCTCACTTAAGAACCAGTCTTTTGACTGGTTTTTTTATGCCTGCCATATATACCCGTGATCATTCAATGTGTGAAGATTCAGGGCAAAAATAGGAAGCCAGAACAAGGCGCAATGTGAAGGTAATGACTAGTCCTTATCAAACATTGTAACGAAGTGCTGGCTTTCTAGCTTTTGGTCTGAAATTTACAGATTGAATGATTATGGGTATATACCCGTAATCATTCAAGACTTTGATCTGGATCAATGCCTTTATATTGTTATTGGAGGAAGATATGCTTCAACTATAATAAAATGTGCTGAGGTATTTATGGAAAAACTAGAACAATGGGTTATTGAAAGCTTTACAACTATTATTTTTGTTTTCTCAATAATGTGGATAGCATTAGTTGTTTTTGGTTTGCTCATGCAGTAATAACATTATTTCACTGGCGATCTGATTTCTACGCCAAAGTGAAACCGATTGTTGCATCATTAACGCAAAGGCATTCCATTGCTGGTTACTGTCTACAGCATAGCCAGCAAGGGTGCTCACCTTATTCAGGGTGCCTGATTTAGCATAGATCCCTGGCGCAACTTCTGGCAACAGATATTTCCATGGTCGAAATGCTTCTAACAATTGCACTAACTGTTTGGGGCTTAGTTTATTCTCTCGTGATAAACCGGCACCTTCTTTCAAACTAACCCTTTGCCAATTAAATTTTTCTTGTAGAATTGCCTCCATATAACGTTCAACATCTGCAAAGTTTGCGGGTCGCTGATAATACTCTGCGCTTAACATCAATACCAGCTGGCTCGCAATAAAGTTAGTCGAATATGTCATCATCGGTCGAATAATTTCAGCTAATGTTTTACTGTTGCTATGACGGTAATAAGCAGTTTGTGGCGGCACCTTACCCCATACAATTTGTTCGGCTACTATAACTCCTTGCTGACGCAAAACAGCCGCTAATAATTCAGCAAAATAGCGCTCTGCATTATGTGATGATGCCCCGGTATTAATACGCAAAGTTCGTTTTGATAATTGCTGCTGACGGGCAAGACCTTCAGCAAATGGAGTAAGTGGCGTTTGCGTTTCGGCAGAAACTATTTTTGCTGCCACTTTCTTAATTGCAATAGTATTAAAATTTGCGGCAATAGCAGTCGGAACTGCATCATAGGGGTTGTTGGTGGCGCTGGCACCAGGCACCTTTAGATCCGGTTGAAATAGCGTCACATCTAAGCCTATCGCATCAATATTTTGCAAGCCTAGTTGTTTTAAGTTGCTGGCAAGTATGACTAATTCTTCTGAAACTAAAAATGGATCGCCACCGCCCTTCACCCACAAAGTGTTGGTTGCATCATCTAAATAAAAGTCCGTTTTAAAATGATGATCTTCGCCCCAGTGGTTTAACGCTAGCCAAGCTGTGACTAGCTTTGTAGTGGATGCTGGAATGAACGCTCTTTCTGCTTGTAAAGATACAACTGTTTTTCCTTGCTTATCAACTAATAACACACCCGCATCTTGTAATTCAGCAATGCTACCGATTAGTTGATTCGCCGTGACATTTAAAGAAAAGACTAATAACAATAAAATCACGTATATTCTATAGCTCATTATTCTGCAACCTTGCCGCGCAGTGCCTTGATCTTGCCACGCTGTGTTTTAGTATCCATTCGTCTTTTACGTGCTCCTGTGCTTACTCTTGTAACGCGCCTTGCCTTTTGCACTGTGCCTGCCTTTTTGATTAGCGCTTGCAATCGCTCAAGCGCATCATCTCGATTTTTCTCTTGTGTCCGATATTGTTGTGCCTTAATTACAACCACACCGTCTTTATTGATTCGGCGATCTTTTAACGCTAATAATCGTGCTTTATAAAAGTCAGATAAGGATGATGCATTAATATCAAAGCGAAGATGAATTGCCGATGAAACTTTATTAACATTCTGTCCACCCGCACCTTGTGACCGAATAGCGATAAGCTCAATTTCATCATCTGGGATAGAGACTGTTTGCGATATTTGTAACATGATCAGATCACTAGCTCAAAATCGGCCTTAGCCAGACTTTTGCCATTAATCTGCAATTCAATACTGTGTGTGCCGGCATAATATTTTCGAGTGGTAATTAGTTTAAATGGATGTAATTTTTGTAATTGTACATTTTGCCTAGGCTGCAGTGTCATATTTTTCCACTTAAACACTTTAGCGGTTGTTGCTCCATTGGCTTTTACATAATGCACTTTATAATCTAAAACGAATGATTGAGCTTTATCTGAATTTGATTCTAATATTGTTGAAAACTCAAGCGTTTCACCTAACTTAACGTTAATATTCTTTAGTTTGATATCTAGCTTCTCAACTTGCGGTTTAGCCGTATAGCCTAACAAAGGAAAAACATCTGGCCTGCCGTCTTTTACTAAAGTTCGCAGTGCTTGCCGTATAATAAATTGCCGCTGCGGCGATGCATCTTTTATCCAACGCTGGCAGATTCTAACAACATCATCTGGGTTATCTTTACTAACGTCGTTTAGATTATTAGCAATCGACTTTCTCACATACACGCTAGGATCATCTTTTAATTTTTCTAAAAGTGTAAAAATAGGCTGTGGATCATCACAAAACCTGGTTAAGCGTAGTCCCCATGGCAAACGAGGTCGAATACCTTCTGTAACTAATCGCCTGACATGCTCATCCGCATCATTACACCACACTAATAATTGTTGATAAGTAATATCAAAGTGCTGCTGAATAAAAGGACGAATGGCAAACTCGGCAGAAAATAGTGGTGTGAGATCTTTTAATACCGTTAATGCTAACTCAGGTTCATCAATGCCATAGACCGCCACATAATCAATAAGCGGCCAAGCAGCAAAACCACTGAGTGCATCATCCTCATTACCCCAATCCCAATGTTGTTTTACCTCTAATAAAATAGTGGCTGAAGCTTGAAAATCATTGGGTAAATAATCAGCTAATATTGCTATTAAATGCGTGACGCGCTGTTTTAATTCTAACGGCGCTAAGCCCGCTAAGGCAGAGCAGCTAAAATCCTCAGCAGGAAAGCCTTTTATAATTACTGATAAAACGTGGGTTATGCGTGCAACAGCATCTGCACCCAAGCCTTCTTTCATCAGTTTTTGTGCACTCATAAAAGCTATTTTTTAGTAAACAGGGCAATTGATTCAACATGGCGGGTATGTGGAAACATATCCATAATGCCTGCTGTCACCAAAGTATAACCATGATTATTAACTAGTTCGCCGGCATCGCGGGCTAAGGTGGCAGGGTTACAGGACACATAGACCAATCGTTCAGCACCTAATGCGGCCAATTGATGCAAGACCTCAAATGCACCACTACGTGGCGGATCTAATAGAATTTTATTAAAGCCTGCCTTTGCCCAAGGGTAATCTTTTAATTCGGTTTGGGTTAAATCTGCTTTCTCGAAAGTAGCATTATCTAAATTATTATTGCTGGCATTTTGGCGCGCATGTTTTACTAAATTAGCGTCACCCTCCACACCCACTACTTCTGTTACGCGTGTTGCTAATGGCAAGGTGAAATTGCCTAAACCACAGAATAAATCCAAGATCCTATCTTCAGCTGAAACAGCTAACAACTCCATCGTTCGCTGAATCATTTTATGATTAATTTCTGCATTCACCTGGGTAAAATCACCCGGTTCAAAACGAAGTTGCAAACCTTGTTCAGGCGCATAGCTTAGCTGTGGGTTTTCAGGCCAAATCGCTGTTACCGTATCGGGTCCACCTGATTGTAAATAAATCCATAAATCATTGGCTTGACCATAAGCTATTAGGGCGAGTTGATCACTCTCTGTTAGTGGGTCAAGATTTCTAAAAACTAACGCTACATGCTCATCATCCATCGCCACTTCAATTTGAGCAATGCGATTATGTGCTTCTAAACCCGCAATCATCTCACCTAATTCTGCTAAACGCCCACCAACGCGTTGATCTAATACTTCACACTGTTCTAATACCGCCAAAAAAGGTGAACCTTTTTCTCTAAAGCCAACCAGCACACGCCCTTTTTTCGGCACATGTTTCACGCCCAATCTCGCCTTACGTCGATAGCCCCATAAAGGCCCTTTCAACGGCTCCAACCATGATTCAGGTGTTAAGCCACCAAAGTGGCTTAATTGCTCGGCTAATGTAGCCTGTTTTAGCTTTAATTGAGCCTGCGGTGACATATGCATCAAACTACATCCCCCACATACGCCGAAGTGTTGGCATTTAGCGTCAATACGGTCACTGCTGCTATTAGCTAATAAATCAACGATTTTACCTTCATCGTATTTACTGTTTTTCTTGGTGTAGAGAAAATTAATCGTTTCTCCCGCCAATGCACCATCAATAAATACCGTTTTGCCATCAATTCTGGCAATGCCTCGACCATCATGCGATAAAGTTTCGACCGTTGTTTCTACTGGATCTTGCGGTAATCTTTGTCTACGGGATCTACGACGTCGAGCCATATTTTAATCTCTAATGTAAAAAACCCAGTGATCGTACAGCATCACTGGATTAATGGTAAAACTCTTTTATTTTAACATGTTGGTTATTTCTGCTTCCAACTACCTCCAGATTGATACCACCAACCTGATGATGCCTTACTTACCCAGCGACGTGCAAACGTTGATTGAATATCTGCCTGCCACTCAGGGTGTCCATTAGCACGCGCTATTTCTGCATAAAGCGCATTACGATCTTTATTCTCATCAGCCACTAGACCTTTAACAGCATTCCGACTCTTTAATGGAATAGATTTCGCATCACGTATTGTCACTAATCCGTTTACTGTTAAACCTATGGCTCCACTTGAGTAATAGGTTTTTAAATTAGCATGACGTATTTTCATTTTCGCTTGAATGGCATTAATTGCTGGCGAATTGATATTTAAATCAGGCTCTGCAGCTTGTGTAGGTGAAATCATCCAATTCAACGCAAGGACAGCAATATTTGTATGACCAATATTGTTGATGAGACTTTGTTGTTCGGGTTCTTGTTGTTTTTCTTGTGTTTCGGGCCCCCACACGTCTTCAATAATCCGATCGGCCGCTTCTTCAGCTGCTGCTGCGGGGAAATAAATATTAATAGTGACGCACGACACCAACATTAACGTCATAAAGCTGCTGGTAAACCATTTAAGTTGTTTCATGTTTTTTCCTTTTTTTATTCTATTACAACCGGACCTGAACTCTCACTGACTGTTTTTAAGCGATTAATTAAATCTGGCCAATCTACGCGACGAGTATGCCCCACTACATTTATCCGTGGCGGCAATCCGCCACCTTTCACTATATAATAGCCGTTTTTGGCCTCACCGACACCTGCCATTTCACACACTTCATTATGAAGTTTGCAACTTAGACCCAAACGTTGATAAGAAAAATCCTCAAAGAAGCGTAAAAAACTGCGTTGTAAGGCTCCGCCTACACCTCCACCCACTTTGGTGAGGCTATCAATTGCTTTTTGGCTAATTCTGCGGCGACTTTTATCATTTTGGGGTGTGGCAAAACGGGCATCAAATTGCACTGGTCGCCAATTCGCTAATCGTAAGCCTTGTATTTTTCCTGCTAATTTTCCGCTAATTTCACCAAAATCAAATGTTTTACTCAATATGGATAAATTCATCTCTTTCAAGTCAATATTGGCATAAAGTTGCGGTAACGATCCAAAAGGCTGATCGAGTTGTAAATCGCTAATAACCGTTGTGCCTTCAAAAAGTTTAACCGTTAATGCGCCATCAACTTTAATATGCTTATCAATATAGCTCACATTTGGGATCACTCCTGCTAATTTTCCGTGAAGCAATGGCCAGCCAAGAGCTGCGCTTACTTGCTCCATTGAAATAGGCGTTAAACGACCATCAAACCTCCATTTTTCCTGCTGTTCTCCTGGTCGATATAAAGCAAATTTATTTATTTTTAATTGTCCATCAAAAATAGCAATATCCCACGGCTGAGTTAATGTTAAAGAGGACGACACTGTTTGCGCTTGAAACTGTGATTGCCCTAATGGAATAGCGTACACAATTGCTTTTTTCCAGCCTATATTAGATTGCATTGGGTGATCATAGTTTGTCCAGCCCAAGCTGCCATTTACATCATCAACTGAAAAACGATTTAAGGTATCACTAACAAATAAATTTTGAAGTGCTAATGACAAATGATAATTGTCTGCCGTTTGGTGATAATCTAAAGTCGCAGTCCCTGTTAGATCCAGACTATCGACTGCTGTGCCAAGCACAAAAGGTTGCAGCCAATGATCATATAAACCCGCTACCTTAGCTTTTGCAATTTTAATATTAAGCTGCTCTATTTTTGCAAAGCTACCCTTAAAATCACCTACCACTTGAACTACATTTTTTTGATTAAATTCAGCCGTGCTAATCACTAAGTGACCACTTGTTTGCTGCCATAAGCCTGTTGCATGCAAACTCACTGGAGTTACATCAAAGTCAATAAATATCGGCTCACCGTATGCCTGTCCTGTGTCAATAATTAGATCGGTCTGCCACTGCCAATTGTGCTTATTATTTTTAGCTTCAACATCCAGTTCCAAAGTCACATTTTCACTTACATAGCGACTCATCGTATCTGTCACATTGATTGATGTAGCTACTAAATTGATCGTTGCAATATTAATTTTATCGTTCCGACCTGCTATATCTGCTGACAACTTAATATTGCCTTGCGCCTGCCAGTTTTCGAGTATTGCACGTTGCTGCTCTTGCAAATAGGGAGTAGCAGCCTTTATTAATTGTGTTATTTTAAGCTTAGGCGTATTTACCCTTAATCGCCAATTTTTTTTATTTAAAAAAACGGTAGCAGCAAAGTTTGCTGACGCTAAGCTCACTCCCTGAAGATTGATTTTATATTTATCTTTTTCGGGCTCGGCATCTATTTTGAAGGCTATTTTTTGCCGCCCTAATTCAGCCTGATAAAAAGACAGTTTGCCACTCGTGCATGAGAATGTTTCAGTAAGTAAGATTAATTCATCACACTGCACACTAAGCTTGGTTATTTTGCCAATTGGCGCAGCTAATTGCACGCTATCTGCCTGCGCATATAGCGCTAAGCCTTTTGCTGTTAAATTAATATCAAACTGCAGGTTTGTTGCTTGAAGATCTTCAAAAGACCATTGCCCTATCGATAATTTAATATTGTCACTAGCATTCGCTGTAACTAAAAATAACAGCATACTTAAAGAGCATAAAACGCGAGTAATCATTAATCGGAGGGGAAAACACCTGTCGACAAATAGCGATCACCTCGATCACAAATAATGCTGACAATCACTGCATTTTCAACTTGCTCTGATAGCCTTAAAGCAGCAGCAACCGCCCCGCCCGATGATACCCCACAAAATATGCCTTCTTGTGTAGCAAGTTGGCGCATAGTTGTTTCAGCAACATCTTGCTCAATTTCAATCATACTATCAACACGATCCGCTTCGAAAATTTCCGGCAAATATTCTTTTGGCCAGCGGCGTATACCCGGAATGCTTGATCCATCCGCTGGTTCAACGCCAACAATTTGTACCTCAGCACTTTGTTCTTTTAAATATCGCGATACACCCATAATGGTGCCTGTTGTGCCCATTGCGCTTACAAAATGAGTAATATCCCCATCAGTATCACGCCAAATTTCAGGGCCTGTAGTCTGGTAATGCGCTAATGGGTTATCAAAGTTAGCAAACTGGTTGAGCAGCTTGCCTTTACCCTGTTGTTGCATTTCAAGTGCTAAATCTCGTGCGATTTCCATGCTCTCTGTCAGAATAAGTTCTGCACCATAAGCCCGCATCGATGCGCGTCGCTCCATGCTCATGTTTTTGGGCATAATCAACAGCATTTTATAACCTAAAATAGCAGCTACCATCGCCAAAGCAATGCCTGTATTACCACTAGTTGCTTCTATTAGTGTATCACCCAGTTTAATATCACCACGTACCTGTGCCTCTCTAATCATACTCATTACAGGGCGATCTTTAACTGAACCCGCAGGGTTATTACCTTCTAGTTTCACTAGAAGTGTATTGGAAGTATCACCGGGCAAGCGCTGTAATCGTACTAGCGGTGTATTACCGATAAAGGCTTCAATGCTAGGGTATTTTTTCATAATCAATGTTCCACTAATGTCACGAATGCGATGGCATATTCATTTTCATCGCTCAGGCTGAGCAGGCTTCGGTCGATATTATGCTGTTCTATTAATGATAGACCACGCTGATAGAATTTTAATTCCGGCTTACCGGCACCATTATTGACGACTTCTATATGACGTAAACTCAAACCATCGCGAAAACCTGTGCCTAATGCTTTAGCAGTGGCTTCTTTAGCGGCAAATCGTTTGGCCAAAAAAGCAGCTTTGTTGACTGCTTGCTTAAATCCAACAAATTCGGCATCACTTAGTATTCGCAGCGCAATTTTATCATTATGCTTATCAAGCAATGATTGCATCCGTGGAATATATACTAAGTCAGTGCCAATACCAAAAATCATCTGCGGCGTGCTTGCAACATTAATTGTTTCATTTCACCAACTGCTGATTGAAAACCGGTGAAGACTGAACGCGCCACAATCGCATGACCAATATTTAGCTCTATAATATTTGGGATTTCAGCAATCTTATCTACATTATGATAGTTAAGGCCATGACCGGCATTAACGTGTAAGCCAAGATTATGAGCATATTCAACTGCGTTAATAATGACCTGTAACTCATGAGCTAGCTCGGCAGGTGTTTCAGCATCTGCATAACGACCTGTATGTAATTCTACAACAGGCGCACCACATTCAACGGAGGCATCAATTTGAGCAAAGTCAGCATCAATAAATAACGACACAATCACATTAGCTTCTGCCATACGTTGGCAGGCATCTTTTATTTTAGAAAGTTGTCCCGCTATCTCCAAACCACCTTCCGTTGTTAACTCTTCTCGTTTTTCAGGCACCATACAGCAATCACTTGGACGATATTTTTCTGCCATGGCTAACATTTCTTCCGTAACCGCCATTTCTAAGTTCATTTTGGTCTGTAAAATATCAGATAACATAGCCACATCACGTTCTTGAATATGGCGGCGATCTTCGCGTAAATGCAGAGTAATACCATCCGCGCCAGCTTGCTCAGCTTCAATCGCCGCTTGGATCGGATCTGGATAACGGGTGCCACGCGCCTGTCGCAATGTCGCAACATGATCAATGTTCACCCCTAATAAAATACTCATTTGTTTATTTTAACCTATGTAATTCTGTAAATAATTGTCTACTCTGTAACGGTTTACCACCTAAATAAAAATGAATAACCGTCCGCATTAATTGCTTAATTTCTTTTAGGCTCTGTGAATCAAAGCCTGTTTCATCCGCTAAATGTCGTAAGCTTCGTCCTGAAATTGCGGCTTGTTTATTGCCAAAAGACCAGCGTGCCAAACCTGCATCTGCTTGATAATAATACTGTTGCTGCTCATCAATCAACTGTCCATTATCAAACTCTCGATCTAATACCAAGCCATAACCGAGATGGCTTAGCAAACGTTTTTCAAATAGGCGTAACGTCAATTGTGTATTATCTGCTTGCTGTAACGATTCTAACGCATTTTGATAGGCTGCGAATATTTCAACTTCAGCTTCATGCAATGGCAACAACTTAACCATCAATTCATTGATATAAAGCCCACAAAGCGCGGCTTCCGCTTTTAATATATAGCGTGGCTCATGCGCTTCTGCAGAGGTTAATGTCAGTAATTCACTTCGTCCCATCCATGATAGCAATAATGGCTGATAGAGTTGATACAACCCCATTTTACTGCGTTTCTTTTGCCTAACACCTTTGGCTATAAGGCTGACCCTTCCATATTGTTCACTGAATACATCTAATAGCAAGCTTGTTTCACGGTAAGGTCTCTGATGCAAAATAAAACACGGTATTAATGCTATCACGGCTATTTACAACTCGTCGGTATAACCCAAGTTTTTCAGCATCCGCTCATTATCACCCCAGCCTTCACGTACTTTCACCCAAAGCCGTAAAAACACTTTGCGGCCGAATAGGTTTTGCATTTCAATACGAGCGCCTTTGCCTACTGATTTAAGCAATCCACCTTTTTTACCAATCACAATCGATTTTTGTCCATCTCGTTCAACATAAATCACCGCACCGATACGAACCATTTTTTCTTCATCATCAAACTGTTCAATTTCGACCGTAATCGAGTAGGGTAATTCTTGCCCCAAATGACGAAATAATTGCTCTCGCACTAATTCTGAGGCTAAAAAACGTGAGCTACGATCGGTCAATTGATCTTCTGGGAAAATCAACTCGCCTTCAGGTATTAACTGTGTTATTTCTTGTTCTAATTGTTCCATATTCGAACCACGGCGGGCAGAAATAGGTAATATATTCGCAAAATCAAATTTATCAGCCAAAAGTTCAATATGAGGTAACATGACCTCTTTATCTGCCAATTTATCCATTTTATTGATGACTAAAATAACGGGCGCTTTCGCATTTTCTTTTAAGCGCTCTAAAACACGCTCATCTTCTTCCGTCCAATTCATACCATCAACAACGAATAAGATCACATCAACATCATTAATCGATGATGCCGCCGCCCGGTTCATATAACGGTTCATCGCCCGTTTACCATCAATATGAAGCCCTGGTGTATCCACATAAATCAACTGGCTTTCAGCCGATGTTTTAATCCCTAAGATTCGATGACGTGTGGTTTGAGGGCGGCGCGAGGTGATGCACAACTTTTGACCTAGCACGCGGTTAATTAAGGTTGACTTGCCTACATTAGGGCGACCGATAATCGCCACATAACCTGATTTAAACGTATTGTCGGTCATAACTTCTCTTCTAATAATTTCAATGCACGCTCTGCGGCTTTTTTTTCTGCTTTTCGATGGCTATTGCCTTGTGCTATTACCAGACTACTTAATAATTCAACTTGGCATGAAGCTTCAAATAAGGGTTGAGAATCTTTGGTTTTTATTTCACTGACGCTGTATATTGGCAAGGGTTGCTTTCGACTTTGCAATAATTCTTGTAGCCGTGTTTTAGGATCTTTAATAATTTCATCAATATCAATGGAGTTCAATCGTTCATCGAATAAACGTAAAATCAATGCTTTCACTTGTTCCAAGCCACTGTCTAAATAAAAAGCACCTAAAATAGCTTCCACCGCATCAGCTAAAATTGATTCTCGCCGAAAGCCACCACTTTTCAATTCACCGGGGCCAAGGATCAATACCTCGCCCAAATTTAATTCTCTAGCGATTTCAGCTAATGTCACACCTTTAACCAGTGAAGCACGTAAGCGGCTCAGTTTGCCTTCTTTAACATTAGCAAAGCGTTTAAACAAAGCATCGGCGATCACAAACCCTAAAATTGCATCACCAAGGTATTCTAAACGTTCATTATTATTAGCCCCCATACTTCGATGTGTTAAGGCTTGTTGCAATAATGTCGGCTCATTAAATTGAAGCTGCAATTGCTTACACAATAAACCTTGTTTCTCCGTTATCATCTAGCGGTTCGGCCTTTAGGCTCAACATCAATTTCTGTTACAAAATGACCAATCAGATCAATTTGAGCAATAAAAGGTTCACGCACTTCATAATCAAGTTTTATTTTGGTCACAAAAGCATTATTTTTACCGCGTTCAATGGTAATATTTTCTTTCTTAACACTTTTAATATAGCCAGTATTAAAACGTCTCATCAGCATAAGATTGGCTTGAGATTTAGTCAACTTATTATTTCTAAGCTCCTCCTCCATGCCCTTCATAATATTTTGGACCGCAAAATATTCTTGATACATCGGTATAAGGCGCAACGCTATCGTAGCAAAAAATGCAATTATGCCAAGCACGATTACCCAGCTAATTAGAGTCATTCCACGTTGATTATTCATGTTATTTTCCTCTTATTTTATAGTGTTACCAATTCGTTCCCAAACAATACCACGATCCCAGCTCATCCAAACAAAAAATGCTTTGCCGACTAAGTTTTCTTCAGGCACCGGCCCCCATACACGACTATCATTGCTATTATCGCGATTATCACCCATAGCAAAATAATGGCCATCGGCAATAACCACTTCACCTTCTAACATATTTCGGTTTGGATCGACAAATAATTGATGTTGATGTTCACCCAATTTTTCCATACGTAATTCATAATTCATCGGTACAAGCCCGACTAAATCAATATTCTTTTCCTGTACAGATTGTGCTACTTCTTCGCCATTAATATATATGGTTTTATTAAAATAGCCAACGGTATCACCGGGCAAACCCACAACACGTTTAATATAATCAACTTTAGGGTTTTTAGGGTATCTAAATACAAATACATCACCCCGCTGCGGCTCACCCACATCAATAATCTTAGTATTGATAACCGGCAATCTGACTCCATAAGCGAATTTATTGACTAAAATAAAGTCACCAATTCGCAAAGTGGGTAACATTGAACCAGAGGGAATTCGGAATGGTTCAGCAATAAAGGAACGGATCACCAGCACCACTAAAATAATAGGGAAAAAAGATCGAGCATACTCGACTAATATAGGCTCTTTCTGGTCTTTTGACCGTTTTGAGGCCCAAAATAGGCTATCGATCAGCCAAATTATGCCCGTCACCGCGACTAGGAGCACCATAATTGCAGGAAAACTCATGTTTATACTATTCCTTTATTTCTACTTATCTAATTGTAATACGGCTAAAAATGCTTCTTGCGGCACATCCACTTTACCAATGGACTTCATCCGCTTTTTACCTTTTTTCTGTTTATCAAGCAATTTACGCTTACGTGATACATCGCCACCATAACACTTTGCAATAACATTTTTACGCATCGCTTTCACCGTTGAGCGAGAAATGATATGGCCACCAATGGCTGCTTGAATGGCAATATCAAACATTTGCCGCGGGATCAACTCTTTCATTTTCTCAACCAATTGACGACCGCGCGACACACTTTGATCGCTATGGACAATCATTGACAGCGCATCAACCCGTTCTCCATTAATCAATATATCCAGCTTCACTAACTTTGCCACTTGGAAACGGGTAAAGTGATAGTCTAGCGACGCATAACCACGACTGACCGACTTTATTCGATCAAAGAAGTCTATCACCACTTCATTCATCGGTAGTTCATAGCTCACCGCTACTTGTTTACCCATATATTGCATGGATTTTTGTACGCCACGTTTTTCAATACACAACGTGATCACTGCACCCAAATATTGTTGCGGCACCAAAATATCGGCGATAACAATCGGTTCGCGAATTTCATCAATCGAGCCCATATCAGGCAATAATGAGGGGTTTTCAATGTTAAGAATATCGCCTTTAGCTGTTAACACTTCAAAAACAACGGTTGGCGCAGTGGTAATTAAATCAAGATCATATTCACGCTCAAGGCGCTCTTGAATGATCTCCATATGCAATAAGCCAAGGAAACCACAACGAAAACCAAAACCTAATGCTTGCGAGCTTTCTGGTTCATAAAATAATGAGGCATCATTTAGCCTTAACTTAGCGAGTGCGTCACGAAATGCTTCAAAATCTTCTGAGCTAACAGGGAATATACCCGCATAGACTTGTGGTGTTGCTGATTTAAAACCAGGTAGTGCTTGCGTAGCACCATGATGAACATGGGTTAAGGTATCCCCCACTGGCGCACCATTAATATCTTTTACACCCGAAATCACATAACCTACTTCACCACAATATAGTGCATCATGCTCATTTCGCTTAGGCGTAAACACACCCACCTGTTCAACTTGATATTCTTGGCCAGTAGACATAACTTTAATTTTATCGCGCTTTTTAATACTCCCTTGGGTTACTTTCACCAAAGAAATAACACCCACATAATTATCAAACCACGAATCAATAATCAATGCTTTTAGCTCACCATCAGGATCGCCCTTTGGTGCGGGTATACGCTCAACTAAGGCTTCTAACAAATCTTCAATACCAATACCTGTTTTGGCACTACAGCGCACCGCATCCATCGCATCAATGCCAATAATATCTTCTATTTCTTGGGCAACCTGATCCGGTTCTGCTGACGGCAAATCAATTTTATTTAAGACTGGCAACACTTCTAGCCCTAAATCAATCGCGGTATAACAATTAGCAACACTCTGCGCCTCAACCCCTTGCGCAGCATCGACCACTAATAAGGCACCTTCACAGGCAGCTAATGAGCGTGAAACTTCATACGAAAAATCAACATGACCCGGCGTATCAATAAAGTTCAGGTGATAGGTTTCACCGTTACGCGCTTTATAATCTAACGACACACACTGCGCCTTGATGGTAATGCCGCGCTCTTTTTCAATATCCATTGAATCAAGCACTTGTGCTGACATTTCACGATCGGTCAAACCACCACACAGCTGAATAAAACGGTCTGCAATCGTTGATTTACCATGGTCAATATGAGCAATAATAGAGAAGTTACGGATGTGTTCCATAAAGAATATTTTACCTTCTAAACAGTAAAAAATCGGCTGGATCGATTTGAATCGATCCAGCCGATAAAATTAAAGTTAGATTTTACGGCAAAACTGCCGTGCTGTCGTGCTTGAATTACTCAATCTCAGTTTATTTAGATTTTTCAATCCGCAATGCTAAGAAAATAGCACCTTGTCCGCGTTGAATTAAAACAGGGATCGCTTTATCCTCTGGCAGTTTTTTTGCAATATCTAAAAACTGCTTTGCATCGGTTACTTTTTGGTTATTAATGCTAGAAATAATATCACCCCGGCGAATACCTGCCGCTGCAGCGGCTCCGGATTCAACTTTAACCACGACAACACCACCTTCAATAGCATGCTGTTCACGTTGCTCATCGGTTAAATCAACTACTTCAATGGCTAAACGCTGATCTGTTAATTTATTAGGTTGACCATTATATTGAGCCACCTCATCATCTTCTGGCAACTGCTCAACTTTAACGTGTATTGTTTTACGTTCATTATTACGCATTACAATTACAGGAACCGATTTACCAATGGTTGTCCGCCCTACAATCGGCGGTAATGCAGATGATCTATTAATTTTCTTACCATTAAATTCTAAAATAATATCACCCACTTCAAAACCCGCTTTAGCTGCAGGGCTTTGAGGTAATATTCTAGAAATTAATGCACCTTGTGGTTTTTTCAAACCAAATGATTCTGCTAATTCACGTGTCACATCTTGAATAACCACACCTAACCAGCCACGGCTAACGTAGCCTTGTGATTTAATTTGTGCGACTACCTCCATCACTACATCCATAGGAATGGCAAAAGATACGCCCATAAAGCCACCTGTACGGCTATATATTTGTGAATTAATACCAATCACTTCGCCATCTAAATTAAATAATGGCCCGCCTGAGTTACCCGGATTGATCGCTACATCGGTTTGAATAAATGGCACATAACTATCACTAGGTAAACTGCGTCCTAATGCGCTCACAATACCTGCCGTAGCTGAATAATCAAAGCCAAATGGCGAGCCAATAGCTAACACCCACTCACCCACTTTCAAATCATTAGAGTCGCCTAATTTAACGGCTTTTAACCCCGTCGCTTCTACTTTTAATAAGGCAACATCGCTACGTTCATCACTACCAAGTAGTGTTGCTTCAAATTCACTGCGATCATTAAAGCGTACAATAATTTCATCGGCATCTTTAATAACATGGTGATTCGTTAAAATATAACCATCTGATGACAGCACAAAACCCGATCCTAGAGAATGTGTTTCGTAAGGCTGACCATCTTGGCCACGTCGATCAAAGAAGTGTTTAAATAATTCATCGAACGGTGTGCCTTCAGGCAACCTCATATTTGGAGGTAAATCTACTTTTTTGCGCTCATTCTTTTTTGTTGTACTAATGTTAACCACGGCCGGACTATTTTCAGCAACTAGCTCGGTAAACTCAGGTAAGCTGCCTCGGGCATAGACATTGGTACTTAGTAACAAGTAAGTTAATACTATGCTCAATCCGATCCATATTTTGTGTTGTTTCATTATTGTTCCTCTGCAATTTATTTTATTTTTGCTTGTACACCATATTTACGTTTTTTCAATCTCAGGCGTACTAAGTAAAACCCAATAAATAGACCACTCAAACCTGAAAAAATTTCAAAAATTTCATTAAAATTTAACGTTTTTGCTATGGCTGCAAAAAAGAAGAGTAATACTAGTGGAGCGAGGTACATTAACATCGCCCCTTGCAATAAAGATTGCTCAGGAATAGTGAGTTGTACTTGTTGGCCGACATGTATATCACTGGTTTTATCAACCGATATTTCGGAAAACCGCTTGCCAACATGATTGCTCAGTAGGCCGGTTCCACAGCCTTGTTTTATCTGACAAGCACTACATGTTGACTGTCGCTCCACTTTCAGCCAAACAGTTTTATCATCGCACTGGGTCACAACAGCTTGTTGTTCAATCACAGCTATTAATCCTCATCATACTGAATTGCGGTGCCTATTTTTTCAACTGTTTGAGCTGGAACTTCCCCTACTACCGTCACAAAATATGAATTTATAATAGTACCAAAAGCATTCACCGTACCCATTTGTGAACCGCCGTGTAAATGGCCGTGGCGCGCACGCATTTTTTCCATAAAAACTGAAACAGAGCTTAATCCATCACTATAAATTCGTTGTTCCAGTGGTGCGCCATTTCTAGCAAAACGATGTTGATAACCTGTTAAGTTAAAACCTTTAGGTAACCAAGTGATCTGCCATTTTGATGCATTCGGTATCGCATTATCAATCATCGGCTCAGCGTCTTTACGATTCCATGTCATTTCATTGCCAACCATTTGAGGCTGTAGCAACTGATCGGTTATTTCACCATTGATAACAACAGATGAAAATGCAAATTTTTCTAATACTTTGCCATATTCACTAATTAGATCAGCTTGCAATAAAAGGGCATTTTCTTTCTCTATCCACAAACGATAACCGTAGCGATATTGATCAATGGGTTGCATAAATAGCTCTTGAGCTTGGTATGCAGCCACTCGCCCTTGTTGCCCCAGAGTTAAGTTATAATATTCGGATGCTGATTTCATGCGTACGATCAAATCACTAGGAAAGCCACGCCCCAATGGTTGTCGATTAACCTGAGGTCGCTGGCCTTCAGGGTAAATGCAGGTTACGCGATCATTGGTGCGAATGAACTCTCTTTCGACACCACTTAGTGATGCTAGCCGTTCAACTACACCCTGCTCATCCACTCGGTGAATAATGCGTACTGATTGCAAATCTTCCGCCTTTTGAACAGCAAAAACACCATTATAGCTAAGTTGTTTTGTAGCTAAACTGCTGCGCTCTAGCAAAAGCGCGGCCTCATCAGCTTGAGCGGATATGCCGAGTAACAACAAACAAAAACTTAAAACAACTTTCATTGACATTGGCATTGGCATTCAGCTATTACTCCGCACCATAAGAGACGACACGGGCATAAGAAAACACCCCCGATGATCCCGTTTGTTCATTGTGTTCTAATAAATAGTTATTAAGCCTATATTCTATTTCGGGCGCGTCAACGATCCAGCGTTCACCTGCTTGAGCAACGGTTATAACTGCAGTAGGTGTGTCAATAGCCGCCATCGGGCTGTTAGTAACTAAATTGTTTTGGGGTTGTGTCATAACGCCAACTACTGCTAAAGCCCCTACCGATGCCGCCACTGCTAAACCTGTCATTTGCTTCCAAAATGGTGTGGGCAAAGTAATCACTTCAGCTTTGGGTTGGCTTGTTTGCTGTGAATAAACCGGCTCATTTTCTAATGCAAGCGATATTCTATTCACTAAGTGAGAACTCAGGCCTCGCTCAGCGTAGCCTTTTAATACATCTTGTGTTTGTTGATAACGCTGAAATTGGGCTGTTGCCAACTTATTTTCAGCTAAAACTCGCAAGGCTTGATCTAATTCACTACCATGTAATTCACCATCAACTAACGCAGACAATAGTTCATTATGATTCATTGTCATTCCCCTTCACCCATTATTTGTTGTATTTGTAATTCTATTGCCTCACGTGCACGAAAAATTCGTGACCGAACCGTGCCAATTGGGCACTCCATTACCTCTGCGATTTCTTCATAACTCATGCCTTCAAACTCTCGTAATTTAATCGCGGTTGCCGTATCTTCTGGCAATGCCTCAATAGCCTGATGGATACCTTGTTCAAGATCGTCACTCATCATCTTGGTTTCGGGCGTTTCAAACTCTTTAAGCTCGGGGGCATCGTAATAATTGGTTGCATCCATCGCATCGACATCACTGGCCGGTGGTCTTCGAGATCTTGCTGTTAAATAATTCTTCGCCGTGTTAATCGCAATACGATACAGCCAAGTATAAAATGCGCTATCTCCCCGAAAATTGGGGATCGCACGATACGCTTTTATAAATGCTTCTTGTGCCACATCTAATGCCTCGACTGGATCGTGAACAAAGCCGGTAATAACATGCACAATCCGCTGTTGATATTTCATAATCAACACATCAAATGCTTTTTTATCACCTGCCTGTACACGCTGTACTAGCTCTAAATCCACGTTCATCCTGTATTCCGGCTCGCTCCGAACTGCCGGAGATTATATTTATCTATTAACTGATTGACCATAATGATTGAATTTTGTTCCTTAAACAGTGCAAAATATACTAAACCTTAAATTAATTAATCCTTATTATGACTTCAACTTATCACTTTGATGTACTTATTATCGGTAGCGGTGTAGCTGGGTTGGCTCATGCATTACATTTAGCCGACCACGCACGCGTGGCAGTATTATCAAAAGACCAATTACAAGAAGGTGCTTCATTATACGCACAAGGCGGTATTTCTGTTGTGCTTGACCAAGCTGATTCGGTGCAATCACATATTAGTGACACCTTACTTTCTGGTGCGGGTTTATGTAATGAAGAAGCCGTGCGATTCACCGTTGAAAAAGCACGTGAAAATATTGAGTGGTTAATCGAGCAAGGTGTTTCTTTCACTAAAGATGGCGTCACTTCTGAAACATATCATCTTACTCAAGAAGGCGGCCATAGCCACCGTAGAGTTATTCATGCAGCAGATGCAACGGGGCGTGAAGTTGAAACAAGCTTGCTGGCTAAAGCACAATCTCATCCTAATATTGAGCTATTCCCTTACCATATTAGTATCGATTTAATTACTAGTCGTAAGCAATTAGGTCAAGCAGACAATCAATGCCTAGGCTGCTATGCACTCGATATTAAAACTGATACGCCCGTTAGTTTTATCGCGCCGATAACAGTATTAGCAACCGGGGGAGCAGGAAAGGTTTATCTTTATACCAGTAATCCCGATGTATCCACTGGTGATGGTATCGCAATGGGTTGGCGAGCGGGTTGCCGAGTCGCTAATATGGAATTTATTCAATTTCATCCCACCTGTTTATATCACCCTAAAGCTAAATCATTTTTGATTAGTGAAGCCTTGCGCGGTGAAGGTGCGAAGTTATTGCTAGCCGACGGCACACAGTTTATGGATAAATTCCACCCGCAGGCCGAGCTAGCACCTAGAGATATTGTCGCCCGTGCCATTGACCATGAAATGAAACGTTTAGGTGATGATTGTGTTTATCTGGATATCCGCCATCAACCGAAACAGTTTATTGAAGAACACTTTCCTACTATCCACCAACGGTGTTTAGATTTTGGCATTGATATGACGCAAGATTCTATTCCTGTTGTGCCAGCTGCACATTATACCTGCGGTGGAATAATTACCGATCTGCATGGCCAAACGGATATAGCAGGGCTTTATGCCATTGGTGAAACGGCTCACACCGGCTTACATGGTGCAAATCGTATGGCAAGTAATTCATTATTAGAATGTATTGTTTTTGCTCGATCAGCAGCCGACCACATTAAACTACAGCTGCCTTTAACCACCGATATGCCTGTGATTCCTGCGTGGGATGCCAGCCGTGTCCGCCCGGCACGCGAAGTAATCTCGGTAAGCCATAACTGGGATGAGTTACGTCGGTTTATGTGGGATTATGTGGGCATCGTACGCAGTGACGAACGGCTTTATAAAGCACAGAGACGACTACAATTATTACAACAAGAAATTGCTGATTATTATACCCAGCACCGCATTAGCAGTGATTTGTTAGAATTACGAAACCTTGCTGAAATTGCTGAACTAATTATTAGTTCTGCACTGTTACGAAAAGAAAGTCGTGGTTTACATTACACATTAGATTACCCTGAACCCAATGAGTCACAGCCCCCGCAAGATACCATCATTGCGGGAAAGTCTTAGGATCACGTAAATAGACTCGTAACTGGCGAAATAACTCAGGATCTGTTGCATCGGCAATAATTATGATTGCTCGGCTTTCCCAAAATGATGCGCCTGATAGATATAAAATCACTAACTTTGATGTGACTACACACTGCTTTAAACTGAGTTTTCCTTTTGATGTATTGTCAGAATGAAAAAGCTGCCATCGCCCCTTGGTGTCGCGCTCAGCCCTGATAATTGCTCGATTACTTTTTAGCCACTGATGCCGCTGGCAATAATAAATAAAGCTAGCTGATATTATTATTGCCACTAACAATGATAACCAAACATTGGGTAATAAGGTCATTATCATCGCTAGCATTAACCCATGAGCAATGATCAAATAGAATAGTAGCCATTTAGACCGCCCCATCGCAATACTAAAATGCTTTTTTATCATTTATACTCAAACTACTTGAAGATGCAGGTTTCAGAGTTTAGCACGAAGGTCAGAACAAGGCGCAATGTGTAGGCAAAGCGGTGCTGGCATTCGCGATAATCTCCCGCAGGGCAAGAGGATAAATCATTATATTTGTCGTTACAAAGCCTGAAACTAGACATGTTGTGCTCCTGCATTTCTTGCCTACACTCCCATCCATGGAGATAAGCGACTATTCCATTACTATTATGCCTTGCTACCCCATCCATTACGGGCACTTTGAAAGGACACGAGTATAAAGCTCCCTTTCCTCGTTAAGTCAGCTACAATAGTGTAATTCACTTTCACACTGAAACACTATTTATGACTGATTTTTGGCAAGATTTATTACAACAGCAAGCCATGCTTTCTGGTAACGTTGATTTACAATCAAATAACTACTTTGCACCATTAGATGAAATGGGAGTATTGCAAGTAAGTGGTGATGATGCTGAGTCTTTTTTACAAAACTTACTCACCAATGATGTGGCGGTATTGGCTGTTAACCAGGCTCAACTCAGTGGTTTTTGTAATGTTAAAGGGCGTTTGTTTGCTTTATTCCTCCTCGTTCGCCTAAATGATGGCTATCAAATCCTTTTACCGAAGAACATGTGCAATTTATTACAGCAACGACTTAGCATGTATATACTACGCTCAAAGGTGACGATTAGCGATGAAAGTGAACAATTATTCTGCATGGGCACCATTACCACTAGCCATACCTCAACAATCAACATTCAAAGCATAGTACATCCTATTGATGGCAATCGTTTTATATTTATCTGCGAACAACATAAACTTGCGGTTCTCATCAGTGAATTCAAGCAACAAGGCATACAATTAGCCCCAAAAAATAGCTGGGAGCAATTAGATATTGAAGTAGGACTGCCCATGATTTGGCCGCAAAGCAAAGAAAAATTTACTCCCCAACAAGTGAACCTTGATTTGATAGGCGGTGTTAGTTTTAGCAAGGGCTGTTATCCAGGCCAAGAAGTGGTTGCACGTTTACATTATCTGGGCAAAGCTAGTCGCAGACTTTTTATTGCCGAAGCAAAAACAAATCAGCTGCCTAATATCGCCGATCAAATAACAACACAAAATGGCACTATTGCAGGTCATATAGTATCAGTTCAGCTTATCGAGAAAACGGTTAAGCTATTACTCAGCCTGAAATTAGCGGCAAGCTCTACTGCACTTTTACTTAACGATGGTACGGCTATAAAGGTTGAGCCTTCAACTGTGATTAATAGTGCTGAATAAATTTATTGGCTCTACATTTCTTGCCTACACTCCCATCCATGGAGACAATACGTTTATGCCCAGAACACTTGCTGAATCATGCAGTTTCAATAATTATGGGTATACAGCTATTATTCCAAATTTAGTTTTTTCAACTTATATCGCAAAGCACGAAAAGTGATCCCTAATTTTTTTGCGGCAGCCGTTTTATTCCAGCGTGTAGATTCTAATGCCTGAGTAATCAATAATCGCTCTTGATCTTCAAGCTGCCCTCCTAGATTTATTGCTGATGGTGGTATTTTTGACTCTTCCATTGTTGCAGATCCTTCCGATGCAACTGTGGTTTCCGTTAAGACAAGATCATCCGCAGTAATTTCATCTCCCTCCATCCATGTCATTGCTCGCTCTAATACATTCTCAAGCTCTCGAACATTACCCGGAAATGAATGCTGACTTAAAACGGTCAGTGCATCATCTGATATTGAAGGTATTTCTCGCTGGTGACGTTCTGCCATTTGATCAATAATATGTTTTGCCAAAATAGCAATATCTTCTTTACGTTCTCGCAGTGGAGGTACATTAAGCTCAATCACGTTTACACGATAGTAAAGATCTTCTCTAAATTGACCTTGCCTTACTTTTTCGGCTAAATTATTATGCGTTGCGCACAAAATACGCACATCAACCGCTATTTCTTCATTGCCACCTACAGGGCGCACCGCTTTTTCTTGTATTGCACGCAATAGTTTAACTTGAATGGCAAGCGGCAAATCAGCGATCTCATCTAAAAATAACGTGCCCTTATTGGCGGCTTGAAATAAGCCTTCTTTATCGGCTATGGCACCGGTAAACGATCCTTTCTTGTGACCAAAAAATTCACTTTCAACCAGATCAGCAGGAATTGCGCCACAGTTTACCGGTATAAAAGCAGCTTCTGAACGTGCACTTTGTTCATGGATAAGACGTGCAACTAATTCCTTACCTGTACCCGACTCACCACTGATATAAACAGGAGCCTGGCTGCGCGCTAATTTAGCAATCTTATTCTTCACATCACGTATCGCTGCTGTTTCACCTAATAGTTTCTTGTCTGCAACAGTTTGCTCTGTAAGTGAATTATCCGTCTTTTTTGATAATCTAATGGCTGTCTCCACCAAGTCTCGCAATACTTTTAGCTTTAGCGGTTTAGATACAAAATCAAATGCGCCCGCCTTCAACGCCTCGACAGCAAGCTCCATACTGCCATGTGCAGTGATCATAGCAACGGGGGTTTGAGGATAGTCTCGCTGCATTATTTTCACTAAATCAATGCCATCACCATCAGGCAAGCGCATATCCGTTAAACAAATATCAAACACTTGTTCTTGCAGCGCTTTGTGTGCCTGAGCGATATTTTCAGCTGTACGACAATCAACGCCCATCGTTTCCAATGTCATCAGCAATAAATCTAAAATATCAGGCTCATCATCAATAATAAGTGCTTGGGGCCGCATCACATTTTTCCTTTTAATTCAGAATTGAACGTCACCCTAAAGTATCCGCCATAGTTACCTTCTGTCGTTATATAATCCAATCTTATGCCATTTGCTAATGCCATTTCACGGGCAAGGAATAAACCCAGACCAATTCCACCTGTGCGTTCTGATTGAAAAGGCTCAAACAGCTGAGGTAATGCTGTTTCCGAAACACCAGGACCATTATCTATAACCTCAATCAATATTTCGTTATTTATTTTACGCATACGGATCAATATTTGCGGTCTCGTCTCATCCGCAGACGTTCTATCAGAATAATGCCAAGCATTGCTGCATAAGTTAACCATGATCTGTCTTAATTGCTCTTGATCTACCCTAACCTGTGTAAGAACAGATGCAAGTTTTAGCTGTATCGCACCTTCAGTAATACGTTCATTGTGCTTAAATTCTTCTATAAACTGTTCCAACCAAGGCGCTAGAACAAATGTTGATTTATTTAGGATCTTACGTCTTCCTAGCTGTAATACCGCGTCAATAATACCATTTACTCTAAGACTTTGCCGCTGAATTATCGTTAATAATTTTTGGTCTTTTTCTGCAACTTCTGCTTCGGCCAATAATTCAGCCGCATGATTAATAGCCCCTAATGGATTTCGAACTTCATGAGCAATACTTGCCGCCATATGCCCAAGTGACGCTAACTTCATTTGCTGAGCTTGCTGTGTTAGCTCAGTAGTATCCGTTAAAAAAATCAAGGTGTCACCCTCTTCTAAGGCGATCATTTGAGGTAATATTTCTGCAAAACCTGGTTGCGGTTGGAACTCACCCACCACCCCTACTCTACCTTGACGCCAATTGCCTAATTGACCGAATAATTCAGGCAACTGCTCTGATATATGCTCGCCATTAATAGCTTCTGTCACACCTAATAAAACTTGAGCTGACTTGTTGGTCGAATAAACAATATTATCTTTATCAACAATCATCACCCCAACATGTAACCTTTCAATAATATGTTGATTTAATAGGCTTAATCTATTTGCATCTTCCGCGTGTTGCTCTACTAATCGCTCCGTTTTTCTAATACGACTGCCTAATATTTGTGCTAATAGCGCTGTAATAAAGAAAGTAGCGCCGAGCATGCCCACTTGGCTGTACTCAATGGTGCCACCATTAAGGGCTGTCAGCAAAGCTTCAGCTAAGAGCAATACTGTTGCTACTGCCGCGACAAACAAAGATAGTCGCCCAGGAATCAGTGCACCACCCGCAACAACAACGACAATCAATAAACCACCGAAACCCGTGCCTAAACCACCACTGGCGTGTAACAGCAAGGTTAAAATAACAACATCAACAAGTAATTGTATTGTTGCTTGCGTGACAAATGTGGTTCTACGCTGCAATGCCAGCACCATAAAGAGGGCTGCCACAAACAAATATAACGTACTAATTATTTTGTATAAATGGGGGGATTGCTCGCCTAGAAATTCCGGCGGTAGCTTAAGGTAGAAAACAACAAACAGTGCAACAGATAGAAAAATCCGATACGCTGAAAAGGCGGTCAATTCTCGCCAAGCAGAAATATCGCTACCAGGTGATTGCGGGCGCACTATTTTCACCTTATTTTTTCTGCTTAGCCTCAAGCTCAAGGTGCGCTTGTGAACAAAAATAATCATCCGCTGATTCGACAGATTCTTGCTCTAAAATATGTAACTCACAATATTTACAACGCACCATTTTGCCTAATTCCTCTGGTGACTCTAACCTATCTTTTTTTCGAAAAAGATTATTTATAATCATATAAAGCAAAAGCCCGATTACAATTAAAACCAATATTCGCATTTTTAAAGCCTCATAAATAAAAAGGTACCCCTACAGGATACCTCTTTTTACACTTTCAATATCATATTTATCATTGAAAGATAAACTGCTACGGGATAAATCAGACTAAGGACATGACATTCTGACACCATCACACATATTCGCTGCAAAATCACCATTCTCTTCTTCATAAGCAGTAGATTGCATTCTAACAATAATATCTGCTGATATGATAAACCCCGAATTATCAAGTGCCCTATCACCGCACAGCTCATTATAACTCGCTAAAATACCAGCGGCATTATTAACATGAAATCTATTGGCATCAGCAAAACGCGGATCATGTAGTGTTTCATAAACCTGTTGATTGGTTCGCTGATTATTTAGTTCACTTAAGCTACCAATAACGCGGTTGACCAATGGAACCATTAGTTTATAACAATATTGAACTCTAATTTTCAATAAATTTGCATCTTGGATAGATACATCATCAACCCTATCATCTGGGCGATACATTAAATTATCATTGGGGATCTGGTAAATGCCCTCATCATTTTGCACACCAAAAGCCGCACTGTCGAAATGCGAGCTCATTGGGCTGATTCTAATGATCCGCGTGTAACTATCCACTTCACTAGTAGCATCACGCCGAACACCACTACTATCGATCCCTGTTTCTATATCACTTTTTAGGTTTGTCAGGGTTGCAGTGCTAGTAAATAACGGCGCTAAACCCCGAATAAGTCCTCGTCGTAATGAAGTATACGTTGCATTATTGACCGCACCTAACCGTGCCGATTGGAATGTTGCATAATTTAATGTTGTCTTAGCAGAATAAATAAGCCCTATTTGTATTGCTCCAAATATCAGTAAAATTAATACCGGAATAACAATAAGAAACTCGATCATTGCCTGTCCCTTTCCGGTTCTATCACGCCGACAGATAAAATCGAGACTATTCATGCTGCATATCTAATTCTAAATTGAAAGGTGCAAGTATATCTACTGTTAATGCCCTTATTTTTTCAGCATCTTCTGAAGAAGGATCAACATTTTTATACATTTCAGACACGGTTCTAGCCAATATTCTTGCTCGAATATAAGACAAGTTATACCACGCCTTTATAAAACTTGGATCGCGTTCTAATGCCAGAATATAAGCGCGCTCAGCTTGACTGTAATTTTGTTCTCTTGCATAACAATTCCCCATCCTTAGGAGGCTATTAGTATCTGTCAGCATTGCCTGCGATAACTCTTTGTAAAGTGGTAGTGCTTTTTCGCATTGATCTTGTGCGTAGTAATTGTCTGCTTCAATTTGTTGTTCCAGCAAGTTTGTTATTTTTTTAACCGATGTATGATTGCAAGCACTTAATAATACACAAGCACAAATTGTCACCATTAATTTTGCCATATACAATTATCTCCCTCTCTAATACCAAACTGACTAATGCTCCCCGCTATTACCTCAATTGTTGCCGTTGCTTTAAGACACAAACTCATACGCCAAGGCTTTATGTTTGCAGAGATCCCACAAATACGATCATGTCTATCGACATAAATTAAATCAAGGCTATATTTCATACCACAAGTATGAATAGCACTACATGATGTTAACCATAACCCTTCTTTTTCTGCCAATTTATTTTTGACCAACAAACCACCCAATCGCTCTTTCAGCGTTTCAGTCTGTAACCCATTTAAAGTAACAATATGTGAGCCATCGCGTGAGATTACTATCTCGCTCTGCTTCACAGTGCGCCTTGCTCTAAAAACTTTATTACGATTGGGAATAATAAAATAATAAATGTTAACGGAAAAATAAACGCGATAAGCGGAATTACTAATTTAACAGGAGCTTCCATTGCCATTTTTTCTGCTCGTTGAAAACGTTCATCTAAGCGTTGTTCAGCCTGAATAAGTAGTGTTTCTCGCATACTGGAACCCATTTTTTCAGCTTGGATCACTGCACTCACAAAAATCGTGACATCTTTGAGAGCAACACGCTGTTCTAATCGGCTCAAAGCATCGGCCCTAGTCTGTCCAGAATTGATATCACGTAACACTATTCGAAACTCGTTATTCATTGCACCTTTAGGGCCTTTTTCAACGGCTTGTTTAAGGGCGCCGGAGAAGTTAAGACCCGCATCGACACACATACTTAAATAGTCTAAATAAGTTGGTAAGCTTTGAATAATCGCCACATCTCGTTTTCTACGTGCATCTTTCACCCATGCTTCGGGCAATATAAAACCAATGATTGCCAAAATAATTAACAGTCCCACACTGACGTCACCTGAACTAACCAGTGGAATAGCCGCTAATGCAGGTAACAGTAGCGCAAAAACAAAACATGCAGAAAAATATTCTTCTGCTGTCAGCACAAATCCTAAACTATTCTTTTGTAACTTTGCATCCAATTTATTTAAATAACTGGCAGGTAGATTATTGCCAATAAAAAAACTCACGATTTTAATTAAAGGCCAAACCGGCAGCATAAAAGCTGGCGGTGGATCCATATATTTCCGACTATCCTTACCTACCATGCTAACCAATAGGATCAGCAGTAAAACAGAACAAGCAACAGCAGTACCTACGCTCATACCCGCTGCCAATACAATTAGATCATCAAACATGCTTACTTGCCTCCTTAGCTATCTATTGATGTTACTTTACGAATAAAAATAAAGCCCAATACCTGCATAATGACCATTATCGCTAGCACGACCAAGCCTTCTTTGGTGGTATAAAGCTTTGTCATTGCTTCGGGCTCAATAAAGCTTAATAATATTGCTAACACAATAGGCAGCATCGCCATAAACGTGCCTTGAGCCCGCCCCTGTGCTGTGAGACTGTCAATTTTTCCTTCCATCATTTTTTTACGTCTTAATGTTTTTGCCATAGTGTTAATTGTTTCTACTAGGTTGCCCCCTACTTCTCGACTAATTCGAATAGCTGAGCTTGCCATAATAAAACTTTGCAATGGGATCCGCTGTTCTAATTCAATCAAGCCGTCCTCTAAACTTACCCCTAACCTCATTCGTTTTACTAATAGACCGAACTCTTGGCTCAAGGGTGCAGGGGACTGTTTCGTGACCGTTTCTAACGCCATATTAAGACTAGCTCCAGATTGCAAACTACTCGATAACATTATAAAGGCATCGGGTAATTGCGCTTCAAATTTACGAAAACGTTTTTTTCGCAATGATGCCCATATCAGACCTGGAATAAACAGCAATACCCCTAAAACACTCCATGTAATAACCCATAACTGGAATAAGTAGTGAACCAATGTCGGTATTAAAAGTAACGCAATGATATTGATGAGAAATAAATAGCTCACATCGGTAAATACAAACATATCGGCTAATTGCCGATCGGCATTTTTTGTAAAGCGTTGTTTATAAACACGTGAAAACTCACCCAACCAATTAGCTGATGTCGCAATCAAAGCGGTTACTGAAACAAATATCAGTAATACAATAGCTGATAATAAGCCGCCACTAATCAATTCTGCAATCATTGTTGAAAAATACTCATATCAACGGTAACGCCCCGTTCTCTCAATTCTTCGTAAAATTTGGGTACGGTGCCCGTTGCCACAAAATCGCCTCTAATTCGACCATTGTCATCAAAGCCTTGTTGTTTAAATTTAAAAATTTCATTCATTTGAATCGTACCGGATTCCATGCCCGTAATTTCACTAATATTAGTGATCTTACGACTGCCGTCACCAAAACGGGTTTGCTGAATCACAATATGCACTGCCGAGGCTATTTGTTCTCTTATTGCCGATACCGGCAGATCCATCCCCGCCATTAACACCATTACTTCCATCCGCCGTAACATATCTCTTGGCGTATTAGCATGTGCAGTCGTTAACGAGCCATCATGACCTGTGTTCATTGCTTGCAACATATCAAGTGCTTCGCCTCCTCGACACTCACCCACCACAATTCGATCAGGCCTCATTCGTAAACAATTTTTAACCAGATCTCTTATGGTTACTTGTCCGCGCCCTTCCATATTGGGTGGTCTAGCTTCTAATGACACAACATGGGGTTGTACTAAACGCAGCTCAGCCGCATCTTCAACCGTTACCACACGTTCACTAAGCGGAATATAATTAGATAAAATATTCAATAAGGTTGTTTTGCCTGATCCGGTTCCCCCTGACACAATAATATTCTTTCTTTGTTCAACACACATACGAATAAAGCTCACCATTGATTCATTAAGCGTAACAAAGCGGATCAGATCTCTATCTGTTAATTTCTTTTCTGAAAACTTACGGATCGTTATGCACGGGCCGCGTAGTGCTAGTGGCGGAATAATAGCATTTACCCTAGAACCATCGGCTAAACGTGCATCAACCATTGGCGAACTTTCATCAATCCGCCGACCTAATGGGGAAATAATGCGTTCAATTGTCGCCATAACAGCGTCATTACTGGTAAAGGTAGTATCTGTTTTTAATAGCCGCCCCGCTTTTTCTATATAAATATCATCATACGCATTGACCATGATTTCTGTCACATTACTGTCTGCGAGCAAGTCTTCTAATGCCCCTAGACCTATAGCTTCATCTAATACAATTTTGGCAAGCACATTATGTTCAAGAGCTTTAGGAAGGCGATCTACCATTGATACAATGATCTCTTCAACCAGTACACTTAGCTTCTCTCTCACTTTTTCAGGGGCTAATTCATCTAAATGCATGCGACGGAGATCCATTTGACGCAATAGCTCTTGATGAACAAATTTTGCCCACTCCATATAGACTAACCGACTATTATTCTGTTGCGAAATATCTTCAGAACTATCAGCTTCATTCTCCATGGCCGTGTTTTCTTCGATACTCTCCGTTGCACCTGCATCATCATCATTAATCACTGTTATGCGATATCCAGCAATAGTGATAATATCCTCAGCTTGAAGTGGTCCATAACGTTCCATTTCATTACCATTTATGCTTATGCCGTAGCCATTGCTAATATCTTCAACAAAAACACCCGCCAATTCTTTAACAAACCGAGCATGTTGTGGCGCTACGCGCCAACCTCTTATGCGACTAATGCCATCACGTGCACTGCCTAATTCACAGCTATCCGCACCACAGCGAACATTGTCAATCTCAGTCCCTTTTTTATCTACAATTTTTAATTCAAACACGTTAATATTAATCCATAAGATCGTAAAGTTTTTCAGAATCAAACAGCTCAATCATCTTGGCAGCTTTAGCTATTTCTTGTTGGTTGATACCTTCGTCTAAGTTTTCCAAAATGGTAGGTGTTATAAAAATAACCATTTCTGTTTCACCCTCTACAAAGCTTTTAGATCTGAATAAATGACCCAGAATAGGGATATCCGATAACCACTTAACATTACTTGATGTCTTTTGTTCCTCGCGGGTTATCAACCCAGATAGAACCAGTGTTTCTCCTGGCTTAAGTTTTACATCGTTCACTGTTGAGCGTTTTTTAAATGCGGGTTGACCATTGACCGCATTCGCCAAATCTAATTGGCTAATTGCTATATCAACACGTGCAGTAATATTATTGTAGGTATCAAGCGTTGGCTCAATTTTCAGCAAAATACCAAAATCTTTATATTCAACACTTGAACCATTAATTGAACTGGTTACTACCGGCACTTCCCCTCCGACGGTTAAGTTAGCAGAGCCACCACTACGTGCACTCAAGCGTGGGTGGGCAAGTGTTAGTGCCGCACCTGATTGCTCCAACAAGTTAATAATTGAGGTGATCTCTGTCGCAATACCAAAATATGCTGCGCTAGCCGACGTTGCAGTCTGAAAATTGTCAAATGCAGCAACCGTCGATGAACCACTAAAATCAGGTGTTGCATTACCTGCATGTAACACATTTTTAGCTAAATTTACTATAGGACCACCAAAACTCTTCTGCCAGTTAATGCCAATATTTTCAGTGTAATCTTTAGAAAACTCCGTTACCCGCACATCAAAATAAATCATCTTCTCTTCAAAAGCGGTGATCTCACGTGCTAATACCAAAATATTGGGATAACGCTCTTGAAGCAGTTTTATCCGCTCCAAGTCCCGATTTTGTAAATTGCCGTCTACCACAACTTGTTGGTCAATAACTGATATTTTGATCCCTGCAATACCTTTAAGTAGACTTTTAATTTCTAACACTTCTTGATCAGTGGTAATAGTTCGCGCCAACACTAAAATATCGCTATAGCGTTCTTTCAATATATTAACCCTATCTAAATCACGCAACTTTAACTCACCATCAATAACCACTCGCCGCCCTAATGTTGTTACTTTAATCCCCTGCACATCTTTTAATAGTTCTTTAATTTCATATGCTTCGCGCCAACCATCAGAACTCACAATAATTAATGATAAAATTTCCCGACGACCATCGTTAAACCACACTTGCATATTGGTTTCACCTGCACCCTCAGCAGTGAGCACAATTTCACCATTCTTTAATAGCGTGGTACTCACTAACTCAGACTTGCCTACCGATATTCGCTCAACATCAGGCACCTTTATTACTTTAGATTCACCTTCATACAAAATCAGTGACTTTGCTAAAACACGTTGGGCATGTGCTTGTATATCCATTGCCACAGTCGCTAACATTAACAGCAATGCTAGCAAAAGTGATTGCCTTATTATTACTTTCATCATGTTTTTCTTCTTATTTTTTAAGTTTAAAATATGTATACCCATTACCTGAATATGGCTAACGCATTAAGGTCCTATACCCAAATTATTGTTTGCGAATTCTAATCACAGGAATAATGCCATCCTTACCTGTTCCACCTGAAATAAAGTCAACATAATCACGTTGAAAGCCAGTGGTAATATCTTCTTCTATTGTTGATGTAGGATCAATAATCTCGCCACTCACTGTCATCATGACTGTATCAATCACACCTAATACCTCGCCGCCTAGACTGACAGCATTGCCCTTCTCATCAACATTACCTATAACATTGCCTTGCTCATCAATGATCTGACCATCAATAACTTTACCAATAATATTGCCATCCTCATCTCTGATAACTTGCTGTTCTCGAACAATCTCGCCACTCACTGTCACCATAACCGTATCAATAACACCTAATACCTCACCGTCTAAGCTGACAGCATTACCTAGCTCATCGACTTTACCAATAACATTGCCTTTTTCATCAACTATCTGACCATCAACAATTTTGCCAATGATATTGCCTTCGGCATCACGTACAACTTGTTCTTCACGTAAAATTTGTTTGGTCGCATCAGACAAAGACAAAGCAATCTCATTACCATTAATATCTAAGGCAACACCTTTATCAATAACACCTATTACTTCACCCGTTAAACTCACCGCATTGCCATTTTCATCGACTTCCCCGATAATATTACCGCTTTCATCGACGATTTTTCCATCCACAATCTTGCCGATAATATTGCCTTCGGCATCGCGTACAACATCAGCAATTTCTGCAACATTAAGAATAGGATCATCGGCACTCACATTGGTGACTATCTGCCCCATCGGTTTGCCATCAAACGTAACCGCTTGCCCATTGACTACTTTACCGATGATATTGCCATTCTCATCGACTATATTATCGCCAATAATTCTGCCTAGCGGTTTACCATCCGCACTCAATACCAAATCTATTTTTTCTGGTTCATCTTTTTCAAATAAAATCTCTACGCCTACATAATCAAAGTTCACTTTACTGGTATCTTTAGGATGCCTTAATACCGCAAACATATCGCCAAAACCTTCTGCCAGCTCAACGCGGGCAATTTGTTTTGCCGTTAAATTCAGTGAGACAATAGTAAACTCCATATTAAAGCCATCAACTGATTTTTTAGTATTACTGTATTCATATTTCCTACCATGCAGATCTTCTTTGCCTGCGGCCAGTACTTCAATATTTTCAAGGATCGGCATAATAATATCTTCCGGAACCGTTTGAGTAGTACCGGTAGCAATCACATCCATACCTAATGATGTCAAGGTGAAACTTCCCATTAAATCAATACGATCACCAGGGCGTAACAAACCATCAAAAGAATCAACTTTATTGACTTTGACACTACGGGCCCTTCTGCCTAATTCAATATTTTCAGAGAATGTTCTTGCTGATTTACCGGTTACTGCTTCCCAAGTGATAGGCCTGCCTGTTTGAACGGGCATCAACAATGTACGATTCACCAACTTTTTAAAGTCTTTCGCTATAATGACATTTGAAGGTAAAAATTCTTTTGGCACATCACGAGCTGCAACAGATTTTGCGGTAATAACACTGCCTTTTTTCAAATCTGCTTTTGGCACCACTACTGATACCATAAGCTGCTGAACAGGTTGACTTGCTTTTCGATATTTCGATTCAACTTGTTTTAAATAAAATATCGTTAATGCCGCAGCTAAAATGCCGCACACAATTGCAACAATAGTTAAGCGGAGTCCTGATTGTTTTTTCATTGCTATTAATACCTAAATTATATAAATGGAAATACTGGATCTGGTTGGGAAATCACTCGTGCACTAGGGCAATCATTGGGCTCAACAGCCACACCATAGATTGCCGTTTGTTCAACATAATCTATTTGATCCATTTCGCCAATTTTCTCATCTTCATCAGCAAATAAGAGTAACTGCTGCTCATAAACATCTTCTGGATGGGCACTGTGGTTGACGCTATCATCCCAATCAATTGCCATGATGGAACAAATGCCCAAATCTTGCCAATAAATCACCTCCCCATTTGGCTCTAGAGGAGCGCTACTCACACTAACAGCAAACACAGCGGCATAATATTCACCATCAATAACGCGCCCGGCTTGCGGTTGCTGATTATTATTAACCACTTTAAATGAAGCCTTTGTACATAAGCCTCCAATATTTAATTCATTTTGATTAACGTTATTAAATACCTTGCCCGATGCTTTACTTTTATAGCCCCAAGCATAAACAGCAGCCGGCGATCCTGAACAGCCAGTGACCGCACGTAAATGTAAAATATTGCCCTCTTCATCTACAATTACGCGATCAATAACGACATTATTGATAACACTGCCTTCAACTGTTGTTAGGGTATTATCGGTTTCGGAATAAAAGCCCACCACATTACCTCGACCATCAACAACCGTCCCATCTGCTCGCAAGTAGCCATAGGTGCTCAAACCCGTAGAACTAGTAGCTAACGCTACTTCAGTGATTCCATCTGGATTTAATACGGGGGGGCCACTGTCACCACCACTGCCGCCACCATCGTCACCGCCACTGCCGCCGTCACCGCCACCACTAGCATCACCACCACCATCTGTAGTGAAATCGCCATATTTTTGTACTGAAGATATTGAATTAGAATAACCTTCAAAATTGTCATGCATCACTGTGAGTACTTTAGATATACAGTTGTCATAACCTGGGCAGTCAGCATTTGCACTCCAGAAAAAAGCACCCACAAAAGCCGCAGTAACAATTATATACTCCACCATGGCTTGCCCTAATTGACGACGTTTCATTGCGTTATCACCTCGTTAATTAGAATTTGTGTTTTATTATCGCCTGTTGGTAAAATAACAATATTACTAATATCCAAACCATCACGAAAAACTAAGGCATGGGCTGAACCTTCCATAAAATTTCGCTGAAGATGCCAGCCTTTACTCTGCATTTCACTCAGATAGAATGCGGCTACTGAATGCGCACTTTCAGCGCTGGTTAGCATGGTCGTTCGGCCTTGTTTAGAGCCATCGTTGGTAATTAAATCAGACACAACTCTAGTATCCGCTGGTGCCAATACACCCTCACCTAATTTTGCTTGAGGACTCCCTTGCGGTGGATTACTAATAATCAAGCGACCTGAACTTGTTGGTGCATGTTGTGCCGCGATCTGTACTGTCATCATGCAGTCATCAGTAATCGTGGTCACCTGGTGCCAAATCCCAAATGCAGTGTCATCGTAGCGCTCATCCCAAACCTTATGATAATGGGCGACTACCTCTAAATAACTGGCATCGGCCAAAAAGCTTCTCACCATCATCGGCCGATTATTGTAATTTGCATCATCCAGAACGCTTTGAACTTTCATTTCATCCATAATAGGAAAATCATCAAAATCACAGTCAGCCCATACATTCATTGAGAATGCTAACGCTATGAAAATAAGATAAAATTGTTTATTCATCGTAATAGCAAAATCCATCGTCACAATCCACACCCAAGGCTTCACCATCCACTGCAGGCATAGGTTCTACACCTACTGCTCCAAACTCAAGATCACCTATAGCACCATCTAAAAAGCTAGCTACCGTAATCACCGCATCGAATAAATCGTTATCAAATAAGGTCGAAGGCACAAAATCATCGGCACGTTGTTGATAATGCTCTAAACTCTGCGTATTCCAACCATCAGCTAATATGGCTGATCGCACTTGTAATTTACCATTCCAATTTTGGAAAATTGCATCTTCAATGCCCGAACCCCAATTCCCCGCAGCATCTCTATCCCACACCCCCACGCCACCACCATGACTATTTGCCATATTAATGTGCGTGGTAATCACCGGGCTATAATAATTTTCCAGTTCATAAGCAAAGGTTAAAAAATCATCATTATTGCCACCTACAAAATCCATCAATGAATTTAATGGTTCAGCAATAGTTGACATTCCAGTATTCATAACGCCGAGGATCTCATAAGCAATACCAGGTGTATCCTGCCTAGCAAGACCTTCATCTAATGTGGTACCGCCATACATGGTGTTTTTGCTTTGTACATAGGTCCATATCGGACTGGCATCGGTGGATCCGGCATCGATATCATCAATCGTAACGGCTTTAATAACACCGGTACCTGAACCATAAAAAAATCGGTTTTGCATTGATGTCATCACAGCAGCATCATTACGTATTGCCACACTTTGCCAATAGTCCGTACTTTGTACACTTTCATCTGGTGCCTCACCTTGATCAAACCAAACTGTTCTTTCCCAAGCGACATAGCGTGATGCTTGCTGGGTTTGAAATTGCAGATCCATGATCTTGCCAAACGTAGGTACAATGACAAACAAGCCTAGAAACACATAACTGACAGATACCACAAATTCCGTCATAGCCTGACCTGTTTGCTTGGTAAGTTTTACAAACTTCATCATGGCAGAAAGTCCTCCAGCTGATCAATGGCCGCACCTATAGCTACATCTTTTACTTGAGTTGCGGCATCATGTAGCGGTGGCTCAATTACACTGTCAAAGGGCGCGTCAACTTGAGCGACTAAATAATCTACACTGCTATCAATAACCCGATCGCCCACGGCATTCAACATCCACTCAACAATATCAACTGCGGAGCCACTGAGGCCATCAATCATATCTTCCCAATCAACTTCACCTGTTGCAATTAATATAGCAACTGCACTCGGCTCTCTTAGTCGGGCATCCCAAAATGGACTGAATAAACTGGCCGGTTCAGCACTGCCATCATTATTTTGTTGCATCGGGTTTGAAAAATAGGTTTCGGCTGAACTTACTGTCATCATCGGTCGCTCATCCATCCATGCCTCTCGCTGATAAGCGGCAGAAAAATCCGTGCCCTCTGCCCGTGAGCGTGTGTCTATATCAAACCGCGTGTACGCAATATTGCCGTCATCCCAATCGGCATCATCGCCTGTGTTAATATCAATAGCGGCAGAGTCGCTAGTTGCAATATCATCTAAGCTTTTCGCTAAAGCAATAGTAAATTCATAACTGACACCCGACTCTTGAAATACACCACCCAATGAATAAAATGCAGGGGGAGCACCATAGCTATCAGTTACATCAATAGGTCTTATGCCATACATTCCAGGCAATAAACTAGGGGATGCTTGCCCCCATCCTAATGCTGCAGCATGAAATAAATCAAAGCTGCCGTTATTGACAAAATCATCGGGATCACCCCCATACATACCCGGATCACTCATCCCCGGGAACCCCCAATCAGCTAGTTGTTTTTTGCTATCAACAACATCACTCACAACTTGATGGGTAGCTCCCGCTAAAGGCAAGCCCATGGGGATAGAAAAATCAACATCAATTAAATCAAAATTAGTACACTCTATAAAACAAATTTCAACATTCACAAATAAACTAATATCAACTTCAATACCAAATGAAGCAACATCAATTGAAGCCCACCCTAGACCGGATAAGTCCTCATTGTTGGCTAAATCATTATTCGCTAAATAAGCGGTACCACCATCCTTTTTTATGCCTGCAAAAAACTCAACATCAAGTTCAATCCGTAAAGTAACAATGCCTAAAGGAATTTCCAAATCAAAGCCGACGCCTTCATTGATACCAAAATCCCAATGGCGATCTTGAGTAAAGCTTTCTCGATTCCTATTTACAATGGCAGCATAGCGCTGATAGGCTTCAACCGCGCTATCACCTTCCTCACTTGCATTTAAATTTGCATTTACACCGCCACCAACATTGGTTGCTGCCCTACTACCAATTCCTGGAGTATTATCATTAATCATAGTATCTAGCGTGCCCACTTGACCGCCTAAGAATGCTGCCACCAACTCATGTTCATCGGCACCATCAGTATCGGCTGGCACCAATGCATTATGCACATTATCTGGGCTAAAGTTCTCACCGAAATAGGTGAGCAATATGTTTTGCGTAAAGAAATACCAACCTACAACAGGGGTGTACATTTCTGGATTATCAGGATCAAACTCATGATCCTCAACTACATTTAAATTGATTTCTATCTGCGCTGCCATGGTTGAAAGCGCAAATACTTTCTGAAACAAACCTAAGGCACCATTAAAATAGGAAATAACCATTGGCCACTTATTAACCATAATGTTTGTTGGCGCTTCAACCGCTGTCCCCATCAGCACCCAAGGTGTCGTAACCACATTAAGAATTTGCCCCATCGTAACCGGGGATGGTGGTGCAATAGGAACGTTATAAAGTGGGAAACTAGTGAAGGCAGGTACTTGTTTATAATGTTTTGCCCAAGATAATAAGGCAACCATTTGGCCAATCGAGACTTCATTCGCCACCATCGCCCTATTGGTATAAGCAATAAAATTTTGATTGCGTGCTGCCAGCTTAGCTTGTGAATACACCGCCGCATCAGCCGCATTTTCTATTTGGACACGACTATGCACTAGCTGACCCTGATTATAAAGAATCAATAAGGTCATTACTGCCACTGCCATAAACAGCAAACCAAATATTATAGCTTGCCCGCTTTGCTTATAGCGTAGGCAATAAAAAGTTCTCATTAGAAATGGTCATTTAATCTTAAAAGGTATCTCTCTTAGCTATTCCGCCTGTTTAAAATCTGTTAAGCCATAATCTGCTACCGCTTCAGTATTGGCCGCCGCCGCACCTGCCGCACCGGCATCTGTCGCTGTCCCACCGCCTAATTCAGCCGCCATATCACCTACTTGGCCACGCACCGTATCGCCGAAAATATTATAAACGGTAATCGCCGTAATCGCTATCAATGCTACGATAATGATGTACTCGGTCATACCTTGTCCTAATTGCTTTAACTTTGTTGTCGCCATAGTAAGATCCTCTAAGCATAAAAATTTATAAAAATATTTCATCCTTGAATATACCCGTATTCATTACAGAACCAGATGTAAGTTCTCGCGGTGTGTTGATACATGAAATTATAAGTTTAAAGATAATCATTTACTATTAACTTTAGTTAGTATCTTCGAGGTAAAATCAGTATTATTGAAAGATAATCTGCATTTTTAGTTAAATGTATCACACTTTGTATTAAAAATTAATTTGAGGAGTTAAATAAGTGAAAATTTTACTGGCCGATGACCATGGTTTATTCCGAGACAGTATGGCTGTTTGGCTAAAACAATTAGATAATAATGTTGATATTGAATTTGCATCCGATTGGGCTGGTTTAAATGAGCAACTAAATAACACTTTAGATTTGGTCATGCTTGATCTGGGAATGCCCGGTATGTTTGGAGCAACTAGTATTTGTGAATTAGTAAAGCGGTTTCCTGCTCTCCCCGTGCTTGTTGTTTCTGCCAACGAAGATCAGCATACTATTGATGCCTGTTTGACCTGTGGCGCAGCGGGCTATATTACCAAGGCTAGTGATGGTCAAGAAATACTCAAGGCGGTAGCAAACGTACTTGATGGTGACCTATATCAACCTCAAATATCAGCTGGTAGCGAAATGCCATTATCAACGGAAAAATTTAGCAGAAAGCAATTTGAATTATTAGCCTGTTTAGCTAAAGGTGATAGCAATAAAACAATCGCCGAGAACATGCATCTTGCTGAAGGCACTATTAAACAATATGTAAGCCAGTTATTAACTATTTTAGAGGTGGACAACCGAACCCAAGCAGGCAATAAAGCACGAAAAATATTAGGCTTTTGATATTAGGCCTTCGATTTCAGTACGCAGCGTCTGACTATTTACTGGCTTTAGTAATAACCGGCATTTTTTAGCTGCTATCTCAATGGCAATAGTAGAAGATGAATCTCCGGTGATAATTAATGCAGGAAGCATTTCTTTAAAATATTTACGCACCGCCGCTATCGCCTCAACACCGGTTTTATTATCACGCAAACGATAATCTGAAATAATAATATCAGGTAGCGGATAGTTGTCTTGTTTTAATATTTCCATCAGCTCCGTTTGTGAGCTTGCTAGTAACACTTCACAACCCCAAGCGCGCAATAGTGATTTAACCGCATCTCTCACTGCACTTTCGTCATCAATCACAATAATAAATAGACCCGCTAAATCAACCACAGCTGAGTTAGCATTAATGTCTAGCTCTATAAGCTCATCGCTAGTGATAGGTAAGTGTAGTGAAAATTGAGTGCCTCGGCCTAGCGTACTTTTCACTTCAACAGGGATCGCTAGCAATAACGATAAACGCTTAACAATAGCTAAGCCCAAGCCCAGCCCTTTGGTCCGATCACGTTCTGGATTATTAAGCTGATAAAATTCCGAAAAAATATTCTCTAATTCTGCTACTGCAATACCTTGTCCACTGTCTTTAATATCGATCTGCACATTACCATTATCAAGACTAGTTGAAACCTTAAGCATACAATTTTTATTATGTGTCACCGCATTAACAATTAAATTTCGCAACATCCGCCCCAACAGAACAGGATCGGTATTAACCGTAACCTCATCCAATTGCACTTCGATAGTTATCGATTTCTCTTTCGCTTGCTGTTCATATTCACTGCATATTGTAGATAACAGTTGGGTGAGTGAAAAAATCTTTGCATTGATTTGAACAGCACCTGAATCTAACTTGGAAATATCCATCAATGCATTTAATAACTCACTCAAAGCCTGACTAGAAGCACTGGCTTTATCCAACAATTCGGTATCACTAGGTTTTTCTAATTGCAGTTGCAGTGCACCTAAATAAAGATCAAGTGCATGCAAAGGTTGACGTAAATCATGACTGGTCGCGGCTAAAAATCGAGACTTATCAATATTGGCCTTTTCAGCTAGTTCTTTTTGAATTTGTAGATCATTCAATAAATCCACATTGGCAAAACGTAACTGTATAGAATCAATAATATTTCGGTTTACCATTACGGCAAAACCCATTAAAGCCACTAAATATAAAATAACTAACATACCGCTTAGGTTTGTTGCCTGATCAGGCTGAGCTAATAGATAGAGAGAAAAAGGTACTAACGTCGGTATTGCAAAAGCTGCAAAAGCGGGGATATAGCATGATAATGGCACTAATGAGCCTGCCACCATGCCCGTTAAAATAAATGAAATCACTAATATTTCAGAGTTTAACGACGGTTGCAGTACATTGACAAGCATAACCCCCCATGTAACTCCAGATAAAAAAGCAGATCCTGCAAATGCATTGAGCCATCTTCGCGGATTATCGATGCTAAGCTGTCTATGAAATGCTTTAACTAAAACCACACGTGCCATGGTTAATATAAAAACAACAAACGCCCAAATAATAAGTAGATTGTAATGTTGATGCCCTCTAAAGAAGAACATCACAATAAAGATTAGCAATAATATTGTTCCAAATAATATTAATGACTGCTTGTATAGAATCTTAGCTTGTTCTAATTGGATACTTTTATTTTCGCTCATAAACCGCACTGTAACATTTGTGGCAATACTGTCTCAACAAAATATCTCTCGTTTAGATTTCTGTAATTCATCTTACTTTATCACAAAAAAGGGCATCCAAATGGATCCCCCTTTTTAATGCTGATCTCGCTAAAAACAGCTGACTATTTTTTGTTGCGAGATGCACTCTTACGTTCATGCTCAAGCAATAAACGCTTGCGAATACGTAATGATGTAGGTGTGACTTCTAACAATTCATCTTCACCAATAAATTCCAGTGCTTGCTCTAGGCTCATTCGAATAGGTGGTGTTAAGTTGATCGCCTCATCTGTTCCTGATGCACGAACGTTAGTTAACTGCTTACCTTTTAGTGGATTAACAACCAAATCATTATCACGCGAGTGAATACCAATCACCATACCTTCATAGACATCATCATTATGACCAATAAACATACGACCACGTTCTTGTAAATTGAAGATTGAGAAGGCTACAGCCTTACCTAAACCGTTAGCAATCATCACCCCATTACTGCGCTCACCAAATTTACCCGCTTTCACTGGAGCATAGTGATCAAATACGCTAAAGATTAAGCCCGTACCCTGCGTAGCTGTTAAGAATTCCGTACGAAAGCCAATTAAGCCGCGAGAAGGAATAATAAAGTCTAAACGCACACGGCCTTTACCGTCTGGCACCATATCTTGTAACTGCGCACCACGTTCACCCAGTTTTTCCATTATTGAACCTTGATGCTCAGCTTCAACATCGGCTGTCACCGCTTCGTAAGGTTCTTGTTTTACACCATCCACTTCACGAATAATTACTTCTGGACGAGATACGCCCATTTCAAAGCCTTCACGGCGCATATTTTCAATTAATACTGATAAATGCAATTCACCACGACCCGATACACGGAATTTATCTGGATCGGTTGGGATCTGTTCAACTTTAAGTGCTACGTTATGGATCAATTCACGATCTAGACGTTCTTTAATTTGACGAGTGGTTACAAATTTACCTTCTTGACCTGCCATAGGTGAATTATTCACTTGGAATGTCATGGTTACCGTAGGTTCATCTACTGATAACGGCGGTAACGCTTCAACAGCTGTTGGATCACATAATGTATCTGAGATATTTAGTGAATCTAGGCCAGTAAAGGCAATAATGTCACCTGCTTCGGCCGTTTCCACTTCTTCGCGTTTCAATCCCATAAAGCCCATGACTGTTAATACCCGACCATTACGTGTTTTGCCTTCCGCATCGACTACTGTTACCGGTGTATTGCTTTTAATTTTACCACGTTCGATACGACCAACGCCGATAACACCCACATAACTATTGTAATCAAGCGATGACACTTGCATGCGGAATGGACCTTCGGTATCAACATCAGGCGCGCTTACTTTATCAACAATCATTTGAAATAAAGGTGTCATATCACCATCACGAACACTGTCATCTAAACCAGCGTAGCCATTTAAGCCTGAAGCATAAATAACTTCAAAATCTAATTGCTCGTCGGTGGCATCAAGATTGGCAAACAAATCAAATGTTTGATCTAACACCCAACCAGGACGCGCACTTGGTTTATCAATTTTGTTAATAACCACGATAGGCTTCAAGCCTAAAGCTAATGCTTTTTGGGTTACAAAACGTGTTTGTGGCATCGGGCCTTCGGAAGAATCCACCAATAATAATACCGAATCAACCATCGATAAAACACGTTCCACCTCACCACCAAAATCGGCATGGCCGGGCGTGTCTACAATATTGATGTGGTAATCATTCCATTGCACTGCCGTATTTTTAGACAAGATAGTAATACCACGTTCTCTTTCAAGATCATTTGAATCCATTACCCGCTCTTGCAACTCTTCATGGTCACTAAATGTGCCTGATTGACGTAATAATTGATCAACCAGTGTTGTTTTGCCATGATCGACATGCGCAATAATTGCAATATTGCGTAATTTTCTAGTAGTAATAGTCATTATTTATTTAAGTTCTGTAGGTGAATGCTGTTTGCATATAAATGTATAAAAAAGTTATTTTTTTAATTCGTCTGTCAGGTGTGGCGCAATACTATCAAGAATTTGTTGCTGTATCTGCAAATTACCAACCACCAGATTACCGCTGTTAAAATGGTCATCTCCTCCGGTAAAATCACTGACTACACCACCGGCTTCTTCAATGAGTAACACACCTGCCGCTAAATCCCACTTTTCTAAACCAATTTCCCAATAGCCATCTAATCGACCTGCCGCGACATAGGCTAAATCTAAGGCCGCCGAGCCTGTCCGGCGAATATCTGCTACTTGAGGAAAAACGGCCTTAAATGTTTCTAAGTAAGCAGCAAAATATTGCGGATATTTAAATGGAAAACCAGTTGCTAATAATCCGCCCTCTAACTCTTTGCGTTTAGTCACGCGTAAACGCCGATCATTCAGTTTGGCACCGGCACCTCGACTTGCAGTAAATAGTTCATCACGCAAAGGGTCATAAATCACGCCATGTTCTATTTTTCCCTTCACCATAATGGCAATTGAGACACAGTAATGAGGAAAGCCATGCAAAAAGTTTTTAGTGCCATCTAACGGATCAATCACCCAAACAACATCATTACTACCTTGCGTTCCAGATTCTTCAGCCAAAATAGCATGTTCTGGGTATGATTTATGGATGGTATTAATGATTTCTTGTTCAGCCAGTCTATCAACATCAGAGACAAAATCATTACGCCCTTTGGTAGTGACTTCAAGGTGTTCAACATGTTGTAGCGAGCGAATAATAAGATTCCCCGCATTTCGTGCTGCCCGAATGGCGATATTCAGCATAGGATGCATAAACTAATTTTTCCAGAGCAAAGTTAAGAACCACTTAATGTATTTAGAGGCCCCATCAATTAATCATATCGTTGGCATTATCTAGCTCACCAACACTAAAGATTATAAAACCGCTCATTATAGCAACAATTTCAGTTATACCCAAGATTAAAAACGTCGTTTATAAGTCAGACTAAACCCTATGCCTTGTGAATGTTTGAATGTAGTGTTGGACAGTGCAATTAATTCCTGATAGCCTCATCCTGTATGTTGCTCTTGCAATATCATGAATCTTAAAAAATCAATCGGAATCAATGGAGAATAATAAATGAAATCATTAACAAAATTAGGTGCAGTTATCTTACCTTTAGTACTATTAACAGCCTGTGCAACAAACACTGTAGAAATGACTGCACTTAAAGCATCAGTAGAGTCAGCTCAATCTGCAGCTGATTCTGCATTATCAGCTGCTAAGAATGCACAAAGCACTGCAGATAGTGCGGTTCGTACTGCAAATGATGCTGAATCTGCTGCACGTAATGCACAAGACACTGCAAATTCAGCACAGAGTTCTGTTGATGAATGTTGCGCAAAAATCGACCGTATGTTCGAAAAAGCAATGAGTAAATAAGAAATTTGCATTTAAAAAGCCGGGACTTATTCCCGGCTTTTTTATGCCTACTGTTATAATGCGTCACTTGATATGAGTACCACCCAAACGGGTATATCTGCCAATCGCGCAATCTCTATTTTCATTTGATCTGCTTGTTGTTGACTATCAAACGGCCCAATTAATACCTCACCTACTGCACCATCTTGTAATGGCCAAAAGTCGGCATTAAGACTCACTAATGCATTTGATATTTTTGTTTTTGAGTATTGTGTAAAACCAGAATGAACAAACCATACATCTTCAACAATATCTGTGCTTGTTTGATTTACAGGTCGCACAATACCATCATGATTACGAACAACAGTTTCAGCAAATGGCCAATCATCATCTGCTAAAATATGATCCTGCGCTTTTAGAATAGCATCAACCATAGGCGTCATATTATTACCTTCTCGCACATCTATATCATCTTGGATAGCATGCGCTTCAAGATAAAGTTTACCTTTGTGTAAGGCCGCCTTGTAAGGTTTATATAGGATCTCAACGGGGGTACCCACCGCTACAATTCCAAATAAATGCTCAATATCTTCAGGGAATAATCGTATACAGCCATGACTGACACGCATCCCTACTCCAAATGGCCTATTGGTACCGTGCAATAAGTAACCAGGCATGCCTAATCTCATCGCATAAGCACCTAAAGGGTTATCTGGCCCCGCAGGTACAACTTTGGGTAAGGGATCGCCTTTTGCTATATACTCCGCGTGTATTGATGCCGGCGGTGTCCATGTCGGATCTTTCCTTTTTTGGATGATGCTAGTCTTACCTAACGGTGTTGTCCAGCCTTCTCGCCCAATGCCCAACGGATGGGTAATAACTTGTTGACGCTGACCTTGTTGTCGCTTTGGATAGTAAAATAAGCGCATCTCCGCTAGGTTTATCACAATACCTTTATGGGGTGCATCTGGCAATATAAACTGATTGGGAACAAATACACGTTTATTGCCACCTGGTAGCCAAGGATCTAAATCTGGATTTGCATCGACTATTTCTCTATAACCAATATTAAATTGGCGCGCAATATCCAATAAAGTATCTTCTTCATGGCTAATAACAATTAAATTATGACCGACCACTCGCGTTGTATCATCTGCCAAATCAAATGTTGTTGCATTTGCAGATAAAAGCCATAAACCACTTATAATACCAACTAAAAAACGAATCATCTTGCTCCTATATTACTTAAGTTTATATTCAATATTCGGTACAGAATATGCCTTGAAATCAAACATCTTATCATGCCAATCATAAAATCTATTTTGCCATCTAAATACAGCTAGCGTAACCTATCGCCATGAAAAAATATTATTTCCTTATCGCCCTTAGTTTAACTTTTCTTTCAGGCTGTTCTTTTTTCTCAGAAAAAGAAGAAGTTGTCGCTGCAAGTGGCTGGACCGTCGAGCGCGTTTATTCAGAGGCAAAAGCCGCGCTTAATGCCGGTGACTATACTACTGCATTGCAATATTATAGTCAGCTAGAAGCACGTTTTCCTTTTGGTAGTTATGCACAACAATCCCTATTAGAATCAGCCTACGCTCATTATAAAGCGGATGATCCTGAAGCTGCGATCGCAACATTAGACCGTTTTATGCGCGTATACCCACTTAATCCCAGTATGGATTATGCCTTTTATTTGCGCGGTTTAATTAACTTCAACCGTGATATTGGTTTATTTGAAAAATACATTCCACGCGACGAATCACAACGTGATCCTGGTTCTGCTCGATTTGCACTTAAGGATTTTAATACCTTGGTTCATCGATTCCCTAAAAGCAAATATAGTGAAGACGCAGCTCAACGTATTGTCTATTTGCGTAACCGTTTAGCACGGCATGAGATTAATGTAGCTCACTATTATATGCGTCGTGGCGCACACATTGCTGCAGCTAATCGAGGGAAATATGTAATCGAAAATTATCCTCGTACCCCCGCCATGCCGGATGCCTTGCTTATTATGGCAAAGGCATACAAGATCCTTGAGCTAAATGATTTGTCTGATGCTGCGCTTCGAGTATTAAGGCTGAACTACCCTGGCCACCCTGGCGTTGCCGAAGTACATCAAACCAAGATTAAATAGTGTAAGCTCAATCTTTAAGAAGCTAAACAGCATCCTCTCCCTGCTCTCCAGTACGGATCCGGATAACTTGTTCAACAGGTAATACAAAAATCTTACCGTCACCAATTTTACCGGTGTTGGCCGCTTTTATAATCGTCTGAACGCAGGTATCAAGCAGATCATCAGCAATGACAATCTCTAATTTCAGTTTAGGTAAAAAATCAACCACATATTCAGCACCACGATAAAGCTCTGTATGCCCCTTTTGTCGACCAAATCCTTTTACTTCTGAAACAGTTAAGCCTGTAACACCAATATCAGACAATGATTCACGCACATCATCCAGTTTAAAAGGTTTTATAATTGCTTCTATTTTTTTCATTCTTCATCCTTATTCTATTATTGCTTTAACGGTATAGCCCGATGTTATCGGATAACGTCTGTCTCGCCCAAATGCGCGGTCAGTAATGCGTATACCTGGCGGCGCTTGGCGGCGTTTATATTCATTACGATCCACCATACTGATTACTTTTGCAACTAATTCAGCATCATTGCCTGCTTCTACTAAGTCTTCAAAACACCAATCTTGCGCTATATATCGCTCTAAGATTTGATCAAGGATATCATAAGCAGGAAGACTATCTTGATCAAGTTGGTCGGGCGCTAATTCTGCTGATGGCGGTCGCGTGATGATCCGAGAAGGAATTATCTCTAGTATTTTATTGCGATAGTCTGCTAATTGATAAACCAAGGTTTTATACACATCTTTAAGTGGCGAGAAGCCTCCTGCCATATCCCCATATAATGTGGAGTACCCTACCGCCATTTCACTTTTATTTCCCGTTGACAACACCATTGAGCCAGACTTATTTGATATAGCCATTAAAATAATGCCACGTATTCGGGCTTGAATATTTTCTTCGGTACTATCAACAGGTTTATCGCCAAATTGTTCTGATAATGTATCAACGAAATGTTCAAATAAGGAATCTATTGCAATTTCACTGTGCTCAACACCCAAGCGCTGCGCCATATCTTTTGCATCATCAAGGCTTATTTGGGCAGTATATCGAGAAGGCATCATAATTGTTTTTACTTTTTCCGCACCCAAGGCATCAACTGCCAGTGCTAAGGTTAACGCAGAGTCTATGCCACCAGATAATCCCAGAATAACGCTAGAAAAGTGGTTTTTATTAACATAATCTCGCAAGCCACACACTAATGCTTGATAAACCATACTTAGATCATTTGGCGGTTCTATAAGCTCACCTTGTAGAGACAATATTCCATTTTGTTGGCGATGTATCGTTATCGGATACAAGCCCTCTTGCCATTTTGTTGCATGTGCAATTTTTTCACCACGGGCATCTAATGCAAATGAGCCGCCATCGAAGACTAACTCGTCTTGTCCACCTACTTGATTGACATATATAATAGGCAGACCTGTTTCTCCAACACGTTTTTGTAATTCTACTTCACGCAGTTGACCTTTACCTTGTCGAAAAGGCGATGCATTAAGATTGACAATAACTTCTGCACCCGCATCAGCAGCCTGCGCCGCAGGCGCGGTAAACCAAATATCTTCACAAATGGTAATGCCAAATTGAATCCCTTTATATTCCACCACACAAGATTGATTACCTTCTACAAAGTAGCGTTTTTCATCAAACACGCTGTAATTTGGCAAATATTGTTTGTAATACGTTGCTAGGCATTGCCCTTCAGCAATCAATGATGCAGCGTTATAGAGTTCCTGCCCAACCTTGCCAGATGGATGCCCCACCAACACTGCAACTGATTTTATTTTTTTCTTTAGCTTTTTTAGGCCTTTATTAACACGTTTAATCAAACCCGGCCTGAGCAATAGATCTTCTGGTGGATAACCCGTTAGTGTTAATTCAGGAAAAACAATTAGATCCGCATTAAATTTATTTTTTGCTTGCTCGACCGCCTTAATGATTTTTTTCACATTACCTGCAACATCACCCACCACCGGGTTTATTTGTCCCATAATGAGGCAAAAATCAGTAGCCATTTTTAGGCCCTCATCGCTTTAAGCATGCAATCACCCATTTCCGCTGGCGATCGTGCAATATGCACTCCCGCATCAGTTAATGCAGCCAGTTTTGCTTTCGCCGTGCCTTGTCCACCACTAATAATGGCACCCGCATGCCCCATTCGCTTGCCTTTTGGTGCCGTTAAACCGGCAATATAAGCAACCACAGGTTTGCTGACATGATGACGAATATAATCAGCCGCCTCTTCTTCTGCTTGTCCACCAATTTCACCTACCATAACAATACCTTCTGTTTGAGGATCCTTTTCAAAAAGTGCTAAACAATCAATAAAATTCATCCCGTGGATCGGATCGCCGCCAATGCCAACACAGGTGCTCTGCCCCAAACCATTTAATGTTGTTTGATGAACCGCTTCATAAGTCAGCGTACCTGAACGCGACACAATACCAATTTTACCAGGTAAGTGAATTGAACCCGGCATAATGCCCATTTTACATTCTCCGGGCGTGATAATTCCTGGGCAGTTCGGGCCAATCAAATAGCAATCAGAATGCTTTAAAGCATGTTTAACACGTAACATATCTTGCACAGGTATGCCTTCGGTAATACAAGTAATTACCTTGATACCCGCATCAGCCGCTTCTAAAATGGCATCGGCAGCAAAAGCGGCAGGCACATAAATCATCGTGGCATTGGCACCCGTTTCTGCTACCGCATAATGAACGGTATTAAAAACGGGTAAATCAAGATGCGATTGCCCGCCTTTACCCGGGGTGACTCCGCCGACAAAATTGGTGCCATAAGCAATGGCCTGCTGCGAATGAAAGGTGCCTTGCTTGCCGGTAAAACCTTGGCAGATAACGCGTGTTTTTTTATCCACTAAAATACTCATAGTGAACCCTCCTGAGCGGCTAACACCGCTTTTTTAGCCGCATCCGTTAGATCTTGCGCCACATGCAAGTTCATACCACTTGCTGCCAGTAACTCTCGTCCTCGCTGCGCATTAGTGCCTTCTAATCGCACAATCACCGGTAACGATAACCCCACATCTTTCGCTGCTTGAATAATGCCTTCGGCAATTAAATCACAACGTACAATTCCACCAAAAATATTAACTAAAATAGATTTCACTTTTTTATCTGATAATATTAATTTAAATGCTTCAGCGACGCGATCCGGGGTTGTGCCACCCCCTACATCTAAAAAGTTAGCTGGTTGACCACCTTGGCTTTGAATTAAATCCATTGTTGCCATAGCTAGCCCCGCACCATTGACCATACACGCCACTTCACCGTCTAGTGAAATATAATTCAGACCATATTGCTGCGCAACCACTTCGGCTTCATCTTCTTGTGCAGGATCAAACATCGCTGATAATTCTGCATGTCTAAATAAAGCATTATCGTCTAAATTCAATTTAGCATCGACCGCTATTAATTCATTGTCACTGGTTACTACCAGAGGATTGATTTCAACCAAACTGGCATCGCTTTCAGTAAATAAGCGATATAAACCTTGCATGATACTTTCAAGCTGTTTAAAGGCGCTGCCGGTTAAGCCCAAAAAGAAACCAACACGGCGGCATTGATAGGACTTTAAACCAACAACAGGATCAACATAAACATTAAGGATCTCATCAGGCGTATCGGCTGCTACGGCTTCAATATCCATGCCGCCTTGTGCTGACACCATAAATACAACTTGCTCGCTCACACGGTCAACTAATACCGCTAAATATAGCTCTCGTTGAATATCCGTTGGTTGTTCAACTAATATTTGATTAATCGGCAAGCCTTCCGCTGTGGTTTGATGTGTTACCAGACGTTTTCCTAATAAATCATAGGCTTTATTTTCAACATCATCTAAAGTATCAACTACCTTTACACCACCTGCTTTGCCGCGCCCACCCGCATGCACTTGCGCTTTTACTACCCAGCGCTCTCCACCTAACTGCTCGGCAGCCTGCCTAGCCTGTGAGCCGCTCGTAACCACCTGACCTTGCGGTGTGGGTATGTCATAGCGATTAAAAAGTTGTTTTGCCTGAAATTCGTGCAAGTTCATTATTAACCCTAAATATCGTCATTTAGTGTATATTTTCTCGCAATAGCACGATAATTACCATTTATATTTAATGAGCTTATTTATGTATTCATTATATCCAGATATTGAACCGTACCAAACACATCAGATTTCGATGGAAACATTGGAAGATGGGCAGCAACATCAAATTTATATTGAAGAATGTGGCAATCCAAATGGGCTGCCTATTGTATTTCTACATGGCGGGCCAGGTTCTGGTTGTCGGCCACAACATCGACGTTATTTCGATCCTGATAGCTATCGTATTATTTTATTTGATCAACGCGGCTGTGGGCGCTCATTACCCCATGGTGAACTAGAAAATAATACCACTCAATTTTTGATTAATGATATGGATACGATTCGCCAATCGCTGGATATCGACCGTTGGCTAATTTTTGGCGGATCGTGGGGTGCCACATTAGCGTTATGTTATGCTCAACAACACCCCGAAAATGTACGCGCACTGATTCTAAGGGGCGTGTTTCTTGGTCGCCAACAAGATATTGATTGGGTCTATGCTGAGGGCGGTGCATCTCGACTGTTTCCTGATGCATGGCAAAATTTAGTTCAGCATCTACCTGAATCAGATCAGCAGGCGCCATTACAGTCCTATTATCAACAGTTAACAGCTGTTGATGAATTGCAGCAAATGGCAGCGGCAAAGTTATTGCAGGCATGGGAAGGTACTATCGTCACTTTACGTGAACATGAATTCAAAGCCGATCCTTCACACGATATTGGACCACTAGCACATTCTCGGATCCAGTTACACTTCGCTCTTAATCACTGCTTTATTGCTGACAATCCAATCTTAGGCAACATTAAGCCTATTAGACATATTCCAACGATGATTATTCATGGCCGTTATGACATTGTCTGTCCCATGCAACAATCATGGCAACTATATCAAGCATGGCCAGAAGCTGAACTTGCTATTGTACCTATGGCTGGGCATGCCGCAGGTGAGCCCGTACTGATCAATGCTTTGGTAAAAGCAACGCGTACCATGGCCAAACGATTTGAGCCTGATGGTACATCATTAGCATGATAGGCCTACTGCAACGAGTACAACATGCCAATGTTGTGGTGAAAAACACCGAAATAGCATCTATAGGCCAAGGATTATTAGTATTCATCGGTGTAGAATGTGAAGATAGTCGCATCCAAGCTGACAAATTATTAAAACGATTGTTAGGCTATCGTATTTTTAGTGATGAAAATGATAAAATGAATCTTTCTTTACAAGATATAAAAGGTGATCTATTGCTTGTGCCTCAATTCACCTTGCCAGCCAATACCACAAAAGGAATGAGACCCAGCTTTACACCCGCAGCTTCTGCTGATTTAGGTTTACAATTATTTGATTACTTATGCGAACAAGCTCAACAATTACATACTTCCGTGAAAACGGGTCAATTCGGTGCAGATATGCAAGTTTCATTAACTAATGATGGTCCTGTCACCTTCTGGTTACACACAAAATAATTTAGGTAGTTTTAATAAATGAAAAAATTTCTTATCGGGCTTGTTTTAGTTGTCGTAGGCATCGCTTCTCTATTGCTCATCCCCTCTAAACAAGCATCAGCGCCCATGCCCTGGGAAATAACAATTATGCCTGATGGACAGATTAATGTCTTTGATATTCACCTTGGCACCACAAATTATCAACAAGCTCAACAAGCTTTAAGTAGTTATGGCAAAACATCTATTTTCTCAGAACAAGATAAAGCGGATACGGTTGAGGCCTTTTTCAATAGCATTAATATGGGCGGTTTATCCGCTAAATTAGTGCTAAATTTAGTAGTAGATATAGATTTGATAGAAAAAATGAAGTCACGTGCTACCGAAGCTAGATTACAACCCAGTGGTGCTCATCAATACCAGCTGAGCAATCAAGATAATGCAACGCTTATTAATGTAGCCGTTAGTGCGATAACGTATATTCCTTCTGTAAGATTAACTAAAGAAATGATACTTCATCGCTTTGGTCTTACTGATTTGATCAGCCAAGACCCCAATAATATTAATACTACAATATGGCAATATCCTACTTTAGGGCTCACTATTTACTCAAATGATAGTGAAAAGACCATTATGCAGTATCAATTAATTGATCCTAAAATGAATTTTTAAGCATTCCTTATTTTGGGCAATTTATCCCCAAGCCCTTGTTCAATAAAAGCTTTAAAATCATCAAAGCTAAGCGGTTTACTGAAATAATAACCTTGCACCCGAGGGCAATCATGTTCTTGTAAAAAATCTAATTGCTCTACTGTTTCAACACCTTCGGCAACTACCTCTAAATTTAATTTACGAGACATCGCCAAAATCGCATCAACAATGGCCGCATCATCGGCATCATCCGTTATATCTCGAACAAAACTGCGATCAATTTTCAGTACATCAAGTGGAAATTGTTTTAAATACGATAATGATGAATAGCCTGTACCAAAATCATCAATGGCTAAGCTAATTCCTAAATCACTTAGTTCCGTGAGTGTCGAAATGGCCAAGTTAGTATCATCCATTAAAATATTTTCTGTGATCTCTAATTCCAGATGCTTGGCTGACATGCCCAGTTCTTCTAATAAATTCCTGACAATCGATGCTAATTGTCCACCACTAAATTGTCGACCTGATAAATTAACCGCCATTTGAAAGTCAGCTTCTAGCTCATCTTTTAACTCAAGATAAGCTTCGCATGCCTGTCTTAATACCCTTTCTCCTACACTATTTATTAGCCCAGTATCTTCTAAAATAGGAATAAATTGAACAGGCGACACCTGTCCCCATTCTGAACTATTCCAGCGTAATAATGCTTCTGCACCTGATATTTTTCCTGTTATCAAGTTTATCTGCGGTTGAAAAGCAAGGTAAAACTCATTTTGTTCGACAGCTCTACGCAAGCTTGTCTGCATGGCAAGACGTTCAGCTGCTTGGGAATTCATTTCAGCGGAATAAAATTGGAAATTATTTCGACCATTCTCTTTTGCATGATACATCGCAGCATCCGCATTTCGTAATAGTACATCCGAATCCTGACCATCTGCAGGATAAAGGCTAATACCAATACTCGGGCTAATACTTATTTCGGTGCCATCGATAATATAGGTTTGAGAAATAACGGTTAATACTTTTTCAGCCACCTTTGCAACAAATTGTATCGAACGTATATCTTCCAAAATCAAGGTAAACTCATCGCCTCCCAATCGTGCGACGGTATCACCTTCTCTTACACATTGTTTCAATCTGTTAGCAACTTCACAAAGTAAGATATCACCCGCTTTATGACCCAATGAGTCATTAATATGCTTAAAGCGATCTAAATCAAGGAAGAAAACGGCTAAACGTACGGCTTTTCGATGGGATTGATGAATGGCATGCTCCAAACGATCATTAAATACACTACGATTCGGCAATCCCGTTAGTGAATCAATACTAGCAAGCTTAAGTAACTTCTCATCTTTATCTCGTTGCTCCGTTATATCTTCAAACAGCCAAATTATGCCTGCTTTTGGATTGTTTTTATCAATTGCTTTACCTGACATCATTCCCCAGAAGATATTTCCGTCTTGTCTTAAAAGACGGAGCTCACTTATATAGTTTTCCCCTCTAGCCAATACTTTATAGCCTTCATCACCTAGGTTTTGATATATTTCCTCCGTTGGGTATAACTTTCGAGATGAATGTCCTTCAATTGCTGAACGGTTGCACCTGAAAATATCCTCAAATTTGGTATTAACTCTAGTAACCACTCTGTTCTTGATTAGGGCTATGCCTACCATGGCATTTTCTAATATTGCATCAAGTTCAGAACTGGTTGTTTTTAAATTCTCTTCAGCCCGCTTCCATGCAGTAATATCTGAAATAACACACACCCATAAATTTTCTTTTTCACTGGAAATTAAATTTAATGATAACCATATTGAAAAAGCCTGATTATTATAATCTAAGCCTTCAAACTCTTGGCTATATTGCAATTTACGTTGAAGATCTGCCAGAGTAAATATAGACTGCTCTCCTGCAAAAAAACGCATTAACTTTAACCCTATCAACACATCATTACTTGCCTTTAATATGTGCTCTGCAGCTGGGTTAGATGATTGAATCTCACCGTTTGGCGACAAGGTTAAAATAGCTTCAGGCACACCTCTTAATATAGTACTGATATGCTGCTCTCGACTTTGTATAGCGTCTTTTGCCTCAGCAAGATCTTCAATTAACACTTGGTTATTACTAGCAAACTTATTAAAATCTTCAGCTAACACAGCAAATTCATTATTGCCCGCAATTACTTCTAATCGCGTATCGAATTTCTTTGATGAAAGTGCATGCATTGCACTGCTAACATCCGTTAATGAAGCATTAATACCTTTAGACATCGAACGAATAAAGGTAAACATTCCCACTATAATCATTAGGCTTAACAAAAATATTGACCAACGTGCAGTTTCAGCAACTTGAGTAGAACGCGTTACCGCTGTTAAACTTTTATCACTCACCAAGATAGAAAGTTGTTCAAGTTTAGCCATAACGACTTCCAACACTAATCTTGATTTTTTCTGACCTGCGACCAAGTGCTGATTGTTTTTTAATTGCTGATAGCGAAGCTGATAAATTGAATATTGATCTTTAATAACAATAGCAAGCAATGCTGTGATCTCATTTTCTAAGCGTTTTGTCATATCTAGTAATTCAGCTTGATCTGATAACTGGCTCCTTAACTGGTTAATGTTAAGGTTTAGAATGGATGCATACTGCTGAATATCATTGCCACTAATACTGACCAAGCTATCCGTATTATTTGCCTGTCTAATTTTTTGAGCTAAACTTGTAAGCCTTAAAATATTTAAGGCCAAATCATAACTTAATTTTTGTACCGAATATTGATTATCAACCTTATTATTACGGCCCTGACTTAGAATACTTTCATCTAATTGCGATAATCGAGCACTACGCTTCGCCCGACTTAGCTGTAGATTAATACGCCCTGATATAAATTCCACATGATTCTGGATTTCTTGCCCAAGCTGTTCGGCACTTGCAACTTGTTCATCCATCTGATTCTGCATACGATGGTGATGCTTAACCAATTCTAATAATTGGTCATCGATCTCTAAAAACTGCTTATAGTACTGTTGCAAAGATCCTGTTATTTTTGCACCCTGTTCACTATCAACTGATGCAGTTATTTGTTGCCAGTTTTTATCAAAATAGCTTTCTAATTGTTTTCTGGAATCGAGTTGTTCAAGTGAACCTAACGATTCTGATGTCACCATTTGCTGCTGGCGAGCAATAAATGATGCCACCGCGCTACTAATTTGCCGGCTGGCATTTTCTATAGGAAGAATATGCTCAGTTAAGTCTTTCTGTGTGGTAGCAAAAAACTCATTACTATAGATTGCTAAGGATGCAATTAAAATAATCGCTACAATAGTAACAACAGACCATAATTGAAGTAAGTGTTTGATACTCCATGTACTATACATACTTATTCTATATCCACTGTGTTTTGTATTTTGTGCAATTCGTTCCAATCAAACTGTCTTAATTCACCTTGGCATAAACAGGTAAGCCACACCTTATTTATCACTTGATGATCCTGTTCATCAAGATAAATACCTTGACCCAAACCAATGTCAATTCCTCGTATGGCTTCTATACCATCAATAATACTTTCTTTAGTGATCTGTTGTTCCACGTTAAGCAAGCCATAGTGAAATAATTTTGCCACAATAAAACCTTCTAACGATACAAGGTTAGCCGGTAAATTTAGGTCAAACTGTTGCAAAGCTTTTAGGTATTCTTCCACAATGGGTAAACCTGAATCTAAGCTAGGCACAACTTGTGTGATAATGACAGTATCCACATTACTACCAAGTTCTTTTAGTAATGCGTAGCTTCCTACAAACGAAAGGTTAAGAAATAATATATCCGGTATTTCTTTTTTTAATAATATAATAAATTTAGCTGAAGCTTTGTAACCAGCAGCCATAATCACCGCTTTCGGCTCAATGGGTGCATCTAATATATCGGCCACCGCATTTTCGACATTTAATGTATTTCGTGTATATCGCCCATGAATTAATTGTTCTGTTTCCTCAAAGCCAGTATTTTTCAATGCATTAACTGCACCTTGGTAGACGGTGTCACCATAGCCATCCGCTTGGGTGAAAAAAGCAATTTTCTTAGGCTCAATTCCAACGCTTAATAAACCCGTGATCATTTCTGCTGTTTCTTCGCTGTAACTGGCTCGATAATTTATAATATAACGGCTTGCTGGCTCAGGCCTCAACACACCACCACCTGAAAATGCCCCAAGCAACAGTATTTCCTTTTCTTGTGCAATGGGTACGGTAACAATAGCAGTAGGTGTACCCACATTACCCATCACCGCTAGCACCTTTTCTTGCTCAATCAATAGACGCATATTTTTTGCAGCCCGTTTAGGCTCGTAGCCATCATCTTTCACAATAAGCTCGATGAGCCTACCCTTCACACCACCTTGTCTATTAACAATAGCAAAATAACTGTCAATCCCCGTACGCATATGAAAGCCAAGCTCTGCAGACGAGCCTGTCAAGGCTGCAGTCATTCCTACTTTTATATTTTCAGCTGAATATAAAATCGGTGAAAAGAATAGCAATACTGCAATGAAGGCTCTGTTATTCATCATCATTCTTGTTATCTTTTTTATCTTCGTTGTCTTCTTTTTGGTCAGAATCCATTAGAATTCGATTTGCTGCACCATCCATATCATCGTATTGGCCACTCTTAACCGCCCAAAAGAAAATGACTACGCCAATAATACCAAGCAATAACATGCCTGGTAATAAGCCATATATGACTTCCATTTAAATTCTCCCATTTTTAAGGTAAGTTAATTATATACCCGTGATCATTCAATCTGTGACTTTTCGCTCCTCCGTCACTCCGGTATGCTTTTAGCCGGAGTCTTGTTTATAGTCAGATTCCGGCTAAAAACCTGCCGAAACGAAGTAACCGCAGGATCAATAACGAAATGGTAAAGACTGCAAATTGATTTAACTTGGGGACATACCCAATCTACTTGGAAATACGTGCTTATTTAAAATTCATTCGATATTTAATTCTAACAGCATTTCCAATGACTAACAGTGAACTGATTGGCATAGTGACCGCAGCAACCAATGGGCTCACTAATGCCATCATTGCCAACGGTATCATAATAATATTGTAAGTAATTGATATTGCAATGTTCTGTTTGATTGTTCGCAAGGTGTGATCGGCTAGCTTCTTAGCCTCAGCTACCTTATATAATTCATTATGACTTAAAATAATATCAGCACTTTCAATCGATACATCGGTACCTGATGCTAAAGCAATGGCAACATCTGCTTGAATTAAAGCAGGCGCATCATTGACTCCATCACCTACCATGGCAACAATATGATCTTGTTGCAACTTTTTGACGAGCTTTGATTTATCCTCTGGCAAGACCTCAGCATAACGCGTAACGTCGCCTAATTCAGCGGTTATGGCATCAACAACATTTTGTTTATCACCACTTAACACCGTGATTGCTATACCTTGTTCTTGTAATAATGAAACTGTTTTCTGGGCATTCTCACGTAACTGATCAGCCAGCCCAATGATGCCTATAAGCGTGTTATCCTGCGCCACAAACACACAGCTAATACCGGCTTGTTCAAATGTGTCTTGCTGTATTTTCCACTGCTGTTCAATCGCTATATTTTGTGATTTTAACCAGCGTTCTGTACCGACAACAATTTGTTGCTGCTTTAAATAAGCGTGCACGCCTAGCCCCGGTGACGATACAAAACCAGTCGTTGATAATAAGGTTAATGCTCTAGTTGCAGCTTCGGTCACTAGTGCTTTTGCCACACCATGTTCAGAGTGGTATTCAACTGAAGCAGCTAGCAGCAATAGTTCATCTTCAGATAGCCCACTTATGGCTTCAATCGCGACTACACGCAACTGACCTTGCGTTAATGTGCCTGTTTTATCAAAAACAAATTGTGTTACTTTTGATAAAGACTCCAAAGCAGAACCTTGTTTAATAAGAATACCATGCTGCGCCCCCACTCCTGCCGCCACCGCTATCGACATCGGTGTAGCCATACCAAACGCACAAGGACAGGTAATAATCAATACAGATGTTGCTGCCAATAATGCTTTTTCAAAATCGGAGGGCAACCAATATAAAAAGGTAAAACAGGCCAGTGACAAAGTCACCACCACAAACCAAGGCACAATTTTATCTGCCGTACATTGGATGGGTGCTTTTGAGGCTTGAGCATCTTCCATTAAATTTATAATTTTAGCGAGCGCGGTGTTGCGCACAACATGCTGCGCCTCGACGGTAAAAGCGCCTTCACCATTAATGCTACCGGCGACCACATTATCATCAACCATTTTTAGCACGGGTATTGATTCACCCGTTAACATTGATTCGTCCACCGCACTTTGACCATCAACCACAATACCATCAACAGGGATTTTCTCTCCAGGTTTCACCAATATTAAATCACCCACTACTACCGCTCGAATAGGAACGATCTTAGCGCCCTCTGCCGTTACCACGGTGGCTAGTTTTGGCTGTAATTCTAATAACCGTGTAGTCGCAGATAATGCTTCACGTTTTGAGACTGCCTCAAGATAGCGACCCACTAAAATAACAAATAAAAAATTAACCACCGTATCAAAGTAAACATCGCCATAAATAGAACCGGTAAAGGTGATATATGTTGAGTAAATATAGGTTGCTGAAGCGCCAATGGCAATAGGCAAATCCATGGTTAAGTGTCGATGCTTTAAGCCTAATATCGCATTACGCAGGAAGGGGAAGCCTGCATAGAACAGTGTTGGTGTGGCAATTAAAAAGCCAATCCAATGAAACCAATTTCTAAATTCACCCTCATCAGCACCGGTGTATAACGCGATTGAAACCCACATCAAGTTCATCATCGCAAAACCAGCGAATGCCATGCGGTATAGTAAACTTTTATGCGCTTTTGCCAATACACCTTCCGCTGTTTCAGCATCAAAGGGAATGGCTGCATAGCCGATAGAACCTAATGCTTGCAAAATTGAAGACAGTGTAGCCTCACTGTTATTCCAACTTAATCGTAATCGCCTTGAGGTTAAATTAACACTGGCGGTAACAACACCACCTTGTGTCGATAGCACCTTTTCTATCAACCAGACACAGGCGGCACAGTGAATACCCTCAACTAATAAATTAATTGTGCGTATTTTAGCCTTGACATCAACATAATCTGCTTGCACCTCATCCAAATCATAGGAGGCTATTTCAGGGGGTATTACTGGGGGAGGAGCTAATACTGTTTGTTGCGGTGTTTTTTTATAAAAGCTTTGCAAGCCTGCCTGATAAATTGTCTGACAAACAGTTTGACAGCCAAAACAACAAAACTGTCGTTTTTCATCTGCCACTTCAGCAGCAAAGTAACCTTGCTGTTCGACAGGCAACCCACAGTGATAGCAGCTTATTGACACGCGTTAGTACTGTTCAAAAGATAGTCGTAAAATACAAATAGCAAATTTAAGGTCTGATACTAATACGCTTAGTCATTAGATACTCATTGTCACCTTGCTTGGCTTCTACCACTAGATCCCATGTTCCTGGTAAATTAAAACTCATTTCCGCAGCATATATTCCGGGTGTAGTATTTAACATTATGGCTGAAAAATCAGCGTTTATATCAGAAGGGCGATACGCTTTCATTACTACCGAATCTAGAGCAATTGCGATAGAATTTTTATCCTGAAGTAATACCTCATAAATCTTAGTCTGATTAACTCGTGTGTTAGTGGGCAGTATAAAAGTCCCTGTCCACCCTAGTATTTGCTGCTGCTCAAGTTGATCCCGTATTGCCTCATAGTTTTTACCGCTCTCATAGAAGTTTTTATCGACTAAGCTAGGTGGGTTCTTAAATGCGATATAGATAAGAAAAAAAGTGCCGCTCATCGCAATCAATAGTACTGTAGCAATTCCTAATACCCATGGGTTTTTTAATGCTTCTTTATTGCTTTGAGAGATACTCATTTTAGTTTTGGCCCCATAAACACACTTTTATATTCTACAATTATATCAGAATCTACTATTATGCCTTTAAATACGATGGGCGCGAGTTCGAAAGTCATATGTTTTTCTGGAACCTTAACTAAAGCGGTTAAAGGAACTATCTCACTAGGTTCAATAGTTATTTCAGACACACCACGTAATATTGCCCCTTCAAGACCTTCTATTGTAAAGTTAACCGTAATAGCCTGTTTCGTTTTATTTAAAAGTTTAAGGGTATATTTATTCTGAATAGAGCCATCACTTAATAGCACATATAAAGGTTGGCGCTGATGATCTACTTTAAATTCTGTCGGTGAAAGACTCATAAACCCATTAATAATACCTGCTACTGCACCCAATAGAATAAAACCATACACATAAATACGAAGGCGTTTATAAAGCGGTATTGCTTCTGCATTATGATGCAGTTCTTTATACGATGCATAACGAATTAAACCACGTGGTTGGTTGACCTTATCCATAATAGTGTCACAGGCATCGATACATAAACCGCATGTTATACAGCCCTCTTGCTGGCCTTTTCGAATATCTATTCCGGTAGGGCAGACTGCAACGCATATTTTACAGTCGATACAGCTGCCTTTTGAAGCTTTATCTTCGCCTCTTTTTACACGACCTCGAGGCTCGCCCCGCTCTGCGTCATAGGCAGGTAAAAGAGTATCTTGGTCATACATTACGCCTTGTAAACGCGCATACGGACACAACCAAAAGCACACCTGCTCACGCATAAAACCAGCAAATAGATAGGTTCCACCGATAAAAGCCCCTATAACAGCTAGCGCAAATAGTGGGGCTTGGAAACTAAATAAATCCCTCCATAATTGAAATGCGTCAGTGAACCAGGCTACAAATGAAATCCCAGTCAACAGAGCAATAATCAGCCATAAGCTGTGTTTTAACACCTTTCGCGCCAGCTTATCCGCAGTCCAAGGCGCTTCATTAAATTTTAATGCTCTTGGCGGCGTGTTGCCTTCAAGCTTGCCTTCAATATAAGTAAATATATCTGTCCAAACTGTTTGGAAACAGAAATAACCACAAAAAACTCGGCCAGCGATACTGGTCACAACGGCTAATAAGATAGCAAAAAAGAGCAATGTGAGCGATAACATCCAAATATCTTGTGGATAAATGGTAATTTGAAAAATATTAAATTGACGATTGGGAAGATCAAATAAAATCGCTTGTGAATCATTCCAGCGCAGATAAGGGCCTAAGAAGAACAGCGACCAAATAGACATGCCCAGCCATTTGAAAGTACGAAACCGTCCAGCCTGACGTTTCGCAACAATTTTAAGACCGCCTACATTAATATGCCAGTCTGACACCTCTTCATAAATATCATCTACATTATTTATCGTATTATTTAATTCTTCACTCATTACTTCATCCGGGCATATTCAGATTTAGTATATACCCAAATTACTTGAAGATGCAGATTTCAGAGCTTAGCACGAAGGTCAGAGCAAGGCACAATGTGAAGGCAATGACTAGTCCTTGTCAAGCATTGTAACGCGGCGCTGGYATTCGTGCTAAACTCCCGTAGGGCAAGAGGATAAGCCATTATCTTCGTCGTTATAAACCCTTAAATGAGAATGACTCATTCTGCGGATTTATGCCTAGAATATAATGGCTTCTTCTCTTGCTGAAACCTGTATCTTCAAGTAGTTTGGGTATATCACTCACAATCAATATAAGAATTTACTAATTTACTGGTTAAGGAAAAAAAAACCGGCAAAGCCGGCTTTTTTGCTAAAACAGTGCTTCCGTTAATCTTCAGATTTATCTTCATTGATATGCTTCAAAGCATAATGCACAAAGTAAGCAAGACCTGCGATCATCGCAATAACACTTAGAATTACCGAAACTGCCACCCAATCTATATTCATAATACTCTCCAAATCCAATAAAAATGATTAGTCATTTCCACAGTTTATATTATTGACCACCACCAAGTTGGTGAACATAAACAGCTAATTTCTTAATATCTGTCTCCGTTAAGCGCTCTGCTTCATCACCATCTAATTCATCATCCCAATCAATGTCATTAGGATCGTCACCATCTTCAATTGCATAAGCTCTAGCTTCCATCATAATCGCTACCTTTTCGTTCCATCCTGGCATAACAGCAATATGTGTTTGGGGATCTGATGGATCATTTACACCATGAATAATAGAGTGACGAATGCCCTCCGGTGTGCCTGAAAAACGCCAAATTTTATCTGTCAGATTAGCTGAACCCATGGCTTTAATACCTTTGGCATCAGCACCATGACATGCAAAACAACCTTTAGCATTATATAAGGCTAATCCCGCTTCAGTAGGCTCGCCATTTGAATAATCTATAACAAACTGAACCAATTGATCTGTTTCTTCTTCAGTCAATAAGTTTTTATGTGCAGGCATCATTCCCGCTCGCCCTTGAGCTATGCTCATCTTAATATCATAAATACCACCGCCAAACAGCCAGTCATCATCGGTAAGGTTAGGATAAAAAACACCTGTTGGCGGTGCACCACCGACACCATGACAGGCTGCACAGTTATCTCCGTATAGAACCTTGCTTGAGCCAATTGCGTAATTAAGCATTCTTGGATCCACCAGAATTTCTTCTACCGTCATTGCTGCCAACTGATTATCAAAGGGAGCCCGGATCGCTTCTACTTTAGCCATATCTTCTTCAAACTCATTAATCTGAGTCCAGCCTAAAATCCCTTTTGTACTTCCCTCAATTAAAGGTAATGAGGGATATAGGATAAAGTAAACAATAACCATTAAGCCACTTAACCACAATGAATTTAACCACCATCGTGGGCACGGATTATCTAATTCTCTAATTCCATCCCATACATGGCCAGTATCTTTTACTTGAGAAGGATCATTTTTATTCTCTGCCATCTTGTTTCTCCGATTTTATCTCATCTTCATCTAAAAGCATGGTGCGATGAGATTCTATGCTTTCTTTGTTTTTAGGATTAAGTACCCAAACATAAACAACGACCATTATAATAAAGACTACTACTGTCAATATTAAACCAAACCAGTCTGTCCCAGTCATCGCACTCCAATCAGTCTGAAAATACTCTCGTAGCTTAGTCACGATACTCTCTACCCGGTACAAATTTAATCATAGTGCCCAATACTTGCAGGTAGGCTACCATGGCATCCATTTCAGTTTTTCCTTCGACTGACGCTGCAGCACCTTTGATATCTTCATCTGTGTAAGGCACACCTAATACACGCATCGCTTTCACACGTTTTTCCATGCCAACACCATCTATGGTTGCATCATCTAACCATGGGTATCGTGGCATAACCGATTCTGGCACAACACTACGTGGATCACGCATATGCTGTCGATGCCATTCATCAGAGTACTTACCGCCTACACGCGCAAGATCAGGCCCTGTACGCTTTGAACCCCACTGGAACGGATGATCATACTTAGACTCAACAGCCAGCGAATAATGACCATAGCGGTCTTTTTCATCACGGAAAGGGCGAATCATTTGTGAATGGCACAAATAGCAGCCTTCACGTTGATAAATATCACGCCCTGCTAGTTCTAATGCAGTATAAGGACGCACACCTTTAAGTTCTTCAAAATCAGGATTACTGAGATCTTCGAAGGTGCTATCTAAGTAAAAGAGAGGCACAATTTGTACAATCCCGCCCACCGACACCACCATGGCTGTTGCCAATACCAGTGCCCATACATTTTTTTCTAGCTTTTCTTGAAGGGGAACCCGTTTATTTGATTTCTGTTTTGACATGGCAAGTCTCCCTTAAATAACAGCGTTAGCTACGGCTGCTGATTTCGCAGACTCGTTAGCAATAGCTTTACGGATAGTGACAGTAATATTGAATAACATAATACAGCCACCCAAAAAGAAGATTAGCCCACCGGCAGCACGCATTGCATAATAGGGGTGCATTTGCGCTACGGATTCTACAAAGGTATAAGCCAAGTTACCGTAATCATCGTATGCACGCCACATTAGACCTTGCATAATGCCTGACACCCACATTGCTGTGATATAAATAACGGTACCAATTGTAGCCATCCAGAAATGTAAGTTTACTAACTTAACAGACCAAATTTTTGTGCCCCATAGCCGCTCAACCATGTGATAAAGCGCACCAATAGAAACCATGGCCACCCAACCTAATGCACCAGCATGAACATGACCAATAGTCCAGTCAGTGTAATGTGATAACGCATTCACTGTTTTAGCCGCCATGACAGGGCCTTCAAAGGTAGACATTGCATAGAATGCTAATGACACGATAAGGAAGCGTAAAATGTAATCTGTACGTAATTTATCCCATGCACCACTTAAGGTAAACATGCCGTTAATCGCACCACCCCATGAAGGAATAATCATCGCTAACGAAATAGCCGCACCCAGTGATCCCGTCCAATCTGGTAATGCGGTGTATTGCAGATGATGCGCACCTAACCATACATAACCGAATGTGAGTGCCCAGAAATGCACTACCGATAAGCGGTATGAATAAATAGGGCGGTTCGCTTGTTTAGGGACGAAGTAGTACATAATGCCTAAGAAACCCGCCGTTAGGAAGAACCCTACTGCATTATGACCCCACCACCACTGGATCATCGCGTCTTGTACGCCGGAAAAGATAGAATATGATTTAAATAATTCGACTGGGATAGCTAAACTATTGATAACATGAAGATAGGTGATCATCACCATCATCGCTAAGAAAAACCAGTTAGCAACATAGATATGGGATACTTTACGTATGGAAAGCGTCATGATGAAGTTAAAGCTATATACCAACCAAACAACGGCAATTAAAATATCAATGGGCCATTCTAACTCAGCATATTCCTTTGCTTGGGTATAACCTAAAGGCAAAGTAATAACCGCACTGAGCATGATAAGATTCCAACCCCAGAAGGTGAACCATGCTAATTTATCACTCCACAAACGCACACCTGATGTACGCTGTACAATATAAAAAGCTGTTGCCATCAGCGTTGAACCACCAAAAGCAAAAATTACAACATTGGTGTGTAATGGGCGCAAGCGACCAAAGCTTATATACGGATTATCGAAATTAAGATCCGGCCACGCTAATTGCGAGGCGATAAACACACCTATTCCCGTACCGATCACCAAGTAGACAACTGCCATATAGGCAAACCACTTGACTACTTGAAAACTATATTGCTGTTCCGCTTGCATAGCGATCACACCCTTTCCAATGAATAAACTCTACAATGCATCTTAAAAAACAATTCAAGAAGCATCGCCCCACTCCAACCACGCTAAAATAAAACACAACGAAATTTTACACTATTTGACACCCTAAGCTCAGCCCAATTACATGATCTAGATCAAGTATGGGGATATGCCACAATGTATAAGGTTATTTGCCCTATTTACCACATAATTAGAGGTTGATTGTGCTGTTTTAAGGCGCTAAGGTCAAGCTGGATAATTTATTTCATTGTTTAAAAAAAATAGAAATCTTGCTACATCATTAACTTATATTGCTTTTATACAGAATTACGCGCTACATCACAAAATCGATAGCATTCATATTCCCTAATATTCCGGTCAGATAAGCGATATCACCAGTATAGCGCGCCGACCTTCTAACACCAATAAATTATAGGTGCGACACGCCGCACCTAAAGCCATAGATTCAACGCCAATTGATTGCTCTGCTAATTGAATGGCTGTTTTAGATAAAGGGTGTTGAACAGTAGAGCCTGTGGTGAGAATAACAATTTCTGGTTCTAGGTCTTGTAGATAGGCGATACTCTCATCCGATAGATTAGCTATACTGTCAATTTTTGCATTAGATATGATTTGATCTGGAGTAACAATTAAGCTTTCACCAAATTGTATTGAATAACGTTGTTTCTGGGGGCTTATGATGACCTGATTATCATCATAAAAATGTATCTGGTTCGCATCTGTCGCTTCCAGACTAAACTTCATGTCATACCCATAATCATTGGAGTTGTGGTTTTCCAGTGCGTATACTGGATGGGATGGCAAGGCATATTATCAACGTAATAGCCACTTATCTCCATGGATGGAGTGTATGCAAAAAATGCATCGTTACAGGGATGTAACTTAGTAGAGCAACGCAGGAGCAGTTGCCGAGGAGCAATTTCTTGTCTATTGCTTGATAATATAACGCAGCAAGCGCATTCAGTATGCGTGCTGGAAAGGTGCAATTTCATTGCTTGTGGGTATACCTATAAACCGGCAGCGGCATTAACACGTTCGCGTAATTCTTTTCCCGGTTTAAAATGAGGTACATATTTTTCACCCAATGCTACAGATTCGCCACTTTTAGGGTTACGACCAATACGTGGTGGACGGTGATGCAAGGTAAAACTGCCAAAGCCTCGAATTTCAATGCGCTCGCCACCTGCTAAGCTATTACTCATTTGACTTAGCATTAATTTAACGGCTAATTCAACATCACGATAATTTAACAGTGATTGCTGCTCAGATAATTTTTCGATCAAATCTGATTTTGTCATATTTTAAAATTCCTTAGAATTCATATCTTAAGATGTATACTCTTAATCTTTATAAAATATAAGCACCTACATTTCTGTAGGTGCTTATTTCTATTTTTTGTTAACTCTCTTTTTGATCCATTTTCTCTTTCAGCAGATCACCTAATGTAGTGGCTCCGCCTGATGAAACCTTTGAATACTCTTTAAGTGCTTCTGTTTCTTCTTGAGAATCTTTCGCCTTAATAGACAGTGTCAATTTACGATCTTTACGTGAAACACCGGTAAATTTCGCTTCAACTTCATCACCTACAGAGAGCACTTTGCTTGCATCTTCTGTACGTTCTTGAGCAATATCTGCAACACGAATATAACCTTCAACACCTTCTGCTAATTCAACCGTTGCACCTCGTGCATCAACCTCAGTTACTTTACCTGTAACAATACTACCGCGTGGATTTGTAGCCATATATTCTGAGAATGGATCATCTTGCATTTGCTTGATACCCAATGAAATACGTTCACGCTCAGGATCAATAGCCAACACTACCGCTTCAAGGTTATCGCCTTTTTTATAATCACGAATAAGCTCTTCATTATCTTCTTCCCATGAAAGATCAGAAAGATGAATCAAGCCGTCAATATCGCCATCAAGACCAATGAATACACCAAAATCAGTGATTGATTTGATAGAACCAGATACTTTATCACCCTTGTTATGAGTCATTGCAAACTCTTCCCATGGGTTAGATTTGCATTGCTTCATACCTAATGAAATACGACGACGATCAGCATCAATATCTAATACCATTACATCAACTTCATCACCTAATTGAACAATTTTAGATGGGTGAACATTTTTGTTAGTCCAATCCATTTCAGACATATGAACCAAACCTTCAACACCTTCTTCAATTTCAACGAAACAACCATAATCAGCAATATTAGTCACTTTACCGCGAATACGGCTGCTTGCTGGGTAGCTGTTTGCAATGGTTTTCCAAGGATCGTCACCCATTTGTTTTAGGCCTAGAGAAACACGCTCTTTCTCTCTATCAAATTTTAATACTTGAACTTCAATTTCATCACCAATGTTAACCACTTCAGATGGGTGTTTAATGCGTTTCCACGCCATATCTGTGATATGTAATAAACCATCAATACCACCCAGATCAACAAACGCGCCATAGTCAGTAAGGTTCTTAACAATACCTTTAACCACTTTATCTTCTTCAAGCGTTTCTAATAATGCTTCGCGTTCAACACTGTTTTCTGCTTCCATGATGGCGCGGCGAGAAACAACGATGTTGTTGCGAGGGCGATCTAACTTAATAAGTTTAAATTCAAGTTCTTGACCTTCTAAGTGAGAAGTATCACGTAGAGGGCGAATATCAACCAATGAACCCGGTAAAAAGGCACGAATATTTTCTAGTTCAACAGTGAAACCACCTTTAACACGGCCAGAAATAACACCAGTGATGGTCTCATTTTCTTCAAACGCATGTTCTAGTGTGATCCACGCTTCAGCTGCTTTCGCTTTTTCACGTGATAATTGTGTTGCACCAAAACCATCTTCTAATGTTTCTAAAGAAACATCCACCAAATCACCTACTTCAACCGTGATTTCGCCTTTTTCATTGTAAAATTCTTCTACCGGGATAGCGCCTTCTGATTTTAAACCCGCATTGACCATTACTACATCAGAACTGATACTGACTATCATGCCCGATACGATTTTACCGGTTTGCATAGGGGTTGAATTTAAACTCTCTTCAAAGAGATCCGCAAAGCTTTCGCTCATTATTATTTACCTTAGTTTTAATTAATTGCTAATTAAAACCGCTCAAAATACCTACTTGCGTAGGAAGTTAAAAAACTTATCGCCATACTAGTGCGATAAGACCAAATTACACATCACCACACTTTGCCATGATATGTTTATATACCTCTGCTATGCCTAATGCGCTAGAATCTAGTTGTAACGCATCGTCAGCAGGCCGCAATGGCGCTACTACTCGCTGACTATCTCGAATATCGCGCTCTGAGATATCAGCAACAAGGGCGGATAGATTACTCTCAATTCCTTTTTCTTTCAACTGCTTATATCGTCTTTGTGCCCGCACCTCGGCACTTGCTGTTAAATACACCTTATGCTCAGCATCAGGAAAAACCACCGTTCCCATATCTCGGCCATCCGTAACTAAGCCGGGAGCTTGCCGGAAATCATGTTGCCGTCCAAGCAGTGCAGCACGCACTAACGGCAATGCAGCGACTTTTGAGGCCGCATTGCCCGCTTGCTCACTACGAATTAGCGTGCTGACATCGTCACCTTCTAGCATTACTTTCAGATCATCGCCATCAACTGAAAAAACTAAATCAAGCTTTTCTGCAATCTCAGCTAATTTAGGCTCATCAGCCAAATCAATATTATGTTTAATCGCTGTTTGCGCTAAAACGCGATAAATCGCGCCACTGTCTAAATAATGCCAACCTAGCTTTTTAGCCACTAATTGCGCAATGGTGCCTTTGCCTGATCCACTAGGCCCATCAATCGTTAATACTGGAATTTTACTCATCGACTTCTTCTATATCTAAGCCCACTTGTTTTGCCAAAGCTACAAAGTTAGGAAATGACGTTGCCACATTGGCACAATCATTAATTTGAATGGTGCCACCTGCTTGCAGGCCGGCAATGGCAAACGACATGGCAATGCGGTGATCATCGTGGCTTTCAACTTCACCACTTCCAATCACACCACCATTAATAATAATGCCATCCGTGGTTGATTGTGCGTCAATACCCAAAACAGTGAGACCATCCGCCATTGCTTGAATGCGATCACTTTCTTTCACACGTAACTCTTGCGCACCGGTTAACACCGTTTGGCCTTCCGCACAGGCAGCAGCCACAAATAAGGCAGGGAATTCATCAATCGCTAATGGCACTTGCTCTTCAGGGATCTGAATACCTTTTAAAGGCGCATACCTGATACGAATATCCGCTACCGGTTCGCCACCGGTCATTTTCTCATTTGAAAGACTAATATCTGCGCCCATCAAGCGTAAAATATTGATGACACCAATGCGTGTAGGATTGACACCCACATGCGTCAAGGTCAGATCTGAACCTTCAGATATTGCCGCGCCCACCATAAAAAAGGTAGCAGAAGAAATATCGGCGGGTACATCAATCTTGGTTGCTGTTAATTTGCCACCGCCTTCAATAGCAACGGTGTCGCCTTGCACATCAACCTTATATCCCATGCCAGATAGCATGCGTTCAGTATGATCTCTGGTTGGCGCAGGTTCTGTTACCGTTGTCTTACCCTCGGCATACATTGCCGCTAATAAAATACAGGATTTCACTTGCGCACTGGCCATTGGTAACGTGTAAGCAATACCTTTCAATTTATTAGCCGCTTTAATCGTCAACGGTGGTTTGCCATCATTACTTTCAATCACAGCGCCCATTTGAGCTAAGGGATCGGTAACACGACGCATCGGACGACCCGATAATGATTTATCACCGGTCAGCGTGCTGTCGAATTTTTGCCCCGCTAATAAACCACTTAATAAGCGAATTGAGGTGCCTGAATTCCCTAAGTAAACATCTTCTTTTGGTGCGGTTAAGCCAAGCATACCCACACCATGAACGGTTACTTTACCGTCTTTAGGCCCATCAATCTGCACACCCATTTTACGAAAACACGCTAAGGTGGCTAAGGCATCATCACCCTCTAAAAACCCCGTGACTTCTGTAACACCTTCTGCCAATGAACCCAGCATAATTGAACGATGAGAAATAGATTTATCTCCCGGCACGCGGATGGTGCCGTTAAAATGCCCCCCTGGCTGAACAATATAATTCTTTTTAACGTCACTACTCACTACAAATCAACTCCGTTGTTAATCTTTAAATCGTGTATCTCGTGCTTGTTTGGCTCGTTCAAATACCAACTTCAAGGTATCACCATCTTGATTTTCAATTGCCTGTTGCAATTGATTTAAACCGTTTTGGTATTCTTTTAGCAATTCTAAAATCGCATCTTTATTAGTTAAACAAATATCTCGCCACATCACCGCATCACTGGAGGCAATACGTGAAAAATCTTTAAAACCACCCGCGGCATAACGTAACACTTCATCACAATCATCGCGCTGCGCCAGCATACCTACCAAGTTAAACGCTAATATATGGGGTAGATGGCTGGTTGCAGCCAATACATCATCATGATGCTCAACATTCATCTCAAATACTTCGGCACCCGTGCTTTGCCACATAGCTTGCACTGCTTCTAAAGCACCCGCATCCGTTTCGACAACAGGCGTTAGCACCACACGATGATTTTGATATAACTCAGCAAAAGCTGCACCTGGACCGCTTTTCTCTGTGCCGGCAATAGGATGTCCCGGCACAAATTGATGGAACTTGTCGCCTAATCTTTTTTTTGCCACCGCAACCACTTGCGTTTTGGCACTGCCACCATCGGTAATAATGGCATCAGCACTTATATGCTCGGCAAGTTCAGACAATACCGCATCCATCGCCGCCATCGGCACAGCTAAAAACACCATATCAGCACCTTTAACCGCATCAGCAATACTATTTGCTACGTAGTCAATCACCCCCAGTTGCAAAGCCTCGTCACGCACACTCGCTGTACGTGAATAACCCACAACCTCAGCCACCACACCTGCTTTTTTTAAGGCAAGCGATAACGATCCACCAATTAGTCCCACGCCAATAATAGCTAATCGTTTAATCATAAAACCTCACTCAACGTATCAATAAAACGTTGATTTTCAGCTGCTAGACCAATACTGACACGAATATGTTTTGGTAAGCCATAATTTGTTACTGGGCGGACAATTACCCCTTGTTGTAACAAATCATTAAAAACTTTATCACCACTTTTTTGCACATCAACAGTAATAAAGTTACCTTTTGAAGGAATATAATTTAAATTAAGCGCATTAAACCCCACTATTAATTGTTGCATCCCGTCGTTATTCAACTGTTTTGTTTTTGTAATATAAGCCTTATCTTGCAAAGCTACTGTAGCCGCAGCCAATGCCAAAGCATTCACATTAAAAGGCTGACGAATACGGTTTAACAAATCCGCCACTTCAGGATGAGACAAGGCATAGCCTACTCGCAACCCTGCTAAACCATACGCTTTAGAAAAGGTACGGGTAATAATTAAATTGGGGTATTTTGCTAGCCAATCAATGCTATCTACATCTTGTTCGTTATATTCAACATAGGCTTCATCTAGCACCACTAATGTTGTGCTAGCTACTTGGGCAATAAAGGCTTCTAGCTCTTCAGCTTCTAAATAAGTACCCGTTGGATTATTCGGGTTGGCAATAAATATCAGTTTTGTTTTTTCACTGATTAAAGTGCTCATTGCTTGTAAATCATGACCATAATTATGTGACGGAGCAATCACAGCTTTAGCACCAATGGCTTGTGTAACTAGAGGGTACACGGCAAAAGCATATTGTGAAAATAGTACCTCATCGGCAGCTGTTACAAATGCTCTGGCTATCAATTCAAGCACGTCATTTGAACCATTACCCAATGTGATTTGTGCTGTATCAAGTTTATATTTTTCAGCTAAGGCCGCTTTCAACACAAAACCATTACCATCGGGATAACGTGTTACTTGTTTTGCGGTATTTGCTATAACAGCCAAGACTTTTTCTGAAGGTCCTAATGGGTTTTCATTGGAGGCAAGCTTAACAATATTGCTAATACCTAACTCCCGCTCTAGCTCTTCAATCGGTTTGCCGGGTACATAAGGCTGTAATTTGGTCACGCAGTCTAGTGCTAAATCACAAAAACTCATGCTGATTTCTGTTCCGATTCAGGCTTAGCTATAAAGCTGTCTACAATCAATAAACCCGCACCCACCACAATAGCTGAATCAGCAATATTGAAGGTCGCAAAATGCCATGTGCCATAATAAAAATCTAGAAAATCGACCACATAACCAAAGTAAATACGGTCAATAACATTACCTATCGCACCACCTAAAATTAGGCTGATGGAAATGGCCTCTAATTTAGCCTGTGTATTCAGTTTTTTTAGCCAAATAACTAAGACTATGCTGATAACCGTGGTGAGTACAATAAAGAACCAGCGTTGCCAACCGCCTGCACCTGCTAAGAAGCTAAATGCTGCACCATAATTATGCGCTAAGGTGAAGTTAAAAAAGGGCATCACCGCAATGCTCTCATACAATGATAATAGTGAGGTCATAAACCATTTAGACGATTGATCTAAAAAGATGACTAAAGCGGATAACCATAAATATTTAAGCATTAAACGAACTGGCGATTCTCGCCTTCCCCATCTACATTTTCAATACAACGCTCACATAATTCAGGATGCGTTTCATCTTTACCTACAGATTCTGTTTGATGCCAACAGCGATCACAACGGTTATTTTCTGATGGTGTTAATACTAATGATAAGCCTGACACTGAACTTTCAATTGCATCAGTAGGCTTTTCACTAGCGGGCAATAACACAGCACTGGATGTAATCAATACAAATTTCAGCTCATTACCAAGTTGTTTTAAATGTTTATACAACTCAGCTTCGGCATACAATGTTACTTCAGCCGTTAAACCACCTTTAATTTTTCCCTCAGCGCGCAATACTTCTAATTCTTTGGAAACAGCGTCACGAGCAGAGAATATATATTCCCAAGAGTTAAAATCAAGATGCGCTTCTCCTAATGGGATTAAATCTTCATACCACACATCCAAAAATACAGATTCAGTACGTTCGCCCGGCAGATGATCCCACAATTCATCCGCTGTAAAGCTTAAAATAGGTGCCATCCAACGGGTTAATGCTTCGATAATATGGTACATCGCAGTTTGACTTGAACGACGACCTAAGCTATCTGCTTGCATGGTATATTGACGATCTTTAGTAATATCTAAATACAAACTACCCATTTCTTGAGCACAGAAATTATGGATCTTTTGATAAATCACATGGAAGTTATATGTTTCATAAGCCTCTAAAATATCTTGCTGACATTGATAAGCACGATCAACCGCCCACAAATCTAGTGGTAACATGTCTTTAGCATCAAGTAAATCTGTAGCTGGATCAAAATCATATAAATTCGATAATAAATAGCGTGAAGTGTTACGAATACGGCGGTAAGAATCTGCTGCACGTTTGAGGATCTCATCCGACACGCTCATCTCACCACTATAGTCAGACGATGCCGTCCACAGACGAATAATATCCGCACCTAAGTTATTGACGACTTTTTGTGGAGCCACTACATTACCGACCGATTTCGACATTTTTTTGCCGTTAGCATCGACTACAAAACCATGAGTTAATACTGATTTATAAGGTGCTTTTCCTGTTGACGCAATAGACGTTAACAATGAAGATTGGAACCAACCGCGATGTTGATCACTGCCTTCTAAATATAAATCAGCAGGACGATGTAAATTATCTCGACGCGCTAACACACAAGCATGAGATACACCCGAATCAAACCATACATCTAAAGTATCCGATACTTTGTCATAATCAGCCGCATCCTCAGTTAACCAATCCGATGTGTCAGACTCAAACCACGCATCAATACCTTGTTGTTCAACTTTTTGAGCAACCTCTTCCATAATTGCTGGTGTATTAGGATGCAATTCACCTGTTTCTTTATGCACAAATAATGGGATCGGCACACCCCAAGTACGTTGACGCGACACACACCAATCTGGGCGGCCTTCAACCATGCCTTCAATACGTTTTTGGCCCCAGTCAGGCATCCACTGCGTTTCAGTAATCGCTTGCATGGCAGCTTGGCGCAAACCATTTTGATCCATGCTAATAAACCATTGTGGTGTTGCACGGAAAATGATCGGACTTTTATGACGCCAGCAATGTGGGTAACTATGTTGAATATCAATATGCTTCAACAATACGCCTTTTTCTTCTAACAACTCAATTACAGCAGGATTCGCTTTAAACACGGATTGACCTGCAAAGATCTCAGTATCTGGCAAAAATACGCCATTTGAACCAACAGGGTTATAGACTTCTAAGTCGTATTTCAATCCAACAGTGAAATCGTCTTGACCATGACCCGGCGCAGTATGAACCGCTCCTGTACCCGCCTCAGCAGTAACATGATCACCAAGAATAATCGGTACTTGTTTATCGTAGAATGGGTGTTGTAGCAATAAACCCTCAACATCTTCACCCTTAATACGAGCAAGTACTTCACCCGACATACCGTAACGTTCTAATGCAGACTCATACAATGCCTCTGCTAATAACAAGCGTTCATCCGCAGTTTGCACAACAACATAATCGTAGGCAGGATTCAATGACACCGCTTGGTTAGCAGGTAATGTCCACGGCGTGGTTGTCCAGATCGGCACGCTGATTTTTCCTGTACCGCTAGACTTCGTTGCCGCTTCAAATGCCGCGTTATCAACCACCGTAAAGCGCACATCAATCGCGGGTGATGTTTTATCTTCATATTCCACTTCAGCTTCAGCCAACGCACTGCCACAGTCAACACACCAATGAACCGGTTTTACACCTTTGTGTAAATGACCTTGTTTAACAATTTCATTTAAGGTGCGAATAATATCCGCTTCAAAACTAAAATCCATGGTTAGATAAGGACTATCCCATTCAGCAAATACGCCTAAACGCTTAAAATCTTCGCGTTGACCATCCACTTGTTTTTGAGCATAAACACGGCATGCTGCACGAAATTCAGCCGCAGTGACTTTTTTTCCCGGTTTACCAATTTTCTTCTCAACATTCAGCTCAATCGGCAGACCATGACAGTCCCAACCTGGTACATAAGGCGTATCAAAACCGCTTAGTGTTTTTGATTTGAGAATAATATCTTTAAGAATTTTGTTAACAGCATGACCAATATGGATCTCACCATTGGCGTACGGAGGGCCATCATGCAAAATGAATTTCCCTTTTGGATGATCCATTTCTCGCATCTTCTGATACAGATTATTTTGCTGCCAACGCTTTAACATCAACGGTTCACGGTTAGGCAAACCCGCCTTCATCGGGAATTTGGTTTCAGGTAGATTTAAGGTGTGTTTATAATCAGCCACGCAATTGCTCTTAATTCAAGTAATGTAATCAGCCAATTATACGGGGTTTATTGCTGTCTATAAATAGCTCATGCGCGTTTAATATATTTGCCTGGCTGCCGATACATTTAATGATTCGCCTTGATGGCTACAATCTTAGTTTGGCACGCCATTTTTAGCCACATTATCAATACCAAGATTATTTTTCTAAATTATTGCGCCAATAAGTCTAAATTACAGTAAAATAGACCCATTAAATCAACATTATTTAGATAAATTCGTTCACATGACAACAGTCGGCAAGGTTATTATTCAAGGTCTCACTAAAGAAGGCGGTAAATTTCGCCCCAGCGATTGGGCTGAACGCCTTTGTGGTGCTGTTGCAAGTTACGGTCCGGGTCGCCGTATTATCTTTCATCCAAATGTAAAACTGGCTTCTCACCAAGGTGTAAAATGCGTCGTCATCGATGCTTCATTAGAAAAAGATGATGAAATGTTATTTGAATTTCTAAGCAATTTTGCTGACGAAAATAATTTACAAATTTTACGAGCGGATTCTTTCCCAATAGAGGGTTAAGCAGGCGGTCAATGGCCGCCTTTTTTTATATCTACTATGACAATATTTCTCTACTCTGATGCCTCAGCACCTTCTTCGGCGTCAGGCCAATTCTGAATATAATTTCTCAACAATTTATTTTCAAATTTTGCTTTTTTGAGTAGTTCTTCAACAATATCCGTTATTGATAGCATACCTTCTAGTTTGCCTTTATAAACAACAGGTAAATGACGAATATTGTGATCCACCATAATATTCATTACTTCTTCCAAAGTATTGTCTGGTTCACAGGTAAAAGGATCGGGAGTCATCGCATCTTTAGCTGTTAACGGTACCCAAACAGCATGTTTTTCGTGCAAAATATTTAATAAATCACGCTCTGATAAAATGCCAACTAATTTATCATTTTCCGTTACCACTAGCGAAGCTATCTTATTATCTATCATTAGCGTAACAGCACGATCTAGCGGATCCGTTGGTGTTAAACCAATAACCGGTTTGCCTTTATTTTTTGTAATCGATCTGACTTTCATTATGATCCTCTCCGTCTATAAATCATGCTTCGCTCTATTCTGCGTTAAAATGCACAATAATTGCAAGCTTATCAGCTATGCTCGCGCGTATTTTTAAACTCTATCTCAGGCCAGCGCTCCATGGTTAAGTCTAAATTGACCCGTGTTGGTGCGATATAGGTTAAGCCACCCGAGCCATCTACCGCAAGATTGAGCGCTGCTTTTTTCTTAAACTCATTCAATTTTTTGTCATCATCACAATAGATCCAGCGAGCGGTATAAACCTGCACCGGTTCATAAATACAATCAACATTATATTCCCCTTTTAGGCGATGCACCACCACATCAAATTGCAGTACACCTACGGCACCCAATATCAGATCATTATTTTCTAATGGCCTGAATAATTGAGTTGCGCCCTCTTCACTTAGTTGTTGCAAGCCTTTCAATAACGCTTTCATTTTAAGTGGATCTTTTAGCCGTACACGGCGAAATAATTCAGGTGCAAAATAAGGAATTCCCGTAAACTGAATATCTTCACCCTCGGTAAAGGTATCACCAATTTGGATTGTGCCATGATTATGTAAACCTAAAATATCACCCGGCCATGCTGCTTCTGCTTGTTCACGTGCCGCCGCCATAAAGGTTACGGCGTTAGCGATAACTACATCTTTTCCTGTTCTGACATGACGCAATTTCATACCTTTTTTATATTGCCCTGAACACACCCTTAGAAAAGCAATTCGGTCACGATGTTTTGGATCCATATTGGCTTGAATTTTAAAGACAAAACCACTAAACGGTTCTTCATTAGCTTCAACATGGCGTGTTTTTGTTGCACGACCTTGTGGCGCAGGGGCAATTTCTACAAATGAATCCATCAGCTCAGTTACACCAAAGTTATTCATCGCACTGCCAAAAAATACCGGCGATAATTCACCTGACAGAAATGCATCGTGATCATATTCATAGCTGGCACCACGAACTAATTCAATCTCTTCACGAAACTCTGTAATCAAGTCACCGAATAGTTCATCTAAACGTGGGTTATCCAAACCTTCAATAATTTCACCCACTTGATCACTATGCGGTTCAAATAAATGCACACTGTCTTTTTCTAAATGAAAAATACCTTTAAAGTTTTTACCCATGCCGATTGGCCACGTAATGGGAGCACATTGAATTTTTAGAATAGCTTCAACTTCATCTAAAATATCAATCGGATCACGACCTTCACGATCCATTTTATTAATAAAAGTCAAAATCGGCGTATCACGTAAGCGACATACTTCCATCAATTTAACGGTGCGTTGCTCAACCCCTTTAGCAATATCAATGACCATTAATGCCGAATCAACAGCGGTTAATGTGCGATAGGTATCTTCCGAAAAATCAGCATGCCCTGGCGTATCAAGCAAGTTCACAATACGACCATTATGCTCAAACTGCATCACTGAAGACGTAACAGAAATACCACGTTCTTTTTCCATCTCCATCCAATCAGAGGTAGCATGACGATCTGTTTTACGCGATTTAACACTACCTGCAGTTTGGATCTTGCCACTAAATAAAAGTAACTTTTCAGTCAAGGTGGTTTTACCCGCATCAGGGTGAGAGATGATAGCAAACGTGCGCCTTCTCTTGATTTCATTGATTAAATTGCTATCTGCCATGCCCTAAAAACCTTAGTTTGTACCCAAACTTGTACCCATTGTTAAAAATACCTTTTCGAGCAAATGGAATGCTCGAAAAGCACGTTATTTTACCTGATCAAAAATCTTACGCACCGACAAATTCAAACAGCTTGTCAAAATCATGCTTGTCGGCGGCTCTGAGTGCCGCAATATATTGATCACGGCGCTCATTCATTGCTTCTAATTTGTAGCCCCCTGCCCAATCAATTGCAGGTGCGTCCATGAGCTTGGTGAGTATTGCATCTGCCATTATGCGTGCATGGCGACCATTTCCATTTGGAAATGGGTGGATCAATACCAGCTTGTGATGAAAGCGTGCAGCAAGCTCTATTGGTGGATAGGTCTCATGCTCTATCCAGTAGCGCGTATCATCTAATAGCTGTCGCAACTGAATTGCGATCTGGATCGGATCAATACCGATGTTCTTTTCTGTTTTACGAAATGTGCCTGCCCATTTCCACACTTGCCCAAATAACCGTTTGTGCAAATTGCGCGCAAATCCTTCGCTCAATATATCTGGGTTCTTTTGCTTTTTAAGCCACTGCAACCCTTCAACGATATTGGCTTGCTCCAACTGATCAAGCTCGCCTCTGGTTGTAATGTGCTTAAAACGAAGCCCTTCCTTTTCATCAGGGTCGAGGGGCGTTGCGCCATCTGGTTCAACTAACTCATTACTCATTCATCATTCCATAAATCAGAGGGCATTTTCTCGATGATTTCAGAGGCAAGGCGATCTACTTCAAAGGTAAGCTGTTCGTCACTCAGCGCCTGCGCTTCAAGCGCCATCTGTGTGGATGCTGCCTTGATCTGCTCTTTCGCCTTTAATACGGCTCGATCCCTGATCACGCTTTCAATTTCTTTTTCAGGAATGACCGCATATACAAAACGACAATCCATGGCTTGCGCCATGCTTTGCATACTTTTAAGTGTGGCACTGCCTGATAGCTCAGCGGACTCCGCTTGTGAAATCCGCCCCTTGGTAACACCAAGGCGGGTTGCCAATTGCGAGCCTGACATGCCAAGCGCTTTGCGAACTGTTTTAAGCCATCCTTCAGAAGAGGGCATGGCATAGTCACCAAACTGCTTTAAAGCTTGGTTCACTTTGTTTTGATATTGTTTTAAAACAACAGCTTCGATGCCCATCGGATGACCTTAATCTATAATTCAAACCATCATTGGTTTAGCTAAATCTATACCATTAAAAGATATAAGTCAATATAAAGCTAAACCAAGAACGCAGTGAAGTTTAGTTATATATTGATTTATCTCATTCGCTTTCGGGCGCAGTTACCCCGAAAGCGCGATTTTTTGGCGCTCTTTACAGAGGCACTGAACGCCCTCCCTGCGCTCAATGCCTGCCTGTTCTCCTAATGTGCCCAGAATACGTGTACTTTGTTGTGGTCTAATAATCATGCAGTAAATTATAGCCTATAATTTACCCAGTTTTATTAGGAAACGACAATGCCCAGAAAAGAACGAATAACATTTAC
>NVVW01000009.1 GCA_002733505.1 Methylophaga sp. | reverse complement strand
AAATCCTTAAACGAGAATGACTCATTCTGCGGATTTATGCCTAGAATATAATGGCTTCTTCTCTTGCTGAAACATGCATCTTCAAGTATTTTGGGTATATACCCGTGATACTTCAATTTGAAAAAAAATCCTCGTCACCCCGGTATACTTTTAGCCGGGATCTCCGCAAAAACAAGACTCCGGCTTAAAACATACCGGAGTGACGGAGGAGTGAAAATGCACATATTGTATGGTTATGGGGAGACATCCAAACACTGTTATTTTTTATTGTTAGGTTTATATCTTGAGCGTGATGAATGATTGCTATTGCCACTGTTTCCTTGCTTTCTCCGTTGCGGTGGAAGAGGTCTCTTTTCAGGTCTTTTGGCCGGTTGAGGCTGTTCCAATTGCTCATCTGATGTGGTTGCAACAGGTAACTTATGTTTAATATAAGCTTCAATATCTGGCAATGTGAATGCATAGTCTTCACAAGCAAAGGTGATGGCTACACCACTGGCTCCGGCTCGAGCTGTTCGCCCAATACGATGTACATAATCTTCAGCATCTTGAGGTAGATCATAGTTAAAGACATGACTCACTGCCGGAATATGCAAGCCACGAGCCGCCACATCTGTTGCCACTAAAAAGGGAAACTCACCCTCTTGAAAACGTTTTAACAAACTTTCACGTTTTTTCTGCGGCACATCACCTGATAATAACGCGGCTTTATGGCCATTGCCCTCTAAAAAACCCCACACCCTATCTGCAGTGCGTTTAGTGTTCACAAATACAATACTTCTCTGTGGCTCAATACGCTTAATTAATGCCAGTAATAAAGGAACTTTTTCTTCATTAGCGGGGTAATAAACACTTTCTTCAATATTATCACCGGCGATCTTACCTGCGGCCACTTCAACCTTCACAGGGTTATTCATATGCTCATAGGCAAGTTCAGCAACTTTAAAACTTAATGTCGCTGAAAACAACATACCTAAACGCTCAGTGGGCGCAGGTACACGACGCAAGAAATAGCGTACATCTTTAATAAAACCAAGATCAAACATACGATCCGCTTCATCTAGAACAACAGCCTGAACCGACTTTAGGTTAAATACATGCTGTTTATGATAATCAAGTAAGCGTCCCGGCGTGCCAATTAAAATATCAACACCGTCAGTAATAGCTGTTTTTTGTTTATCGTAGTCCTTGCCACCATAAGCCACCACAATGCGCAATTTAGCTTCCTTATTCAATAAGTGCGCATCTTTGGCAATTTGATTAGCAAGCTCTCTGGTCGGCGCTAAAATGAATGCTCTGGGCTGCTTACCATTCCAGTTTTTAGGCGGCTCAGTTGTTAATAATCGCTGAAATGTGGCCAATAAAAAGGCAATGGTTTTGCCTGTTCCCGTTTGCGCTTGCCCCGCCACATCCTTGCCTGCTAATAGTAACGGTAGTGATTGAGCTTGAATCGGTGTGCAAAACTCAAAGCCAGCACTCTGTAAGCCTTTTTGCAGGGTTTCATGCAAAGGCAATGACGAAAAAGCCTGCTCTGTTAAATGTGTACTCATAGAAATACTTGCATTACCTTTGATGATCAGAAAAAATATCTTTAAATTGGAATGGAGAAAGTATAACCTTCCAATAGCTTAAGGGTGAAAATTTAATTTTATTCTTAAACATATATAACACTGGAGAAAGAAACATGAGCGAAAATGTCACCAATGTGACTGATGGCGATTTTGAAAGCCAAGTATTGCAGTCTGACTTACCTGTATTAGTTGATTACTGGGCTGAATGGTGTGGCCCTTGTAAAATGATTGCCCCTATTCTAGAAGAAATTGGCGCGGAATACGCTGGCAAACTAAATATCTGCAAACTGAATATTGATGAAAATTCAGAAACACCACCTCGTTATGGTATTCGTGGCATCCCAACGCTTATGCTTTTTAAAGATGGTGAAATTGAGGCAACTAAAGTCGGCGCTTTAACAAAATCTCAGTTAACGGCATTTTTAGATAGCAACCTATAAAACCCGTTAAGATTTCCGCGTGGAAGTCTTGTATACAGGAAGTGTCTGAACACTGAATATGCTAGGCGTATTCAGTGTTTTTCTGTCTCTAACTACCCAATAAGCTTAAATTTATATGGATGTTTCAGAACTACTCGATGGTTTAAATAAACCGCAACGTGAAGCCGTTGCGGCACCACTAGGCCATGTCCGAATTTTAGCCGGTGCGGGCAGTGGTAAAACACGTATTTTGGTGCATCGCATCGCTTGGCTGATTCAAGCCGAAAACCTATCACCCGCCAATATTCTAGCCGTTACCTTCACTAATAAAGCCGCCAAAGAAATGCGTGGCAAAATTGAGGACGTGCTTGGATTCCCTATTGGCGGCATGTGGGTAGGTACGTTTCATGGATTAGCACACCGACTACTACGTGCCCATTGGAAGGATGCTGATCTACCGCAAAATTTCCAAATCTTAGATAGCGATGATCAGCTGCGTATGCTAAAGCGCATTATTCGTGGCATGGAGTTAGACGAAGCGCAATGGCCGCCCAAACAAGCACAGTGGTATATCAACTCGCAGAAAGATGAAGGCTTGCGATGCAAACATATTCAAGCAGGCAATGATCCTTATTCGCAGAAAATGCTGGCTATTTATCAGGCCTATGAAGATGCTTGCCAACGGGCGGGCGTGATCGATTTTGGTGAGATCTTACTGCGTAGCCATGAATTATGGCTAAAACGCCCTGATATTCTTGCCACTTATCAACAACGTTTTCAGCAAGTTTTAGTGGATGAATTCCAAGATACCAATGCCATTCAATATGCATGGTTACGCTTGCTTGCTGGTGATAGCGGTCATTTATTTATTGTCGGTGATGATGATCAATCTATTTACGGCTGGCGCGGTGCGAAAATTGAAAACATTCAAAAATTCCATCACGATTATACCGATGCTAGCTCTATTCGCTTAGAGCAAAACTATCGTTCAACCGGTAATATTCTAGCTGGAGCCAATGCTGTCATCTCCAATAATAGTGACCGCCTTGGTAAAGAACTTTGGACCGATGATGATGATGGCAAACTCATTCAGCTTTATAACGCTTATAACGAGCGTGATGAAGCAAGTTATTTAGTAGAACAAGTAAAATCAGCGGTTGATGCCGGTGGAAAACGTGCGGATCATGCTGTGTTATATCGTTCCAATGCCCAATCACGGGTAATTGAAGAAGCCTTGATGCAAGCCAATATGCCCTATCGTGTTTATGGTGGGCTGCGCTTTTTTGATCGCGCTGAAATTAAAGATGTCTTAGCCTATTTGCGGTTAATCGCCAACCGCAATGATGATGCCGCGTTTGAACGGGTGGTGAATACACCTACTCGTGGTATTGGGGCAGCAACACTGACTCAATTGCGTCACTATGCCCGCGAACAAAATCAAACCATGTGGCAAGCTTGTGTTGATTTGCTGGCAACTAAATTTTTTACTGCCCGAGCAGGTAATGCCCTCACCGGGTTTTTAACCTTAATCGATTCATTAACACCCGAAGATGACACTATACCACTGCATGAACTCACTACTTTGGTGATAGATGAAAGTGGTTTGCGGACGCATTTTGAAAAAGATAAAACCGAAAAAGGTCAGGGGCGTATTGAAAACTTAGATGAATTAATCAGCGCCACCCGCATGTTTGAACGCCCTGAAGATGAAGAAACGGCCGATATGCCTTTGCTTGATGCATTCCTATCTCATGCCGCATTAGAAGCCGGTGAAAATCAGGCAGATCAATGGGAAGATTGCGTGCAATTAATGACCTTGCATTCAGCTAAAGGTTTAGAATTTCCGGTAGTCTTTATGGTGGGGATGGAAGAAGGTTTATTCCCTGGCCAAAAAAGTAGTGATGATCCTAGTCGCTTGGCGGAAGAACGCCGTCTTTGTTATGTGGGAATGACGCGCGCCCGAACCACGCTCTATCTGATGCATACCGAGTCGCGGTTTTTATATGGTCAAGAAATGTCACCTAGCCCTTCTCGTTTTTTACGTGAGATCCCAACAGAACGAGTAGAACAAATTCGGGCTAGGCAAAATACCATTAGCAGTGGCAATTCAACGTTTTCAGCGCCCAAACATACCACTGCCATTAATGAAACGGGCTTTAACCCCGGTCAACAAGTGCACCACCATAAATTTGGTGCTGGCACCGTTATCGACACTGAAGGCGCGGGCAAAAGTGCCCGTGTTCAAGTCAATTTTAAACATGCAGGCAGCAAGTGGTTAGTCACTGCTTATGCTAAATTAGAAAAAGCTTGAAATAGTGTAATAATGAAAAGTACCGTCATTCCGGTATTCTTTTAGCCGGAATCTATGCTCCATAATATAGATTCCCGCTTAAAACATGCGGAAACGAAGTAACCGCAGGATCAATGACATAATTTATTTAAACTTCACAGATAATTATACAATCAGGAACACCATATGAAACATTCTTTTATTCTATTGATTACAGCGTTCAGTCTTTTTGTTACTGCATGTAACGAAGAACAGTCAGGAAGCAGAACTGTTCAAGCGGTGGAGAGTAGCAAAACCTATAACTGGAAAATGGTCACCACTTGGCCACCTGGCTTCCCTGTTTTACAAGAAGGTGTTGAACGTTTTGCTGACAACATTAAAATCATGTCAAATGGCCGGCTTACTATTAAAGTGTATGCCGGTGGTGAACTAATCCCTGCCCTGCAAACCTTTGATGCGGTATCACAAGGCATGGTTGAAATGGGTCATGGCAGTGCCTATTACTGGGCAGGTAAAGTGCCAGAAGCACAGTTTTTCTCTTCTGTTCCTTTTGGCATGACCGCGCGCGGTATGAATGCTTGGCTTTATGATGGTGGCGGCTTAGAATTGTGGCGTGAAGTCTATAAACCGTTTCATGTTATGCCATTCCCAATGGGGAATAGTGGCGTGCAAATGGGTGGCTGGTTTAATAAAGAAATCAATTCGCTTGATGATATTAAAGGTTTGAAAATGCGTATTCCCGGCTTGGGCGGCAAAGTATTTGCTAAAGCGGGAGGTAACCCCATCTTACTTGCCGGTAGCGAGGTTTATACTGCCTTAGAACGTAATACCATTGATGCTACAGAATGGCTCGGACCTTTTCATGACCAACGTCTAGGTCTTCATCGTGCGGCGAAACATTATTATTATCCCGGCTGGCATGAACCCGGTACGGTGTTAGAGCTGACGGTGAATCAACGTGCATGGGATTCTTTACCTAAAGATTTACAAGCTATCGTTAGCAATGCTGCTATGGCCGAGAATCTACGCATGTTCTCTGAAATGGAACAAAAGAATATGGCCGCATTGCAACAATTAAAAGATCGCCCTAATATTCAGATCCAGCATTTTCCTGATGATGTGTTAGCAAAACTGAAAACACTTACTGACCAAACATTAGCTGAAGAAGCGGCTAATAATCCTAAGTTTAAACGTGTTTATGAAGCTTATCAAGCATTCCGCCTGCAAAATGACGCATGGTCTGATATTTCTGAAAATGCTTATTTAGCTATTGAATAATAATGATCTACCTGATATTTACCCAAGCAGGCTTTGAAGATGCTAAACAAAGTGTGCTTGAAAGCACCGCCACGCTTTGGCTCAATAATGGAATACTGTCCGAGGGTGAGATACAGCAATTATCCGCATTAGGTATCCGCATAAATATTCTAGCTAAATCAATTGATCCGACTAATGAAAGAGAGATCGTCACCGCTATAGAAAGTATTGAAACAGCGTATCCTGACACGGAATTATTTGTTGAATATCTATAATATGCTGTCCTATATACCCGTTATCATTCTAAATGCAAATTTTTAGCACGCATACTGAATGCGCTAGCTGCGTTATAATAGTGAGCAATAGAATAACTATTACATTACTATTATGCCTTGCTATCACATCGATTATACGCCCTAAAAATCTGCATTTAGAATGATAACGGGTATATTATAATTTTAGACTCTTTCGAGGATTACCTTTTTAGCCGTGTCACTTCTAAATATCCCTTTAAAATATCGCATATTTATTGCGGTAGCCATCTATATTCTATGGGTGTTTACTTTTGCTTATTATAGTTTTAGTCAAGAAAAATCTGCACTTTATGTAGCATTGGATCAAAAGCTTGAAATGGCTGCTCTCACTGCATCACTGCTATTACCCGATAAATTGCATCATCAGAATATGGCAGATGGCCAACTATCAGATCAGGAAGATACTCAAAATAGGCTTACTTTATCCAACTACACAGACAGCACAGACATTGTTTATCTTTACTCTCTAATATTGCGTGACAACAAAATACTTTTCACTTCATCTAGTGCCACACCACAAGAACGCCAATCGAGTGAAGAATTAAGTGATTATTTTGATCATTACGATGATGCCGACCCACGCATATTTGAAATATTTGATACTAAGAAAAAGGCTTTTCTAGAATATACCGACCAATGGGGAAGTTTTCGCAGCAGCTTCATTCCTCGTTATTCAGCAGACGGTACATTTTATCTTGCCGCCGCCGATCTCTCGACAACGCACATTCAAACATTGTTAAACCAACACCTTTATAAAATAATTGCATTTGCTCTACTTTTTCTATTGTTTGCTTATCCAATATACCTAGTTTCCAAACAATATATTAGCCGGAAAGTATCAGAGTTAGAACTACAGCTACAACAGAAATCAATAACACTAACTAAAAATCAACAACGACTCGAACGCGCCTTACAATCTGCAAAACAAGCTTGGTTTGAAATTAATGTGCAGACAGGAGTAATAAAAGCAAGCGAAGAGTACTCTGCTCTCTTAGGCATACACAAAGACCAAGTATCGACCATTGATAATTGGAAAAACTCTATTCATCCCGATGATAGGGATGCAACTATGGAAAAGTTCTTTCAGAATAGTCAATCTGACGAAACGGTAGAACTAGAATTTAGACGGAAAACTATAAGTGGTAATTGGGCGTGGATCCATTCAAGTGGACAAGTGATTGAACGTGATAGTGACGGTAACCCACTTACGGTAGTCGGTATAAATAGAGATATTACCAACCAGAAACGTAGTGAATTAGTTTTACAAGTGCTGGCTGAATCAGCTGGCTCATCAAGCGAAGACATTTTCAAAACCATTGTCCGACAACTGGCGCTTTCCTATGATATGCGCTACGCACTTATTGCCACAGTCAATACTGATCTCACGCAAGCAATCACATTGGCATTATGGGCGAAGGATCAATTTATAGAAAATATCAGCTATGATTTAGCAGGGACGCCTTGTGAAACAATCATTACCGATATGGGCGGCGAATTATATGCTGATAATATTCAGCAACTTTTTCCTGATGATCAGATGTTAGTTCAGATGCAAGCAAGAAGTTACCTAGGTGTGCCGCTTAGAAATAAGAACAATGAAGTTTTAGGTTTAATTTCAATCATTAATGATCAAGCAATGGCTGAAAACCCGCATACGACAGCACTTTTAAAAAGCCTTGCGGTTAGAGCATCTATCGAGCTAGAACGGCAAAGTAATGAAGAAAGGCTTGTACTATTTGCACATATGTTTCGTGATAGTCATGAAGGCATACTTTTAGTGGATAAAAATGATATTATTATTGATGCGAACCCTATAATATGCACAAATACCGGTTACCTAAAGACTGAGCTTGTTGGCAAACCTGCACAAATATTCCGATCTGAAGCACATCAATATCCCTTTAGTTTTTATGAAAACATACGGCAATCCATTGTCCACAACAGTAGCTGGCAAGGTGAAGTATGGAATAGAATGAAAAGTGGTGAGGAAAAGCTTGCCTCGGTGACCATTACTCAAATAGTTAATAACCTTGGTCAAACCACACATCGATTCATACTGGTTAATGATATTACTGAGCAAAAGCAACAGCAGGATGCGCTTAAATTTATGGCACATTATGATGCCTTAACAAAACTACCTAATCGTACACTGTTTGTTGATCGCTTTAATCAAGCTGTTGCACATAGCAAACGAAGCGAAACGTTACTGGCTATTTGTTTTCTTGACCTGGATAACTTCAAACCCATTAATGATAATTATGGTCACGAAGTCGGTGACAAAATCCTAATCGAAGTAGCACGACGTATTTCATCTAATCTTCGTGAAGAGGATACGGTTTCTCGCCAGGGTGGTGATGAATTCACATTGTTAATAGGAAATATTGATTCTTTTGGGCAATGTGAACAAACATTAACACGTATTCTTCACTCCGTTGCTAAACCTTATTCTATTAATGGCTACACACATACTATTAGTGTATCAATTGGTGTCACATTATATCCCTTAGATGATAGCGATATTGATACGCTAACCCGCCACGCTGATCATGCAATGTACCAAGCAAAACAAGCAGGTAAAAATCAATACCGTTTGTTTGATAGATTAGATGATATGCAAAAAAATCAGCAACAGCAACAACAACAACAGCTACAACATGCTCTTCAACATGATCAGTTTTGTCTGCACTACCAACCTAAAATAAATATGAAGACAGGTAAAGTATTTGGTATGGAAGCCCTTATCCGGTGGCAACATCCAGAAAAAGGCATGCTATTTCCCCTTGATTTCTTACCCGCCGCTGAAAATACAAATTTAGAAAACAAAATAGGCGTATGGGTAATCGAAGAAGCCTTATCACAAATGAATATATGGCATCAACAAGGCATCGAGCTTGAAGTTAGTGTCAATATTTCTCCAAATCACTTGCAATCAGCCTCATTTATTTCCCATCTTGAAAAAGCGCTAGCTGATCACCCTGAAATTAACCCACAGCTACTGCAATTAGAAATTTTAGAAAGTAGCGCCTTAGGTGATATAAACACTATCAGCAATATAATCAAAATATGCCACGATTCATTAGGTGTAAGCCTTGCCCTAGATGATTTTGGAACGGGCTACTCCTCATTAACACACTTACGTAATTTGTCTGTTCAAACAATAAAGATTGATCGATCTTTTGTGCGTGATTTATTAGATATTCCTAATGATTTTGTTATTATTGATGGCATTATTAGTTTAGCAGATTCCTTTAATCGCGAAATCATTGCTGAAGGTGTTGAAACAATTAATCAGGGTCTAATGTTGCTTGCAATGGGCTGTGACCAAGCGCAAGGCTATGGCATATCGAAAGCGATGCCTGCACAAGATATACCCTTATGGCTTAAAAATTATAAGCCCCATTATCAATGGATTGAATTTGGCAATAAACAACAATCGCTATTAGATAAAAAAGTCAAAATTCTTGAGTTCACAACGGGCAAGTGGTTTGATAATATCAAAGCCACAATAGCATCTTCAGGTAAAATAAAACCACAATCCCCCCTAGCACTATGCCACCTTGGCGCTTGGATTAGCCAACTAAGAAAGGGACAACTATTTGAAGAATCATGGTTAAATAAAATACAGCAATCACATGATGAATTATTTGCTTTAGCTGAAAAAACCATGGGCAGTTATTTAACAGGTCACTACCCAATAGCCCTTGACCAGTTAAAACAACTGCAAATCATTTTTGATGATCTTATAGCGATATTAAATAAAGAAAAACTACTCTAAATGGAATTATTAATCGTTTTTGGCCGATTAGTTTTTTCATCCTTTGCCAATGTATTTCAAAAGGAATTAGCCCATCAAGGGCTCCATCCATTTTTTATTGTAATGGCATCTTACCTGGTGCTCAGCATTATTTGCATACCTCTATTATGGACATTTAACCCATTTGAACTCAATCAAACTTTCTGGATAAATATCTTTTTTGCTGCTTTATTGGATATGGCGGGCACATTATTTTTAGTGATGTCTTTATCCAAAACAGACCTTTCTATATTTGGACCTTTAAACGCCTATAAAGTCGTTATATCAATGCTGTTAGCAATGTTATTTCTGGGTGAAATTCCTAATTTGCAAGGTTTTACAGGGATAGGGGTTATTGTTATTGGTAGTTATTACCTCTTCCCCGTTTCAGCTCAAATTAGCACCAATCGTCTTTCGAGTTTATTCTCTGATCGCGGTGTGCAATATCGGTTTTTATCGATTTTGTTATTTTCTATCGGTACCTTGCCACTTAAAAATGCTGTTATAGCGGGCGATGCCATATCAACAACTGTATTTTGGTGTTTAATTGGTTTTCCTCTAGCCATCATCGCCCATACGATTTTTCTAAAAGATAACTTCACTAATGATTTTGAGCAGTCAAAAAAACATATTTACCAATTTTTCTATCTCGGTATTCTGATATTTTTAATGCAATACATGACCATGTTGGTATTTTCAAAACTATTAATCGCCTATGCATTGGCATTATTTCAACTGGGTATGGTGCTACACGTATTTTTAGGCTATCGCATCTTTAATGAAAAACATATTATGCGTCGTCTTGCCGCTTGCTTGGTGATGGTTGCCGGCAGTTTGCTAGTTTTAAAAGCCTAAGCTTATGGAATGGTTATCTGAATATGGTCTTTTGGGGATGGCTTTATCAGCCTTTCTAGCCGCAACAATCTTGCCGTTAAGCTCTGAACTGGTTTTATCTGCCCTGTTAATTGCCGGTGAAAATCCAACAGCTCTGATTATTGTCGCTACTGCCGCCAATGTTGCAGGTTCTATCGTTAATTATCTTATTGGTCACTGGGGAGCAGATACCATTATGTACCGTTGGTTTCGTTTGAGTAAAGAACAAACTCGCAAAGCCGAAACTCAATTCAATCACTATGGTAAGTGGAGCTTATTATTGGCATGGGTACCCATAATGGGCGACCCGCTCACTTTTGTTGCAGGGCTGTTAAAAGTAAACTTCGGTTTGTTTTTAGTTTTAGTCACTACGGGTAAATTTGCCCGTTACTGGATTATAAGCCAAGCTATCTTAGCCAGTCAAAGCTAACACTGGTATCATTTACCTACATTCTATTTAATCTGGAAATTACTATGAACCACATATTGGGCATGCTCGTACTCTTACTACCTATAATAAGCTCGGCCGCATCACCGATTTTACTCCCCGCATGGCAAACTGAAGCGGTTTTTGAACAGCCAGAATCTGTTGTTTATGATGCTAAGCGTAAACAAATCTATGTTTCGAATGTAAATGGTAATCCTACTGAGGCGGCGGGTAACGGCTATATTTCTTTGTTATCTGTTGATGGAGAAATCATTGAGCAACATTGGCTTGATGGGCTTAATGCTCCAAAAGGAATGGCTATTGTTGGCGACAAACTATATATTGCTGACATCAATGAATTAGTTGTAGTTGACATTAAAAACCAAAAAATCATCCAGCATTATTCAGCACCAAAAGCCAAATTCTTAAATGACGTTGCCGCAGATGAAAATGGTAATATCTATGTATCAGGCTTTTTAACTAATTCAATTTATCGTCTCAACGATGGTAAATTTGAATTATGGATCCAATCAGAACAACTCGAAGTGCCTAATGGTTTATTGGTTGAAGGTAATAAACTTCTTGTTGCTAGCTGGGGCAATATGACAGACGGTTTTGCAACAGCCATACCAGGTCATATCAAAACCATTGATGTTGCTTCAAAAACAATCGAAAGCTTAGGTGACGCCTCACCGGCAGGCAATCTTGATGGCCTCGAAAGTGATGCCAACGGTAATTATTATGTGACCGATTGGATGGCTGGGGCATTATTACATATTACACCGACAGGAATGAGTACTACCCTTGTTAAACTGGGGCAAGGGAGTGCCGATCACACTGTGTTACCTGAACAAAACTTAATCATCATACCGATAATGAACTCCGGCTATATAACCGCTTATAACATAAAAGAAAACCAATGACATTTGATGATTTAATGCTTGATGACAAGCTACTCAACGCACTTGTTTCAATCAAATTTTCCTCGCCAACAGAGATCCAACAAGCAACGATCCCTTTTATTCTTGAAGGCAAAGATGTATTAGCTGGGGCAGCAACTGGCACGGGAAAAACAGCAGCGTTTGTGCTCCCTGCTTTACAGCAATTAATTGACGAACCTAACAATAGCCCCAATCCTAAAGTATTAATACTGGCTCCTACACGTGAGCTGGCATTTCAAATTCAGCATGTAGTGACTCAACTAGCTAAAAATATGAAGGTGAATACCGCTATTGTCACCGGTGGTTTTTCACAAGCAAAACAAGCTATTTATGCCCAACAAGCCTGTGATATTATCATCGCCACACCCGGTCGTTTGTTAAACTTAGTGGCTGATGAAGTAATCGATTTGTCTGATATAGATATGGTGGTTATCGATGAAGCAGATCGTATGTTGGACATGGGGCAAGGGCCTGATGTTTTAGCTTTGTTAGCCACCATTGCAGATGGTTTTCAAGCCTGTTTGTTCTCCGCTACTTTAGCAGGCAGTGGTGTGGAGATATTTGCTGAAGAGTTATTGCATGACGCTGAAATTATTCAACTTAATGCAGCTAATGAAAAGTCAGATCAAGTATCCCAAACTATCTACTTTGCTGATAATAAAGAACATAAACAAGCACTTTTATTGGCTACTATTAAAAATGAAGCCTGTAGCAGTGCCTTAGTTTTTTGTAATAAACGTGAACGTGCTGAACAAGTGACCGAATGGCTACAATCTCGTAATATTTCTGCTCAAGTGATGCATGGCGATTTTGATCAAGCAGTGCGACGGGACAAAACACGTAAATTTCGTATTGGGCAAGTTAAAGTAATGGTAGCAACCGATGTCGCTGCACGAGGCTTAGATTTAACGAATATCAGCCATGTGATTAACTATGATATTCCATTCAAAGGTGAAATCTATATTCACCGTATTGGCCGCACCGGTCGAGGCGAACAAACAGGAGCCGCGATCAACTTAGTTGAACATCATGATTTGAAAAACCTTGAACGCATTGAATTTCATTTAAAAATGAAGCTACCGGTTGCAAAAATAAAAGGGCTTGAACCTAAGTCTAAAAAGAATAAGGCCAAATCAAAATCAAAAAAGAATACTGATAAGCCACGCTATGTTGCTAAGAAAGATCGTACAAAGGCCTCCGATGTTTAAAAGCAAAAAACCTTTACATCTGATGGCTGCAGCGTTTTCCCTGATGGCACTTTTGAACAACAATAACTTTGGTTAATTTGTTGCGCCGTGCATGATAAAGCCTATTAGCGCGGCGGTACTTATCAATAACGACTAAATGCTGATTTAATCTTAAAGAACTGCGTCGCGGAAGTTGGCGAGCCGCTTATCGCAGAATTAATGTTGGCCGGTGTCCGTGTGGGCGGTTCAGCTTGTTGGCCAACTAAGTTTCATTGGGGGTATGGCGGGTCTTATCCACATGGCTATGCAAGTGAACTCAATATTGAGGATAAAGAATAGCTTTTACCTTAGACCTTGCCCAACAAATTATCATACAAAACTTGGTAAGCCTTTGAGCTTTCCTCCCAACTATAATCTTGCTCCATCGCGGTGACCATCACTTTTCGCCATACCCGTGGGTGTTTGAATAAACCAATCGCACGCAGTAAGGTTTCTTCTAACGCTTTTGCTGTGGCATCATCAAATTTAAAGCCAGTGGCAAAACCATTTTTCAAATTACTACCCGCAGCATTGACCACACTATCTGCTAAACCGCCTGTGTTTCTAACAACAGGTAAAGTGCCATAGCGCAAACTGTATAGTTGATTTAGACCACAGGGTTCAAAGCGCGATGGCATTAGGAATATATCTGCACCCGCTTCTATTTGATGGGACAACTCTTCACTGTAGCCGATATGCAAGCCTACTTTATCAGGATGGCGAGCACGCAATACCCGCAAATCTTGTTCATACGCTGCTTCACCGCTACCTAAGCAAATAAGCTGTATATTTTCACCCGCATCTAATAATTTTCCGACGGCGTCTAGTGTAAGATCAACCCCTTTTTGTGATACTAAACGGCTAATCAACCCCATCACTAATACATTCTCTTTTTCTGGTAGTGAAAACAGCTGTTGTAATACGGCTTTATTTATTGATTTATATCGCATCGTTTTAACGGTATAGTTTTTACTGATATATGGGTCACTTTTAGGATCCCACTCCTGTGTATCAATACCGTTCAAGATCCCCGTTAACCGTCCTTGATCAGCACGATGCGATAACAAGCCTTCTAAGCCATAGCCAAATTCATAACTGCATATTTCATCCGCATAAGTTGGGCTTACTGTAGTGATGTGATCCGCAAAGATTAATCCGCCTTTCATAAATGACATTAAGCCATAAAACTCAATACCATCACTGTGCCATAATGATGCAGGTAAAACTAAGCTATCAAAAACATCTTGTGAATACAGACCTTGGTACGCTAAGTTGTGAATAGTAAAAACAGTCGCAGGTCGATTAACTTCATTAGCAAGCAATGCGGGAGCAAGCCCCGTTTGCCAATCATTACAATGTAAAATATCTGGCTGCCAATCCAAACCAAGCTGATCCAATGCGGCGGCGACAATAGCACGTGAAAACAGGGTGAATCGAGCAGCGTTATCTTGCCAATCGCCACCATCATGTGTGCCATAAGGACCACCATCACGATCAAAATGCTCGGGAGAATTTACCAACCATATTATTAGATCGGAATTAGGTAAGGTTGATTGTAAAATTTCAATAGGCAAATGAAAACCATCTAACTTAACCGTCGCCACCGTTTCAATTTTATCTAAGGCTTCAAGGCATTGTCGATAAGCAGGCAAAATAATTCGCATATCTTGCCCTTGCTCTGCAAGTGCAAGAGGTAGACTGGCTGAAACATCTGCTAAGCCACCCGTTTTAACTAAAGGGTGAACTTCACTACTAGCAAATAGAATTTTTCGCACGCCATGCTCCTAAAAATTGTACAATTGTTTATAATTATATACCCAAATTACTTGAAGATGCAGATTTCAGAGCTTAGCACGAAGGTCAGAGCAAGGCGCAATGTGAAGGCAATGACTAGTCCTTGTCAAGCATTGTAACGCGGCGCTGGCATTCGTGCTAAACTCCCGTAGGGCAAGAGGATAAGCCATTATCTTCGTCGTTATAAATCCTTAAATGAGAATGACTCATTCTGCGGATTTATGCCTAGAATATAATGGCTTCTTCTCTTGCTGAAACCTGCATATTCAAGTAGTTTGGGTATATACCCAATAGCTTATAGGTTCAGTAGATTATAATTTACCCAATCATTTTTCAAAACAAGCCATTTTATATATTGGCTGTCTATTTTGGTTCCGGGAGTATTAAAAACATACACCATGCCGCCTGTGGGCTTACAGCGGATATTGCAGGTATTATGGTTGCTAGCGGCGCTGCTTATTGGTTTTTTGAATAATGATTAACTACGAAAACATTGCAAATACCTTAGCAACTGATGGTGTGATTATTCTGCCCGACTTTTTACCTTCCAAGCTTACCGAACAACTGTACCAGTATATTTCTAATATTCCTGCCGATCAATTTAGCCAAGCAGGAATTGGCCGCAATAATAACGTGCAGATAAACCACGAAATCCGCAATGATGTAACGCTCTGGTTAAACGGTAAATCACCCTGTGAACGTACTTATCTAATGGCAATGAATGAATTACGCCACCAATTAAATGAGAAGTTATTTCTCGGTTTGTTTGATTACGAATCTCATTATTCTCATTACAAAATGGGGAGCTATTATCAGCGCCATGTTGATGCATTTGAAGGCCGATCTAACCGCGTTATCACCACCGTTTTTTATCTAAATCATGACTGGTCTGAAAATGATGGTGGCGAATTAGTAATTTATAAGCATAATAGCAAAGAGGTTCTCCATCGCATTTCACCCACATTTGGTACCTTAGCAATTTTTTTAAGCGAAAAATTTCCACATGAAGTGCTTACTGCTAATCGTGATAGGTATAGCATTGCAGGTTGGTTCAGAATTGATCGACCCTTTTAACAGCCCTGTTCTTATTAATACCTGTAAGAATTAGCCAAACATCTCACCCACAGCATGGCTTAATTGTTCAGATCGTTTAGAGGAACGCAATGCTTGCATAATATGTGATCGTAGGCCTGGCATAAACAGGGCATCAGCAAGTAGCTGACTAAAGGCTACTTGTCCCACATCATTTGTTGCCAAACGTTCAACAAATAACTGACAGATATTTTGATCCGCTAAAACGCGCCACATACGTCCTACAATTGTTGCCAGTATTTCAATATGATTACTGCAATCATGCTTGAGCACATGTATGACCATATGATCGACTAAACCTATAGCAGGGCTATTTGATGCTGCTCTTAAACAGGCGCATATTCGTTCAATATTAGGGCTTGTTTCTTCCAATTCTTTTTCAACACGCCGCACTAATTCTTCAACAATTCCCGTTGCAGGTTGAGCGTTTTCCAAATAGCTACTTAATACCGTAAAAACCTTATCTGACAGTCTAGGAATGGTTTCTATCAAACTCAATGCTTCTTCATGTTCATCAAGCCGCATCGCAACATCTGCTACACCTTGCATGGCAAGATGTTTCCATTCATTAAGCGGTTTATCGCCTGTGAAATAAGCTAAGGCATCAGCATAATGTGGTGATGGCGGCAAACCTAAACTTTTTGTTGCCACCGCATTAAAAGCCGCCATTTTTTCTTCCCGTGGTGAGAAGGTATATGGGCTATCTTTGAGTGCACTTTGAATGTGTTGATTATTTTCCGCTGCCAGCATGCATTCACCTACACGCTCTAACAACATTTTCAAAAAGTCATCGCGCGCAGCTTGTTTTAATAAGCCTTGTTCGTCTAGTGGAAAGTTTAGAAACCAGACATAATGCTGATCTTCTTTTTTTGGATCCCAAAAAATAACGCCCAATAAAGCAGCCTGTTTAAAGGGATAAGGATAAGCTGTTTTTGCCCACTCAAAACCTACGAACTCATCGGGTGTTAGCTTTGTGACACGGCGGCCCATATCAAACACGCGATATTTTGCACCACTTTCGTGAAGAAATTCACTTAGCGTGAATATTTTATGTGTTGTCATTTATTTTATCTATTCTGAAACAAACGTGATATTCAGCGTGTTTATATTTTGCTTCAGAACAAGGCATTTTTGCACGACAAATTTTCCTGGAGCAAATTTGGGATACATAGTAGCCCCAACGGGGTGAAATACAGGGATGTATTTCATCAAGAATATGAGCATATTGAAATATGTGACCAAAAGTTGCTCCTGCACTTTTGTGCATACATTCCATCCTTGCAAATAATTATTTGAGTACAAAAATAACGCCGTGCTGAAGCAAAAGATAAATGCGCTGAGTATTACGTTCTATATTCGGCATTGATTTTTACATAATCATAAGAAAAGTCACAGGTCCAAACAGTATCTTCTGCCTTTCCTCTGCCTAGTTCAACAGTAATGGTAATTTCATCTTTTTCCATAACTTGCTGACCTTTTTCTTCGGTATAATTTACTGCGGGTTCTCCCTGCTCAACAATACATACATTATCCAAATAGATTGTAACATTTGATAAATCAAAATCTTCAATGCCTGCTCGCCCAACCGCAGCCAAAATACGTCCCCAGTTCGGATCGGATGCAAATAATGCTGTTTTAACTAATGGAGAATGAGCAATGGTATAAGCAACTTGGCGACATTCTTCCGTATCGACACCTTGCTTAACAGTAATTTCTACAAATTTAGTAGCACCTTCCCCATCTCTGATAATGGCATGCGCTAACTGTTGTGTAATTTCTGCAACCGCTTGATAAAGTATTTGTGCCTCATTCGACCCAAAGTCAGTAATCAATGAATGTGGAGCTTTGCCTGTTGCCATCAACAAGCATGAATCATTTGTCGATGTATCACCATCAACCGTAATACGATTAAATGATTGTGCAACAGCATCCGTCAATATCTCATCTAACACAGTTTGTTCCACCGCTGCATCGGTCGCAATATACGCCAACATAGTCGCCATATCTGGACGGATCATGCCGGAACCTTTTGCCATGCCTGTAACGGTAATTATTACACCATCAATTTCAATTTGCTTTGAAACTGCTTTAGCTACCGTATCAGTAGTCATAATGGCATGTGCCGCAGCAAACCAATTATCTGCTGATAAATTATTAACTACATTTGGGATCGCTTGTTTAATTTTATCTACCGGTAATGGCTGACCAATTACCCCTGTCGAAAATGGCAAAACCTTATTTTTTTTTACGTGGGTAAGATCTGCTACAGCTTGACAACAAGATACGGAGGCCTCTAGACCGGCTTCACCCCTACCCGCATTGGCATTACCTGAATTAATCAATAAATATCGCGGCGTTGCTTGTGCTTGATGTTGTTTCGCTACAGTCACCGGAGCCGCGCAGAAAGCATTCTGAGTATACACAGCGGAGGTTATCGTGCCCCCAGCCAACTCAATTAACACCAAGTCAGGATGATTTTCTTTTTTTATGCCAGCGTTGGCAATACCAAGCTTAATTCCATTAATAACTAATAAGCCATCTTGTTTAAGCGGAGGTAAATTTACTGGCATGGCTGAGCCCTCAAATATTAACTAATCGCACCATGGCATTGCTTAAATTTCTTACCGCTACCACAGGGACAAGGATCGTTGCGGCCTACTTTTTTTCCTTCACGGGTTATTGGTTTTTGGTGTGTTGGCTGTTCGTCAGCTTCCGTATTTTCAGCCGCCATGCCTTCAACTTCATCATGTTTATATTCAACTTGACCTGACTGACGACGCTGTTCTTCAACGGCCTCAACATCTTCTTCTGAACGCACTTTCACACGTGACAACACTGAAACAACATCATGCTTAATGGTCTCTAGCAAAGTGGTAAACATGGCAAACGATTCACGTTTAAACTCTTGTTTGGGATCTTTTTGAGCATAACCGCGTAAATTTATACCTTGGCGTAAATAATCCATTTGGGCCAAGTGTTCTTTCCATAAACTATCTAAGGTTTGCAGCATAAGTGCTTTTTCATAATGACGCATTATTTCACTGCCCACTATTTGCTCTTTTTGTTGGCAGGCAGCTTCAGCATCCTCAACAATACGCTGTCGTAATGTTTCTTCATGTAAATCATCATCGCTCTCTAACCAGCTAGCAACAGGTAAATCAAGTGCAAAATCATTTTGTAGCACTTCTTCTAAGCCAGCAATATCCCATTGTTCATCAATACTTCCTGGTGGAATATAATCACTAATTACATCACCAATTACAGATTCACGCATCGACATAACCGCATCCGCTACTTCTTCAGCCGCCATCAATTCATTACGTTGATCATAGATGACTTTACGCTGATCATTAGCAACATCATCAAAGTCTAGTAATTGCTTACGAATATCAAAGTTATGCCCCTCTACTTTCTTTTGGGCGTTTTCAATGGCACGAGAAACCCAAGGATGCTCAATCGCTTCACCTTCTTCCATGCCTAATTTTTGCATCAAACCCGCCATGCGCTCTGAGGCAAAAATGCGCATTAAGCTATCTTCAAGTGATAAGTAAAATCGGCTTGAACCTGCATCGCCTTGACGACCTGAGCGACCACGCAATTGATTATCTATACGACGGGATTCATGGCGTTCTGAACCAATAATATGTAAACCACCCGACGCTAACACAGCATCATGTCGAACTTGCCATGCTTGTGTTACTTTTTCTTTATCTGCCTCACTCGCATCTTCATCTAATGCTTCTAATTCAACATCTAAGCTGCCCCCTAATACAATATCGGTACCTCGACCCGCCATATTGGTAGCAATAGTCACTGATCCAGGCGCACCTGCCTGAGCAATAATATGGGCTTCTCTTTCATGTTGCTTGGCATTTAAAACTTCATGCTTTACTTTGGCTTTGCTTAACAAATCATGTAAATGTTCAGAACTTTCAATGGATGATGTACCGACAAGCACGGGTTGCTTACGATCTATACAATCTTTAACACCAAGTACAATCGCTTCATACTTTTCTTGCGTTGTCATATAGATCTGATCCGCTTCATCTTTACGTGTCATTTCACGATTGGTGGGGATCACTAAGACTTCTAGACCATAAATAGATTGCAACTCAAATGCTTCGGTATCAGCTGTTCCCGTCATGCCTGATAATTTTTCATACAACCTAAAATAGTTTTGGAAAGTAATAGAAGCCAGCGTTTGATTTTCATTTTGAATATCAACACCTTCTTTGGCTTCAATAGCTTGATGCAAGCCTTCTGACCAACGACGACCTTGCATTGTTCGACCAGTAAACTCATCCACAATAACAATTTGATTATCTTGCACAATATAATCAACATCATTCTGGAATAACACATGCGCGCGTAATGCCGCAGTAACATGGTGCATTAAACTAATATTAGCGGCATCATATAAGCTTGCCTCCGCATCTAAAATACCGCCAGTTATCAGTAACTCTTCAATCTTTTCATGACCCGCTTCGGTGAAATAAACCTGTTTGGCTTTTTCATCTACGGTGTAATCACCCTCAACTTCAATTTCTTCATCTTCGCCGACCCCGCCAATTTGCTTGGTTAACTTAGGAATTAAGGTATTCATTTTTTTATAGAGTTCAGAGCTATCTTCTGCTGGACCAGAAATGATCAGCGGTGTGCGTGCTTCATCGATTAATATCGAATCCACTTCATCGATAACAGCAAAATGTAATTTGCGCTGTACTTTTTCTTCAATGCTAAATGCCATATTGTCACGCAAATAATCAAAACCAAACTCATTATTGGTACCATAAGTGATGTCTGCGGCATAGGCTTCACGGCGTGCTTCAGAATCCATCCCAGCGATAATAACCCCTGTTGTTAAACCTAGAAACTGGTAAAGCTGGCTCATCCATGCCGAATCACGTTGCGCCAGATAATCATTAACTGTAACGAGGTGAACACCTTCTCCTTCTAGCGCATTCAAATATATGGCAAGCGTGGCAACCAGTGTTTTACCTTCACCGGTACGCATTTCAGCAATTTTGCCATCATTCAGCACCATGCCACCGATGAGCTGCACATCGAAGTGACGCATATTTAATGTACGTTTACCCGCCTCTCGTACTACAGCAAACGCTTCAGGCAAAATATCCTGCAAGGTTTTACCCTCTGCTAAGCGTTGTTTGAATTCAGCTGTTTTTGCTTGTAAGTCTTGATCGCTTAACGACTCAATCTCTGTTTCAAAATCATTTACTTGATCGGCAATTTTTCGTAACTGCTTAAGTACTCGCTCATTACGACTGCCAAAAATTTTGCGGAAAAACTTGCTTGCCATTGTTTTAACTACCTGTTGTTGGACAAAAATATTGCCCTTTAATGTCTATAAGAAAATCGCGTGATTATAACGCGTAGAATGAATAAGATCTAAACTCTTTATTATACCCATAATCATTTAATCTGTGCATTTTCGCTCCTCCGTCACTCCGGTATGTTTTAAGCCGGAGTCTTGTTTGTGCGGATAACCCGGCTAAGCTTGTGCTCAGCTTGACTGGGTAAGCATACAGGGATGACGAAGATTTTTTGCAAATTGAAGCATCACGGGTATAGATGGTGACTAAGCTGTTAAATTCAAGCGTTAAATTGAAAATTTTTAGGAACGGATGTGCAGAATCAATTAGCAACATAATTGCTAACGAAAAAAACTATGATTAGTTTTTTATAAATTTATTAGGGTTCACTTTATGACCGGCCACCAACAGTTCAAAATGAACATGCGGGCCCGTAGATCGGCCAGTAGAACCCATTAAGGCAATTTCCTGATCTTTGCTAACCCTATCGCCTAACTTTACAAGAAGCTCTTTGCTATGAGCATATCGCGTGACATAACCATTGCCATGGTCAATTTCTATTGTTTTACCATAGCCACTTTTGTTTCCCGTCCAACTGACTAAGCCATCTGCTACCGCATAAATTGCATCACCTTCTTGACCCGCAAAATCGATGCCATGGTGAAACGCCATTTTGCCATTAAAGGGATCAACACGTTTGCCATAATGCGACGATAACCAACCGGTATTGATGGGTCTTCTACTTGGAATTGTTGATGCAATTGCGTCATCGGTCACCGCATATATTTGCATCACTTCTAGTTGCTGTAACTGTTGTTCAAAGGTATCAGACAAGTAAGTAAGGTTAAAGTTGAATTCTGTGTCGGTAAGCGCAACTCCGTCTTGCTCGATCCCACCTTGTCCAAGATCAGAATCAAATACGTATTGTGACAAATCAAAACCTGTCAGATTGGCAAGTTGCTTTGTTATTGCTTTTAATCTAATGGCCTCAGCTTGCAGAATGCCTAAGCGTTTTGCATAAATTTCAGGTATATTCTGGTCAATATTGTTACTGCTTTTATCTTCTGCTAATGTTGATGAAGATTCTGAATGCAATTTTGCGTAATGGGGTGTTACTGTCGAGGATGTATTCAATAGGGTATGTTGTGAAACATAAAACACAGCACATGCAAAAACAATCAAAAATAGGATACTTGCCATAATCAGGTGAAATGATGTGAGTGTCCAATGTTTATGTGCCGATTTATTCGGCGATATAATGAGAACCTGCATGTTTAATAACACCTCTAAAACATATCTAAAATATTAAAAATATGCATTTTTAAATTGAGCAACTCGACACGGCTAAGGATAACACCTTTTTTTCATAAAACATTGAACTAATCCAGAAAAACACTATGGTGCCGTATTAAAACCACACTAGCAATTATCATTTATGTATACCCAAATGACTTGAAGATGCAGCTTTACCTTTTTCGTCACTCCCGCATGTTGTCAGCGGGAGTCTAGTGTTACCGCCATAGATCCCCGATAAAAGATCTCGGGGATGACCTATAAATTTTGCAAATTGAATAATTACGGGTATATAATCCTAGTAACAAATAAAAATATAGTTACTATGTCTAAACAACCAAAGCAAATAAACGCCATTTGTCAGCACAATAAAACGCTGGCTAAATTAGCTCAGCATGCCCAACTTATAGAGAAACTTAATAATACATTACACCAAGCTTTACCCTTACAATTTTCTGCTCACTGCCATTTAGCCAATGTTAAAAACCAAACACTTATTATCCACACTGATGATGCTTCATTGGCTAGTTTAATTCGTTTTCAAGCGCCCACTTTATGCGAAACATTTGCAGAACACCTTGATATTCCTATCCATCACATTGAAATAAAAGTTCGACCTAAAATAATGTCGCCAACAGTAGCCGAAGTGCCCGCCGCTATATTACCAAAGTCTGCCGCTATCGCGCTTCAGCAAACAGCTGAAGTGATTGATAATGAAGCGTTAAGCGCCTCACTCGAGAAATTAGCTAATCGGTTTAAAGATTAAGTTACAATCGAAGCCGCAGGTCGGCTAAATGAAATAGGCGCATCCGCCTCATCTTCAAAGCTCACTAATTCCCATGCATCCTCTTGCGCTAACAATTTACGCAATAATTTATTATTTAGCTCATGCCCAGATTTGTATCCATTAAACGAGCCAATTAAGCTATAGCCGAGCAAATATAAATCGCCAATGGCATCTAATACTTTATGGCGCACAAACTCATCTTCGTAACGCAATCCATCTTCATTAACAACACGATAGTCATCTAAAGCAATGGCATTATCTACACTGGCACCTAGCGCTAAGTTATTTTCACGTAATTTTTCAATATCTTTCATGAAGCCAAAGGTGCGTGCTCGGCTCACCTCCCGCACAAATGATGTCGATGAAAAATCAACCTCAACATGTTGCGATCGTCCTGTGAACGCAGGATGTGAAAAATCAATAGTAAAGCTTACTTTAAAACCTTCAAATGGTTCAAATATGCCCCACTTATCGCCATCTTCTACCTTGACAGTTTTCTTGATTCGGATAAATTTCTTAGCTACAGCCTGTTCCTCAATGCCTGCCGATTGTATTAAAAACACAAAGGGTCCTGCACTGCCGTCCATAATCGGCACTTCCGCCGCATTGACATCAATGTAAGCATTATCAATACCCAAACCTGCAAAAGCTGATAATAAATGCTCAACTGTTGAAATTTTTTGGCCATTTTCCATTAATGTGGTTGATAATGCGGTCTCACCCACATTCTCTGCTTTGGCTTTTATCTCAACCGGAGGCTCAAGATCAACACGTCTAAAAATGATACCTGTATCGGGGGCAGCTGGGCGCAACGTTAGATATACAGTGTCGCCACTATGTAAGCCAACACCTGTTGCACGAATGACATTTTTCAATGTTCGTTGCTTTATCACGGCGCATTATCCCTTTGTTTCATATTTATGACCAATATAATATCACAATTCTAGTCTTTTCAACTAGCTGAGATACGCCTGTTTTTAATCTGCCTGTCTACGTAAAAAAGCGGGGATATCTAAATAATCCATATTGACGTCACCATTTACCACCTGCTTTTGCTGTGATTGTTCTTGATTACGGGTAAATGTTGGCTTATCGTAATCAATGTCAGCCGGTTTTTTTGCAATAACCATCTCTTTTATTTCTGCATCTGCCACTAATGCTACTGCGGTAATTTTCTCAGCGCCCAGTCCCGTCGCTACAACAGTCACTCGCAATTCATCTGTCATTTCTGGATCAATGACTGTTCCGACCACGACGGTAGCGTCATCTGAGGCAAAGTCTTTAATGGTATTACCAACATCTTCAAATTCTTGAATAGTCATATCTAAACCTGCAGTGATATTAACAAGCACGCCACGTGCACCTGATAAATCAACATCTTCTAACAGTGGGCTAGAGACTGCATGACGCGCCGCTTCTATACCACGATTATCACCTGTTGCCCTACCGGTTCCCATCATTGCCATGCCCATTTCTGACATAACTGTGCGTACATCGGCGAAATCGACGTTGATCATGCCTTCACGAGTAATTAATTCCGCAATACCCTGCACCGCACCCAGCAACACGTCATTTGCTGCTTTAAAGGCATTGAGCAAACTCATTTCTTTACCCAAAACCGCAATTAATTTTTCATTTGGAATGGTGATTAATGAATCTACATGCTGACTAAGTTCTTCTATACCTGCATTGGCTATTTTCAAACGTTTTGCACCTTCAAATGGGAAGGGTTTTGTCACTACTGCAACCGTCAAAATACCCATTTCTTTAGCTACTTGAGCCACTACCGGTGCTGCACCAGTTCCTGTGCCACCGCCCATACCGGCTGCGATAAATATCATATCTGCACCGCTAATGACTTCCATAATGCGTTCACGATCTTCCAATGCCGCTTGCCGTCCCACATCAGGGTTAGCACCAGCGCCCAGACCTTTTGTAATATCGGTACCAAGTTGCAATTGTGTGGTTGCTGAACTTTTTCTTAATGCCTGCGCATCAGTGTTTGCACAAATAAAATCTACACCTTCGATTTCATTTAACACCATATGCTCTAAGGCATTGCCACCGCCACCGCCCACTCCAATTACTTTAATTACCGCGTTTTGGGTATATGTATCTATTAATTCAAATGTCATTTCCTTCTCCTTTCAATGTGTGCTTTAAATTATTAACTATTATTTATGTCTATCTACTAAAAATTGCCTTGAAACCAACTTTTCATTCGTTCCATCATTACCTTAAGTCCGCCACCTGTTTTTGCTACCGACTGCCCATTTTCATCTGCTTCATTGCCAAATAACAACAGCCCCACACCGGTTGCATGTATTGGGTTTCTCACCACATCAACTAGCCCTCCCACATGCTGAGGCAAACCTAGTCGCACCGGAAGATGAAATACTTCTTCCGCCAGCTCAATAACACCTTCCATTTTAGAACTACCGCCCGTCAACACCACGCCTGCCGCCAACATTTCTTCAAAACCACTACGACGCAGTTCAGCTTGGATCAGCATTAATAGTTCTTCATAGCGCGGTTCAACGACTTCAGCCAATGTTTGTCGTGCCAATTTTCTAGGGGGTCTATCACCGACACTAGGCACTTCAATAGTTTCATCTTCACGTGCTAATTGTGTCAAAGCACAGGCATATTTGATTTTGATTTCATCGGCATATTGTGTCGGTGTTCGTAACGCCACCGCGATATCATTGGTCACTTGATCGCCTGCTATGGGGATCACTGCGGTATGACGAATTGCACCGCCAATAAACACCGCAATGTCGGTGGTGCCTCCACCAATATCAACCAAGCAAACACCCAGATCTTTTTCATCCTGTTCTAACACCGAATAACTCGACGCCATTTGTTCTAAAATAATGCCATCGACGGTTAAACCGCAGCGCTCTATACATTTGGTAATATTCTGAGCCGCACTCACTGCACCGGTAATCAAATGTACTTTGGCTTCAAGCCGTACACCTGACATACCAATCGGCTCACGAATACCTTCTTGATTATCAATAATATATTCCTGCGGCATCACATGAAGTAATTGTTGATCACCTGGAAAATGCACTGCTTTTGCCGCATCAAGCACACGGTCAACATCACTCTGTACGACTTCTTTATCACGAATTGCTACTGTGCCATGTGAATTCAAGCTTCGAATATGACTACCTGCAATGCCGACAAAAACAGAGTGGATTTGGCAACCAGCCATTAACTCCGCCTCTTCAATGGCACGCTGAATTGATTGCACTGTTGATTCAATATTAACCACTACCCCTTTTTTAATACCACGCGAAGGGTGTGAGCCAATACCGATAATCTCAAGTGAATTTTCATTTGGCCCGGCATTAGCAATAGGTGCCGCAACAATAGCGACCACCTTTGATGTGCCAATATCCAAGCCGACGATTAATTCTCTTTCTGTTTTATTTGTCATTAAACTGTTCCACTAACGTTTGGTTTTTGCCCTTGCTTCCAGATCACTGCTAAGCCATTGGTGTATCGCATATCCATTACTGCAATTTGATCTTCATATTGCTTGAACTCTTTTTGATAAACCCGTATAAATCGTGCAAAACGTTGTTCACTATTGGCGCGACCTAGCACCACCTTGATTTCATTATTCAATGTCAAACTCCATGATCGACGTAGATCCATTGTTAAATGGGTAATAGCTAAATTTTGTTGTGCCAATACCCTTGCCATTGATTGATAGCGTTGCACCACTATTTCATGACTGCTTGCTGGCCCATCCAACACGGCTAAACCTTGAGGAATATCTTTCTTTTTAGATAAGAAAGTTTCACCTTTGGTATTGACTAACCAATTATCTTTCCATCTTGCTACCGCCACCTGTTCTTCAACAATCAAGTGCAAACTATCTGGCCATACCCGTCGAACTTGGATTTGTTTGACCCAAGGCAATGCTTCTCCTGCTTCTCGTAAACTAGCTACATTTACACTTAAAAAGCTACCGGTTGCATAAGGGGTAACCGCTTTTACTAATGCTTCCTTATCAACATGTACAAATTTGCCATCAACAGTGACATGCAATATTGGCAAGGTGGCAGTTTGCTGCGTATAACTAAGCCCAGCAATCACCGCAATAAGCGTTAACATAATTGCTACAGGCTGAATTAACGTGCTCCAAACAATTGGTTGGCGTTGTTTTTTTACCTGTTTACGACTGGCACCGCGTTTTGCTTTTCTTACCATTATTCGGTGTCCTCCATGCTGGTTTCTAATATCTGCCACACCAAGTCGGCAAATGACAAACCTGCTTGTTTAGCCGCCATAGGCACTAAGCTATGATCGGTCATACCGGGAATGCTATTGGCTTCTAGCAGGTAGAACTGACCCTGCTTATCTTGCATAAAATCAATCCGTCCCCAACCGTTCATCCGTAAACTATTAAAGGCCTCTTTTGCCATTTGCTGACACTGTTGCTCTTCTTGTTCACTTAAACCACAAGGACACAAATACTCCGTGGTATCTGCTTGATACTTAGCTTCAAAATCATAGAATTCATTCGGTGTTTTTAGTTGTATGGTGGGTAAAGCAACGTTTTTTAATATCGCTATCGTATATTCTTCACCGTCAATCCATTGTTCTGCAATCACTTCAGCGTCATATTCCGTCGCTAGTGCGATGGCTTGTGATAATTCAGCCACTGAATTCACCTTGCTCATACCTATACTAGAACCTTCATTCACTGGCTTGATAAATAGCGGCAGGCCTATCCGCATTGCAATATCGTTTACATCGGTGCTCATCGTGACTTGTTCAAATTGTGCTGTCGGCAAACCTTGCTGCAACCAAATCTGTTTACTGATCATTTTATTCATCGACAATACGGCACCGGTCATATCACTGCCGGTGAAGGGGATCGACAATGAGCTCAGAACACCTTGGATCTCACCGTCTTCACCACCACGACCGTGTAGGGCAATAAAGGCTCTATCAAACTTACCTTGTTGTAGCTGAACGCTAACATCATTCGCCGTATCAACTTTATAAGCATTGACTCCTTGCTCTAACAAAGCTTCCAACACTGCTTGTCCGCTGATAAGCGAAATGTCACGCTCCGCAGAGCTGCCGCCCATAAGCACAGCTACCTTGCCAAAATCCGTTGCCGTTGACACTGCGCGCTCCATCATGCCGCCTCGCCTACAATATGTACTTCTGGCTGCAATCTCACGCCATATTGTTGCTCAATTTTCTGTTGTAATAACAAAATCAAATTTTCAATATCTGCTGCTGTTGCGGTGCCATCATTGATAATGAAGTTGGCATGTTTTTCAGATACGCTTGCACCACCGATAGTTAAGCCTTTCAATCCCATTTCTTCAATTAACCGACCTGAGAAATCATTTTGTGGATTACGGAAAACGGAACCCGCACAGGGTTGATTAGTTGGTTGCGTAGTATTACGATGTTTGAGTAAGGCTTTAATTTTAGCTGATTCTATTTGAGCGTCACCCGCTGCCAGCGTTAACTCAGCCGATACAAACCATTCACCTTGAGGAAGCTCTACATGGCGGTAGGACACCGTAAAATCTGCTGGTAAGCGTTGGCGTAACACACCTTGGCGATCAACCGTTGTCACCGATGTGACTAATTGCCATGTTTCACCGTCATGGGCACCGGCATTCATTGCTAATGCACCCCCTAATGTGCCAGGAATACCTGCTAGAAATGAAACGCCGCTTAATCCTAACTTGGCAAGCTTCCTAGCCATCTTGCCACACGAAACGCCTACCTCTGCATAAACAATATTGCCTGTTATTTCTACAGAATTTAGCACACCAGCAGTCGCAATCACTGTGCCTGCAAAACCGCCGTCACGTACCAACAAATTACTACCTAGACCTAACCAAAGCACTGGCTCAGACTCGGGTAACTGCGATAAAAATAGCGCCAAATCTTCTGCACTTGCAGGGCGATAAAATTGCTGGGCAATGCCACCGACACGCCATGAGGTATGTTTAGCTAAAGGCTCATTGATCCGTAATTCGCCTTGCAATGTATTGGCTAAAGCAACCATTATTGTTGCCCTCCCAACCGTAGTTCTAACTGACGCGCCATGCTACCAATATCGCCCGCGCCCAAGGTCAGCAACACATCATTATCACTTAACAAACCCGGTAAAATCTTATAGAGCGCTTGTTCGCTTTCAGCAAAGACCGGCTCAACCTGGCCGCGCAAACGAATAGCGCGACACAGACTTTTGCTGTCTGCGCCCGCTATTACGGTTTCACCGGCAGGGTAAACTTCTAACATCACTAACACATCAACGGTTGATAGCACTTGGGCAAAATCATCAAATAGATCACGGGTACGACTATAACGATGCGGTTGAAATACCACCACTAAACGACGATCAGACCAGCTTGCTCTAGTGGCGGCAAAGGTGGCAGCAAGCTCGGTAGGATGATGTCCATAATCATCAATTAACAGCACGTTGCCAGCATCTACCACCAGCTCACCCATAATATTAAAACGTCGACCAATGCCCGCAAAATTATTCATCGCGCGCTGACATGCTTCAATCGACACCCCTAAATTTCGGGCAATTGCCAATGCTGCTACCGCATTAAGCGCATTGTGTTCGCCCGGCATCGTCAGTGTAATATCAAACTGGTCGTTATTTTTTTTATCAATCACCGTAAAATGGCTAATACCTTGCGCTTGGTGTAGTTTTGTAAGCTGGAAATCGGCATCATCGCCACTGCCATACGTTAAAACAGGGCGGGTAACCTCATCCAAGATCTCATTGATCACCGGATCATCAATGCACATCACCGCCATACCGTAAAATGGCAAATGATGCAAAAACTCAATAAAGGTGGCTTTCAACTTATTAAAATCGCCTCCATACGTTACCATATGATCTTGATCAATATTAGTCACCACCGCTATCACCGGTTGCAGGTATAAAAATGACGCATCGCTTTCATCTGCTTCGGCTACAAGATAGCGACCGCTGCCCAAACGGGCATTACTGCCCGCACTATTTAATCGGCCACCAATAACAAAAGTAGGATCTAATTCACCTTCACTTAATAATGCTGCCAGCAAGCTGGTTGTGGTGGTTTTACCATGTGTGCCGGCAACGGCAATGCCGTAACTAAAGCGCATTAATTCTGCTAACATTTCGGCTCGTGGCACCACTGGAATGCGAAGCGCTTTAGCCGTTAATAACTCTGGGTTATCAGCATTGATTGCCGTAGTCACCACCACCACATCTGTGCCGGATAAGTGACTGGCATCATGGCCAATCATCACCGTTGCACCTAATTGACGTAAATGCTGAATTAAAGCATTTTCTTGTAGATCAGAGCCGGAAATTTGGTAGCCTAGGTTAAGCAATACTTCTGCTATACCACTCATGCCGACACCACCGATACCAATAAAGTGGATATGTTTGACACGACTTTGCATGGCTGAGGTCAGTTTATCCATGTGCTAACTCCAGACAGATAGATGAAATTTGCTCTGCTGTTCCTAGCTTAGCTTGTGTGCAGGCAGCAATAGCCATATCTTTCAATTGTGCTCGGTCATTAATACACTGCTTAATCTTTTCAGCCAGTGTTGCTACTGTTAGTGTGTTTTCTGCCATCAAATAAGCGGCTCCAGCGGCAACTAAAGCCTGTGCATTATGCGTTTGATGATCATCAACCGCATAAGGATAAGGCACTAACAATGCGCCCACACCTGCCACTGAAAGCTCGGCAACAGTCAATGCGCCCGCACGGCAAATTACTAAATCTGCCTTGGCATATGCTGTGGGCATATCATCAATAAATGTGGTTATCTCAGCCTCGACACCTGCTTGCTGATAGCTTAATTTACAATCAGTTAAGTGACGCTCACCGCATTGATGGATAACGTCAATATCTTGTTCTACTAATGCCAGAGCCTGTGGTACAACTTCATTTAATGCTTTTGCACCTAAACTGCCACCTAAAATCAGTAATTTTATTGGACCTAATCGCCCCTCAAATCGCTGTTCCGGTGCAGGCAAAGCTTCAATACTGGCTCTAACAGGGTTACCAACCCAGATAGCATCATTGATATTTACAAAGCTATTATCAAAACCTTCTAATACACGGTTAGCTAATTTAGATAGCAAACGGTTGGTTAGACCGGGAATGGCATTTTGTTCATGAATAACCAATGGTTTCCTTAATAGCCACGCGGCAACGCCACCTGGGCCAGATGCAAAACCGCCCAAGCCCAATACCACATCGGGTTTCACATGTTGAATGATCCGCATTGCTTCGTAGATAGATTTAACTAATTTGAAAGGTGCCAATAACCAGCCTAACAAGCCATTACCACGCAAACCTTGCACCTGTATAAAATGTAAAGAATAGCCTGCCTCGGGGACAAGTTTGGCTTCGATACCTTTTTCTGTACCTATCCATGCGATATTGACATGGTGTTGTTGCAAAGCGGCAGCCACAGCCAAAGCTGGAAACACATGTCCGCCCGTTCCTCCCGCCATTATCAACGCTTGAGTTGTCATCATTTCACCCTCACTGCTGATTTTTCGGGATAACGTGTTTCAATATCAACTCTAAATAATAAAGCGATCGCAATACAAACAATAACTAAGCTACTGCCGCCATAGCTCATAAATGGCAAAGTCAGTCCCTTGGTGGGCAAAGCACCCATATTGACACCCATATTGACGCAGGCTTGTAAACCAATCCACAGACCAATGCCATAGGCTATTTGTGATGCAAATACTTGACCTGCTAATTCAGCTGCACGGCCAATGGCAAAGGCACGCCAAATTAATACTGCAAATAGCGTGAGCACACTTAATGCCCCTATCAAGCCTAATTCTTCAGCTAAAATTGCATATAGAAAATCAGTATGTGCTTCGGGTAAGTAAAATAGTTTTTGCATACTACTACCCAAGCCCACACCTAGCCAATCTCCACGTCCAAAGGCGATTAAAGCTTGCGTTAATTGAAAACCACTTCCAAAAGGATCTGCCCATGGATCCATAAAAATCTTTAAGCGTTCTAAACGCCACGGCACTAGCCAAATCATCAATGAAAACAAGCCCGCCAGTATCGCCAATAATGCTACAAATACATCGAGTCGAGCACCGCCTAAAAACATCATTGCTATCACCACCGATAAAATCACTACCACGGAGCCTAAATCGGGTTGCAGTAACAACAATATCGCAGCAATACCTAGCAAAAATAAAGGCCCCATCACTTTGAAAAATGAACCGCGTAATTGCTGGTGATGACGCTGCAAATAATCCGCTATATAGATAATAGAAAATAATTTTATTAATTCAGCCACTTGCATATTAATGGGACCCAGTGGCAACCAGCGTTTACTACCGTTTACTTCACGACCTACTGGCGTGAGCACTAAAACCAGTAATGCGATACCTATCATTAATAAATAAGGGGCATTTTTTTGCCAAAAAGACAGTTGTACTGTTGCTACAGCCCAAGCCAACCCCAGTCCGATTACGGCAAAAATAACTTGTCGATTAAAATAATAAAAAGGTTGGTCCAATTGACTGGCGGCGGTGCTAATAGATGCAGATCCCACCATTACTAAACCTAGTGCTAATAAGCTACTAACCACAAATAATAATGTTCGGTCGATACTAAGAGGCATTATAAACACTGCTCCTTTACTAAGGATTCAAATGTATCGCCACGCTCTGCGTAACCACTAAACATATCAAAACTGGCACACGCAGGTGATAACAGTACATTGTCGCCTGCCTTGGCTATTTCTTTGGCTTTCGATACAGCCTGCTGTAACGAAGTCACAAAATAGAGTTCAACTTGTTGAGGAATCGATGCTGCCATTAATTGTGCATCTTGCCCTAATAAAATCACAGCGCGTACATGCTGCTGTAGTGTAGCTGTTAATTCTGAAAAATCTTGATCCTTAGCTTCACCGCCTGCAATCAGAATAAGATCGCTTGCATTGGCAAGCCCTTCTATTGCAGCAATACAGGCTCCTACATTGGTTGCTTTAGAGTCATTAAACCAACGTACACCATTATTTGCACCTACTAGGCGACAACGATGTGGCAAACCTGAATACTGCTGCAATGCTGTAAGCATAGCGGGCATAGGCAATGCCATTGCTGATCCCAATGCTAATGCCGCCAAGGCATTGTCGATATTATGCTTGCCAATAATTTTCAGCTTATTGACTTCAATTAGTGGTAGACCTTGCTCTGCTAACCACTGTTCACCCTGTTTAGTAATAACACTAAAATCAGCATCTAAACCAAAGGTGATGGTATTTCGCTGTTGTCGAGATAATTGGTTTACAAAGGCATCATCCACATTGATCACCATAACGCCATCGCCACTGTATATTTTTGCTTTGGTATTTTGATAATCTTGTGTGCTGTTATAACGATCCATATGATCGGGGCTGATATTCAACACAGTCGAGACAAAGGCATTCAATGAACTGACTGTTTCCAATTGAAAGCTTGATAGCTCTACAATATAAAAATCGGGGGCAGGTTCGCTAATCAAATCTAGGCTGGGCGTACCCAAGTTACCCCCTATTTTACAATTTTTACCCGCTTCGCCCGCCATAGCAGCCAGCAAGGTTGTAACGGTGCTTTTGCCATTGGAGCCTGTAATAGCAACGATAGGGGCATTGCTAAAACGTGCAAATAATTCCACATCGCCCACAATTTCAACACCACTTTGTTTGGCAGCTTCAATAGCCTCATCACGTGGATCAACACCTGGGCTCAATACAATCATATCGGCTTGCTGTAACCAACTTGCATCAAAACCACCCGTTTTTACTATAATTTCAGGGTGTTCTTGCTGAAGAATACCTAATGCAGGTGGTTGTTCACGGCTATCCATAATAGCTACTGCAAAGCCTTTCTGAGTTAAAAATCGTGCACACGATAACCCTGTTTGACCTAAGCCAACAATGACAATGGATTGTTGTGTGATTTTAGTAGCCATAAGATTCATCTAAGTTTCAAGCTCGCTAAGCCTACTAGCACTAAGAACACGGTAATGATCCAAAACCGCACAATAATACGCGGTTCTGGCCAGCCTTTTAATTCATAATGATGATGAATAGGTGCCATTAAGAACACCCGTTTACCACGCATTTTATAGGACACTACTTGCACTACTACCGATAAGGTTTCCATTACAAAAACACCGCCCATGATCAGCAATACCAGCTCCTGTCTTACTAACACGGCAACAGTACCCAAAGCAGCACCTAATGCTAAGGCGCCAATATCGCCCATAAACACTTGAGCAGGATAGGTGTTAAACCAGAGAAACCCCAAGCCCGAACCTATCATTGCCGCACAAAATACCGTTAATTCTCCCGCGTTTGGAATGTGCGGAATAGAAAGGTAACGTGAAAATTCCGCATGACCTGTTAAATAGCTAAACAAACCTAATGCTGCTGCAATCATCACCGTTGGCATAATGGCCAAACCATCTAGCCCATCTGTTAAATTCACCGCATTGCTAGTGCCGACGATCACCAGATAGGTCAGCAACATATACCATGCACCCATTGGAATAATGATGTTTTTGAAGAATGGAATAATAAGTTCGGTTTCTGCGGGCATGGATACCGTCATAAATAAAAATATCGCTGCTCCTGCACCCACAACGGATTGCCAAAAGTATTTGTATCGACTTTTTAAGCCCTGTGGATCTTGTCGTACTAATTTTATGTAATCATCAATAAAGCCAATAATGCCAAATCCTAGTGTCACCGCCAGCACCACCCAAATATATTTATTCGACAAATCTGCCCATAACAATGTGCTTACCGCAATCGCTACTAAAATAAGTGCGCCACCCATGGTTGGCGTACCGGCTTTGCTTAAATGTGACTCTGGCCCATCATCCCTGATCACTTGGCCAATTTGCTTGAAACTAAGGTGACGAATCATGGTTGGACCGACAATTAAGGCAATACCCAACGCCGTCATCACACCCAATATTGAGCGCAGTGTTAAATATTGGAATACGGTGAAGCCACTATGAAATTGACTCAAATATTCACTTAGCATTAGTAACATTAGTGCTCTCCCACTACGGCTAGTGCGTCAGCCAACTTATCTAACTGCATAAAACGTGAGCCTTTTATCAAGCAGGTCACGTCCTCTGTTAATTCAGTTTTCAACTGTTTTTTTAACTCATCCATCGTGTCAAAATGCTGCGCACCTTCACCATACGCCTCACTTGCATTACGACTCTGCACACCGATTGTCCAAAGGCGTGTTATGCCGGATTCTTTAGCATCAAGTCCCATTTGGTAGTGGATCGCCTCGCTCTCTTTACCTAATTCAGCAAAGTCACCTAACACCAACCAGTGTTGACTATGAAAAGCCATTAACGCCTGTAGTGCCGGTTGATATGAACTTGGATTAGCGTTATAACTGTCATCCAATAAATGTGATCCATTAACACCGGTTCGAAGCTGTAAACGATGTGGCACACTTGCCATTAATGACAAGCCTTTCACCATCGCAGCGGGAGCAATATCCAACGCTTTTGTCACACTAATAGCAGCTAAAGCATTAGCCACATTATGTAGACCTGGCAATGGCAAATTAATATGATGAAACTCATCATCCAGCTTCACCATAAAATGACTGGCATCGGGATCTAGTTGTAAATTCTGGGCGGTAATATCAGCATCATTTTCTAGTGCAAAACTAATAATTTGTTTGCCTGCCAACTCTGCCTGCCAACTGTCAACAAAAGACATATCATTATTGACCACGGCGATAGCATGCTGTGTTAAGCCTGCATAAATTTCTGCCTTCGCTTTTGCTACGCCATTAATACTACCGAAACCTTCAATATGCGCCGCACCTATATTATTAATTAAAGCAACATCAGCAACCGCCATTGCTACTAAACCCGCAATTTCACCCGCATGATTTGCCCCCATTTCAATGACGGCATAATCAACAGCATCATTTAATCGCGTTAAGGTGAGAGGTACACCCAACTCATTATTTAAATTGCCTTGTGTTGCGATCACCGTGCCACACTGTTTTGTAATGGCTGCCACCATTTCTTTGACTGTTGTTTTGCCATTGCTACCGGTAATAGCGACTACTTTGGCACTATATTGTTGTCGCCAATAGCAGGCTATTTGAGCAAACGCTTTCACCACATCTGCAACTACTAGCTGTGGCAACACATCATTTTGTTGACTAGAAACTAACGCCGCGCAGGCACCTGCTTGTCGCGCAGATGCAATATAATCATGACCGTCAACAGAGTCCCCTTTAAGCGCTACAAATAAGCTATTGACTGCTATTTTTCGGCTATCAATCGCCGTGCCCATTACCACAACATCATTTGTGGGCACTTTGCAGCCTAATAATGTCGCTAGTTCAGCAAGATAAATCGCCATCGCTATGCTCCCACTGTTATATTGTGATCATGCTTATCATTTGCCGCTAGTGCTTCCATCACAACAGCCACATCGCTAAAAGGCTGTTTAACACCCGCTATCTCTTGATACTGCTCATGGCCTTTGCCTGCCACCAGCACAATATCATCGCTTGATGCCTGTGAAACCGCATACTCGATTGCTAACTTTCGATCATGCTCTATATGCACATTATCCACTGCGGTTACCCCTGATAAAATATCACTAACAATCTGTGCAGGATCTTCGCTACGCGGGTTATCATCCGTTACTATCAACTTATCTGCATAGCGTTCTGCACTGCGCCCCATTGCCGAACGCTTGCCCGCATCACGGTCACCACCGCAGCCAAAGACACACCACAGTTGACCTGCTGCTGGCACATGAGCACGCAGAGATTGCAGCGCTTGTGTTAAGGCATCTGGCGTATGTGCAAAATCAATCACCAGCTGCGTTTGTTGCTTATTACCGTAGCATTGCATTCGGCCTTCAACTGAGTGGCATTGTTCAATAACAGCAATAATGTCTTCAAATGGGATTTCAATAGCCAGTAGGCTGGCAATAGTCGCTAATAAATTTTCATTATTAAAAAAGCCTAACAATGGGCTTGTTATTATTGCTTCGCCAACATTACTGACCAGCTCAAACTGCACGCCTTGCCGTGTTGCTTGACTATTTTTAGCATAAAATTTAGCCGCAGCATCATGCGTACTGTAACTCCAAACCTTGACTGCCTTGGTTGCTGACAATGTATTTATCAAGCTCTGACCGAAACTATCTGTACTATTTATAATGGCCGTCTTGACACTAGGAAAACTAAACAAGCGTGCTTTTGCAGCGGCATAATTAGCCATATTTTTATGGTAATCAAGGTGATCTCTAGTTAAATTTGTTAGCACAGCCACATCAACCATTACATTATTTAGCCGACCTTGATCTAAGGCATGGGATGATGCTTCAATCACTACATAGTTGATATTCTGCTGACAAAAATCCGCTAAAACACCCTGCAATATAACTGGATCGGGCGTTGTCATACCTGTGTCCGATAAATGTTCTAATCGCCCGACACCCAGCGTACCGATAATGCCGCAAGGAAAACCCAATAACTCTAAGCTTTGTGCGATAAATTGGCTGACCGATGTTTTGCCATTGGTGCCAGTAATCGCAATCACCGTTAATGCCATTGAGGGATGACCATAAAAGCGTGCAGCTATTTCGCCAGCCTTTGATGCTAAATCTTTAACCGCATATGCTGCTATGTTTTGTTTTGCTAATGCGGTTATTTCGCTTGATGTCAAATCATGTTCTTGCTCATAAAGCACTACACTTGCACCCAAAGCAATGGCTTGCTCTAAATAGTTTAGCCGTTGTAACTGATCCGCCGATAATGATAAAAACAAACTACCCGCTACAACATAGCGACTATCCAAACTAATGGCTGAGAGCTGAATATCTTCTAGCACAGCAGGATCAGCGACCATGCCCGCTAACAAACTATTCAATGATTGTTTACTAACCGTAATCATTGTTGTGCAAGCTGTAATCGAATGGGGGATTCTGGCAAATTATCGGGCGCTACATTTAATAAGCGCATTGCGCCTGCCATCACTTCAGAAAATACTGGCGCGGCTATTAAACCGCCATAATAGTCTTCACCTTGTGGATCATCGACCATGACTACCATAACTAATCGTGGGTTACTGGCAGGAATAACACCTGCAAATAACGATAAATAGTGATCCTCGGCATAACCACCACGGCTTGCTTTCTTAACGGTACCTGTTTTACCTGCAACGCTATAATTTTCAACTGCTGCTTTTCGAGCGGTACCTCCTTCTTGCACCACTTTTTCCATCATGCTTAACACTTGTTGTATCACGTCGCGTGAAAATACGCGTCGCCCTTGCGGCGCTTCTGCTAATTTGATAAAGCTGACAGGCTGTAAAATTCCGCCATTGGCTAACACCATATAAGCCCGCGCTATTTGCAAATTTGATGTTGCTAACCCATAACCATACGCCATAACCGCACGATCAAGCTCACGCCATGATTGTGGATCAGGCAATCTACCCATCGCTTCACCGGGGAAATAAGCACCGGTAGGCTCGCCCAAACCAAAAGCATTAAAACCCTGCCATAACTGTTCGGGTTTTAATGCTAAAGCAATTTTACTGGCTCCAACATTACTTGATTTCTGGATCAGTGTTTCAATATTGATCTCACCATAATCACGAAAATCTTTGATGGTGTGCCCGCTCACTTTATAAAGCCCCGGTCGCGTATCAATCACTGTAGCTGCTGTAAATTTTCCTGATTTCAAACCACTAGCAACCGTAAAGGGTTTTACAATTGAACCCGGTTCAAATAGATCCGTTACTGCTCGATTACGAAAATCACTTACTTTCAAGCCGCGACGATTATTAGGATTAAAGGCGGGTTGATTAACCATTGCCAGCACTTCACCTGTTTTCACATCTAAAATGACCGCTGAACCAGAACGCGCACGATATTTTTTAACCGTTGCTTTGAGTGATTGATAGCTTAAATATTGTAAGCGCAGATCAATGCTTAAGCTAATATTCTGGCCATCTTTACTTGGTTTTATTTGCTCACCGCCCCCCACATAAGTGCCGCGACTGTCACGCATCATCCGTTTTAAACCCGGCACACCAGACAGTGCCTCATTATGGGTTAACTCCAACCCTTCTTGGCCATTATCATCAATACTGGTAAAACCAAGCAGATGGGATGTCACCTCACCCACTGGATAATAGCGTTTATACTCACGTTGCAGTGCCACACCTGCAATATCCAACTGCTTTATTTTTGCTGCTAACTCTGGTGCCAAACGACGTTTTAAGTAAATAAATTCTTTATTTTTATTACTGCTTATTTTTTTAGTAATAACGCTATGTTTAATATTAAGTAATTTTGCTAGCGTTTTTAATTGAGCATCATCACTATCCGTTTGTTGTGGGTTTAACCATACTGAGTGAACGGGCGTACTTATCGCTAAAGGCTCACCATGACGATCGAGGATCATGCCGCGATGTGCTGCAACAGGCACATTTCGAATATGACGAGCATCACCTTGGCTACGTAGAAAGTCTGCATTCAATACTTGAATATCAACCAAACGCCAGCCTAAACCCAGTACCAAACTAAGAAAGACTATCCGCACTAAGTTTAGCCGCCAGCTAGCAATCTGATTAATATTACTGCGGCGAGCCATTATTTAATCACCACGGTCATGTCGGCTGTTGGCACAATCATATTTAAGCGTTTAATCGCTTGCCGCTCAACATGGCTAGGGCTTGCCCATGTGCTCTGCTCTAATAATAAACGACCCCATTCTTCATTGAGCATATCGCGTTGTTGTTCCAAGCTTTGCAATACCACAAATTCTGTTCGTGCTACATGCTTGCTATAAACGACTGCTACCGCAGAAGCCATAACCGCTAACAACATCCAGATCGCCGGCTTCAATACGCGCAGTGATTGTAATTGGCTACGCATACTCATGCCAATTTCTCCACCACACGTAATACCGCACTGCGCGCTCTTGGATTAACCGCTAGTTCTGCCTCACCTGCTTTAATAGCTTTACCAATCAAACGAACACGAGGATTAAGATCAGCCGCTCTAATAGGAAAGTCAGATGGGTAATCATCCCCTAGCGCTTGATCACGAAAATAACGTTTAACGATGCGGTCTTCTAAGGAATGGAAGCTGATCACCGCCAAACGACCGCCAACTGCCAGCACATCTAAGGCCTGCTCTAAACCTGCTTTTAAATCTTCCAACTCATTATTTATATAGATGCGAATCGCTTGAAAAGTGCGTGTTGCAGGATGTTTGTTTTTCTCGCGCGATGGACTAGCTTTATCAACTAGTGTCGCTAATTGTTTAGTTGTCGTGATCGGCGTATGTTCGCGTGTTTCAACAATGGCGCGGGCAATGCGTTTGCCATAACGCTCTTCACCCAAGGTTTTTATGACCGCTTCGATATCAGCCATCTCTGCTTTTGCTAGCCACTGCGCCGCACTTATGCCCACATCAGGGTTCATTCGCATATCTAATGGGCCGTCTTTTTGAAAACTAAAGCCACGCTCAGCCACATCAATTTGAGGTGATGACACACCAATATCTAATAGAATTCCATCGACTTTTCCCTGCCATAAGCGGGCATTGATCGGGGTTGCTAACTCTGCAAAAGAGCATTGTTCAATACTGAACCTAGTATCAGTTTCAGTAAGCAACTTACCTGCAGCAATAGCAGCGGGATCTTTATCTAACCCTAAGAGCTGACCTTGTGCTGATAATTCAGATAACACCGCACGCGCATGACCGCCACGACCAAACGTACCATCAACATAAAGTCCATCAGCTTTCACATCAAGAGAGGCAACTGCCTCGGTGAGTAAGACAGGTAAATGTTCCGTAGGCTTAGTCATGTCAATCCCTAAATAGAGAGGTTTTCTAATTCGGTCGACAGTATACCGTCAAAATTCTCGATCAAACATTCATCCATTAGCGCATTCCACGTTTGTTCATCCCACAATTCAAACTTATTACCTTGGCCAATCATCACGGTGCTTTTTGTTAAGTTAGCAAATTCACGTAATTTAGCGGGCAATAAAATACGACCGTTATTATCCATTTCACATTCTGTGGCATAACCTAACAACATTCGCTTTAATTTACGCACTTGAGGGTTTAAACTAGGTAGTGCTGATAACTTTTTCTCAACATCTTCCCATTCAGGTAAGGGGTATATCTGTAAACAATGTTCACTATGATCAATGGTCACCACCAATCGACCTTCACAACAGACATCAAGAAGCTTACGGAATTTGGCTGGGATCGCCATCCGTCCTTTTGCATCCAGATTAAATGTTGCTACGCCTCGAAACATGATTACCCTTTAAAAATCTGATCCACTTTGATCCACTTTTACCCACTTTCAAACACTATAGGAGTGAGGGCAGAGCGTGTCAAGCATCAAAACAAACAAAATGTTCTTTTGCTGTCAATGACTTAGCGTTATTTTATTAATGCGGGAACAGGGGTATGTTAGCGGCTGAAAAAGACTGCTTTCTTATCAAAAAAGTGGCGTTGAAAGTTAAAGTGAATTCTAGATATTTATATGGGGAATAGTCGTGATTTTATTATTTATTTAGCTAGTGCCGAATTTGATCTTAGTAGCGTAGCAATAAATATTTAGCGGGAAGCTATTTTAAGGGCTGCTAAGGAGACTTATTTATACCCATAATCATTGAAACTGCAGGTTTCAGAGTTCAACACGGATGTCAGGACAAGGCGCAAGGCGCAGGAAATGACTAGTCCTTTTCAAGCCTTGCAACGCGGTGCTGGCATCCGTGTTGAGCTCCCGTAGGGCAAGCTGATAAGCTTGCTGAATCATGCAGTTTCAATGATTATGGGTATAGTATCAATTTCTCAAACTGGTCAACAGGTATTGGTTTAGAAAATAAATACCCTTGACCGAAATCACAGCCTGAATTGAACAAAAAATCCTTTTGAGCTGTAGTTTCTATTCCTTCCGCAATGACTTTTATTCCTAAAGCATGCGCCATTACAATAATGGCTTTACATAGCGCCCTGTCATCACTATTTGTTTCAACATGCTGGACAAACTGGCGATCAATTTTTATATAGTCAATATCAAACTTTCTAAGATAGGCTAATGATGAGTAGCCTGTACCAAAGTCGTCAAGTGCGATCTCGATCCCTTCATCTCGAAAAGAAAGTAACTGTTCAGTAACAATACTATTAGCATCCATCAAAACACCTTCCGTAATTTCCACCGTAATACTGTCAGCTGGACATTGCTTTTCAGCCATGTAATCTAGCCAATTTTCATGGTGATTATTTTCCTTATTGAATTGTTTTGGAGATTTATTAATACTGATCTGAAAGTATTGATGCATACGCTTACGCCACTGTTGAGATTGATGAACAGCTTGTTTGAAAACCCAATTTCCTATATCAACAATCAATCCCGTATCTTCAGCTAAAGGTATAAAAATTTCAGGCGATATCATTCCTTTTTCGGGATGATGCCAGCGGATTAAAGCTTCCGCTTTGTATGTCTCATTTGTGTTCAAGTCAACTATAGGTTGATAATATAATTCAAATTCTTGCTTGTCTAAGGCAAAGCGAAGATCTTGAATAAGGGATCTTCTCTCTATAGCTGATGTCTCCATAGCAGGGGTAAAATGGTGAACACAATTTCGGCCTTTTTCCTTTGCATAAAACATAGCCTGATCGGCACTCTTTAATAATGACGTAACATCGGTAGCATAATCGGGATAGATTGCAATACCAATGCTTATTGAAAGATAAGTGATGTCTTCCTTTATCTGAAAGGGTTTGGTCATTGCTAGCAATAAGTTTTTTATAATCTGATCAATATCCAAGGTGGAATCGCATGGTGACGATACAGATAGTGAATTCATCTCCCCCCATTCGAGCAATAAAATCTGAATGGCGTAGACAATCATTCAACCTAGTGGCCGTTTCTTTTAAAATATCGTCGCCATATTCGTGGCCTAATGTATCATTCACTTCTTTAAAATTATCTATATCCAGAAATAACACCGCAAACTTATATTGTTTTTTATCTGCTCGTTTTATTTCCTGTTCAAGCTTATTTTTAAATAAGCGTCGATTAGGTAAATTTGTTAATTCATCATAGTAACTTAGCCTTTTAACCGCTTCATCAACTGCTTTTCTCTCGGTAATATCAGCAAAAACAGAACAATACGATACTATATCTCCTTGTTTATTTTTATTTGCATTAATCGTAATCCATTCTAAGAAAACCTCTCCATTTTTTCTTTTATTCCAAATCTCACCACTCCAGTGTCCCGTGGTATTAATGCTCTGCCACATTTGTTGATAAAAAGCAGAATCGTGTTTACCGGAACTAAGCAGTCTGGGATTGCAATTAATAACCTCATCCTCTTTATAGCCGGTAATAGCGCAAAAAGCACCATTAACTCGAATAATGCGTTTGTTTGCATCAGTGATAGTCATAGCCAAAGATGATGAAAGAAAAACGGAAGATTTAATCTTCAATTTTCGTTGTTGCTCAAGATTATAAGCACATTGCTGAACTACATTTATTAGTTCTTTTATTACAAAAGGCTTGCGTAAATATCGCATTATTGGCAAGGAAAATAACTGTTCTGCCACAATCACGTTAGAGGGCTCACAGCTTACTATAATAGGTATACATAAGTTATGATCTGCTAAAAACAATGCTAACTTTTGTTGATTTTTTAGTAGAAACTCAAGATCTATGATAATCAAATCAGCTTGATACTGATAGGCGATAATCGCTTGGTCAACCGTCTCGCAAAGATCAATATTTCGAAGTTGCTGTGCTAAGTTTTTAGCAAGAAAATCTAATGATGACGTGTCAGGGTCAATGCAAAGAATGCTGTAATTTGAGAGTGTCTCGTTACTATCCCAATCATTTATTTTGTCAGCTTGATATTCAGCGTCTGCTGCACCTTCACCTATAGAATGATTTTCCGAATTAATGCTAACTTCTACTAATGTAATATCATCGGCATTACCTTTTAGTCGCGCTTGCTCAACATCCGAGCACATTAAATCAAAACACTTAGTTACTTCCCTACTCGTATAAAGCAATTCATGTGCTGCCATATTTTTACACATTCCACTTTGGATCAATGTGTCCTGTATGCCATCGGTAAACACATAAAGTTTAGCCGGTTCTTCAAGCTGAAAACGCTCCGTTAATAGATCATAATCATCATTTTCGATAATGCCGCAGGCTAATGATTTAGATTTAAATTTATGTAAAAGCTTGCCTTGTTCACTAATTAATAAAGCCGCTGGATTACCGCAATTTAGCACTTCTACATAACCTTCAACTTCGTTTATCTGCACCAGTGTTACCGCTATAAAATAGCCTTTATGTTTATATCTACATAATTCATCATTTAGCTTGGATGCAATCGTTAAGATGGAATGGCCCTTATTCACCAGTTTTACGAAAATACTAGGGAAGCTTAACCCTGGCATTAATGCCGATAGGCCATAGCCTGCTCCATCAGCTACCAATAAAAAAGTTGAATTGCCATTGCGTAGCGCTATATGGAAATCACCATTAATTCTATCTTTCGGAATAGTCAAAATACGCACCCCATCTACAGGAGCACTATTACCGAGATAATTGCTGATAATGTGTTGTATTTTTATCTGTTCATCATAATTTTCATGGCTATTGGGCATGGTTTTTTACCTATCTAATATTTCTTATCACATTCATGCATATCCTAATATTGAATCATATCATGGAAATTAATCTCTTATATGAGACATCGTAACAGAATTCTCACACAATCTTAGCTATATAGTCAACACTATAAGTAGGGTTATTCCTCTTTAGCTTGTTCTGATGTATCATTAAGGCTTATAATTACTTACTGGCATATAGGACGTATGGCAACTTATGGCGGATTCTTCATATCAGCTATATCAACAGAGGTTGATATCTAAAAGAAAGAAAATGGGGTTTAGTCTTCAAGCTCTCGCCGAGCGATCTGGCGTTAGCAAATCCATTATATCTAAGATTGAACTAGCACAAGTGCAGCCGAGTATTCAAACTGCATCACGTATCGCAGAAGGTTTAGGATGCTCACTTTCAGATATGTTCCAAGCTAAAAATTCTGGTCAAGTTATATTTCACCCTACAGAACAGCAATTTACACTTGAGAATAAAGTCCACAATAAAAGAATAATATCGCCATCAATGAAGCGTGCATGTCTAGAAATATTCCATGAATGTCTTGATGGCGAGGCAACCCTAAACGATATAATTCACCTTGATTCTGATAAATTTATTTTGGCATTGGATCATGAACTATGTGTAAAGACTAATAATACTGAGCATGTTTTGAAAAAAGGTGATTGCATCTATCTTGATAGCAATGTTACTCATTCAATAAGTAACCGCTCAACAGAACAAGCCAACTTTATCGCGACTCTTCATCGCAAGAACCATCCATAAAATGGCTCTATGCCATAATGAGTGGGTAGAATAAATAGACACAGAGACCACAGAGGACACGGAGTATGAAAAATTGTAGTAGGGAGCTTTCAGAAATAGTGATAGGTTGTGCAATTGAAGTACATCGTAATTTAGGTGCTGGATTATTGGAAAACACCTATGAAAAATGTTTAGCTTATGAACTAAGTGTAAAGAATGTACCCTTTATTGCTCAGGCATCCATTCCAATAGAGTACAAAGATATAAAGCTAGAATGTGGCTACAGGCTTGATTTTTTGGTGGATGATTATTTAATTCTGGAGCTTAAATCTGTGGATAAAATAGTAAAAATTCATGAGGCACAGATTTTAACTCTGTGTACCCAGTGGTCTCTGTGTCTATAAAAAATAGATGTATTGCCCACTTAAAACGACATAGACCCATAATAAAGAAAGAGATGGCCGATAAGCCGGGTTCTGTCGAGAACAATCATTCATCTGGGACATACATCACTGCATGCCTCAAGCAACCTACCCAAGAACGATACGGGCCGTATCTGTTTGCAATGCAAACTGCTCTTCTATTTGGTCTTGCTCCAGGTGGGGTTTACCCTGCCACGGCTGTTACCAGTCGCGCGGTGCGCTCTTACCGCACCATTTCACCCTTACCTGACGAATCAGGCGGTATATTTTCTGTGGCACTTGCCATAAGCTCACGCTTTCCAGACGTTATCTGGCACCCTGCCCATTGGAGCCCGGACTTTCCTCACCATTAGTCTAGCTAACAGCGCGATTGTCTGGCCATCTCTTCGATACATTTTATCGTATTGTTGAATTTACTGCTTAAGTTTTAACGCCATGTCGTAGGCTGTATTTTTACTTACATCTAATAATGATGCTGTAATTGCAGCAGCCTTCTTCACCGGTAATTCTTTCAATAATACCGTTAACATTTGATTCACTGCTATTTCGCTACTTTCTTTTTGTTCTTTAATCCCTTCTATCAGCAAAACACATTCACCACGTTGTTGGTTACTATCATCACTTACCCATGCAAGTAACTCTACCAACGGCTTGGTGTCAATTGTTTCATGTAATTTTGTTAACTCTCTCGCTAAACAAGCAGGGCGATCTTCTCCAAAAACAGCCACCATATCAGTCAGGCATGATTTTAATCGTCGGGGGCTTTCATAAAAAATTAATGTTCGACGCTCGTTTTCTAACGCTTGCAAGGCTTGTTGTCGTGCTCCCTGTTTGGATGGCAAAAACCCTTCGAAGCTAAACCGGTCTGATGCTAAACCTGACGCAGATAAGGCACTAATTAAAGCACAGCTTCCGGGGATTGGCACTACACGGATATTATGTTTGCGAACTAATGAGACTAGGCGATAGCCAGGATCACTGATTAATGGTGTACCCGCATCGCTAATGAGTGCTACCGATTCACCCTGTTGCAATCTAGCTAATAATACTTCACTACGTTGTTGCTCATTATGTTCGTGCACAGAAATCATCGGTGTCGATATTAAATAGTGTTGTAATAACTTACCGCTATGCCGAGTATCTTCCGCAGCAATGACATCCACCTCTTGTAGGGTATCAATTGCGCGCTGTGAAATATCCGATAGATTACCAATCGGTGTGGCGACAATATAAAGCGTTGCTACTTGATATGCTGACATGGGGCACCGCCTTATTTGTAAATTATTATTCAGTTAAGGAGCCTCTGAACAAGTCATGAACTCATATATTCCTTAAGCTATTTCATTTCCTACACAAGCACACTTTTGATTCCGTGGTTCAAGTCTATACCCAAAATACTTGAAGATGTAGGTTTACCTTTTTCGTCACTCCCGCATGCTTTTAGCGGGAGTGACGGAAGAGCGAAAATTTACAGATTGAATGATTTTGGGTATATAACTCTAGCTTCTGGAAACAACCCGATTTTCCAAAGCCTTAATTCTTGCTTCGATAGGAGGGTGAGATGAAAACAAGGCCATTATGCCACCCTTATCGTTAATACCAAAAGCGGCCATCTGTTCTGGTAAAGGCTCAACCTCTTCCACCTGCCCTAAGCGCTTCAAAGCATTAATCATATTCTGGTGACCGGCCAAATCGGCTCCTCCCGTATCTGCAATAAATTCACGCCTTCTGGAAAAGTACATCACAATGGTAGAGGCCAAAATAGATAAAATAACCTGTGTAATCATCACCGTTACGAAATATCCAATACCATGCCCACGTTGGTTTTTTAAAATCACACGATCCACGATATGTCCTACAATACGAGAGACAAAAACCACAAATGTATTCACCACACCTTGAATCAAGGCCAAAGTCACCATATCTCCATTCGCTATGTGGCTCATTTCATGGCCAACAACGGCCTCTACCTCACCTTGTGACATAGTATCTAATAACCCCTGTGATACGGCCATTAGTGAATTGTTTTTAGATGCGCCAGTGGCAAAGGCATTCATTGCTGGTGATGGAAAAATGGCTACCTCTGGCATTTTTATCCCAACAATTTTTGCCTGTTTTTCTACAGTGCTCACAAGCCATCGCTCAATATTAGTCTTTGGATGGGTAATTACTACTGCACCCGTCATACGTTTTGCCATCCATTTCGACATGAACAATGAAATGATCGAGCCGCCAAAACCAATTACGCCAGAGAGTATGACTAATGCTTGAATATTAAGATCTGAACCATTTTCAGCCAAAATGCTATCGACGCCTAATAACCTTAAGGTAATACTCAGCACTGCCATGATGGCAATATTAGTCATAATAAATAAGAACATTCGTTTCATACTTTAACCTGCCTTGTTTTTGCTATTTATACCCATGATCATTCAAGATGAATGATATCAGATAGCGATCATACTGCACATCTAATAACAAGTTAATTCGAATATTCCCACTATTAAATTCGTAATTTTCGAACATTAATTACAGTCCGACTATCAGCTATGGTTAAATGGCCTGAAAATGCAATACTCCAAAAACTTACTTTAAGATACCAGTAAAACGACCTTAAAATTAAGGTCGCTTTGCATTTTACGATACGCTCAAACAAAAAATAGACTGAAATTATTTTTCCAGCATGGCTTTGAGATTTCCTAACCCAGCTTTATAAATATCTGTTACAGCCTTCACAGCAACCTCATCTCCCAGCTCAGCCGGCACCTCATGATGACCACCATAAGCGCGAGTAAACTTTGCTTTCCACGTTACTTCTGTTCCGCCATCCACTGCTTTTACAGTAATGAATGAAACGTATTTAGCAACAGGAATAACAGGGATATCCAACGTTTCACCATGATCATCAATAGTCCCTACAGAACTCATATTTTTAATGCTGTATTTGAAAGACTGTTTCTCTTCACTAAACGTTTTTAACTCTTCAGTAATGGTATTTCCATCAGCCAATGTTATTGTGCGACTAGCGCCTGGTTCATTACCACCAGTAGCTTCAGTAGCAGTAATCGCCGGATGCCAGTTATGAATACCGTCAAAATCCTTAACCACTTCCCAGACAGCCGCAGGGTCTGCATTGATTACGATTTTTTCTTCTACGACATGACGAGTCGGTGCTGTTGCCGCCATGACAACAACTGGAAGTGTTAGTAAAAAAATGGCTAATAATCTTATTTGTTGTTTCATCAAAATGACTTACTCCTAAATTATCTTAAAATAATGTTGCTATTTATAAATAATAAATAGCCCGTGAAAATACAACAAGAGCAAGCATTATTCCACTAAAATTTTATTTTTTTCATTTATATATACCCAAATTACTTGAAGATGCAGATTTCAGAGCTTAGCACGAAGGTCAGAGCAAGGCGTAATGTGAAGGCAATGACTAGTCCTTGTCAAGCATTGCAACGTAGCTCTGGCTTTCTATTTTTGCCCTGAATCTTCACAGATTGAATGATCACGGGTATATACCCGTAATCATTCAAGTTGCAGATTTTTAGCACCCATACTGAATACGCTATCTACGTTATAATAGTAAGCAATAGAACGACTATTACATTACTATTATGCCTTGCTAGCCCATCCATTATGAGCACTAAAAAACCGCAACTTGAATGATTACGGGTATATACAAAATATTTGTTTGGAGGTGTGGCTGGGGCTACTCCTAAAACAGTTTTAAATCCTACTAAATCATGCATCTTCATGTATTATTGTTTTAATTAATTACTCATTAGATATTAAACGTATGAATTCACGCATTTACATGTTCTTGGTTATCTGTTTTGCTATTAGCCTCAGTGCATGTCAACCAATAGATCCAGACACTGCTACACGGCCCAATCAATCTGACGTTTTAGCGGCGGAGCAGGCAGAGCAATCGGGGGATTATGCTAGCGCGGCGAAACAATATATTGATCTGGCTGAGAACAATAATCATGAGCAACAAGCACAGTTTTATCTCTATGCTGCTTTAGCTTATTGGCAAAATAATGATTCAGCAGAAGCCACTACTAGTTTAGCTAAAATAAATCGTCACAAACTAAGTGCAGCGAAACAAATTGACGTGGCTATTTTGGAAGCAGAAATAGCACTCAGCAATGACCAGCCAGAACAAGCATTGCAGGCATTAGAGTCTTTTGATTTGAAAAATATAGCTGATCCACAAAAGCAAGTTATGCTTGAGTTTCAAATTCAAGCGTATCAACTTACTGAAAACTGGTTAGAAAAAGCAAATAGTCATATTTTATTAGCACCGCTGTTAGATAATGCCGAACGCGAGCAAAACCAACAGGACTTGTGGCAAGCATTAATGCAATTATCGCCTCAAATGCTAGATTTATTTAACCCAGGCGTTCCACCTTCTATTGATAGCGGTTGGTTTGCCCTAGCTTATGCTGTTAAGGCCTATCCAGCAAATTCAGATCCGTTAGCTGTCGCTATGGAAGACTGGTATCGCAGTTATCCTAATCACCCTGCTGATCCTGCAATTTTCCCATCACCTGGCCATGTCAATACGGGGGATATGACTGCAACGGATCTTCCTCAAAACATCACCGATATTGCTATTTTATTACCTGAGTCAGGGTCTTATAAAATGGCCGCAAAAGCTATTAAAGAAGGTATTATTGCGGCACACCTCACGGCGCAATCAAATACACAGCTGCATTTTCTGTCTGTAGAAACAGATCGTGAATACGGTGCCAGTAATGTTGTACAGCAATACCAACGTGCTGTCGATAAAAACGTTAGTTTGGTTATTGGTCCACTCGATAAAATTGCGGTGCAATTACTTGCTGAATCAGTGTCGTTATCCGTACCTGTATTAGCACTCAATAGACTTGCTGACCAAGCAAGTAAGGCCAACCTTTTTCAGTTTGGGTTAGCACCAGAAGATGATGCCGTCGCCGTGGCCAACTATGCCTATGCGCAAGGTTTTGAACGGGCGGTAGTGCTAGCCCCACAAAATAAGTGGGGGGAGCGTATCAGCGCAGCATTTATCGATCAATGGCAAATAAACAATGGCATCGTATTAAACCAAGCCACTTATGATGTAGCTCAGAATGATTTTTCAGACGTTCTGAAACCACTGTTGGGGTTGGTGACAAGCAAGCAACGTAGCCAATCCTTAACGCGCACTGTCGGCCGGAATTTAGAATTTGAACCTCGCCGTCGCCAGGACATTGATTTTCTGTTCTTAGTTGCCAAACCAGAAAAAGCAAGGCAGTTAGTGCCTCAACTTAAATTTTATCGCAGTGGCAGACTGCCTATAATTGCAACATCACATGCCTATACCGGCTATCAAGATCCACAGCAAGACATTGATCTCAACAGGCTTATCATTGGTGATATTCCCTGGGTTTTTGATGATCTCGCCGTATCTGATCCCACCTATATGACGCTATCAACTAGCAATCCTAAAAACTTTAATCATTTAAAACGTCTTTATGCTTTGGGAACCGATGCTTATCATTTAGTACCCGAATTAAACGCCTTAAGCAGCGACCCAAACCTAAGTTTTAGTGGTGCAACGGGAGCAATAGCCATTGACCAATTTGGTCATATTACCCGTGAAACACGTTGGGGGAAATTTGATGAAGGCATACTGCAAGTATTGCCTAGATGAATAATTTAGGCGAACAAGCTGAAGAACTTGCAAACCAGTATTTACAAAAACACAAGCTCACATTAATAAGCCAAAATTATCAGTGTCGTCGCGGTGAAATTGATCTTATTATGCAAGATCAACACACATTAGTTTTTGTTGAGGTACGTTATCGAAAAAATGCCCGGTTTGGTAGCGCATTAGAAAGTGTTGACCACAAAAAACAGGCAAAAATAATTACCACTGCTGAACATTATTTACTTCAATCTAAACAGGATTATTTTGATTATCGTTTTGATGTGATTGCAATAATGCCAATGCAGAATAGCGAACAGCCAGAAATTACTTGGATAAAAGATGCGTTTCAACTCAATTAATATGAACTACTTTAAATCTGTGTGTTCAAATAATTTAGATTATACTAAACAAAAATCACGTAGGAAATTAACCATGCCAAAATATAAATTCACACTGCTTCTTTTATTATCAGTAATGCTATTGCAAGGTTGTGCTACCGCTATTATTACTGGTGCAGCCACCGGAGCCGCAGTTGCCACTGACAGACGTACTACTGGCATGGTGATTGACGACCAAGGTATTGAGTTTAGCGCATATCGCACTATACGTAGCAATAAAGAAATTCATGATCAGGTTCATGTCAATATCACCAGTTATAATGGTCTGGTTTTGCTTACTGGTGAAACCCCCACTGAATCATTACGCCAGCAAGTTGAAGATATTGCAAAAAATCATTCCAAAGTACGCCGCACTTTTAATGAAATTATTATTGCCGCGCCCAGCTCATTGCCTTCTCGTAGCAGTGACACTTGGATCACATCAAAAATAAAAGCAAAATTAACTGCTGAAAGAGGCATTAACCCACTGAGTGTAAAAGTGGTTACGGAACATGGCGTTGTATATTTAATGGGTATTATCAGTCGTGCTGAGGCAAATACTGTGGTTGCGGTGGTGAGTCAATCTGCTGGTGTACAGCGCGTAGTTAAGCTGTTTGAATATACTGACTAAAACGGTTTAACAACCACTAAAATAACGACAGCAATCAGAATTAAAACAGGGAACTCATTAAACCAACGATAAAACACGTGTGAACGTGTATTTTTATCATTGGCAAATTGTTTTAATAATTTTCCACAATAACCATGATAAGCATAAAGCATCACCACGAGTAATAGTTTTGCATGTAGCCAGTGCATTGATGAAATCTGCTCTAATGAATAATAGCTGAGTAGCCATGCGCCAAAAATGAATGTCAAAATGGCACTCGGCATCATAATTCCCCGATATAACTTGCGCTCCATCACTTTGAATCGCGCATTGCCTGCTTCATCGCAACACTCGGCATGATAGACAAATAGTCGTGGCAAATAAAATAGTGCGGCAAACCATGTCACTACAAATATAATATGAAAAGCTTTCACCCAAAGCATTCGTTTTTCCTTCACGGTTAATCAGTGTTATTATCCATTATTCATTCTATCCGGAAACCAGCATGTCGAATACTCATTCTGCCGAACGTCGCCAATTCAGCCGTATTCCCTTTCCCGCAACTGCCCATCTTAAAGCTTATAAGGGAGATTTGCACCTTAATTGTGATGTAATAGATATCTCTCTGAAAGGTATATTAATTAAGTTACCTAATGAATGGAAGGGCGAAATGCATGAGAAGTACAAAATAGACCTTTTGTTAGAAAATGCGGAATTAGTCATCAATATGTATGCTTCTGTTGCCCATCTTGATAAACAAGCCGTTGGTTTTCTATGTGAACATATCGATCTTGATAGCATTAGTCATTTAAAACGTTTAGTTGAGCTTAACTTAGGTGATGAAGCATTACTTCATCGTGAATTATCCGCTTTAATAAACAGCTAAGTTTTTTTACTTCAAAGCATCAATCGCTTCTGAAAGATGCTGCACCGCAATCACTTTAATACCTTTAATCGCTTTGCGAGGCGCATTTGATTTTGGCACAATCGCATGGGTGAAACCATGTTTAGCTGCATCATGAATACGCTCTTCACCAGCTTGCACAGGGCGGATCTCACCTGTTAGCCCTACTTCACCAAACACCACCATATTTCGTGCTATTGGCTTGTTTCTAAGGCTAGACAAAATAGCCGCTAATACTGCAAGATCGGCGCCTGTTTCACTTAGCTTTACACCACCTACTACATTAATAAACACATCTTGATCGCTACAGGTGATGCCACCATGGCGATGTAAAACAGCGAGTAACATGGCAATGCGATTTTGTTCTAAACCCACTGAAACTCGGCGCGGGTTTCCTAGCGGACTTTCATCGACTAAGGCCTGCACCTCGACTAACATTGGCCGGCTGCCTTCACGAATAACGGTCACTACACTACCCGCAAGTGATTCATCACCGCGTGATAAAAATATCGCCGAAGGATTGCTGACTTCTTTTAAACCTAATTCAGTCATGGCAAACACGCCTAATTCATTGATTGCACCAAAACGATTTTTAACCGCACGCAATATTCTAAATCGCGTCGAATTGTCGCCTTCGAAATACAATACCGTATCAACCATATGCTCTAAAACACGTGGACCAGCTAATGCCCCCTGCTTTGTCACATGACCAACCAGAATTAAGGTTGTACCACTTGATTTAGCAAAACGGACAAATTGAGCCGCACTTTCTCGTACTTGTGCAACAGTACCTGGGGCTGATTGTAATAATTCAGTGAATACCGTTTGAATTGAATCAATCACCACCACTTGTGGTTTGCGCTCTTTTGCTACGGCAATAATTTGTTCGGTATGCGTTTCAGCTAATAAATCTAGTGGAGCCTGTTCTAAATTAAGCCGTTCAGCGCGCAATCGGATCTGTTGTAATGATTCTTCGCCGCTAATGTAAAGTGGGCTCACCCCACTGGTTTTAGCCATCATTGCCATTGCTTGTAACAATAGTGTTGATTTACCAATACCCGGATCACCACCAATCAGCACCACGGATCCAGTGACCAATCCGCCACCCAAAACACGGTCTAGTTCGGGCAATCCTGTTGTCCAACGGATCGCTTGCTTTGATGTCACTTCACTTAGTGATTGCACATCATTTTTTTGCTCGCCAGCGTAACCCGTGTGGCGAACAATTGTTTCTAAGCTAGCTGATGATGCGGCTGATTGCACTTCTTCTTGCAGACTGTTCCACGCACCACATTCGCCGCAACGCCCTGCCCATTGTGGTGTTTGTGCGCCGCAGTCTCTGCAGCTATAAACACGTTTAATCTTCGCCATGATGATATTCGCGGCTCACACGTTCGTTTATCTGGCTTAATAATTCATAGGAAATAGTATTTGCTTGCTTGGCAATGCTATCGATAGCTAATTGTTCACATCCCCAAAGAATGACTTCATCACCCACTTTGGCACCAAGCACGTGAGAAAGATCAATGGCAATCATGTCCATTGATACGCGCCCCAATACGGCTACAACATTGTCTGCAATCACCACTAAACCAGAGTTTGATAATTGCCGATTATAGCCATCACCATAACCAATGCTAACGATTCCAATGCGCATCGCATGATCAGCTATCCAATCACCGCCATAACCTACTTCATCACCTGCTTGTAGATTCTGAATCGCAATGAGTGTTGATGTTAATTTCATCACTGGCTTTAGGTTTAAACTGTGAGCCGATTGCGTTTCAAAAGGTGAGCAACCGTAAAGCATTATGCCCGGTCGCACCCAATCAGCATGACTATCAGGAAGTGACAGTATCGCTGCTGAATTGGCCATGCTCACGGCTAAGTCATAGTGCTTTGCACAGTGCATGATCCGATCTAACTGTTGTTGATTACGCTTATCTCCCAACAAATCTGCATTAGCAAAATGACTCATTAGACCAATAGAACCTGAAATATTGTCTGTTCGATTTAAGTTTTGTATTGCCTGCTCTAACTTTTCTGCTGGAATACCTAATCGATGCATGCCTGTTTCGACCATTATCCAGCAAAACATCAGTGCTTTAGTTAGGCTTGTTGATACCGCTAATTCAACTTGCAATAAAGTAGTAAAGACTACTGATAGTTCATTATCCGCTGCTAGCTGAAGATCGCCCGCTGTATTCACACCTTCCAGAATAACAATAGGCTGCTGAATAGCTGCTTCTCGTAATTGTAGCGCCTCAGCGAGTCGCGCAACGCAAAAGGCATCACTGCTTGATAATGCTCGGGCAACTTCAACAATGCCATGTCCATAGCCATTCGCTTTAACAACTGCCATAACTCGGCTATCAGCTGCAAACTGTTTTACGCAGGCGAAATTATGTTGAAGAGCCGTTAAATCAATATGAGCGACAGGATACGACTGCACGGCTACTCTCCGTCAAAGCCCGCTTGAGCATTATTATCGTATCCTACACCCGTATCATAATCATCATAATTATTGTAAGCAAAGTTCTCGAAGCGGGTATATTTTCCTTGGAATGTTAAATTAACCTTACCAATTGGGCCATTACGCTGTTTGGCAATATGGATTTCAGCCTTGCCTTTTTCGGGTGAGTCCTCATTATAAACTTCATCTCGATAGATGAATACAATCAAATCCGCATCCTGCTCAATCGCACCTGATTCACGTAAATCTGACATAATAGGTCGTTTATTCGGGCGCTGCTCTAAGCTTCGATTTAACTGTGATAACGCCACCACGGGGACATTCAGTTCTTTGGCTAATGCTTTAAGGCCGCGTGAAATTTCCGAGACTTCAGTGGTGCGGTTTTCATTAGCCTTACCACTGCCTTGCATAAGTTGAATATAATCGATCACAATCAAACTTAAACCTTTATCACGCTTTAATCTACGGGCTCGGGCGCGTAGCTCTGTTACCGTTAATGCAGGTGTATCATCAATAAATAAAGGCGCTTCATTTAATAAGGCAATCGCCGAAGTTAAACGCGGCCAATCATCATCATTTAATTTCCCCGTGCGTAAGCGATGTTGATCAATTTGACCTAGTGATGACAGCATACGCATTGCTAATGAATCCGCAGGCATTTCCATGCTAAATACCGCGACGGGCTTTTTGCTTTTAATCGCAGCATGTTCAGCCAAATTCATCGCAAACGTCGTTTTACCCATTGACGGCCTTCCCGCTACAATCACTAAGTCTGCAGGCTGTAAACCTGCCGTTTGCAGATCAAAATCAGTGAAGCCAGAAGACAAGCCTGTGATCGGACTGTCTTGCTCAAATAAAGTATCAATGCGATCAACAACTTTACTTAACACTTCTTTAACTTGAACGAAGCCACCACCTCGATTAACACTTTGTTCGGCAATGGCAAGTACCTTTTGTTCCGCCTTATCCAACATATCGTCACTATTTAATCCCTCAGGATTAAACGCTACATTTGATATCTCGGTACCCACTGCAATGAGTTGACGTAAAACGGAACGTTCTCGAACAATTGTTGCATAAGCAACGATATTTGCGGCGGTAGGGGTATTTCTAGCTAGCATGCCAAGATAAGCAAGCTCACCGACTTCTTCTAGTTCACCACGACTATCATGCCACTCGGCAAGCGTGATCATATCAACCGGTTCGGATTTTTCAAATAACTCGGAAATTGCGCGAAAGATCAAACGATGATCATGGCGATAAAAATCTGATTCAACTAATAGATCAGCGATTTTATCCCAGCTATTATTATCTAGTAGAAGACCGCCCAGCACAGATTGCTCGGCTTCAACAGAATGAGGGGGGACTTTAAGTGCCTCGGTGGCAGGATCCGTATAGGATTCAGGGTAACTTATATCTTCCACAGATCACCTTAACGTTTTTGACAAGAAATACCGTCATTGATCCTGCGGTTACTACGTTTCGGTAGCTTTTAGCCGGAATCTATGTTTACACAGCATAAGATTCCCACTAAAAACATGCGGGAATGACAATAGGTAAGTAATTTTAAGTATACACCAAGTCAAATAACTAGGTTTCAGCTCGACATACTCATCCAACTACCACTTAAATTGATGGAGCTGTACCTAAAATACAGCTCCAAACATTTTTTACTAAGCTTCGTCTTCTTGCGCTTTGGCGATTTCTTCAGCTTCTTCTAACGCTTTTGCTTTTGCAGCGTCAGCTAATTCAGCTTCAGCTTGTGCTAACAATTGCGCTTCAGAAATGATGTTCACTTTAACCGTCACAACCACATCGGAGTGTAATTGAATATCAATATCAAATTCACCAGTATGACGTAATGGACCGGCCGGCAGGCGCACTTCATTGCGCTCAATCTCTGCGCCTGCTGCATTCAATTGCTCAGCAATATCTGCTGCGCCTACTGAACCAAACAGCTTGCCTTCAATACCGGCATTGGCTTTGATGTTAACATCGCCCGCAGCCACAAGTTTAACCTTGCGTTGCTCAGCTTCCGCTTGCAATTTAGCTGCCGCGGCTTCTAAATCAGCACGACGTGCTTCAAAGATTTCACGGTTACGGTTGTTAGCAGGTAACGCTTTACCTGTTGGTACTAAGAAGTTACGCCCGAAGCCCGATTTAACGGCTACTTCATCACCTAAGTTTCCAAGTCTTTGAACTTTCTCTAGCAAAATAACTTGCATCGTTCTATCCTCATTCGCAGTTTATTGACTGCTGTTAACTCGCATCATTCGAAGAACGATGTCGAAAATTAAACCATTGTTCTAAAATACCTATCATCGCAAGTATGACTACCATCTGCGGTAGAATTGTAATTAGCAGCACATAAATAGCCACTAACCAGAATGTTGATTTTTGTTGGTTTTTGACAATAGCGTGAACTACTGACAAACCTTGCAAAGCAAATACAGCTAACACAACCAGCAAACACTCTCGCAATAATGCTAACTCATTGCCCAATGGCAAGATGGTAATCGCCATCAAGACGATTGTTAACACTGCTGCGGGCTTGCCTAAGCTGAGTTGCTGAAACTCATCTGCAAAACCACCCGGGTTATATAATTTTGCTTGTAACGCTCGGCCTATTAACAAACCCACTACTATATTAATAGTTAAGCTGGCCGCTACTAGCCCTGTCATCATTATTGATAACACCGCCACCATTTCCTGCGTTTCTCCTGGGCTTAAATTCCAACCAGCTTGCTGGCTGATTACATCCCAAAAGGGCGCCATTAACTGCTGCCACCATAATGCAGGATCGGGTATAAATAGATACAACCCCACAACAAACAAAATCCCCATCCCACCTGCTACTAATATGCTCATAGCCAGCGATCGGGTATATCCCAACACCAAACTTGCTACCATTATAGGCAACCAGCTTGATAACAAAAATACAACTGAAATAAAACTCTTGTCCGCAAACAGCAGGGTGACTAATGTCACCATCACCGTCGTAAGACCGATAACTTTTATTCCCTCTTTCGGCCCCATACGCAAGGTATAGAGCGCGACAATTCCACTTGCAATATAATTAAAAGGTGGCAACACCAATGCGACCAATGAAAATATCGCAATGATGCCTGCGGCATATACACTGCCTTTCATTGAAAACACTGCAATTGTTCGCAGCATACTTTCTACCTTCTAATTATTTTAAATATTTTAATCTATCCCTTACTTAAGACCTTTGCACGATAAGTATTTTTCGTCAGGACAAGGCAAAAATAGTCGAAAAAGCGCAGTTTACTACCTAAATCCTGCAAGTGATCGTGCATAGGTCTTATTTATGCATATCGCAATAAGGGATCAACGCCAAGAAACGCGCGCGTTTTATACAAGTAGAAAGCTGACGTTGGTAACGCGCTTTAGTACCGGTAATACGGCTAGGAACAATCTTTCCTGTTTCTGTAATGTAATTCTTTAACAAGTTTACATCTTTATAATCGATTTGCTTAACACCTTCAGCGGTGAAACGACAAAACCGTCTACGTCTAAAAAAACGTGCCATTTTTATGCTCCTTAATTAGTGTTAGTCAGATCGTTCTCTACGACGTGGTTTGTCATCGTCGTCTTTTTGCATCATCGGTGATGGCTCAGTAACAGCCTCATCAACTGATGTAACAAGATTTCGAAGAACAGCGTCGTTAAAACGGAAAGCGGTAGTAATTTCATCCAATTGCGCAACACCACACTCAACATTCATTAAAATGTAATGGGCTTTATGAACTTTATTGATTGGGTAAGCCAATTGACGGCGACCCCAATCTTCTTGGCGATGCACAGCACCCCCATCGCTAGTGATGATCTGCGTATATTTTTCAATCATAGCAGGCACTTGCTCGCTCTGGTCAGGGTGGACCAGAAACACAATTTCGTAATGTCTCATTAGAGCTCCTCACGGTTTATACAGCCCTATTTAATCTAATTAACAAGGCAAGGAGTTTACCCATCTTTCGGGTAACTAATTATTATACTCCAATATCTACTGATCAACAATATTTCTTAACGTTTATAAATTGGGTATTACTGCACAGTGTCCAACCTGCTAAGCTTAGAGCAGCACTTAACCTGCTTTAGCTCAGTAAGCGTTGTCTACCGGCTTCAAACAAACACACGCCTGCCGCTACTGAAACATTTAAACTTTCAGCTGCCCCCTTCATTGGGATATAAACTGTTTGATCGCAGTTCTCACGCGTTAAACGACGAATACCGCGGCCTTCCGCACCTAATACGATTGCTAGTGGCCCTTTTAAATCTGCTTCAAAAATCGTAGTTTCACTATCAGCTGATGTACCCACTAGCCATATACCATGATGTTGCAGTTCACGTAATACCCGAGCTAAATTAGTAATTTGAATAAAAGGTAATCGTTCGGCTGCACCACTAGACACTTTTAATGCGGTATGCGTCAAACTTGAAGCACGATCCTTAGGCGCGATAACTGCATGTGCGCCAGCGGCTTCGGCTGTGCGTATACATGCACCTAGATTATGTGGATCTTGTACACCATCAAGAATTAATAGAAATGGAGGCTCCTCTAAGCTTTCTAATAATTTAACTAGATCTGTTTCATCTAATACTTTAAGCGGTCGACATTTGGCTATGCCACCTTGGTGTTGCACATCGGGTAGCATTTCATCAAGTTGTTCTCGTGCAACTTTCTGTATTTCTATATCGTGTTTTTTTGCACCTTCTATAATGGCATCAATACGCGCATCTTGGCGCTCATCTGCCAGCCAAATTTCTTTGATCCGCGATACAGGCACATCGAGTGCTGCCTGTATCGCGTGCAGTCCAAAAATCAAATCATTTTGCGGGGGAACCGAATCAGATTTGGCTGCCTTGCGGCGTCTCGTATGCTTGTGATTCTTGTCCTTCGATGACGGGTTTGACATATATTTCTACTCGACGATTTAGTTGACGACCAGCTTCTGTATCGTTGCTGGCTCTTGGTTCTATCTCGCCCCGTCCCACTGTCACTAATCGACTTTGTGAAATACCTTGCAATACAAAATAATTGATCACAGATTGAGCGCGATGACGCGAAAGATCCATATTATAACTCTCTGAGCCGACGCTGTCGGTATGACCTACTACATGAATCACTGTTCGTGGGTAACGCACTAGAATTTCTGATACTTTTTGAAGCGTTGGCATAAAAGCCTGTTTCAATGATGATTTTCCGAAATCAAATGAGATTTCACTCGATACCTCAATTTTTAAGGTTTCATCTTCTAAACGCTTTATTTCTAAATCATGACGTGCCTGCTCTTCCGCCAATGCCGCCTCCATTTCTTTTTGCTGATTATCCATATAATAACCAATACCGCCACCTGCTGCTGCACCTACTACCGCGCCTACTGCCGCACCGCCTGCATCTCCTTCAACTACATAACCCACTACTGCACCAGCCGCAGCCCCCACGGCCGCACCTATTTTAGCTTGTCGATTGGGATCATCCATCGTTGTACATGCCGTGATGAAAGTAGCCATAGTGGCAACGATTACTAATTTTTTCATTTTAAAACTCCTATTTAAGATCTAAATGATTATACTGGTCTTTAACACCATTACCGAGATCTACCTCATGGAACAAAGCTTTATTCCGGTTCATATTGCCCTACTTACTATTTCAGATACACGCACCTTAGAAACCGATACTTCTGGAAAAGTTCTTCGCAAACGCGTTTTAGCTGAAAATCACCTAGTTGCCGATCAGCAAATTGTGCGTGATGATATGTATCAAATTCGTGCGATCATATCACAATGGATCGCCGCCCCGGATGTACAAGCAATTATCACAACAGGCGGCACAGGTTTAACTGGGCGCGATGGCACACCCGAAGCTGTAACTGTTTTATTAGATAAAGAAATCACTGGTTTTGGCGAGTTATTTCGACAGATCTCCTATCAGGATATTCGCACATCAACCATTCAATCTCGTGCAATAGGCGGCGTAGCTAATGGTACCTTTGTTTTTTGTTTGCCAGGCTCATCAGGCGCATGCAAAACAGCATGGGATGATATTCTCAAAGATCAGTTAGATATTCGCCATCGTCCCTGTAATTTTGTTGAACTGATGCCGCGACTTTTAGAAAAATGACTGTTATCACCTTATTTACCACTGTAGGATGTCATTTATGTGAACAGGCAGAGGCCATATTAAATGCTATAGATGCCCAAATAGTTAGTATTGAAATAGGTGACGATGATGACCTTGTTGCTCACTACGGAACCAGCATTCCGGTATTAAAATTTGCCGATAACAGTGAGCTTAATTGGCCATTTGAACTAAAAGAGATCGAGCGTAAAATTAATCAGCTAATATAGAAATGAAACTTTTGTTGCAATAAAACGTCCGACTAAATAAGGTTTCTCATAAAAATGGGAGGCGCAGTTTATGCGTTTAAGTTTATACTTTTTATCTTTATTCTATGGATTTCATGCTGTTGCCGTTGCACAGGATCTGCCTCCTCTTCCGGGTGAACGTTATGATATTGGCGGTTACAGCTTACATATAAATTGTCTAGGCGAAGGTAAGCCTACCGTTATTATGGATGTAGGCTTAGGTGAGGACTCATCAGATTGGCAGTCATTGTTCGAACAATCTGCCCAAATAACGCACACCTGTATTTACGATCGTGCGGGATACGGCTGGAGTGATTATGGCCCAAGACCACGCAATAGCCGGCGTATTGCTTACGAATTAGGCCAATTACTTCAGCAAGCACAAGTTCCGCCCCCCTATGTTCTGGTTGGTCATTCCTTTGGCGGTTTTAATTTAAGGTTATTTGCTAATTTTTATCCCGATCGTGTAGCTGGAATGATATTAATTGATGCCTCACATGAATTGCAATATGACCGTCTAAACATAAAATTGCCCGCACCTTATAAAGGTCGACGCAATATTATCGTCACGCAATCCGCCAAAAAATCTCCAACGCCAGATGGTAAACATCAGATTCTTCGTGATCATGCTTATCGCGCAGCTGGCCAAGAAATTGCTGGCTTATACCAAAGTTCACGGCAAGTACAACTTAATGGCAGTATTCCGACCGTGCCTTTAATTGTCATTAGCCGAGGCATGCCGGAATGGTCTGGCAATGAAAAACTACGCCGGCGTGAAAAAATCTGGATTGAATTACAGCAAGATTTAACTCGATTATCACCTTACAGCCAGCATATCTTTGCCAACCAAAGTGGCCACGATATTCCACATGAGCAACCGCAAATTATTGTTGATGCCATTACAGACATCATAAATATGGCAAAGTTAATCGAATCGCCTTAAAAATCGTTATACTAAGCAATTAATTATCATAACGACTTTACTATATGACCGTTCAGTACATAGATAGCGAGGCAGAACTTGCCCAATTCTGCCAACAAATAGCGAATAGCGCGTGGATAACGGTTGATACCGAGTTTTTGCGTGAAAAAACCTATTATCCGCAACTGTGTTTGATTCAAGTTGCCAACGATGATCATATTGCTTGCATCGACCCGTTAGCAATCAGTAATTTAGACCCGCTTTTGGATATTATCTATAATCCTGAGATAACCATCGTTTTTCATGCCGCACGCCAAGATCTTGAATTGTTTTACATGTTGCGGAATGCGCTCCCCAGCAATGTGTTTGACACTCAATTAGCCGCAACGATTTTAGGCTATGGCGACCAAATCGGCTACGGCAACTTAGTAAAAAAATGTCTAGATATCGATCTTGATAAAGCCCATTCGCGTACCGATTGGACAAAACGCCCGCTTGATCCTGCTCAAATTACCTATGCGGCTGATGATGTACGCTATTTGCGTGATGTCTATAAAATACTCAAGCAAGAATTAGCAGAAAAAAGTCGAACTCATTGGTTAGAGGATGATTTTAATACCTTAACAAATGTAGAAACCTACAAAGCTGATCCCGACAATGTTTGGCGAAAAGTGAAAGGTTTCGGCCGCTTAAAAGGTGTGCAACTAGCCATTTTAAAACAGCTTTCCGCTTGGCGAGAACAACGCGCCATTACATCTAACCGCCCTCGCCGTTGGATTTTAAAAGATGATGTATTGCTCGATCTTGCTAAATTGGCACCTGAATCAATAGATAAACTCAGCATGATTCGTGGTTTAGAAGCCAATACCATTAAACGCTACGGTGAAAAATTATTAACAGAAATTAAACAGGCAAAAGCAACGCCCAAAGATCAATGGCCAGTATTGAAAAAAACACAAGCACTCTCACAACAACAAAATGCCATCGTTGATGCCTTAATGGCTTTAGTGAGAAAGTTTTGTGATGAACAATCGATTGCACCTGTCGCTGTAGCCTCAAGAAAAGAGATTGAGTGCATGGTGAGTGGTGAAACCAAACTGCCTATATTACAAGGCTGGCGCAATGAAATTGTCGGCCAGTATTTAAAAGATTTTTTAGATGGTAAACTCACCATCACCGCCAATACAACACAGCTAAATACAAAAGGATAAAACCATGTCAGCACTTATTTGTGGCTCATTCGCCTACGACACTATTATGGTGTTCCCCGACCAATTTAAAAATCATATCCTGCCCGACAAAGTGCATATATTAAATGTATCATTCTTAGTGCCCAACTTACGCCGTGAGTTTGGTGGCTGCGCCGGCAATATTGCTTATAACCTAAAATTACTAGGCGATGATCCCATTCCAATGAGCACTGTAGGTAGCGACTTTACCAGCTATGCCACATGGATGGATAAACACAGCATCAACCGCCGCCATGTGCATGTTAAAGACGGCAGTTACACCGCCCAAGCCTTTATCACCACCGATATGGATGATAATCAAATCACCGCCTTCCACCCCGGAGCAATGAACCTAGCCCATGAAACACTGATCAGCGAAGCGAAAGATATTACATTGGCAATCATCTCACCAGATGGACGTGACGGCATGATTCAACATGCCCAACAACTCCATGAAGCCGGTATCCCCTTTATCTTCGATCCCGGTCAAGGGCTACCGATGTTTGATGGCGATGACTTATTAAACTTCGCCAAACAAGCGACATATATCACCTTAAATGACTATGAAGCCCAATTATTCCAAGACAGAACAGGCTTATCACCCAATGAAATAGCCGAACAAATAGAAGCACTTATCATCACCCGAGGCGGTGAAGGTTCCTATATCTACACCGAAGGCAATCGCCTAGATATTCCATGTGCAAAAGTAGACAAACTAGCCGATCCCACCGGCTGTGGTGATGCCTATCGCGCCGGATTATTACACGGCATTATGCACGGTAAAGATTGGGAAATAACAGGTCGCATAGCCTCATTATTAGGTGCGATTAAAATCGAACAACATGGTACACAGAATCATACATTTACTATGGCTGAGTTTGCTGAGCGGTTTGAGTTGAGTTTTGGGCGAGGTCTTTAATATAGCTGAACATAATAAGAAAAGTAATAATGTTTAGGCATAATTATCGATGATTGTTATTAATTAAGGCGATTGAAAAATATGATTGAAATTGGAACAATATTCTCAATTCTGGCAATTATTATTTCTATTGTTTCGCTTCACAGCACTCGACGTTTTTGGTTTTCAACGCATAGACCAATTGTAACCGCCGAAATAACCCAGAATAGTAGTAGTAAAGGAGTGGTGATATTTGACTTGACTGTTTACAATAGTGGCAATAGACCTGCTGTAAACATTACACTTTCTGCTGCCAAACTGGACATTGAAAAGATTCTTTCAGACACCATTAAATCTGAAAATAAAAAAAGGGTTCTATCGACTTTCTCATCATCAAATAAAATCCCACTATTATTAAATAATAAAGATGTGAAAACTGCTTTTTTTTCTTATTCTACGGAGAAGCTGTCTGATGCCGACTATTTAGAATATGAGTCTGAACTCCCTGTCAAAATAAGTTATTATGATATTGAGGGTAATAGTTATATTTCAACTATTCATTTAGGTATGCGAGAAGCTGAAGGATTTGGTGGCTCAGTCTGGGTATATACCCATACTCATTCAATCTGTAAAGATTCAGACCAAAATCTAGAAAACCAGCACTGCGTTGCCTACAGGGATGTCATAGGTAGGTACTTAAGAAATTTCAAATAGGTACCTATCTAATAATTGGCTCTAGGCCATACTGTAAAACCCCTATTATTCGATCCCTTTTGGGATGTGAGCGGGTAGCATTTTTACTGAGGTAATCACCACGATCGGCCAGAAGAAGTTGTCCTTCTAACGATGCTAATGTGGGTAATTCATTTCGCTCCGAATAGCTATCTGGCGTAATACTGGCTCTTTCAAAACATCCTTTCTTTAGATCTAATGTCACATGCAATTCAATCGCTGCAGGGCAGGTATGCGAAAATCGACCAGGATAAATATCCTTATAATGCTCGGTTAACCATAATTGAGCTACCATCTTGGATCAATATTTTATCAAATTGAGTTAAATTATCTTTAGTGTACTCTAGTACCTCATTTATCCAGTGGCTAAATACCCTGTCAGCCACCTCTTTCATTAGCTCTGCCAGTTCAGGTTTCACCAATTGATTATGGAATGGTTTGTACTTTATGTTCTGTTCGGTAAGTTGGTTGAAGTACCTTAATATTTAAGGGCAAATATTTTGTCTGCTTATCACCTAGTGCGGCTATCCTATTTGATCATGATTTGAGCTTTATTTCAACTTCTTAAGATCCTACCTATGACAGGGATGTAGGTAAGAGGCGTAAGCAGGAGCGGAAGCTTTGTAAGGCTTGACACAGAAAATTGCTCCTAGATTTTCTGCCTACAGTCCATCCCTAGACATAAAGGACTAGTCATTGCCCGCACATTGCGCCTTGCTCTAACTTCCTATCTTAGTCCTGAATCTTCACAGATTGAATGATCACGGGTATAGAGCCAAAGCGTAGGTAAAGTGCAGGTACCACGATCATGTTGAGCGCCGTTGAGCTTAGTAGCCCAAATAGGATCACCATCGCCATCGGTGCTTGAATTTCACTACCGGGTTGCCCCGCACTCAATGCCAGTGGCATCAGCGCAAAGGCGGTTGCCAGTGCCGTCATTAGAATGGGAACCAAGCGTTCAATGGCGGCTTGGCGCACTGCTTGATGGAGATTATCTATTTGTTCGTATTGCACGAGATTATGGATATGTGCGATAAGGATAACGCCATTGCGCGTTGCAATGCCAAACAGTGCGATAAAGCCGATCAGTGTGGCGACAGACAGTATGCCATCCCCTAGATACATACCAGCTACCCCTCCCATCAATGCTAAGGGTAGATTGAGCATGACTAGCGTTGCATCGCGTGCCGAATGAAAAGCAACAAACAGCAACATAAATACTAAAAGAAGTGCGACTGCACTTAGCAATGTTAAGGTACGTGTTGCTTGCTGCGCACTTTCAAACTGACCGCCATATTCAATGTGATAACCGCTGGGTAGGTTTATTTGGGCTGTTACGGCATCGCGAATATCCTCAACTACGCTAGCCAGATCACGCTCGGCCACATTGACCATAACTACAATTTTGCGTTGTACGTTTTCACGACTAATAATATTCACACCGCGATCTTTGCGCACATTAGCCAGGCTATGCAACGGTAGTTGTGCTCCAGATGGGGTGGTAATCAAGGTGCTACGCAAGGCATCAAAGTTATCTAGTACACTGGTGTCATAACGCACCACCAGATCAAAACTGACATCACCCTGTAATACTCTTGATACCGACTGTCCGAAGAACGCTGTTTCAATAGTTTAGCTTAGCTCGGCTACGCTGAGACCATGACGGGCTATAGCATAACGGTTAAATTCCACGGTAATAAAGGGGATGTCAGCCTGTAGTTCCGCCGCAACATCCACTGCGCCAGGCACGGTTTCGGCAATGCCTTTGATCTGCTCGGCAAGGCGGCGTAGTAGGTATAAATCATGACCAAATATTTTCACTGCAATATTTGCCCGCGTTCCTGAAAGCATATGGTCGATGCGATGAGAAATGGGCTGACCGATAACGATGTTGATACCGGGTAGAGCCTTAAAATCCTCACGCAAAGCAGCGAGAAATTGCTCTTTACTGCGTTCACCCATTTTCAGCTTGACCTCAACTTCCGAGGCATTGATGCTCATGGCGTGGGGGTCAAGTTCAGCACGCCCAGTGCGGCGGGCAGTCGAGACCACCTCAGCATGAGAAAGCAAAATCTGCTCTACCTGCAACCCTAATTGGTTAGACTGTTGCAGTGATGTGCCTGGCAAAGTAACAACACTGACCGTCAGGCTGCCTTCATTAAAATCAGGCAGAAAAGAACGCCCTGCTAGAATTAGCGCAGTTACGGTGATAACAAAACCAAGCAAAGATAAAAATGTGATGATGCGCCAGCGTGTTAGGGTGGCATCCAGTATTGGGATATACGCTTTTTTAAGCCAGATGACAAATCGGGTATCAGTATTGCTTTTAACTATTTTGGCGTGTTTTAGTAGCAGACTGCACAGTACGGGTGTTAGTGTAATGGCGACCAACGTTGATGCGACAAGAGCAATAATATAAGCTAGCCCTAGCGGTTGCATCAGGCGACCTTCCACACCGCTGAGGAAAAACAGAGGTATAAATACCACAATGATAATAAGTGTGGTGAATACAATGGGGCTTTGGATCTCGCGTGTTGCCCGCAGTGCTATTTGCAGAGTTGACAGCTGTTGCTCGGCGCGCAGGTTCTCTCGCATACGGCGCACAACGTTCTCCACCACCACGATAGCATCATCTACCAGTACTCCTAAGGCAATGGTCAAGCCCCCTAAGGTCATAGTGTTGATGGTTGCGCCTAAGGCATTAAGTGCCAGCAAAGCTGCTAGTAAAGACAGTGGCAGTGCCATTAAGGTGATAACAGTAGCACGAGCGCTGGCTAGAAAAATGAAGACAATGGCGAGGACTAAAAATGCGCCATCACGCAATGCGGCTAACAGATTGTCGATTGATATTGAGATAAAATCAGCTTGGCGAAAAAGATGGGTTTCGATCTCCATACCTGTGGGTAATGTCGCTTGGATCTCTTCCAATACCCGATCCAGTTGCCTAGTCAGTTCCAGTGTATTGGCATCGGGCTGCTTCTGAATACCCAATACCACCGCTTGTTGCCCATTGTGTGCTGCCATGCCTCGCATCAAGGCTGGTGCTATTTTGACCTCTGCCAGATGGCGTACTAATATCGGTTCACCACCGCGCATGGCAACAAAGGTATTGCCAATGTCTTCTGTAGAATTCACTCTTCCCAGCCCTTGAATCAAATATTCCTGAGCATTTTCAACATAAAAACCAGCAGACGAGTTCTGGTTACTGGTTCGTAGTGCCGCAGTGATTTGTGTCAGATCTATACGGTAGGATGCCAGTAGAGGTGGTTTAACCAGCACCTGAAATTGCTTAGTTTGACCGCCATTGGTAATTACCTCGGCAACACCGGGTACTGCCAGTAGACGGCGGCGTAAATTCCAGTCTGCGATGGTTTTCAGATCCATGGCATCATGGCTATCAGACTTTAGCGCGATAAACATAATATCGCCCATTACTGATGCTATCGGAGCTAATACCGGTGGCGCAATATCGCGTGGTAGAATCGCTCTCACCGTTTGCAGTTTTTCTGCAACAATCTGCCGTGCCTGATAAATATCAGTACCCCATTCGAACTCGGCATAGACCGTGGAAAATCCAACTTGGCTATTAGAACGTATCCGGCGAATACCGGAAGCGCCATTAAGTGCGCTTTCAATTGTCAGTGTGATAAGGGTTTCTACTTCTTCTGGAGGCATACCATGTGCTTCGGTGACAATGGTGACCGTAGGCGCGGTCAGATCTGGAAACACATCCACGGGCATCTGGCTGGTTTGGTAGCTACCCCAAAGTAATAACAGCAAGGCAGTGGCGATAACGAATAGGCGGTTTTTTAAAGACCATTTAATGCTGGATCCAATCATTTTTCTTCCTTTTAATTAATGCGCATGTCCGTGACCTACTTCTGCACTGTCGGCAGAAGCAAGTCGAACTGAATAAGCGCCTCGGCTAACAACTCTTTCACCTGCTTCTACGCCACTGATAAGTTGAACTTGCTCACCATCACGCATGCCTAATCGCACCAAGCGGCGCTGAAAGGTTTCTCCCCCCAGCATTACGTAAACCACTTCCTGACCACCATCGTTAAAAATAGCAGAGGTGGGAACCACCACGCCATGTGTAGTCTTGCCGGTATAAACTCGCACCGTGGCAAACATACCACTGCGTAAGCGTTGATCGGGGCTGTTAAATTCGAAAATCAGCGGTACAGTGCGTGAGACAGCATCGATAGCACCTCCCAACGCCACCATAGAGCCGTCCAGATCGAAGGTATTAAAACTGCTGTCAAACCCGGTTAAGGTAAACCAAGCACCAGAGGGTTGTTGCAACAGTGCGATATCGGCTTCGGCAATGCGTGCTTCCAACCATAATCGCTCCAGATTAACGATATGAAACAGGGCATCGCCTTCATCTACATATTGACCTGAAGCCACATTTACCTGTGCCAATATGCCGCTGATAGGTGCAATAATGGGGATAGTAAGATTATTTTGTGTGCCACCGATAATTTGTTGATAACGACGCATGGCAGTGTTCAGTTCTGTTTTGCTAATAACTTCGGCGCTCTCAGCTTTAAGTAGCCGCGATTTGGCTACCGCTTTTGCCTGCCAAAGCTTTGCTAGACGCTGGCGTTCCTGTTTTGCTAAGTTGTGCGTTGAACGCGCTTTGTCAACAGCCGCTTTCAGGGTGGACAGATCGACACCTGTGCCAAGTCGGGGTGTAATATCTGCCAGTAACTGCCCTGCTTCGACCTGCATTCCAGGGTATGGGAATTTGCCTTTGGAACGCAAATGTCCTGTGCTCACAGCGCTCAGATGAACCTCACCATCTGCCCGTGGACGTAAGCTACCAGTAGCCTGAATGCTTTGCCGTAGCTGAGCTATAACGGCTGGTGTCACCGCAAAATCAAGCTGCCACTGTTGTTCTTTCAAAAAGGAAATGGCATCAACAGGGGCTTCTTCTATGATAGTTTGTATTTCTGCCTCATTTTGTGATGGATGCACCTTATAGATCCCCAATGGGTGTATAACATCTATCTCTTCACCCTTGAAGTGCAGGTTTAGCTGGCGACTTACTGTGTGTACAGGCAAAATTGCTAATCGAAAAATACCCGGTATATCAGGTTTGTTTATACTAAATACTTCAGTTTCTACACCACCACCACTGAGGGTCAGGGTGACTACACCGCTACTTATAGGTTGAAAGTTATCCAGCCGGGTCAGGTGGATAATAAAGACTGATTCGTGTGCTAGCACCAGTGCTGGAAACTCGACAAACAGCTCGGTGAAATCAGTGAAATCAGTGATCGCAATGGTGGTATCATCTTTGTCATGGTCATTCTCAGCGCCGTGAGCATTCTCATTCTCGTCATGAGGATCATGCTCAAAAATATGTTTAAAATAGTTTTTAACATCATCAATCACGCCATGCGAAGGATCATGGCTGTGATCGTCATCATCAGATCCAGCATAGCTAGTTATACTTATTATTAGGGGTAGAAAAATAAGTGCCCAAAATAAAGTTTTTATTGTTAGGTTTCTCTGGCAGTGTGTTTTCATTGATTAATTCCTGTGATAATCTTATCCAATTGTAGTGGTGTAAAACAGGTTTCAAATGCCAGTTTTAGAATGACAATTCCTGTTTCAAAAGTGCTGTAATAAATATTCATCAGCAATAGACCGGATTCAACCAGCTTTGTTTGTTAAGAAAATTGCCTCTTACAAAATTCATTCTATTATTGAGGAGGCTGATAGGGGGCAGCTAATAGCCGCAATGCAACTGTGTTAAATCGGCGTAATGGTAAAAACTGCATAATGGTAATTCTCCTAAAACAAATTCTGGAAATGTCCTATTGCTTATTGTTGTGCGTGGCAACGAGAACATGGAATATTGCTGAGTGAGACAAGTAGTGCCTGCTCAAAACCCATTCCCAAGTAACACAAGTATGGAGCCAGTAGCACTAGCTGAATAGATCAGTTTTAGAAGTATTGAGGTGGTGCCCTTAAAGGCGGAGAAAGCAGATAATATTTATAGAGGACAGTTTTACTTTGCTGGTAACGCTGCACCACAAGGCGCGAAGGGGCAGATAATACCAAGGCAAACATAAAGCTCAATAAAGCTAAGACGAGAGGATTATTAGTAATACTTTTTAATATACCATCGGAGCTGACATCAAATTCCAGTATAAAGCCATTATGATGATCATGGTATGAACTACCATGGTCAAAATGAGCCTTGCTGATATGATTGTGATAACTGCCACCACCATCAGCGCTATGGTTATGTTCAAAATAGTTGTCATGGCTGTGTGGCAGATCATGAATATGTAGCGTTAGATCCTGAGAAAACAACAATAACAGAGCAAGCAAGAGACTATATAGTAGCTTTACCTGTCTGGATTTGTGAGAGAAACGCATAGTAATATAGTACTTTTTTTTACGATGGCATGCAATTTATTTATGAACTTATACTCGTGACCATTCAAGTCGCAGTTTTCTCTTCATTGGTCACTGCCGCATGTTGTTAGCGGGAGTCCAAGGCAAAAACCTCCTTTAGTTACCTTAAACGGTCAGGTTGCCGATAAGCTTGTGCCCAGCTCGACGGGGTAAGAACTCGGCAATGACAGATATTTTAAATGTATTTCCAAGTAGTTTTGATATATAGGATAATCATCTATTAATATAGTTATTTATAATTTCCAGTTATAAGTGATGAGCGATATAATATGTGGCTCAATGTTATTTTAAGAAACGTATATGTATCAGTATGACAACTACGATCAGGCGATGGTGGATCAGCGGGTAGCGCAATACCGCGATCAAACACGTCGTTTTTTAGCAGGTGAATTAACCGAAGAGCAATTTCGCCCTTTGCGGTTAATGAATGGTCTTTATATGCAAATTCATGCGCCGATGTTACGTGTTGCCATTCCTTATGGGCTGATGTCATCAAAGCAAATACGTAAAATCGCCGATATTTCTCGTCGTTATGACAAGGGCTATGTGCATTTCACCACACGGCAGAATTTCCAATTAAATTGGCCAGAATTAGCAACAGTACCTGATATTTTGGCGGAGTTGGCTTCAGTGCAAATGCATACCATTCAAACCAGTGGTAACTGTATTCGCAATACCACTTCTGATCAACTAGCGGGGATCAATGCTGCTGAACTTGAAGATCCGCGTCCTTGGTGCGAGATTATTCGGCAATGGTCCACTTTTCATCCTGAATTTGCGTATCTACCGCGTAAATTCAAAATTGCCGTTATTGGTGGTGATGATGATCGTGCCGCAACCCAATTACATGATATTGGTTTACATCTTGTTAAAAATACCGAAGGTAATATCGGTTTTGAAGTATTTGTTGGCGGTGGATTGGGCCGAACGCCTATTTTAGGTCAGCAAATCAGACCCTTTTTAGAAAAGAAAGATTTACTGTCTTATTTAGAAGCTATTTTACGGATCTACAATCAATTAGGTCGTCGTGATAATAAATACAAAGCGCGTATTAAGATCACGGTCAAAGAACATGGAATTGAACCCTTTCGTGAACTGGTTGAGGCTGAATGGGTACATATTCGTGATCAACTAGTGCTGGATGATACAGAAATCAAACGAGTGAAAAACCATTTTACGGAGCCGGATTATGATGTAAACGCTGTTGACGATAAGAGCTTTGCAAAAGCGCAACGTGCAGAAGTTGATTTTGCACGCTGGGTTAAACAAAACACGGTTGAGCACAAGATTTCAGGTTATAAGGCGGTGTATATTTCATTAAAATCACCGACTGCACCCCCCGGTGATGTATCAGCCGATCAGTTAGATATTATTGCTGATTTAGCCGATCAGTTTAGTTTTGCTGAAGTACGATCCACCCATAATCAAAACTTATTATTGAGTGATGTAAAACAGGCTGATCTTTATACTTTGTGGTGCCAGTTAAAATCAAATAATTTAGCCACGGCAAATATTAATACTTTAACCGATATAATTTGCTGCCCTGGTTTAGATTTTTGTGGTTTAGCAAATGCCACATCAATTCCATTGGCGAAAGAAATTACCGATCGCTTTGATGATTTAGATTATCTCTATGATTTGGGCGATATTAAAATAAAATTATCCGGTTGTATGAACGGTTGTGCTCATCAAAGTGTCGGTCATATAGGCATTCTTGGTGTTGATAAAAAAGGTGAAGAATGGTATCAATTTACCCTTGGTGGCAGCTCAGAAGCGGATGCGGCAATTGGTCAACGTCTAGGGCGCGCTATTCCTAAAGATCAAGTGGTCGATACGGTAGCAATATTAATTGACGTATTTAAAGAGCAACGTCATGAGGATGAACTGTTCTTAAGCACAGTACGACGCGTCGGTGTTGATCCGTTTAAGGAGCGTGTTTATGCAAATAATTAAAGATCGCAAAATTGTTGAAGACAATTGGCTGCATTTAGATGATGAAGCAGCTGATTTAGTCATAGGCGATGTCACTGTAACATTAGCACGTTGGCAAGCTGAACATGAATCGTTACTCAAACATGATGGAGGTTTAGGGATACGATTAAACGGAGATGACCCATTAGAAGAAATTATTGCTGACTTAGATAAATTCGGATTAATCGTGCTTAACTTCCCCGCTTTTACGGATGGTCGTTGTTATTCTTTTGCTCGGCTTTTGCGTGATCGCTATGACTATAAAGGTGAAATTAGAGCACAAGGCGATATTTTGTATGATCAACTATTTTATATGGCACAATGCGGTATAAATAGTTTTGAAATGGCAGAACCACATCATTTGAATGATGCTCTGCTTGCATTTGATGATTTTAGTGAAAGCTATCAAACTACAGTATTAAAACCGGAGCCCCTATATCGTCGTCGATGAGCAAGGCTCATAAAGTAAGGGTTTCATTCGATGGCAGTGTACGCGATAGGCGATGTTCAGGGGTGCTTTGATGAGCTTCAAAATTTGCTTAAATTCGTAGAGTTTGACCCTACGATCGATCAAATTTGGCTGGTGGGTGACTTAGTGAATCGCGGCCCTAAATCTGCGGAAGTACTCCGTTTTGCCAAACAAATGGGGTCTGATGTGGTTAAAGTGGTATTGGGCAACCATGATCTACATTTGCTAGCTACCGCCGCTGGGGTTAATGAACATAGTCACCGCATGGACACCATGGAATCTATCCTTGATGCAGGTGATCGAGAAGAGCTGATCACATGGCTACGCCATCAACCCTTATTTCATCATGATGCTGAGTTAGGTTTTAGCATGGTGCATGCGGGATTACCGCCACAATGGTCATTGAAAAAAGTCAAAAAAAGAGCAAAAGAAGTTGAAAAAGTTTTACGTGGTGATAATTGGCGAGAATTTTTCAAAAATATGTATGGCAACAAACCCGATAAATGGAAAAAAGGATTAGCAGATTGGGATAGATTACGTTATATCACCAACTGCCTAACACGCTTACGTTACTGCCATGAAGATGGTCGTTTAGCACTAAAATTTAAAGGTGAACCTAAAGATAGGCCAACGGGGCAAATTCCGTGGTTTGATATGCCGAACCGTAAAACAAAAGATGACCGAATTATCTTTGGCCATTGGTCAACATTAGGGACAGGCCAATATGACAACGTCTTTTCAACGGACAGTGGTGCGGTTTGGGGCGATCAATTAACCGCTGTGCGTATTGATAAAAAGCCGTATCAATGGTTTATGATTGATGCCGATCCAGCAGGATTGCCTCATGCTAAGAAAAAAAACCGATAGAAAATTCGTTGAACGGGCAGAAACTTGCCAAAAACAGTACAATACAACTTTACTAATTATGTGGAACGATCCAAACCATGAGCAATATCACAACTTTTTCAGGTGATTTTTCAGCCAAAGGCATGAAAATAGGTATCGTAGCAGGTCGTTTTAATGACTTTATTGTCGATAATTTAATCTCAGCTGCCATTGATTGTTTAGTCCGTCATGGTGCCAGTGAAAGTGATATTGATTTGGCACGCGTGCCGGGCGCGGTTGAAATTCCATTAGCTGTGCAGCGTATGGGGAAAACAGCAAAATATGATGCTATTATTGCACTGGGTGCGGTAATTCGTGGTGGTACGCCACATTTTGAATATGTTGCAGGCGAATGTTCAAAGGGCTTAGGTCAGCTAACATTACAAATGGATATCCCCGTATCATTTGGTGTGCTAACCGTTGATACCATTGAGCAAGCCATTGAACGAGCGGGCACTAAAGCAGGCAATAAAGGGGCGGAAGCTGCAATGGGAACCATCGAAATGGTCAATGTATTACGTCAAATTGAGAGTGCACAATAAATGGCAAGAGTATTACCTCGTTCCCATTCTCGTGCCGCGGCAGTGCAAGCTTTATATCAAGCTTTGGTGAATAATCAACAACCCGAAAAAGCAGCATTAGATTTTGTTACCGCCGAAAATTCTGACAAGATAGATGTAAAATATTTTAATGGTCTTGTTGAGGGCGTATCCAAAGAGATTGATAGCCTGGATGCAGAATTGGCTTATGCTATTGATCGAGATTTAGCTGAAATCGATCCAGTTGAAAGTTCCGTTTTACGCCTTGCTGTCTTTGAGTTTATGCATCGCCCAGAAGTACCCTATCGTGTTGTTGTTAATGAGGCGGTAGAGCTAGCAAAAGCATTCGGTGGAGAAAAAGGCCATAAATATGTTAATGGTGTATTGGACAAAATGGGCTCTAAACTACGTGCTGTTGAATATAAAGCTTCCAAGGCGCGTCGTAAATCCTAGTAGAGGAATTAGTTTTGAGAGAGTATGGCTTAGACTTTATCAGTGATACTGACTTATTTAACCACGTTAGAGAAACGGTTGAAAAATATCGTTTTAATGCTAATTTAAGTTCATTTAATAAAAATCTAGTTGATCCAATAAAGCTAAGCTTTGATGCCAAAGTGTATGGCAAAACAATTCAAACTATTGTTGAAAATGAAATAATCAGGCAAGCAGATAAATTAAATACCAATCATATTGGTTATTTTCATCAAAATATTTTTAATTTTATCAGTGATAGATGGCATGTGCCACAATCAGGCTACGATATAGTTAATACGGAAGAACATTACTATGTGGAAATGAAAAATAAGCATAATACGATGAATTCTTCATCAGCACAGAAAACCTATATTCGAATGCAAAACACGATTTTAGCTGATGCAGATGCAACCTGTTTATTAGTAGAAGTGATTGCACGGAATAGCCAAAATAGCACCTGGAATATAAGTCTAGATGGGCATGCTATTGCGAATAGAAATATTAGACGCGTCTCAATTGATAAATTTTATCAATTGGTTACGGGCGACGAATTTTCATTCAAAAAGTTGTGTGAAGCTTTGCCTAAGGTTATAGATGATGTTGTAGATGAAATTGAACGTGATGTTGCAGATAATACAGTTTTAGCTGAATTAGAACGGATCTCCCCCAATATTTTAAAAAGTCTTTATTTACTCGCTTTTGAACAATATGCTGGTTTCGGAGACTTTGATGTGTAATAAAAATGTTTCTGCTTCAATGTTGGCAGATATTATGTCTGTATCAAAAAGAACCATTGAAAGCTGGAATAAAAATGGCAAAATCACGGCATTAAAGAATGGTGAGTATGCTCTAAATAACTTAAAGCACTTTCCTCAAATACAAGCGATGCTGGAATCAAATTGGGAAAAAGATCTACGGATCACAGCAATGAAACCGTATCGTTCTATCGAACTATTTGCTGGCGCGGGAGGTTTGGCAATTGGTTTAGAAAAGGCAGGGTTTAATGCGGTAGTACTCAATGAGATAGATAAAAATGCGTGTAATACACTTAGGTATAACCGTCCAGACTGGCATGTGGTAGAGGGAGATATAAGCCACGTTGACTTTTCTTATTACCAAGATATTGATTTTGTTTCGGGTGGTTTTCCTTGTCAAGCGTTTTCATATGCGGGCAATAAATTAGGGTTTGAAGACACGCGAGGAACCTTGTTTTTTGAGTTTTCTAGGGTAATTAAAGAGATACAGCCCAAAGTATTTTTAGCCGAAAATGTACGGGGCTTGTTAAGTCATGATAAAGGTAAAACATTAGCTACCATTAGATCAGTGATCCATGAGTTGGGTTACACACTTATTGAACCTAAAATATTAAAAGCTATTTTCTATCGTGTACCACAAAAAAGAGAGCGGCTTTTTCTGGTTGGCATTAGAAATGACTTAGTTGAACATGCCAATTTTAGCTGGCCTGAGCCTTATTCGCGCGTTCTGACGCTTGCTGATGCGCTCAAAAAAGGTGAGCTATACCAGACAGACTGTCCAGCATCGCAGGGGCAAGTGTACCCAAAAAGGAAAAAAGAGATTTTAGAGCTTATTCCTCCCGGTGGCTGTTGGGTTGATTTGCCTGATGATATCCAAAAAGAATATATGCAAAAAAGTTATTTCTTGGGTGGCGGTAAAACGGGAATGGCGAGGCGATTATCTTATGATAACCCCAGTCTAACATTAACGTGTGCGCCCGCTCAGAAACAGACAGAGCGCTGCCATCCAACAGAAACCCGACCATTAACGATACGTGAATATGCAAGAATACAAACATTCCCCGATGACTGGACATTTACAGGATCAGTGAGCAGTCAATATAAGCAGATCGGCAATGCTGTTCCTGTCAATTTGGCTTATGCAATGGGGCAAAAATTGATTGAATTACTTAATGGTATTGAACAAAATCTAAGCGTGGAACAGACGCTATTAAATCAACACAATAACGTAGAGCACATCTATCGTGACAATAAAAATAACGGGGATCACCCTAGCATATTAGTAGCATGTCCATCTTAAGTGAATTTTCGCTAATCCAGACATATTTCGAACAATTCACGACAGATCGTGATGATGTCGAGCTAGGCATTGGCGATGATTGCGCGCTATTAAATGCGCCCACTGATCAGGCTATTGCTGTTTCGATTGATACCTTGGTTGAAGGTGTTCATTTCTTTGCAGATGTTGAACCCGAAAGTTTAGGCCATAAAAGTCTTGCCGTTGGTTTGAGTGATTTAGCTGCAATGGGAGCTGAGCCTGCTTGGTTTACCTTGGCGCTGACCTTGCCAGAAATAGATGATGATTGGCTGAAAAGTTTTTCTAATGGCTTAGCTAAGCTTGCTAAGGAGCATAATATCCAGTTGGTCGGCGGTGATACCACTGAAGGCCCGTTGACGATAAGTATTCAAGTGCATGGTTTTGTGGATCAGTCTCAAGCCATGCGGCGTAGTAATGCAAAATTAGGTGATATGATTTATGTATCAGGTTGTATTGGAGATGCGGGTGCTGCACTCAATCTACACTTACAGCAGTTAAATGATGAACAGTTAGATAACGATGATAAGGTTTATTTTCAACAGCGACTAGAATGCCCTACACCACGCGTGTCACTTGGGCAGGACTTATTAGGTTTGGCTACAGCTGCAATCGATATCTCCGATGGTTTATTGATTGATTTAGCACATATTTTGGATAAAAGTGGCGTGGGTGCTAGGCTAAATTTAGCTAAGTTACCGTTGTCGAAATCGCTTGCCAAAATCAATCACAAGATTGCACAAACATTGGCTTTGCAGTCGGGTGATGACTATGAATTATGTTTTATTGTGCCACCACAGAATTTTTCCGAAGTTGAAAAACGTTTTAAAGGTCAAGTGACACGGATAGGTATGATCACCGATGATAACGGTATTTATTATATCGATGATAACGATAAACTTATCGAACTAACAGGAACAGGCTATGAGCACTTCACACGTTAATTTTAGTGAGTTATTAAAACGTCCGGCGTGTTTTTTAGGGCTGGGGTTTGGTTCAGGTTTGGCACCTAAAGCACCGGGAACCTTTGGTACGCTAGCTGCTATCCCCCTTTATTGGTTAATGCAAGACTTACCGTTAATTACGTATATTTCAGTGGTGGTGTTGGCGTTTATTGCGGGCATTTGGATCTGCCAAAAATCAGCAGAGTGGTTACAGCAAGATGATCCTTCTGCCGTAGTGTGGGATGAGATTGTGGGTTATTTAATCACCATGATTGCAGCGCCTTCGGGTTGGCAGTGGATGGTATTGGGTTTTGTGCTGTTTCGCTTTTTTGATATTCTAAAACCATGGCCGATTAACTTAGCGGACAAGGCTATTCATGGTGGCTTAGGCATTATGGTAGATGATGTGATTGCAGGCATTTTTGCATTGGTGGTTATTCAGTGGCTTTATCATGTATTCCCAACAATGATGTGGTAAATGCCACAGCAACGTAAAATAATCCATGTGGATATGGATGCTTTTTTTGCCTCTGTAGAACAGCGTGATAATCCAGAATACCAAAACAAACCTTTGATTGTAGGCGGTCAGCCTAATAGCCGAGGTGTCGTTGCCGCCTGTAGTTATGAAGCGCGTAAGTTTGGCATTCATTCCGCCATGCCGTGTTCACAGGCCTATCGCCTCTGTCCACAGGCGATTTTTGTACCACCACGTTTTGAAGCCTACCGTGAAGTGTCAGAAAAAATACGTGAAATATTTTGGCGTTATGCCTGTGAGGTCGAACCTTTATCATTAGATGAAGCGTCTTTAGATGTCACTTATACCGCTGATTTTGACGGCTCAGCCACACACATTGCCCAAGCCATTAAGCGTGATATTTTAGAAGAGACCAATCTAGTGGCTTCTGCAGGTGTTTCTTATAACAAATTCCTTGCCAAAATTGCATCTGATATGGATAAACCCGATGGTTTATATGTGATTAAACCTGAGCAGGGTGAAGCCTTTGTTGCCCAATTAGCGGTTGGCAAGTTTCATGGTATTGGCCCTGCGACTGAAGTCAAAATGAATAAGTTGGGTATAAAAACAGGACTAGATTTACGGCAGTGGTCACAACAAGATTTAACGGTTAATTTTGGTAAGTCAGGACAGTATTATTACACTATCTCGCGAGGCATTGATGAACGCCCTGTACGCAGCACACGGATCCGAAAATCGCTAGGTAAAGAAACTACCTTTGCTACAGATATATTGAATACGCAGGCGTTGTTGGAACAATTGGAATTATTAACAGAAATTATTTTTGAACGATTGCAAACGCTAAAACTTAAACCAAAAACACTGACGCTAAAAGTGAAATATGCTAATTTTCAGCAAGTCACCCGTTCGCAAAGTGTGGCTGAATCACTAATCGAATTAAAGGATTTTAAGGCATTATTGCCAAGCTTACTTTGCCGCACGGCAGCGGGCAAGCAACCAGTAAGACTAGTAGGGCTTACTGCCAGCAGTTTTGTGCGACAAGATAGTGAAGAGGCGCACCAACTCGATTTTCTTTAATCGTTATTAATGTTTATGTTCAGGATAATGTGGCGCCAAAGCCTCAATACTTTTTAGTAGTGCGCTGATATGTTCCTTATCCGTATTTTGCTTGGCTTTCATTGCCGCAATGATCACTGCATGATGCTTAACTAGCAGATCGGTGTAGCCTTCTTGGCTAGGTTTTAGCCGTTGAGCCAGAAAGTAATCAGCGCTTACTTCAATAATATTTTGTGCATGTTCTTCCTTGTTCATCACCCAGCGCACTAATTGGTTTTGAGATTGAGCATCAGACTTTCCTGCTAAACTGACGATTAGATTGGTTGATTTTTCAATGGTGGTAACATCTTCTAGCATGGTTTGGATCCGTGCATGATCATTGAAGATCCCACATGGGATCTGACAGTGTGCATAGGCTTGTGCAGAGAACAGAACACTAAGGCCGACAATAGCGATTGTCTTTAAAAGTATAGATTTTCTAATATTTTTTAACATTGGGTGATCCTTAGGTTTAATAAGTGGGTAATTGTTAACTTAGCGCGTTTTAGTCTAACTTAAATGTGACACTAACTACAGCGCTTAGTTCGTCTTATTGCTATGTTTGAAAATGCAGGTTTACCTTTTTCATCACTCCCTCATGTTTTAAGCGGGAGTCTAGTTTTGCCGCCATAGATCCCCAATAAACTTGTGCTCAGATCGACTGGGTAAGGTCATCGGGGATGACCTATAAATTTTGCAAATTGAATGATCATGGGTAGAGTTTAATATCTTCAGCAATCGCTTTCGCAATAAGCTCACTTAATTGGAAAAATAATTTACTATAGGCGGGTTCAATATCACTTGCGGCAATAGCGCCTTCTGCCATTGGCTGTTGCAATTCACTTATTCTTCGCATCACCGTCTCATTGCTTTGAGGTCTGTAAATATGCCACTCAGCGGTTAATTTTGCCTGCGTATCATTGGCATCTAAAATCAATACCGACACTTCAACACCGTATTCAGGACGCGTGCTTCCAGACCAAGGGTAGCTCTGCACATTTTGAGTGTTTAATAAAGAAGCCAAGTTTAACTGGATAACACGCATAATGCCGGTGTCTAAAGGCTCTGCCCAGCGTTCAAATCTAGCAATATGCAGTTTATTGTCACCCAGCGTATAGATAAAAGAATTGCGATTAAGGTAATCAGGAATAGTGATAGGGCCCACACCTAGCGATGGACTTAAGCCTATAGGTGTTGGTGATGCGTTGCTGTTTAACAAGTAGTAATTACTGTTGGGCGTAGTCCCGCATCCGCTTAATATCGCCGACATAATAATAGCGATTAGAACGATTCTAATGGGTGTATTCATTCCTTATCCTTGCTTAGGCCTCTGATGAGGGCTTCAGGGTGCTCTTCTAATGTTTTAGCCAATGACTGCAATTCTCGGCCCGCGAGAGCGACTTCACGTAGCGCCTGTCTCAGCCTATAAATGGTGGCGGAGTCATCGGCAACGAGATTGTTAATTTCTGACATGGCTTGCTCAAACGCCACAATAGCGGGATCAAGTGTTGCTAAAGTAGTAACAGCCGCAGATGATATTTTTGGGATTTCAGTGTTCAGTGTTTGCATACTGAGTGATGCATCATCCAAGGCCTTATCAAGTTTTAAACCCGATCTATCGATTTGCACGGTGAGCTGCTCCGCCACCTTAGTTATTGAGTTTAAAGTAGTATGCAAGTCGTCAGGTAGTTTTTGAAAAGTCTCAGTGCCAGCAAACTGTTCAACAGTCATTTCGAATTGCTTTGCCATTGCAGTTAGTGAACTTAACGTGTTGTGCAAGTCGCTAGGTAAATTTTGGAAATATTCAGTGCTGATAAAAGATTTTATATCCGTTGCAATAGACTCTATATCTTTAGCAATGGCACCGAAATCCATTGATTGGAGTTCCTGAGTAATACGCTGCAGTTCTGTGGGTACGGTGGGAATTTGGGCGTAGGGTGAGTCGAGTTCCACAAGTTTTATTTCACTGTTTGGGTGAAAATCTAGTTGAATGTATAATAAGCCTGTCAATAGACTTTGGCTGCCTAATTGTGCACGCAATCCTTTTTCAATTAGCTGCTGAACAACTTTGTCATCGCGAGATCCTGTTGTTTCATAGCTATTATTATTAATATTGGCTTCTACAATGGTTATTACTTTGATGGTATTACTATCAAAAACAAGACGAATATCGGTGACCTGACCAATTTGTACGCCTCGCAAGGCAACAGGTGCGCCGATAGATAAGCCTTTGACTGAACCATCAAAAACCATAATGACTTTATTAGAGTCGCTTCCCCAACCAGAACTATTAATAAATATCAGCGTGGAGATTGCGATCAGTAGCGCGCCGAGAATAAAAGCGCCGATTGTTACTGTATTGGGGTTACCTCTCATCAATACTCACCTGTTGTGTGCTGGGTTCAATGCCCCTTGCTAAAAATTGTTTTACAACGGCCTGATCACTGTGATCTCGTAAATACTGAGGATCACCGTAGCCGATCATTGTACGTGTATTTGCATCTAGATAGACGGAATTGGTTGCAATATCAAATATACTGGGTAATTCATGTGTCACCATTACCACGGTAGCACCGAGCGATTCTTTCATTTGCACGATTAACTCATCGAGCAACCGAGAGCTGATGGGATCTAAACCAGCAGAAGGCTCATCAAAAAATAGAATTTCTGGATCTAAAGCAATGGCTCTAGCGAGTGCTGCACGTTTACGCATACCGCCACTGACTTCTGATGGATAATAATCTTGATAACCTGCCAGCCCAACCAAGGCTAGTTTGTAGGCAATAATATCAGCTATTTCTGATCGGTTATAATTTGTATAAAGCTGTAAAAGTAGGTTTATATTTTCTGCTAAGGTCATCGCGCTAAATAGCCCGCCAGATTGATAAGTGATGCCCCAATGTTGGCGCACCAGATCTTGCTGCTGCGGTGAAGCATTAACAAAGCTATCGCCATTGTAAAGAATGTCACCTTTGCTAGGTGAAATAAGACCAAGCATGTGCTTAAGTAACGTGCTTTTGCCGCAACCACTGCCACCCATAATAACGAATATATCACCATGGTTCACATCAAAACTCAAATCGCGCTGAATAACCAATGAACCAAAGGCCATTGTTAGATCGCGAATTTCTATATGTGCGGTTGTATTATTTGTCATCTCACATGCCTATTTGTTGAAAGATGATATTAATCGCGGCATCTGCGATTATAATATAGACGATTGATGTGACCACGGCCTGAGTGGCCGCTTGACCAACCGCTGCCGAGCTACGTCCAGAGTTAATGCCAGCACGACAACCGGCAACAGCAATTAATAGGGCAAAGACAATACTTTTTATCAGCCCCACTGAAATATGAGCCCAAGATAAAACGCCGCTCGCTTGATGAATATATTGTAAGGGGTCAATACCCATGCTACCAGCAACAATACCGCCGCCGATGATACCTAAAAGATTAGCGTAGATGGTCAGCAGGGGCATCACCAGTACTAGTGCCAAGATCCTAGGTATGACTAGAAATTCAATTGGAGATATCCCCATGGTAATAATGGCATCTATCTCATCATTAGTCTGCATCGTTCCAAGCTGGGTTGCATAAGCTGCACCTGTGCGTCCAGCCATGACAACTGCGGTCATCAGTGCGCCCATTTCACGTAATGTGCCAACTACCACCAGATCGGCGACATAGACCTCAGCGCCAAATTGTGCCAACTGCACGGCGCCAAGATAGGCGAGAATCATTCCCACTAATACACTGACTAAGCTGATAATAGCGAATGCACCGGGGCCCGCGTCATAACAAAATGTTTTAAAGTCGGTCATGCGCGTATTGGCTTTGCCTGCTACTAGCTTTGCTAATGCAATGGATACTTCACCCATAAACGCTAGATATTCCGTGAAACCAGCCGCGATATTGTTGATGAAAGTCATTGGACTAAGCGAGCTTAGCCATGATTTGTCAGAGTCTTCTGGTAGTTGATGAGCTGCGACGGCGGTCGCGACTTCAAGCAGTTTTTCGGCGCCGTCAGGCAGGTTCTGTGTTTGAAACCCTATATTATTAGCTTGGCAATAATCGTGGCATTGCAGTAAAAATGCCATAAGCGTAGAATCCCACTCAGCTAAGTCAGCTCCAGAGACTAGAAGATGACGAATGGATGAGTTGGACTGAAGTTCTGAGTGTAGGCCAGAAAAATTGGGGGACTGCTGATCCTGCGTCCAATTTCCCTGCAAGACAAGAGAAGCTTTGTCCGCAGTGTCGGTAATCAGCTGAAATCCAGAAGCGTTGCTATTCATATCATGGTCTAATTTTTACCTTAGGAAACTAAACTATCAACTGATTATCGTTGTTAAATTTTGATAATTACTCATTTAGCGTGATGTTATCACAATCGCTATCAACGTAGATGGTGTAATCCTATAATATGGCATTGATCAGCTAATCTAGGTTCATTGAAATAGCGGGATAGTTCGAGATGGTGATGTGAGTGAGCATCATCTGGATCTATAACCCCAAACAATGTACACTGTTATTACATTTGTAATAACGCGGGAGATTTCAATGCTAAAAGTAAAAGTAACAGCAATTGGTAATTCAATGGGGATCGTACTTCCTAAAGAAGCGCTAACAAAGCTAAATGCTGAAAAAGGTGACATCTTGTATCTAGTTGATGGACCCGAAGGTTTGACACTTACACCTTATCAGCAAGATTTTGAGAGCCAAATGAATGTGGCAAAAAAAGTGATGAAACAATATCGCAATGCATTACATGAATTAGCAAAATGAATGAACCGGTATGGGTATTGCCTGATGTTGTTATTGCGGTGCAACAAATGTTGCTGGCAGAGCATGGTGGTTTATCAGGCATACGCGATAAAGCATTATTAGAATCAGCTTTAGCTAGACCACAACAGGCTTTTTCCTATGATGATGCTTTAACATTGGTCGATCTTGCCGCGGCATATAGTTATGGCTTGGCGAAAAATCACCCTTTTGTGGATGGTAATAAAAGAATTGCATTGACGGTGGCTGTTATTTTTCTTGATTTTAATGGTATTGCTTTGTCGGCGCCAGAGCCTGAAATTGTGGTTGTTTTTGAGCAGTTAGCAGCGGGGGCGTTGGCGGAGAAGGATCTGGCTATTTGGCTAGAGAAATATTCTAATTGACGCTGCGCTGGGCGTTCATTTCTTTTGCTTGCCCAAAAGAAACGAACCAAAGAAAAAGGCCCCCAGCATTATTGCTCTTCCTTAAAAACAGGCTTAATGGCAAAAACGGGATCCAGCACCGGTTCATCCCAAATACTTGATTACTCAACGGTACTGTTTTGTGCTTTTAGAGAGAGTCACGCTTGCCACAAATTAATTTAAACTCAAGAGATATAGCATTTATACCCGTGATCATTGAAACTGCAGAAAAAGCTTGCAAATTCCTGCAAAGAGATCATGCTATAGACATGATAGCACTTTCACTAAGCGCCACTGAAAA
>NVVW01000008.1 GCA_002733505.1 Methylophaga sp. | reverse complement strand
CTTAAATGAGAATGACTGATTCTGCGGATTTATGCCTAGAATATAATGGCTTCTTCTCTTGCTGAAACCTGCATCTTCAAGTATTTTGGGTATATACGTAACAAGCATTACACAAATGGTTGAGGATTAATATGATTAAAATATCGTTCAAGATAAGCTTTGGTGCAATGTGAGTGAGCCACTTAAATTTTATCAGGACAGCCCCCACGATTGTTCATACTTAGCTGAACAAAAAGCCCAAAACATTTATCCTGATCCTAATGCAATAATGAGCAATGCACTTTATTCAGAGTTAATTCAACATGGTTTTCGGCGCAGTGGTAGCCATGCTTATCGTCCACATTGTCCTAACTGTAATGCGTGTGTTCCTGTTCGCATTAATATCAACAAGTTTAAAATAAGTCGCAGTCAACGCCGCTGCTTTCAGCGCAATCAACATCTTTCAGTATCATTACATCCGGCAGAATTTAATCCTGAACATTATGAACTTTATTGCCGCTATTTGGCGGCGCGTCATATTGATGGTGGCATGGATAACCCAACGGAGCAAAGCTATCGTAACTTTCTTATCAGCAACTGGAGTGACACGCAGTTTATCGAATTTCGTGACCAATCAATGCTTGTTGCCGTTGCTGTAACGGATACTGTAACTCACGGTCTATCAGCATTTTATACCTTTTTTGAACCAAGTTTAGCTAAGCAAAGTTTGGGAACTTATGCCATTTTGCAACAAATAGCCGATGCCAAAGCACAACACTTATCATCACTCTACCTAGGTTATTGGATCGAAAATTGCATGAAGATGAGTTATAAAAATACTTTTTCAGCATTAGAAGGCTATATTGATCAGCGTTGGCAACAACTGAAATCATCAAAAACGTTGTAAAATCAGCAGTTTTACGGCAAAATAGTCGTTTAACTTCATTTAGGAAAGTAATAAACGTTTATGGCAAAAGAAGAACATATTGAATTTGAAGGCACGGTTATAGATACCATGCCTAACACTACATTTCGTGTGGAACTAGAAAATGGTCATGTTGTGACAGCACATATCTCAGGAAAAATGCGTAAAAATTATATTCGTATTTTGACAGGAGACACGGTTACAGTGCAACTCACACCCTATGATCTAAGTAAAGGACGCATTACTTATCGTGCTCGTTAATTAGGTGAGCTAAATTAAGTCATTCTACGGCGGAAGATGTTTATTTAAGGAATGCTAGGCAATGTTTTCATTACAAGCAAAATCAGCTGATAAAATAGTCGCAGGGATCTCTATTTTTTCCAATGGTATTGCGCTTGCTATTGTTGACCATAGCAGAAAAAAACCCATCCTTAATCACGCTCGTTTTTATGCCTGCTCTGGTATAGAACGATCAGCAACATTATCTCAGTTGTCAAAAGAATATAAGTTATATGAGATTGCTTGTAATTTAGTTCTAGAGCCAGACGAATATCAATTTCATCAAATTGATGCGCCTGACGTTCCTAAACATGAGTTAAAGTCAGCTTTGCGCTGGCAAATCAAAGATTTAATCGATTTCCACATCGATGATGCAATCATTGATCGACTTGAGTTACCCCACCAATCAACACAAGGCAAGCATTCACTGCTCGTCGTGGCTTGCCGTCAATCTTTAATTCAACAGCACGTCACACTGTTGCATGCGGCAAATTGTAATCTCACCAGTATTGATATTGCCGCGCTCGCTGCACGGAATATTATTAGCCATGCCAGCACTGAGCACAAAGATACCAGTGTGGCATTGCTCAATCTATGGGATGATATTGCCAAAATTAGTGTTTTCTTAAATCACGATCTTTATATTAACCGTATTTCTAGCATTGGCTTGCGATCACTTGCATTTGTATCTGACCAAGATGAAAATAGTCAATCCATTTTAGATTCCTTAACCTTAGAGCTACAGCGCACTTTTGATTACTATGAAAGCCACTCTCGGCAAGCAGCGATCTCACAGCTGTATATATTGTCAAATAGACAATCATTGCCTAGCATTGCACCGTTAATTGAACAAAGATTAGGAATTGATTGTTCAATAATTGAGCCTTCAGATTTTATTACGTCCGCTGATTCAATGGACGATACCGTTACCAGCAACTGCATGATGGCTATAGGTGGTGCATTAAGGATGGAATTTTAGCCCTATGCAACAAGTTAATCTTTATCAAGATCAATTTAAGCCAAAACAGATTATATTACCTGCAAGGCAATTATTTTTACTCTCACTTTTGGCTGTTATCATTTTTACTTTGTTAAGCGTGTATTCTGCTAAAAGAAATTCAACACTGGAGGCGCATATTTCATCACAACAGCAGTTGGGACTGGTAGAGCAACAACCGGCAGTTGTGGATAACCAAGCATTATTAAAAGCCAATCTATTACAATTACAACAACAACAACATCAGCAGCAAAGATTGCTTGATTATTTGACTCATCAAAGCTTTGGTAACCAATATGGATTTGCGGATAACTTAGTCCATCTCAGTAAGAAAAAAATTGACGGAGTTTGGTTAACCAATTTTTCTTTTATCAATGGTGGCCAACATATTTCTTTACATGGCAGTGCTTTACAATCAAGCCAGATCCCTCTTTATATTGATGGCTTAGCTGAATCCGGCCCTTTTCAAGGCAAGCACTTTTCAGTATTCAGTTTAAAAAGTCCGGAAGAAGCTGATTCTGATATTTATACCTTCAAGCTCAGAACAGACCAAAATAGTGCAGGTCAGATTCAATGAGCGATAAATTACAACAAATCTCTACTTATCTTAATGCGCTAAGCCTGCGTGAACGTGTGATAGCATTAATCGTCATCATCGCGATAATCTACGCTGCTTTTGACGGCTTAGTATTTAAAAAACGTGATCTACACTACCAACAACTACACACTCAACAGCAAAATTTCACTGATAATCAACAGGCACTTACTACGGAATTATTAGAAAATACTGGGGCAATAGCTGCAAATAAACGTAGTTCGGAACAGCTAAAACAAGAAATTAACGATGTTCAGATGAAGCTACAAAATACAGAAGTACAGCTAGATTCTGTATTTAATAAACTTGTTCCTCCCACAAAAATAACAGAATTACTGCGTAGCCTATTATTAAAAACAAAAGGTTTAAAGCTAATATCACTTAACAATGATCCTGTTAAGAAAGTTATGCTTAATGGGGAACAAGATAATGAAAAAGAGTCGTCTGAACCACAATCACTGCTTTATGAACATGCTACTATCATTAAACTCGCTGGTAACTATCAACAACTATACCAATACCTATTAGCTTTAGAACAATCAGACTGGGGCTTATTCTGGGACAAACTGCACTATACTGTTACCGATTATCCACAAGCAGAAATCATCTTGCATGTACACACAATTAGTACCAATGAACATTGGATTGGTTTGTAATATGTCAAAACTTATCGTTACTGTCTGTTTAGCATTATTCTCGTTTAACTGCGTAGCGCAGCAGCTCGCTGATCCGACAATGCCTGCTACTTATTCACCTGCTAAATCTGTATCAACAGTAGAATCAGCACAACACATTGTTGTAAATACGGATACAAAATTAATACTAAATTCTACGATCGTAGCGTCAAATCATAAAGTCGCTATTATCAACGGCGTGCAATATAAGGTTGGGGATAAAGTGAGCGATGGCTCCATCGTACAAAGCATCACCCATCAACAAGTAAAGTTGTTACAACAAGATAGCGATGTAATTATATTATCGCTACAGAAATCTTTTATTAGTCATATGAAGTCAACGAACTCTGATTTCACCAATTAACGATAGTGAATATAACCTAAGTCATTATTATTGGTACGGCGAAATAATTGAGCCAATGCCATTAATGCTAAACCAACAAATGCAACCAGTGTCCACGCTGGAATACTCAGACCCATAAAGGTCCACAGCACGTCAGCACACTCTCCTGAACCTCGCATCACCATCTCAATTGCTTCAGTCAGCGCATAATTATCTAACATGAAATTTAGACTTGGACCACAGCTAGGCACTTGATCGGCAGGCAGGTTTTGTAACCAGACATGGCGTGCAGAAATAGCAGCACCTATTAATGCAATGATTCCCGCTAACAAGCCATATACTTTTATCCCCCAACCGCGTGGATTATGTAATATTGCTAACAGAAAAATAACAGCTAAAAATGCAATCAATACACGCTGTAAGATGCATAAAGGACAAGGTTCTAAATGTTCAATAAGCTGAAAATAAGCGGCAACAGCTAACGCTGCAACACAAAGTAGAAACCCTAGCAAAAACAAGCTTCGAGGTGAAGGCATGCTATTCTCCAAAAATAGTAATTTTGGGTATATACTGCACTAAACAAGCTTAGTTTAGCAATGGTATAGAGGGAGATCGTCATGAATGAACAAGAATTAGAAAAAAAACTTAGCGTTGCCTATGACAAAATGATGGAGCGTGTCAATCAGCTTCTTGATAAAGCAGAACACCAAGCCTTGCCTATGTTACAAAAAAATATTGACAAAGCTAAATCGCAAGCCATTGAATTAAAGGAAGTTACTTCTGAAGAAGCAGAGAAATTAGCTAAATATTTAAAACGTGATTTACATGATGCCGCTGAGTATATTAGCCGATCTGGTAAAGAATTATCAACTTGGCTAAATTTTGATCTTGAGCTTGTAGAAGATCGCCTGCTGGAGATATTTGAAAAAGTAGCTGACAAAACCAGCACTGAATTAGCGCAACTTGCGGCGCAAGCAAAACAAGCAACAGAATATAATACTGGCGAGATAACCAGTATCGGTACGCTAGCCTGCAAAAGTTGTGAAACACTTATGCATTTCAAGAAAACAGGCCGCATTCCGCCTTGCCCTAAATGTCATAAAACCCTTTTTGTGCGTACTCGGCATAAGTAAATATGGCGGGTTTGCTTTTGCCTTGACTCTGTCTGTCGCTATTTATACAAAAAATTATGATTATAGATTCTATTGGCTGTTTGGCACTTTAGCCCTCATCACCTGCCCAATACCACCCGCCTTCAGCTATTAACTGACAAAGTATTTTTACACGTTTTTCATCACTCTTTATGTGCAACCAATCTTCTAAATCTAACATTGATTGCTCAGCCATCATCATAATAGCGTCACCATCTGCCACATCAGCAGAGTAAACTTCACCTGCCATAAAAAGTTGGACTTCGCTATCATTCTTTGCCCAAGCAAAGCGATGATAATTACTTTTCTGTAACAGTTCGCCTTGCTCAAATAATGCGTTTACTTCATCCATCGTCGGTAAATCGCTAATAGTTTGTGATGCTAGCGTTGTTAAGGTTGATTTGGTTTCGGTAACAAACTTGCCCAAAGCACTTGCCAATATAGGATCTGCTTCGTCAATCGCATCATGCAATAGCTGCTTTAGTCGTTTTAGCGCTTCGGCATCAATCTCACTGCTAGCTTGGCTCACCTGTAAACCCAGATCACGATAACGATAGCTGCCTAGCCCATGCTCGATAACGTTATTAGTGATAGCATCCAGCATGTCAGCACTACTGGGTGCCCGAAAACCAAATGAGAAAGTCATACACTCATTCAGTGCTACACCGTGATGGGCAAAGTATGGCGGTAAATACAATAAATCACCTGGTTCTAAATCCCACGTTTGATCCGGTGTAAATTCAGCTAAAATTTGCAACTCTAGGCCGTCAATCAATTTTGCTTCGGTAATGGGTTCATTACCTATTTGCCAACGCCGTGTGCCCATTGCTTGCAATAAAAACACATCATAGCCATCAGTATGTGGCCCAACGGTGCCATGTTCCGGTGCGTAGCTAATCATAAGATCATCGCGCCGCCAGTCAGGAATAAACCTGAACGGATCAAGCAAATAGTGTAAATCGGGTAAATGTTTATCAACATCTTGAACTAACATCGTCCAATGTGTAGATGGCAGCCGCTCAAAATCAGCTTCAGATAATGGCCCAGTTGTGACTTGCCACGCACCCTCTTTGCCTCTTTCTTCGATTAAACGTGATTCAATTTCAGCTTCACAAGCTAAGCCAGCCAATTCATCAGGCGTGATCGGGCTTTCGAAATCAGCAAATGCTTGCTTAATTAATAATGGTTTTTTCTGCCAATATTGATCCAAGAACTGCTGCTCTGTCAGTCCAGTATTAAAAAATTCAGCCACTAATTATTGACTTACTTTTTCAACCTGAAAAACAACATTATCCACGGCAATAAGTTTAATTTTAGTGCCCGCATCACAATCTTCACCTTTTATTTTCCATGTTGAATCATCAAGTTTTACTTTACCAATACCATCAATAATCGGCTCTGCCAAGGTAACCACTCGGCCGACATACTGCTCGCCACGTCGATTCAATAAGGGCTCATCAGATACTGCCGGGTTTTTCTTGGCATAGTTACGCCAAACAACAATACTCAGCACCGATAAAATAGCAAAAATAACAATCTGACCTTCCCATACCAGTGATGGAAACAGCCATGCCACCAGCCCCACTATAAAGGCAGCAATGCCTGTCCACAATAAATAAAATGTCGGGAGTAATACTTCAAACGTAATCAGCACTGCCGCAAATATCCACCAATGCCAAAAAGTAGGTGCAAATTCCATTATTATTTTCCTTTAAATGTATCCTTAGCTAGCTCCGCAATACCGCCTAATGAGCCAATTACACTACTCGCTTCAAGTGGCATAAAGATAACCTTATGATTATCTGCCGATGCCATATCTTTAAGCGCTTCCACATATTTCAATGCTACGAAATAATTAATCGCCTGAATATCACCTTTTGCAATTGCCTCTGATACTACAAAAGTGGCCCGTGCTTCCGCTTCCGCTTCACGTTCACGTGCTTCCGCATCACGGAATGCCGCTTCTTTGCGCCCTTCAGCATCCAACATAATAGCCTGTTTTTCACCTTCTGCACGTAAAATCTCAGCCTGTCTTAATCCTTCTGCTTCTAAGATATTGGCACGCTTTTCACGCTCGGCTTTCATTTGACGACCCATCGCTTCAACCAAGTCTTTTGGTGGCTCAATGTCTTTAATTTCAATACGGGTAACTTTTACACCCCATGGTGTGGTGGCATCATCAACTACATTCAATAAACGAGCATTAATTTCATCACGCTTCGATAACAACTCATCTAAATCCATAGAACCCATAACTGTACGAATATTGGTCTGGGTTAAATTTAAAATAGCATGCTGTAAATTATTGACTTCATACGCGGCTTTCGGCGCATCTACGACCTGAAAGAACACCACGCCATCAACACGTACCATCGCATTATCTTTGGTGATGATTTCTTGAGATTGCACATCCAATACTTGTTCCATCATATTGATTTTAGCACCCACCTTATCCATCACCGGTACGATCCAATGTAAGCCTGGGTGTAATGTATGGGTATAGCGCCCAAAGCGCTCGACGGTAAATTCATGACCTTGCCGAACTGATTGCACACCTTTAAATAATAAGACCAGTGCCAGTACGACAATAATCACGGCAAATACGGATATTCCTTCAAACATTTTTCATCTCCTCAAATAATTTTAAGTTACAGCTCATTATAGCAAATAAACTTTGGACATTTTGTTGGCAAAATTAGACAATAGACCACATTACTTTTTGATGCAACAATAATAACCATGAAAAGAACTTATTTTTTACACTTACTCGGTATGATATTGCTTTGGTCTCTAAGTTCCTCTGCCCATGCACAACAATGGTATCATGTTGAATTAATTGTATTTGAACAACTTAATAGCTATACCGATGAGGCGTGGCCTGAAACGTCTTTTGATATTAATGCGCCACTTAACCCATCTGTCTCAGGCAAGCTGATCCGCCCCGCTAAAAATAGCACCTTAATACAAACGGCTGCTCGCTTGCAAAAATCAGCAGATTATCGCGTGCTCTATCATAATTCATGGCAACAACCCATTATGACAAGATCTAATTCACGTGCTGTGAACATACAATCTGCAGATAGCTCCATAAGTGGCTCTGTTCGGTTCTTCAAATCAACGTATTTACATGCTGCGTTAGACTTGCAACTTATGCAGGGGGAACAATCGCCTAGATTAATTGAGTCTCGCCGTATTCGTAATAAGAAGCTGTATTTTTATGACCATCCTAAAATGGGTGCCTTATTACAGATTACACCAATAGAGCCAGATGCTATTGCAGCCGAATAATTTCTGCCAATAACTGTTTTACTTGCGTCATACCCTCATTTAAAACGTGTTCTATATCTGTCATTTGAATCTCATGGCCGCTAATGCCCGCAGCCCAATTTGCCATAACAGCACAGCTCGCATACGCCATGCCTAATTCACGTGCTAAATAAGCTTCTGGCATACCCGTCATACCGACCATTGCACAGCCATCTTGTGCTAAGCGTTTAATTTCTGCCGCCGTTTCTAATCGTGGGCCTTGCGTTGCACCATAGCTGCCGCCATCTGTTATTGTTATTTTTTGTCTCACTGCCGCTGCTAAAATCTCTTTGCGTAGCTCTACATCGTATGGATAAGTAAAGTCTAGATGCCTATCAGCGGTAAAATCATCGCTATAAAAACTTTGCTCACGTCCATAGGTGTAATCAATAATTTGATCGGGCACGGCTAATGTCCCGGGATGCAGGTTTAGATCAATCGCACCCACTGCCGCTATGGCAATAATCTTCTCAACACCTAATGCATAGAGCGCCCAAATATTTGCCCGGTAATTTACCTTATGGGGCGCAATAGTGTGTTGTTGGCCATGACGAGGTAAAAATATCACCTCTTTACCTTGATATTCACCCATTAAAAGTGGACTTGATGGCGTTCCAAACGGGGTTTCAACACTTTTCTGCTCATTCATTATTAAATCGTCTAATGCAGTCAGTCCTGTGCCACCAATGATTGCTAATATTGTCATATATTTTCATCCTTATAGGAGCCTATGAGTAAGTCTGGTTGAATTTAGGCTGAGATGAAATGGTACCAAACTTCTTCGAAATGAGCCGGAACAGTTATTCTATTGAGGCGATTTTCGAAGAAGTTTGGGGCTATTTCAGCCAGCATAAAGCAATCATGACTTATTCATAGGCTCCTTGACCGCATAAATGCCGGGGGCATTGCGCCAATAACCTTTGTAGTCCATACCAAAACCGAATACATAGCGATCTGGCACGGTTAAGCCTATAAATTCAGGCGGGGTACCGACTTTATTAGTATGTGCTTTATCAATCAATGTTACACAACTTACCGACTTAGCACCTGCTTGTTGGCAATATTTTCTCAAAGCTAACATTGTCACACCCTCATCAAAAATATCTTCCACCAAAATAACCGTTCGATTAGCTAGTTTTGTAGCAGGTTTGTGCAGCCAGTTTAACTCGCTACCCACTATTTTATCGCCATAGCGGCTCGCATGAATATAATCCAGTTCTAGTGGAAAGTTTAGTTTAGGCAATAAATTTCCGGTAACCACCACCGAGCCATTCATTACACACAAAATAACAGGGTTGGCGCCAGCAAAGCGCGTGGTTATTTCAGCCGCTAATCGGTCTAGCGCATGCTCAATATCTACCAACGAATAAAGTAAGTCTGCCGAATCAAAGATATGTTGTAATTGCTTCATTGATTTTTTGTGTATCTGATGGATAATAAGTCATTATAATATACCCGTGATCATTCAATCTGTAAAAAAACCCTCGCCATCCCCCGAGATCTTTTATCGGGGATCTATGGCTGCAACACTAGACTCCGGCTAAAAGCATACCGGAGTGACGGAGGGCCAAAAATTTACAGATTGAATGATCACTTAAAATATCGTTTAAGGATAACTAATGCGCCGCTTCTGGCCTCTTTTTCTATTTTCACTTATTTTTGTGATAGCCTTGATTGCTGTAAAACCAGAATCAACAATTTTGATTGATAGTGTAGATAGCCCCCAGCGTATTATTTCACTTTCTCCAAGCATTACTGAAACTTTATTCGCTTTGGGTTTAGCTAATAAAGTGGTTGCGGTAAGTGATTATTGTGACTTCCCCCTTGAAGCGAACGATCTGCCCAAAGTGGGTGGACTGATGAACCCCAGCTTAGAAGCCATTATTGCTCAACAAGCTGATCTGGTGATTCTATCAGCCAAGCAACAACGTACAATTAAGCAACTTCAACATTTAACTATTGCCACCCTCGCCGTTGACAGTACAACGTTATTTGATATAAAAGAAACTATTACCGCCATTGGACAGCGTACCGAACACCAACAGCAAGCTAAAAAGCTACTTACTCTTCTAGAAAATAAAATACATTTTATAGCGGAGAATACAAAATCGTTATCGCGCCCGACTGTGATGATTTCACTTGGAAATAGCACCAGTAACGAACAAATAAATAGCGTTTATATTGCCGGTCAGAATGATTTTTATAATGATTTAATCACGCTTGCAGGTGGCACTAACGTCTATAAAGATACACGACTTAATGTGCCTTCTTTATCGGTTGAGGGTATTATTCAGCTTAATCCTGATATTATTATTGATATTTATCCAGAAGCGGATGACCACAATGCTGACTTACAACAAGTATTGCAACGCTGGCAATCACTCAAACACATTAATGCTGTGAAGAACAATCGCATTTATATTATCGAAGAAAGTTATGCCACCATCCCGGGGCCCAGAGTTATTTTATTGCTGGAACAATTTGCACGGCTTATTCACCCTGAAGTGCGTTGGGATAAAATAACACCATGAGTACACTACTGGATGTCAATAATCTCACCGTAACCATTGATGAAACCACCTTATTATCCTCGGTAAGCTTTCACATTAATGAGGGCGATTATTTATGTATTGTTGGCGCTAATGGCGCTGGCAAAAGTACTTTATTAAAAGTACTACTAGGCATAATTAAGCCTACTTCCGGTGACATTGCTATTCATCAACAAGCCGTCTCACGGCTCAATCAAAAACAACTCGCCCAACACATCAGTTATGTACCGCAAGCCCATGATCAGCAATTTAATTTCACTGTCATTGATTTTATTAAAATGAGCCGCTATGCCTACCACACTGCATTATCTGACTGGGCTAACGATGATCAAGAAGCATTTGAACTCGCCATAGCCATCACTAATACAGAATCATTTCTACAACGCCAAATGCAAACACTCAGTGGCGGTGAACGGCAACGCATTATGATCGCCGCCGCCTTATGCCAACAAGCCTCTTTGCTTTTGCTAGATGAGCCCACCAGCTTTCTCGATCCGCACTATCAAGCTGAAGTACATCAACTTATCTGCCAACTTAATCAGCAACATGAATTAAGCATCATTGAAGTAAGCCATGATTTAAACCACGCAGTACAACATAGCTCATCTATTCTGGCCTTAAAACACGGTGAAAAGATGTGGTTTGGTGCTTCATCTGCATTTTTAGACACGGAACAAGTACACACACTTTATGACCAACAATTTGTATTTACAAAGCACCCCCAAACAGGGGCAAAGATCGCACTGGTAAGTGAGAGCTTATGATATCAAATAGACCAGTCACATTATTTTTAATTGCATTAGTCACACTTATTATTGTTATTGCCAGCCCATTTTTTGGCTCATCACATACCGTTAGCGCTGAAATACACCATCAAATACTGACTGAGATTCGCCTACCGAGAATGTTATTTGCCTTTATTGTCGGCGCTGGTTTGGCACTTTGCGGTATGGTCTTTCAAGCTATGTTTCGTAACCCACTAGCAACACCCTTCACACTGGGTGTTGCTAGTGGTGCATCACTGGGTGCCGCACTCACTGTTTTTCTCGGTTTCAGCTTCACTTTTTTAGGTGTGGATGGCACAACATTCGCAGCCTTTATCGGTGCATTAATATCCATTAGTTTTGTCTATTATCTCAGCCGTTTTCGCAGCAATTTTTCAACTGAAACATTATTGCTCACCGGCGTAGCCATCAGCTTCTTCTTTTCTAGTTTAATTTTATTTATCCAATATTTGAGCAATATTACTGATTCATTTCGTATTTTACGTTGGTTAATGGGCAGTTTAACCATTGTCGGCTACCACGATATTTTACAATTACTACCCTTTGTCATTATTTGTATTGCCGTTGTTTTATGGTTAAGCCGCGAGTTAAATCTGCTGGTAGCAGGGGATGATCTCGCCCTCAGCCGCGGTGTTAATGTACAAGGCACCAGATTACTATTGTTTTTTGTCACATCCTTATGTGTCGGCGCCGTTGTGGCACTGTGTGGCCCTATTGGCTTTGTAGGTATGATGGTACCTCATATCTGCCGATTATTGATCGGTAATGACCATCGCTGGTTGATCCCTGCTACACTATTATTTGGCGGTGGTTTCCTTATTCTATGTGACACCATTGCCAGACTGATTATCGCTCCCGCCGAAATTCCTGTTGGTGTTATCACCACATTATTAGGTGGTCCTTTTTTCATCTGGTTACTCATTAAATCTAAGATCTAGTCGCTACATTCTATGATGAAAATACTTAAAAAAACGACTACTGCAATAGCCTTTATATTGTTATCTATAAGCTTGCCAGCTAACGCTATGGTAGATGGATGGTTAGCGAATTCCCAACAACAAAATAGTTACGATCTTGATCTTGTTTCTTTATCTCATCTTTATCGTGACGAATCTACTTATCTTTGGCTTGAACAACTACAACTATCAAATAAAGCTTATGATGCTATTGATTTTATTTCTAGCTCCTCCCGGCATGGTTTAGATCCTGAAAATTATCACTACGCTATTTTAAAGCGATTAGATCCATCAGAAAGTATTATTACCGCTCAGCAATTTGATATTTTACTCACTGATGGCTTACTCAAACTTATCCATGATCTGAGTGTAGGTCGACTTAAAGCAAGCGTGGCCGATCCTGATTGGTTTATTCCTCAAGCGGAGTTTGATGCCCCTCTTTTTTTAAAAGAGGCCTTATTAACGACACCATTTAGAGAAAATTTAGATTCTGTTATTCCGATATCCGATGAGTATCTAACATTAATGCAAGCCTTAGCGCGCTATCAGCGTTATGTGGCGCGCGGTGGTTGGGCAACAATCCCAAAGGCATCCTCAATACGCCTAGGTAATAGTCACCAGCAAATGCCTGCCATTCGCGCTAGGCTGGCTTTTGAAAACAGTCCTCTACCGAGCAATTTGGAAACGCCACTAATCTATGATGAACAAACAGAGCAAGCGGTTCGCCATTTTCAAAAAAAGCACGGCTTAAAAGTTGACGGTATTATTGGTAAAGACACACTTCAAGCAATGAATATATCCGCTGATGATCGTGTGCAACAACTAAAAGTGGCATTGGAGCGTCGTCGTTGGATGCCTAATGATTTAGGGAAACAGTATTTATTCATCAATTTAGCTAACTACACGTTAAGCGCAGTGGAAGATGGCGTAGAAAAATTAAACATGCGCGTTATTGTCGGGCAAGAAGAACGACAAACACCTAGTTTTACCAGTAAAATGAATAATGTAGTCTTGAACCCCTATTGGAATGTGCCGAGAAAATTGGCAGTCAAAGATTTATTGCCTAAACAGCAAGAAAATTTTAATTATTTTTATACTCATGATATTCGGGTATTTACGCGTGAAAATGGTCAAAAAATAGAACAAGATCCATACCTAATTGATTGGCATGCACTTAATGAAGATAATTTTCCTTATACCCTCCGCCAAGATCCCGGCAAACATAATGCGTTAGGTATGGTAAAGTTTTTGTTTCCTAATAAATGGGCTATTTATTTACATGACACCAATCATAAAAAGCTATTTAATGAATCAATGCGTTCCCTTAGTTCAGGCTGTATTCGAGTTGAAGATCCCATTGCTTTAGCCAACTTTAGCCTAGCTGATAGATATCAGCCTAAAACAATATTAGAAATGATTGAAAGCAAAAAAAATCGTGGCCGAAAAGTGACAAAATCATTGTCCGTTTATGCGGTCTATTTCACTGTTTGGATAGATGATAATGGGGTAAACTTCTCTCCAGATATTTATCAACGTGACCAACGAATGGCAAAGAACTTGTAATTTACAGTGAAAACTACTTATAATTCGACGCTTATGTCAAAACAAGACCAACCCGATAAGGTGAAGTAATGGCGTTTAAATCTAACCTACAACAACAAACCTCAATCAATATTCCAACATCAAGACGTCGGTTTTTGCAGTTTGGTATTGGATTAACGGCTAGTTTAGCAACACCTAGCCTGTTTGCAAACACATTAAAACAACCTGAGCGCAAGCTTGCTCTACTTAATTTGCACACCGGCGAAAGCGTTGATGCCACCTACTGGGCAGAAGGTGAGTATCAAGCCAATGAACTGGCCGCTATTAATAGTGTTTTACGCGACCACCGCACCGGCGATGTGGAAGCGATTGATCAAAACCTTATTGAACTATTAAATCTTCTTCATTCGAAAGTAGATAGCAATCAAGCCTTCCACGTTATTTCTGGCTATCGTTCACCTAAATCTAATGCCGTATTACGCCAAAATAGCAATGGGGTCGCAAAGAAGAGCTTCCATATGAAAGGCATGGCTATCGATGTTCGCTTGCCTAAGTGTCAACTGGCTACATTACATAAAGCTGCTGTTAGTATGCAAGCCGGTGGCATAGGAAAATATTCTAACTCTGATTTTCTTCATATTGACACGGGCCATGTTCGCCAATGGGGTAGCTAAGCCTTTTTATCACAGCCACAGTCACATTCACCTAGCAATTTCACCAATAAAGTTCTGAATTTTTCCATTTCTTCCACATAAGTTTGTTTCAAGCTATCGTGCTCTTGCTTCATTTTTGCATGTAAGTTTGATAAATTTTGGTGATAATTTTTCTTTTTTTGCAAAGAATTGAATTCCAATATTCCATTTTCATAGTGCTGCAGATAAGCTTCATGTTGCTTAATACCTTCTACATGATTATTAAGCTGTGCTGAATGTTCTGGCAATGCGCATTCCAACAAATATAACAATGCAACTAGACGATCAGACTCATGTTGCCACAGCCCTGCTTCTTTGATCCATTTTTGATGATCTTGATGCCACCATGTTGGCTGATGTGTATTTTCTTTACCTTTATCCATTTCGACCTCCATAATCTTAGATAAAACCATTGATAATACTCTTAAATAACACATTGACAACAGGGTAGTTCTAAAATAATGTTTTTTTACCATGACATAAGCAAAAAACAACCGTAAAATAATGATAATTATAGATTTAAGGAAATAGGATATGTCTGCCATTGTCGTCTGTGCCCTCTACAAATTTGTCACATTAGAAGATCACCAAGAGATAAAATCACCTTTGCTAGACTTCATGCTAAAACATGATATTCGCGGCACATTGCTATTAGCAAATGAAGGAATTAATGGCACGGTTGCAGGTTCTCGTGAGGCTATTGATGCACTATTAACTTATTTCCAAAAGGATAATCGCTTTGCGGATATCAGCTATAAAGAATCATTTACTGAAGAGATGCCCTTTTTACGCACCCGCGTTAAACTCAAAAAAGAAATTGTCACCATGGGTATTGAGGGCATTGATCCTAAACATAGTGTTGGCACCTATGTTAAACCTAAAGATTGGAATGATCTGATCAGCGATCCTGAAGTGTTATTGGTTGATACCCGTAATGATTATGAAGTTCAAGTCGGCACATTTAAAAATGCCATTAATCCTAAAACGGATAGCTTTAGAGAATTCCCAGATTATATAAAACAGCATTTTGATCCCGAAAAACATACAAAAGTGGCTATGTATTGCACTGGCGGTATTCGCTGTGAAAAATCAACCGCCTATATGAAACAACAAGGTTTTGAGGAGGTTTATCATTTAGAAGGCGGTATTCTAAAATATCTAGAAGAAGTGCCGGAACAAGATACCTTATGGCAAGGTGAATGTTTTGTATTTGATGAACGAGTGACGGTTGATCATCAATTAGAAAAAGGTAAATATGAGCAATGCAACGCCTGTCGTATGCCTATTACAAAGCAAGATCAACAATCTAAGCACTATCTTCACGGTGTAAGCTGTCCGCACTGTTTTGATAAAACCTCGGCAACACAAAAAGCACGGTTTGCTGAACGCGAAAAACAAATGAAGTTGGCAGAGCTTCGAGGTGAAGCCCATATTGGTGCTGATTCCGCCAAAACAATTGCCGCCCATCGCGCTCAAAAGCAGCAGCTCAAACAAACCCAACGACAAGCATCCTTGCAGCAACAACACCGCTAATATGAAATTTTTTGTTTTCTTATTGCTGAGCTTACTTGCAAACCCAGTTTTCGCCAGTGAAAAAAATCAGGCGGCCATTGCCAGTGCGCATCCTTTAGCCACGCAAGCGGGGTTTGAAATTCTAAATCAAGGTGGCAATGCATTTGATGCCGCTATTGCGGTCAGCGCTACTTTAGCCGTTGTCGAACCTTATAGTTCTGGACTAGGTGGTGGTGGTTTCTGGCTACTGCACCGCGCTAGTGATGGCTTTCAAACCATGATCGATGGCCGTGAAACCGCGCCTAATGCAGCGCATAAAAACATGTACCTTGATGAAGATGGCAAGGTTAATCCAAAATTATCACTTGATGGCTCTTTGGCTGCGGCCATTCCCGGCGTGCCGGCCGCACTCGATCATCTTAGTAAAAACTATGGTCGGCTATCACTTGAGCAAACACTTGCCCCAGCTATTCGCTATGCCAAACAAGGTTTTGAAGTTTCTGAACTGTATCAAAAACTAGCTAGGTTCCGGCTCAATGCACTCAATAACTCACCACAAGCCCAAACACTTTTTTTACGCAATGAACAGATCCCACTCTTAGGCACGGTCATCATTCAAACTGATTTGGCGCACACACTTGAACAACTTGCCCAGCAAGGTCGTGCTGGTTTTTATCAAGGCGAGATTGCAAAAAAACTAGTTGATGGTGTGCAACAATCTGGCGGAATTTGGACGCTACAAGACTTAAAAAACTATCAAATAAAAGAACGTGCGCCCATTATTAGCAGCTATAAAGGCTATAAAATCACCTCGGCAGCACTGCCATCATCGGGCGGCATTGTATTAACATCGATCCTAAATCAACTTGAACAGTTGCCCCTTGAACAAGCAAATAGCACTCAGCGTAAACATCTAATAGTTGAAGCCATGCGCCGCGCCTATTTCGACCGAAGCCGTTATCTTGGTGATAGTGATTTTGTGCATGTTGCTATAGCAAATCTGACGTCTAAATCTTATGCGAAAACCTTAGTTGCTAATATCGATCTGCATGTCGCAACAAAAAACAGTCCGTTATCTTCTGATGCAACAGAAGGTGAAGATACCACCCATTTCTCAATAATCGATAAAGACGGCAATCGCGTTGCAGCCACATTAAGTATTAACTATCCCTTTGGTTCTGGTTTTGTTGCCAAAGGCACCGGCGTATTGCTTAATGATGAAATGGATGACTTTTCAGCTCAAACAGGTGCAGCCAATGCCTATGGATTAACAGGCAATCATGCCAATGCTATTGAAGCGAACAAGCGCCCTCTTTCAAGCATGACCCCCACATTTATTGAAAATGATGATCGCCTAATGATTATTGGCACACCGGGTGGTAGCCGAATTATCACCATGGTATTACTCGGTATTTTAGATTTTATTGCTGGCAAAGATGCTGAAACCATTGTTTCACAGCCACGATTTCATCATCAATATTTGCCCAATAAAATTCAAGTTGAATCAATCGGTTTTAGTGATAAGCAACTAGAAAAGCTAAAACAGCGTGGTCACGACATTAAAATACTCAGCCGTCAATATGGCAATATGCAAGTCATTATTCAAACAGAAATACCCCACAAGCTGACCGCCGCCAGCGACCCTAGAGGTGAAGGCTTAAGCCTAGTCCAGTAGTTAAGCTGAAAACCGTCATTCCCGCATGCTGTTAGCGGGGAGCTCCCCGTGTCGCGCCTGCGACAAAGATGATGTTGATAACACAAATAAAATTAATACCACCAATATCGTTGGCACGGCAGCGATACGACTAAACACCACCAATAAAATACCGTACATTTTAGGATCGATCTGCATTACCCCTAAGCCCCACCCCAACAGCATAATCACTGCTGATATAGCGTAGCCTATCAATAAGAGGCGACAACGTCGCCAAGCTAACTGCCAATGCGCTTGCACTAACTCACTATTATGGGATTGCTTTGCTTTTCGTGCTATCCAAATTATTATTACCATAGAAGCGATTAATGCTAAAGTTAAAAATAACGCGATATGACCGCTGCTCAATATCGCAACCGGGACTAATAAATGAAACAAAGACAAATTCATCATCAGCAGTTCGTGAGCTGTTGCCGCACGTTTTGTTTCACTTTTCATCAATTTTACTACTCGCACTATATTAACATTTAATTATGAACCTAATTGACAGCCATTGCCACCTTGATTTTGAACAATTTGATTTAACACGTAATGAAATTCTGGCAAATTGCCTACAGCTGGGCATCAACGATATTGTTGTGCCAGCTGTGACGGCCAATAGTTGGCAAAAATTATTGTCTGTTTGCGAAGCAAGCCCCACCCTACACCCCGCATTAGGGTTGCACCCGATGTTTATGGAAGATCACCTGCCAGAGCATATATCAAAATTACAACAATTTATTTCTAAGCATGACACTATTGCTATCGGCGAAATTGGGCTTGATTTTTATATTGCCGAACATGATAAAGAATCTCAAACCCAGCTATTTACAGAACAATTAAAGATCGCGCAACAGGCTGAATTACCAGTATTACTACATATTAGAAAAGCCCATGAGCAAACCATTCATTTATTAAAAAACTATTCTATTTCTGGCGGTATCATCCATGCCTTTAGCGGTAGCTTAGAACAAGCCAAGCAGTATCAAAATCTAGGGTTTCTACTCGGTGTGGGTGGGGCGATGACACACCCTAAAGCAACACGTTTAAGAGCAATGATCGCTCAACTGCCATTATCTAGTATTGCACTAGAAACCGATGCACCTGATATGCCATTACACTTGATGAAACAACAACACAACACACCTGAAAATATTACTGTAATATTAGATGCACTTACCGCACTTCGTACTGAAAACAAAGATGAAATCGCCGAGGCTATAACGGAAAATTGCCAGCGAGTATTAAGACTCGAAAATAAATAAGGAATTTAGCATTATGTCATTGTTGTCACGTCTATTTAGCCTACCTTTTTGGTCGCAGATTTTTCAGTCCTTTTTAGATACCTGTCAACGCTTTCCATTGAGTGTATTATCGTTAATAGTCATCAACCTAGTTATCATTTCTGATATTAATAATCTAGACATACTGACGGATCAGCAACAGAAAAATACCTTTTTAATTGCCCTTGGTGGTGCACTATGGTTTGCAGCAACAAGATTACTCTCTGAGCGTTTGCAGTGGCCGAAGAGTAAACAATATATATTAGCGCTCCCCGTTTTTGCTTTATATGCTTGGTTTATCACCCAGCACAGTATTATCACTCCAGAATCGGTTGTGCTGATCTTAGCTGCTGGGCTTGCTATCACCTTTGCAGCCTATATAACGCGTCGCAGTGACAATGCATCTGTCTGGTATTTTAATTATCAACTGATTACTGCCATTTGCTTTGCTTTATTATCCGCCATTATTTTATGTTCTGGTCTAGGTCTTATTTTAAAAAGCCTAGAATATTTATTTGAATTCAGCCTTACTAGCAAGCCATATCAAAATATTTGGGCAATAGGCATGGCATTTTTAGCACCGGTCTATTTCTTAACTAATATCCCAAAACAATTTGATTATCCACGCTCTGATTGTGATTTCCCTAAAGGTGTACACTTTATTCTACGTTATATTTTAGTGCCTTTATCATTGGTGTATATGGTTATTTTATACGCCTATTTTATTAAAATATTACTACAAGGTGCCCTACCCCACGGTCATCTTGGTATCATGATTTCATGGTTTGGCATAATTGGCATTATCACGCATCTTGCTATTTATCCACTTCACGATCGTGGCAGCTCATTATTAAGCTGGTTTTATCAATATTTTTATATCATGCTCATCGTACCTTTAGGTTTGTTGGCTGTAGCTATTGGCGTGCGGATCGCACAATATGGTTTTACTGAACAACGCTATCTAGTTGCATTGTGTGCCGTTTGGTTTGCAATATTAATTATTCTAAACTTACTCAAACGCGAGCAATTTCAATTAAAATTTGTCACCATAAGCCTTGCCATACTCAGTGTGTTAATCACGTTTGGTCCATGGGGAATTCACCAGCTGCCTATTAATAGTCAGTTTTCACGGCTTGAAGCTACGCTTATAGAAGAAAATTTATTAACTAATGGCAAGCTTAATATTATTGAACAGCCTAGTGCCGAAGTACAAAAATCAATCAGCTCCATAGTCAACTTTCTAGTTGAGCACCATGCTGAAAATAGAATTCGCCCGTGGGTTGCAGATAAAGAGGCATTTGATCAAGCCAGAGAATGTAACCCAGTAGACGGAGGATGTCCCAGCGCTGAACAAAAGATTGTCGAACTGATGGGGCTTAACTATATTCATTATTGGGAAGATATAAAACGCGATAATATTAGCATACAACTTGGCGGTCAATTTCAACATAACAGAACACTTGCTGTTACTGGCTACGACACCTTGACTAAAATCTCTTGGCTATCATCGCAACAACAGGCAAATCCTCCCCAATGGGGGAAAAGCGAATATGCATTATCCATCAATGAAAATAGTCAATTACTGATCGCCATTGATGACGATCTGACTATCATTTTTAACTTGCTTGATATAACAAAACAATTCAGCAAACAGATAGGTAGGATCAGTGTTGATGCTGCTCAAGCAGATAAACTACGCTTAACACAAACAGTGAATGGCATCAAAGCGACATTATATGTTGATGACTTACAAATATGGCGTAACAAGGGTGAAATTGACAATACCACATTAACCGGTTATTTATTAGTTAAAGCTCTATAATCGTGACCATTCAATCTGTGAGTTTTCGCTCCTCCGTCACTCCGGTATGCTTTTAGCCGGAGTCTTGTTGGTGCGGAGATCCCGGCTAAGCTTATGCTCAGCTTGACTGAGTAAGCATAGAATGACGAGTTTTTTTTGCAACTTGAATGATTACCGGTATATACCCATAATACTTGTCAATCTAATGAACATTATCAAATATAGAACTCATTTTATTAAAGGTGGATTGAAAGCCATTAAGCCCTGCTCTCGCAGCTTCAACATTACCACTTTGATATTCGAGCAATAAAGTACGCGCTATCATATATAATTCTTCATGGATCAGCTCCAAGCGCACTAAACTTTCTTTGTCAAATAATTGCTCCTTGATTGCGCGCTTGATCCACATACCACAATGACACTGTGTACTATTCATTACTGGCCAATGTTCATCACCTTGCTGTGGCGCCTGCTGGATACCTTGAATAAAGCTGTTTTTCCACCATTCAGCAGTTAATCGAAATAACTCCAATTTGTTTTCTTTCATTGAGCGGTATTTATTTCCGTAAGCCAACCACTGTTGGTTAGGCACGTAATTAGCCAGCCATTTAGGGATATTGATAGCAGGCATAGGTCTGGCGATGCCATATCCCTGCGCCTTTTCACAACCCATGGCTTGCAACATCGAACCATGGGTAGTCGTTTCAACGCCTTCTGCTATGATGTCTCGATTAAACGAATCAGCAAGACCTATTATGCCGTCAATAATGGCATAGTCATCGGGATCATCTAACAGATCTCTAACAAAGCTTTGATCTATTTTAATGATATTTACTGGTAGTCGTCTTAAGTGAGTGAGTGAAGAGTAACCCGTGCCAAAGTCATCTAGAGCAATATTAATGCCTAAGTTATTTTGGCACTCTTTGATAATATTACTAATCATCTTTAGATCGCCTAAGGCACTACTTTCTAAAATTTCCAGTTGTATTGATTGACTATCTATAGCCGGGTATTTGTTTAATATTTCACCAAGCTGGGCAATGAATGTATTTGACTGCAAATGATGGGGTGCAATGTTGATACTAATTTCAAGCTTAATACCTTGCTTGTTCCAAGTGTTAACTTGCTCAATAGCTTCTCTTATAACCCAGTCACCTAGTTCAAGTTCTAAGTCAGTGCCATCAATTAATGGCAGGAAATCTAAGGGGGGAATAAGCCCTTTTTCTGGGTGTTGCCAACGGATTAATGCTTCAGCACCATATACATTACCGGTTCTCATATTCACTTTAGGTTGATAATATAAACTAAATTCCTCATTTATTAAGGCCTGTTTAATATTATCTAATTGATGCCTCTTTTCTACAACCTGTTTATTTTGTTTAGAATTAAATAATTGGTAAGAATGTTTACCCTCAATTTTAGCTTGATACATTGCTTGGTCAGCATGGCGAAGTAATATATCAATATCACCATCATCATCTGGATATAGGGTTACACCACTGGAAGCCGTTATTTTGTGTAAAACACCATCAATCTTATAAGGCTGGGCAACAGAATAATGAATTCGTTGTATCACTTTCTCACATTGATTAAAGGATTCAACATCAGCCAGCAACAGGGTAAATTCATCCCCTCCTCGGCGAGAGACGGTGTCCTCTTCTCTGATACAAGCGGTAATTCGACTGGCTACTTCAACAAGGATCTGCTCGCCCACTTCATGACCAAAATTATCATTCACCGGTTTGAAGTTATCTAAATCAAACAAACAAATCGCCAGCTGCGTATTAGTGCGTTTACTGTGGTGAACCGCTTGATGAAACCGATCAGCAAATAAAATACGGTTGGGCAAACCAGTGAGTAGATCATAGTGTGCCATTAGGTCAAGTTGTTGTTGCTGATCTTTGAGTTGTGTAATATCTGTAAACAAACCTACATAATTAATTACATTAGCTTGGTCATCTTTTAGTGCCGTTATGGACAGTATTTCGGCATAAAGCTCACCCCCCTTTTTTCGGTTCCAGATTTCGCCTTGCCAATATCCTTTTTTATCAAGTTGTTGCCACATATTGATATAGAAGTCCCGTCCCTGCTTGCCTGAACTAAGTATTCGAGGATTTTTCCCAATAACTTGTTCGCGACTGTAACCGGTGATATTACAAAAGGCAGGGTTTACATCGATAATTACTTTATTAGCACTCGTTATTACAATACCGTCATTGCTATTATTAAATATTTGGGAGGTAATTCGAAGTTTTTTTGCTGTTTTTTTATGACTGTTTATTTCTCGCTTTAATGCAATCGTGCGGTCGCAAAAATATCCCTGCATAGCAACTGCAAGCTCCTTCACTGCCTTCACTGCACTCCTTGTGTCTTTCTGCACTGGCTCTAAGGGCAGCCCCGCCTGCTTAGCTAAAATAACTTTACTCATCATATCGCCGCTGTCTAGTATATGATCGACTAACCAGTGTGTTAGAAAAGATAAGGTGTTCTCAACAGTTTCTTGAATAGGCTTAAATTCTGCTTGTTCTCTTAATACAGTTATGTTTGAAATAAAGTCTGCGTGCGCATTTTTATGGTTCTTTAAGTCAAATTCAGCAACAAAGCACTCTTCCCACATACTCTCTTTAAATTGAAAGTGATACAAGGCATAATCGGTTAGCTTGGCAAAAGTCTTATTTAACGATTTAAGATTTGAATTATTATCAAGGTGGTTAGCAAATTGATTTATTAATTTAGCCAACATTTGATGCTGTTCATCTATTTCAGCAACCCCGGTCTCGAAATTGTTATGCCATGGAAAAATGTCAACGGCTTTAATTGTCTGCTCCTGTTTACAGTAGATATTAAAAATATTAGCGGAAAAGTTAATCTAAATCAATTTAACCATTTTTTGGTGGGGTATTTTGTTAACTAATTGTGAAACCACACCTTAATAATTACTCAAGCATATCGACCAAGAAATTATTATCTTTAGTGACAACTACTAATCTAAAATGCAGCCTGAATAATACCTCTTCAAACAAAGCAATAAAACCGTTATTTATTGGTATTTCTAGTGCAATATACCCGTTATCATTCAAAATGCGGTTTTTTGGTGCGTATAATGGATGAGATAGCAAGGCATAATAGTGATGTAATAGTTATTCTATTGCTCACTATTATAACGCAGCTAGCACATCCAGTATGCGTGCTAAAAATCTGCATTTTGAATGATAACGGGTATAAAATATGAGACAATTCCGTGAGATCTTTTGTATTAGTTACGCTTATTCTGTAAGGACAACTTAATGGCATCAACTGCAAACGCGATAAAAGCTATACTTGACACCCTTAATGACATTATTCTTGGCAAAGAACAGATAACAAAACTTGCCTTAGCGTGTTTATTAGCTAAAGGACATTTATTAATAGAAGATGTGCCTGGTGTGGGCAAAACCACTTTGGCTCATAGCCTTGCCAGCACTTTAGGCTTGTCATTTCAGCGGGTTCAATTTACCAGTGATATGTTACCGGCTGATATTTTAGGTGTATCTGTTTTTGACCGAAAAACCCAGCAATTTACTTTTCATAAAGGCCCTATTTTCTGCCAACTATTATTGACTGATGAAATTAATCGTACTACACCGCGCACTCAAAGCGCCTTGCTTGAAGCAATGGAAGAACGTCAAATAAGTATTGAAGGTGAAACCTACGATTTAGTTGAACCTTTTTTTGTGATCGCCACTCAAAATCCATCCAACCAAATTGGCACTTTCCCGTTGCCAGAATCCCAACTCGACCGATTTTTGATGCGTATTAAAATAGGCTATCCCGATGCACACGCTGAACGGCAATTATTACTAGGTCAGAATAGTCGAGATAAATTAAAGCAACTACAGGCCGTTATTTCACCGGAACAATTACTCACTATTCAAACTGAAGTTGAAAACATTCATACTTCTGCTGCAATTATTGATTATATCCAGCAATTACTTGAACATACCCGCAATTCAGATCTATTCCACTTTGGCTTGTCACCCCGTGCAGGCTTAGGCATGTTGCGCGCTGCTCAAGCATGGGCATTAATCGCAGGGCGGCAACAAGTATTACCTGAGGATGTGCAAGCCGTTATTGCCAGTATTGTGAATCATCGTCTGCAAACACGTGATGCCTATTTAGATCGCGATGTGGTTGCAGAATTAATTTCTCACGTTGCCATTCCTTAATTTTTAGCTAAATTATGGCTCAGCCACTAAGTCAACTGTATCAACGCTTTAAGCAACTGCGTGGGCGACGAATATTTATCATCCCCACCCGCTTTGGTTTGCTCTATGCTGCATTTTTAATTTTAATATTGCTCGGCGCAATTAATTACAGTAATAGTTTAGGACATGTTTTAGCTTTTTTACTGGGTAGTTTAGGGCTGGTTGCGATGTTACATACCTACCGTAACCTAGCCAAAATTGAACTGACACAGGCGACTACAAAACCTGTTTTTTGTGGCCAAGCTATTATTTTCAGTTTAGTGTTTGATAATCAATCACACTTCGATAGTTATCATATTGAAATCAGTAGCAAGCAAGAAACATCGAAATCATGGAACCCTTTTCGCAGCTTATCCGGTTATCTTCACCCACAACAATTATCACCATTAACAGCGCAGCATACTACGCGATTTTCATATTCCCTCCCTAGTCAACAGCGCGGCAAATACACACTAGGTAAAATTCGCATTGCTAGCCAATTTCCACTGGGCTTGTATTCGACATGGGGTTATTTCCCCAATAACTACGCTGCGCTGGTTTACCCCAAGCCCGAAGGTACATTGCCATTACCTGACGCGACAGCACAAGGGCAAAAACTAAACAGCCAACAGCAGCAAGGTACCGATGATTTTGCAGGGTTTAATCGATATAGAACGGGCGATCCTATTCATGCTATTGCATGGAAAGCAATGGCGCGTGATGACGTATTACGCACCAAACAATTTAGCACATTACAAGGCGGGCAGCTAGCGATTAACTGGCAAGATGTGTCACAAATTAACAATGTTGAAGCGCGCTTATCACAGCTATGTAAATGGGTATTACAAGCTGAATCATCCGGCATGTCTTATAGTCTCAGCTTGCCAAATAACAGCATTCCTTTTGGTCATGGTGAGACGCATCGCCATCGCTGCTTAACCGCATTAGCATTGTATGAATAACGCACCATCCAATAGGTCTTTGCTGTGGCTAATGCTGGGGCTAACATTGGGCGCCCTACCCCATTTTTATTATCAGCCCATCTGGGTAGCGATTATTTTTCTGGCGATGATTGGCTGGCGCTGTATGAATATCTGGCGCGCATGGCCGTTGCCCTCTAAACGGTATAAAAAGCAACGCTGGCTGCAACTGAGCATTGCGGCATTTGCCGTTACCTTACTGTTATTACACTACGGAAATTTGATTGGTCGTGATGCGGGGGTGGCCTTACTCACCGTTATGTTGGGCATTAAAGTCACTGAAATACGCTCCAGCCGTGATTTTTATCTTAGTAGTTTTTTAGGTTATTTCCTTGTCGTAACTAACTTTTTCTATTCACAAAGCATCGGCACGGCCGCATTGATGTTTGTCGTGGTCATTATTATGACCGCCAGCCTCATTAGCCTTAACGATCTTACTCAATCGATACACACTAAGTTCAAGCTTAAATTAGCGGGCAAAATGTTATTGCAAGCGGTGCCATTGATGATATTACTGTTTGTCTTGTTTCCACGGATCGCAGGGCCATTATGGGGCTTGCCGGATGATGCCTATAATGCCAAAACAGGCATTGATGATAGTATGACCCTTGGCAAAATAAGCCAGCTTATCCAATCTGATGAAATCGCTTTTAGAGTCGAGTTTGCAGACAAAATACCTACGCAATCTAGCTTATATTGGCGCGGTCCCGTGCTGTGGCACACCGATGGCACAACATGGACAGCGCTTGATGAAAAACAATACACCGCAAACCCGCCAGAAATTGTAAGTTCAGGTGAAATATATCGCTATAGTACAACCCTAGAAGCACACAATAATAAATGGTTATTTGCTCTTGATTTTCCCACTCAGCTACCTACTGATGAAAAAACGCATTTTACTCAAGATGGCCAGTTGCGTAGTGATGACAACATCAAACAACGCATACAATATCAACTCAGCTCACAAACCCAATACACACTAAATGCTGGCCATGATGAATTTCTTCAGCTAGCACTGCAGCTACCTGAAAATCAGCACCCTCGAACACAACAACTGGCACAGCAATGGCGGCAACAAACAACCCATCCCCATGAAATAATTGAACTTGCACTCAATCATTTTAATCAACAAGATTTCTATTATACGCTTAGCCCAACGCCATTAAGTGGCGACACTATTGACCAGTTTTTATTTGAAACTCGCCGAGGGTTTTGTGAACACTATGCCGCCAGTTTCACCGTATTAATGCGCGCTGCGGGTGTGCCCACCCGTGTTGTTACGGGTTATCAAGGCGGCGAAATAAACCCTATTAATAACGTCTTAGTTATCCGCCAACGTGATGCCCATGCCTGGACTGAGGTATGGATACAAGGCAAAGGTTGGATCCGCATCGATCCGACAGCGGCGGTATCAAAAGAACGCATTGAACAAGGCATGAGCATGGTGATGCCACTAACAATGCGTTCGCCTTTGCTTATAGCTCAAAGCCAAAAGCTAGCTGAATTATGGCAAGCACTACGCAATAATTTAGATGCACTCGATAATAAATGGAACCAGTGGATCTTAGCTTATGGCCCTAAACTGCAAAAAGAATTTTTAGCCAAATTAGGTATGTCCAGCCCTGATTGGCAGAAAATGGTGGCTTGGCTAGTGGCTTCTATTAGTATCGTGTTGCTGATTATCAGTCTATTTATTTTTTACCGTCGCAAACATCACGATCCCATTGCGCGGCTTTATCAAACATTCTGTAATAGAGTAGCGCTTGAACGCGGCATAAGCGAAGGCCCGCTCGATTTTGCTAATAGACTAAAACAATATTATCCCGATAATGCTATTGAAATAGATCACATAACACAGCTCTATATTAACTTGCATTACGGCAATCAATCTGCGTCAATAGAGCAATTAAAACAATATGTTAATAGATTTAAGCCACAAAAATGAGGGGGGGTTAAAATCTCCCCGTCATTCCAGTAGGCTTTTTAGCTGGAATCTAGCAGGGCAAGAGTATTATAAAAAATAAGTAAGCTAGTTTGCCCAAACTACTTGGAAAGGTGCTGACACGCCCATACTAAATAAATTGTCATTGAACCTAACGGTTACTTCGTTTCGGCATGTTTACCCAGTCAAGCTGAGCACAAGCTTAGTCAGAATCTAGGTAAAGACAATAGATCCCGGATAAAAAGCCCACCGGGATGACTACCCTTAATTTAGAGCCTAACTAAGATTGTACTCACCGTTCGCGCTGAGCCTATCGAAGGGTAATAAAAATAAGTTTCCAAGTAATTTAACCATACGTTAAAATACCTTATGACAAATGCTAATCCACTCTTCGAACGTACCCATATATTAATTGGCGATCAAGGCATCGAGCGCCTACAAGCCAGCCACGTACTTATTGCCGGCATGGGCGGCGTTGGCTCTTTCACCGCTGAAGCACTGGCTAGAATGGGCGTAGGTCGGCTTACCTTGATCGATCATGATGTCGTTTCAGCATCAAATATAAACCGACAACTGATCGCGCTAAACTCAACCATTGGTCAACTCAAAGTTGAAGTGATGATGCAGCGTATTAAAGATATTAATCCAGACTGCATTGTCACCATTGATACGGAATTTCTAACGCCCACCTCTATCCCTGACGTGTTATCCCAAGAATTTGATGTGGTCGTCGATGCCATTGATAGCATGAGCAGTAAAGTCATCTTAATAGAAACAGCCTGGCGCAATAAAATGCCTATTTTTGCTAGCATGGGTGCAGGTGGCAAGCTCGATCCGTCATTGATCCGCACTGGCGATATTATGGATACATCAATGTGCAAACTAGCCAAGCAACTACGCCAACATTTACGTAAACGTGGTGTCGGCAAAGGCATTCAAACCGTTTATTCAATTGAAGTTCCCCTTCCCGCCTTACCACCAGAACAAGTAAGTCGAGGTCGTCCCCGTGCCGTCAATGGCACCATGAGTTATATGCCCTCTATTTTCGGCCTAACCCTCGCAGGCATGGTGACCAATTATATTATTGGCAATGCCCGCCGTGTCTGACGATCCCACTAATGTTTTAAATTGTACCTCGCTACGCCAACAACAACTTAGCACGCTACTTAACCCTTACGGAATTAAAATTAAACCCGTGGCTGATAATGAATCCATACCCGGAAGTTTTTTTGGTGAACGTGAGGCAGGTTTAGTTGGCAACACACTCTATTTACGCAACGATACACCCGTTCACTCTGCCCTACATGAATCAGGTCACTATATCTGTATGGATCCAGCTAGACGCATTAAATTGGATACTGATGCCGAAGGCGATTATGATGAAGAGAATGGCGTCTGTTATTTACAAATCTTATTGGCAGATCACTTGCCAAACATAGGAAAAGAAAGAATGATGACCGATATGGATAGCTGGGGTTATACCTTTCGATTAGGCAGTGCCAAAGCGTGGTTTAAAAACGATGCCGCTGATGCTAAACAGTGGCTAATTAACCACAATATTATTAATATCCAGCAGCAACCTACTTGGCAATACCGAAAAAACTAACACTTTATCGTCACTACCAAGATTAAAGACTGTAATCTCCCCTAAAAATAACAACACTTAAAAGTAGAATTTCAATTACCCTATTAAGGGCAAGAAATTACTATGAAAAAAAAGAGTTAATGGTGAAAACGGGGTCTTTTTTAGTCTAGTATTCAATGGTTTTCCAAGTATACGATCAACTTTTCTTTTAATTCTCTGCTGATCCCAAGGTGAACACGGAGCAATGTTTTTAAGGGTGAAAATATACCTCCATCAAGTGCATTTGTTGTGTTTGGAATGGCATGTTGAGGGTATTTTTCATGGGTAAGTAAATAAGGTATATGCCCGTAATCATTCAAACTGTGCATTTTTGCTCCTCGGGATGACGAGGTTTTTTACTATTTTGAAAGATCACGGGTATATATTCAAAAAACCTTGTCCGTAAATATGGCAAAATTTGAAATATGCTAAAATCTTGGCAGGGGTAATATTATGGCAAATTCAGCAAATATGATTTTAGACCAAGCTCTTGAGCTAAGCCCAACAGAGCGTGCAATTGTGGCTATTTATCATTTGCATCGAATACCAAACTATTGGTCAAATAGAGAATAAAAACATAACCCAAAGTTGCAGTTGACCACTGCCAACACCACTCGTTGCCAGAGGTCAGTTTTTTATCAATGCACTTGAATGCCCACTGAAATCTTTCATAAAAGCAGACAAGTATTGAATATTCGTTAAGGGATCACCATGACATTAGCAAAAATATGTATTTTTCTTGGAAGCCTAAATGCCTTGTTCGCAGTAGCACTAGGTGCTTTTGGCGCACATACTTTAAAAGCAAAACTTACTACAGATATGTTAGTGGTATATCAAACCGCTGTGCAATATCATTTTTATCATGCACTAGGTTTACTCATTATCGGGCTAGTGGCCTTTCATTTGCCCAATAATCTCTGGCTAAAACCTTCAGCTATATTAATGTTTCTCGGGATCCTGCTATTTTGTGGCAGCCTGTATGCGATGAGTGTCTTTAATGTTAGGGGCATCGGCATGATAACCCCAATAGGGGGTCTACTATTTATATTGGCTTGGTTAGTGTTGTCTATCTCCGTATGGAGAAGCTAATATTAATGCACTTGGATGGCGTACTAATATCGAAAAGGGTGCTTTTTTGCCAGATAACCAGCCTCTAACTTCGACCGATTGACCAACATAGCTTTCAAGATCTGGAAATAAATATAGATGTTCTTTAGCGATTTTAACACTTAGCTTTTTGTTCAAGATAAGTCGTACAGTTTTGCGATTATTTTTGATTGATTGCACTGTGCCTTGATAGCGTTTCCAGCCCGATACCTTTCTTACTTTATCTGCTGATGTGAGTTGATAGCGTTTCATCGCCCACATACCAAGCTGTTGCTGCTGGGCAACTTTTTGAGCTGCTAACAATTCATCTTTATAGCGAAAATTAGGTGGGAATAAGTTGACAATGGCCAAGCCATTTTTCACTAAAGCAGTATTGATATGCTCACCATTTTCGAGAAAAACATGTGCTAATAATCGCTTATATTTATCACGTTGTTGCTGATCATATTCTAAATAAACATCAGATCCGTCTAATTGCTTTTTTAACCATTTTTTTGCGGCGTTGCCACCCGGCGTTGCTTTCTGATAATGGCTCGCTACTTCAGGCGTATCGATCCCTAATAAGCGTATTTTTTTACCATTTTCTAGTTTAATGGTATCGCCATCATAAACATACGCTACTTTATTCTTATAACGCTGCGGTATTATGTTTAGGGCTTGCAGTATTGCATTTTCTGTTGGCTTGTCAGAATAACTAATATTACCATCTGCATCTTGGCTACGATATATATCTGCCAGCAAAAAATTCACCTGCACAAGCAGGCCAATTAAGATCATTCCATTGATTATTGATTTCATAGGCTTATTTTACCTGCATACCTATGATCATTGAAACTGAAAATTAAATGGTCACGGGTATAAATTAATTCTTTGTCGGCTTTTATCGTACGCCACTCCAACCCGTGCCGACATCTAGGTTTTCAAACCATGATAAGAATTTCGCCACATCATCGCCTTTAAATATAGAGCCATGTTGAGGACAAAGCATTTCAATATCACGTTTTCGTACCTCTGCTATCCAGCGTAATTTTGCTGAATTTGAAGGCATCCAACGGCGGTGAAAATATTCCATCATTTTTGTATGTTCATCAAAGTCTGTTACAAACATATCCGTGTTATCGTCTGGCAATAAAGCAGCACCAATATCTCCTGAAAATAAAATCTTCGCATCAGGATCATAAAGCGATAAACAGCCAGATGAATGTAGGTAATGTTGCGGAATAACTTCTAAATCATGGCCACCTAATGTAATCACACCACCTTCATCCGGAATTGGGCGCATATTTTCTTCTTTTACACCAAAGTGTGAAATAAAACTCACCCAAATTTGAGGTACATACACTACCAGCTTTGGATTTGTCTGAATCCATAATGCCAACGAAGAAATAACATCAGGATCTTGGTGCGAGGCAAAAATAGCTTCAACATTAGCTAATTCAAAGTGCTTAGAAAATTCAGCTGCCACAACTGCAAAGTTCTCTATGCCGCCGGGATCAAGCAATAAGCCACGTCCATTGTTCTGTATTAAATATTGATTGGTATCAATTACTTCTTGACGTTTGTCAGGGTCTCGCCCCATTACCATCCAACTATGGGTATTTTTCTTATAGAGATGTTCAACGAGCATAAAGCAAATTCCTCTGATTAGTTTGTTGGTTTTCCATGGAGTCCGACAAATCACGTAATAAAGTACGTTGGCAAACTGATTGTTCACCTAGTTGGCTCACTAATTGACGTAACATTGATGATACCGCTTCAAAGCTGACACCGTGCTCACCAGCACTAGCTGCTTCTACTGATGAACAAACGGCAAGATATTCACCCTTTTTAACCAGTGTTGAGATAGGAGATAATAAATTTGTTAACTCCCCTAAACAGCGACTTAATTTGTGATTGTATTCTCGAATAGCGTCTATGACTTGTTTTCTACCACTGTCAAAATATGTAATTTTAGTGACTGTATCAACATTTTCAAGGCGATCTTGTAGATCAAGATAGATTAAATAGTTGGCAAAATAGCGTGCTAAAGTTGATGCCAAATTAACAATATCTGTAGTGATTTTGTGCGTGTCATTGATACAATCTGAGACTTCATCACCTAACAACTGTATATCTTGTGTTAGCACTCTAAAGGCATCACCTTCACTGCCTGCTCTAGCTGCGCTACTCACTGCATTAGAGGACAACAAATGCATCTGTTTCGCCAAGGGTACTAGTTTATGTAGCTCTGTATTCAGACTGACACATTGTCGAAAGATAGTGTCATATTCTTCGCCCATCCTGCGTGTATATAAATTTCCGCTCACATTGGCAACCCCATTATTATTTAATGGGCGCTGAAACTAATTTCGCCGCATTAAACTGATAAATTTAATGAATAATGGGCAACTACTCCGAGAAACAATGCAGCACCTACCCAGTTATTATTTAGGAATGCATGCAAACAGCGTGCCGGTTCTCTATTTTTTACTAATATTTGCTGATAAATTGAAAACAATGCAGCCACCACAATGCCAATATAAAATACATAGCTCATTTCTAACTTGCTGCCGACTAACGCCATTACCAGTAAGAAACTAAACTGAATAATACCCACTATTACCTTGTCATCATCGCCAAATAAAATTGCGGTCGATTTAATATCAGCTAACATATCCTCTTCTCGATCAGCCATGGCATAAAGGGTGTCATAAGCCGTTGTCCAGAGTATATTCGCTAAGAACAATAGCCATGCAACAGTGGGCACAGCATTGGTTTGGGCAGCAAAAGCCATGGGGATCGCCCACGCAAAAGCCGCCCCCAGAAAAATCTGTGGTAGGTAGGTATAGCGTTTCATAAAGGGGTAAATAGCGGCCAATAATACGGCTACTACTGACATATAAATTGTTAATTTATTAAGGTTAAATACAGCCAATAAAAATGCCATTAAGCTTAGTAAACCAGCTACTATTAATGCATTCTTTGGTGCTAACTCGCCGGTTGCTAACGGCCTATTCATCGTTCTAACTACAAGTGCATCAATCTCCCTATCTGCATAATCATTAATAGCACAACCGGCGCTACGCATCAGAATCACACCTAATACAAATACGGTTAACACGGTGTAATCAGGCAGACCTTCTGCGGCAATCCATAGTGCTATCAGCGTTGGCCATAGCAATAATAAAATGCCAATCGGTTTATCTAAGCGTATTAATCTTATATATAGTGTTAACTTTTCCATTATGAATTCCACAAAGTCGGCAAAAATATCTCATTAACAAGTAAGCTTTTGCCGCTTATATAAAAAGATGAACGTCTTCCCCATAACATTTTAGGTCGATAATTTTCATCCAATACCGCCATTTCATATAACCATTGCCCTGGTTTCAAACACGCAATTTCAATTGGGCCTCGTTTGACCTGCGGATCAGTAAATAATAATTCACCCAACGGTTTATTGCCTAAGTTATTAAAGCGATGCGGCATCGCCATATAAGTAGCACGCGGAATAATAGTGCGTGCATATACATTTGCAGTATCACCGTCCATCAATCGCACCTCACGCTGGTATACATGTTCTGCCACTGGTAAATCTAGTGATATAGCTTCATCTATTAGTGGTTTCATCCAACAATTGCCTAATAATTCTACTGAAAAACCATTCTGATCGTGAGCTTGTAAACGTCTTGTTAACGAATTGGTATCAGTCAACCATGACGCCATCATGGCAGGCATTAAGCGTCGTTGTGGCTGATGCCATCGTGTCCAGTTATGCATGTAAATGTCTCATTCTATACTTGTCCAAAATCAATTTTATGCCCAAACCAACGTGCAATCAATTGTTCACTTAAATCTGGGGAACTCGCTAACAAGTGATCTGCCGCTGGTGGCATGACATTAATCAAATCTTGATCTTGCATTACATCTGCCACTCGAAATTGTGGCAAGCCGGTTTGTCTTGTGCCCAACACTTCACCTGGCCCTCGTAATTCTAAATCCCGCTGTGCAATGGCAAAACCATCATTAGTATCGCGTAAACAACGTAATCGTGCTTGGCCATTTTCAGATAGCGGCGATTTATACATCAATACGCAGTGACTTTGCACGCTACCTCGCCCCACTCGCCCCCGTAACTGATGAAGTTGCGCCAAGCCCAGACGTTCCGCATTTTCAATAATCATTAAACTAGCATTAGGCACATCTACGCCCACTTCAATCACTGTTGTTGCCACCAATAAATCAATATTACCTGCTTTAAATTGTTGCATCACTTGCTCTTTTTCTGCTGATTTCATTCGGCCATGCACTAGTGCGATGCGTAAATCTGGCAATGCCTCTTGCAATTCTATTGCTGCATCTTCAGCTGCCTGGCATTGCAAATGTTCTGATTCTTCAATCAACGTACATACCCAATACACCTGACGATTTTGTTGGCAAGCCACATCAACACGCTGCACAATTTCTGCTCGGCGCGTATCGGGTAACACGACCGTTGTTACTGGGATGCGCCCTGGTGGCAATTCGTCAATAACGGACACATTGAGATCCGCATAAGCCGTCATTGCTAATGTCCGTGGGATCGGCGTGGCAGTCATCACCAACTGATGCGGAAAGCTATCTGCCCCCTTGCCTTTATCACGTAGTGCTAAGCGCTGATGCACACCAAAACGATGTTGTTCATCAATAACCACTAAACCAAGCTTATTAAATGTTACTTCATCTTGAAATAAGGCATGTGTACCCACAGCAACCTGTATTTTTCCGTCACTCAAGTCCGTTAATACTTGTCTGCGCTCACTTGCAGTTTGTTTACCTACACACCACCCTACTTGCAAACCTAAAGGCTCAAGCCACGTTTTGAACGTCTGCAAATGTTGGTCTGCTAATAATTCTGTGGGTGCCATCATTACTGCTTGATAGCCTGCCGATACGGCCTCTAACACTGCCATTGCGGCGACTACCGTTTTCCCTGAACCTACATCACCTTGTACAAGGCGCTGCATTGGGATAGCTTGTGCAATATCTGTTAAAATCTCTGCTACTACACGCTGTTGTGCATTTGTTAACGGAAAAGGTAATTGCTGTAATAATTGTTGCCGATAATCGCCATCACCCTTTAAAACAGGTGCGGCGTGCTGTTGCGCCTGCGCTTTCACTTTTCGCATGCTCAAATGATGGGCCAGTAATTCTTCATACGCTAAACGGCGCTGGGTGGGATGGCGCTTATCCAATAATAATTGCACATCCACATCGGGCGGTGGTTGATGGACAAAATGCAATGCTTCAACTAAAGAATAATGAGCAACGGCATTCAGCTTTGCTTGTTCTATCACTAATTCTGGCAGTGATTCATCATTCAATAAAGCCAGCGCTTGTTTGATTAATTTACGAAAACTAAGTTGATGTAAACCTTCTGTTGTCGGATAAATAGGGGTTAATTCAGCATCAACCGGCACCACCTTATCATCAGCAATCACTTGATATTCGGGATGCACCATTTCAAGTGATGAGGGCCCGTTACGCACTTCTCCAAAACAACGTACTCGCACGCCTTGGGCTAATTGCTGTAACTGCGTATTAGAAAAATGAAAGAATCGCAACACCAGCGAGCCGGTGCCATCTCCAATATGGCATAACAAAGAGCGGCGGCGACCAAACTTGATTTGTGAAAGTTTAACCGTGCCTTCAACTAACACTTCTTGATGTAAGCGCAATGTTCCCATTGGCTGCAAGCGTGTCCGATCTTGGTATCGTAAAGGCAGGTGAAACAGCAGATCTTGGATCTGATTGATGCCTAATTTTTCTAAGCGCTCAGCAACTTTGCTGCCCACGCCTTTTAATGCGGTAACAGACTGAGTGAGTGTGATTTTATCTGCCACCTAATTAAAATACGTTTCTTTATGCAACTACATGCATAATGGCATCCATTTCAACAGGCACATCTTTAGGTAATGAGGCTACGCCAATGGCGGCACGAGCAGGATAAGGTTGCTCAAAATACTCCGCCATAATTTCATTCACTGCGCCAAAATAACTTAAATCGGTTAAGAAAATATTGAGTTTAACAATATCTTGCAAACTGCCCCCTGCTGCTTCAGCTACTGCCGTTAAGTTATCGAACACTTGGCGAACTTGTGCTGAAAAATCACCTTCAAGCACGGTCATTGTTTCTGGAACTAGTGGAATTTGACCAGACATATACACTACATCGCCGACTTTCACTGCTTGCGAATAAGTACCGATTGCTTCCGGTGCACTTGTTGTATGAATGATTTCACGAGCCATTGCTATTTCCTTTGCCACCCTGTAGTGGATTAAATTATATTAAATTAAGTTAGTTAAGACGCGCTATGCGCTCAACCTGTTCAATCCGTCGTAACCGACGAATAACACGTGCTAAATGTTGACGGTCGTTGACTTCAATAGTCAAACGTAAATCAGAGTAGCCACCATCTCGTTCATCGATCACAATATTATCAATATTAGAATCACTTGCTGATACTGCAGCGGCAATAGTAGCCAAAACACCCCGTTGATTATTAACATGCACCATAATCTCAACCGGAAAATCACGGTTGGTATCATCAGCCCACATTACATCTAACCATTTTTCATTTTTATTGCGCAATTTAAGCGTGTTTTTACAATTCATTTTATGCACAACGATGCCACGTCCAGCACTGATAAAACCGTGAATAGGATCGTCCGGTATCGGGCAGCAACAACGGCCAAAACTCACTACCATGCCTTCTGTTCCGGCGATAATTAATGGTTGCTGCGCACTGTTTTCTAAAGCCTCTGCATCATGAACTAATTTTTGAGCAACCACAAATACCGGCCGCGAACCTAAACCAACTTCTTCTAATAACTGATCAAAATTATCAAGTTCAAGCTCTGTTACTACAGCAGTAATTTGTTGTTCATCAATATCTTCTAGTTTAGTAGAATATGCGGTGAGATGTTTCGACAATAATCGTTTCCCTAATAAAATTGCATCTTCACTTTGTAGCTGCTTTAAATACTGTCGTATATGTGTGCGTGCTTTTGCCGTGCTTACAAAGTTTAACCATGCCGGATTAGGATGTGAGCTTTGTGATGTAATAATTTCAACAGACTGCCCTGTTTCTAGCTGTGTGCTCAATGGTACCAAATGTCGCCCTACTTTTGCGGCAACACAATTATTGCCTACATCTGAATGTACGGCATAGGCAAAATCTACTACGGATGCCCCTCGTGGCAGCACCATAATTTGACCTTGCGGCGTGAACACATAAATTTCATCTGGGAATAAATCAATACGAAGATTTTCTAAAAACTCAACAGAATCTCCCGACCCCTTCTGCATTTCTAAAATACCTTGCAACCATTGCCTCGCCAGACGATGAGATTGATTGCCACCTTCACTATCACCTGTTTTATATAACCAATGTGCCGCCACGCCCGCTTCAGCCATCTGATCCATATCTCGTGAACGAATTTGCACTTCAATCGGCACACCAAAGGGACCAAATAAAATAGTATGCAACGACTGGTAGCCATTTATCTTAGGAATAGCAATATAATCTTTGAACTTGCCCTGAACGGGTTTATAAAGGTTGTGAACCACGCCTAACATCCGATAGCACGCATCCACATCCTCAACCACTATTCTAAAGGCATACATATCTGTTACCTCTGAAAATGATAACTGTTTGCTGACCATTTTCTGATAGAGGCTATAAAGATTTTTCTCACGACCTTGAATTTCGGCCGTTAGCGATTCTTGTTTCATCCGATTGATGATAGAAGTAGTGATTTGACTAACAATTTCTTTACGATTACCACGTGCTTTCTTTACAGCCTCACTCAGCACACGATAGCGGATCGGATGTAGCACATGGAAACCTAAATCTTCAAGCTCACAGCGTATTAGATTCATCCCTAAACGCTGGGCGATAGGCACATAAATATCTAAGGTTTCATTGGCAATTCTGCGGCGCTTATCTGCCGGCATATGCCCTAAAGTCCGCATATTGTGTAGTCTATCCGCTAATTTCACGATAATAACGCGGATATCATTTGACATCGCCAACATCATTTTTCGTAAATTTTCACCTTGTGCTTGTTGACGTGTTTCAAAGGTAGCTTTTTCTAATTTACTGACACCATCAACTAATAAGGCAACCTCTTCGCTAAATTCTGACGATAAAATCTCACGACTCACCGCTGTGTCTTCGATTACATCATGTAATAAACCCGCCATAATGCATTCGTGATCCATGTGCATCATAGCAAGCACATGCGCCACGGCTAATGGATGGGTGATATAGGGGTCGCCTGAACGGCGGAATTGGCCTTCATGTGCTTGTTCAGCAAAAAAATAAGCACGCCGAATATCATCAACGTGCTTACTTTCTATATAATTTGAAACGGCAAAGCATAAGTCATCAATTTTAAGCAATGGCTCTGCGTTTTGGATGAGCGCTAATTCTTCAGCAACTACTGACTGCTCACTCACAGGATTCGTCCTGCTGCTTAATTAGCCTTGATTTAAGATTTACGATCATGACTAACATTCTATACCCGCGTCCTTTCAAAGTGCTGTTTTATAGTGCCCATAATGAATGGGGTAGCAAGGCATAATAGTAATGGAATAGTCGTTTTATTGCTTACTATTATAACGCAGATAACACATTCAGTATGTGTGCTAGAAAATCGCATTTTGAATGGTCACGGGTATAATTAAATTACTATGTAGCAGGTAATTCAGTTTCGCTAACAATACTTGCTGTCGCATGTTCATGCGCGCTAGCACGATCTAAAATACTGGCATCAATTAAACCCTCTGCAATCTCACGTAATGCGATAACAGTTGGTTTATCATTATCAATATCAACCAGTGGATCCGCACCCATTGAAATTTCACGTGCACGTTTAGATGCAATTAATACAAGTTGAAAACGGTTATCTACATTTTCTAAACAATCTTCTACTGTTGTGCGAGCCATAACTTTACCTTAAAAATACTAAATGGGAACCTTCTATTGTACGAAATATTCTATAGTTAGGCTAGCAGTTCTATCAACAATTGTTGTTCTACTTGTTTTTGAATTGCAATTGAATTGCGCTGTGCCGAAATAATAGCCGCTAGCTCAGCCAAAGCATCATCAAAATCATCATTTACAATGAGATAATCAAACTCAACATAATGCGACATTTCACTTTTTGCATCACGCATTCTGCGCGCAATAACCTCATCGTCATCTTGTCCCCGACCACGCAAACGTTGTTCTAGTGCGCTCCTAGATGGCGGCAATACAAATATACCAATACATTCAGGATAATTATTGCGGATCTGCTGAGCACCCTGCCAATCAATTTCCAATATCACATCTAAGCCCAATTTTAACTGAGTCATTACCGACTCAGACAAAGTACCATAGTAATAATCAAATACCGTGGCTGATTCTAAAAAGGCAGCCGCATCGCGCATTTGCGCAAATTCATCTTGGCTTACAAAAAAATAATCTTGCCCCTCAACCTCGCCTTCACGCTTGGCTCGCGTAGTATGTGACACCGATAATCGTACCGCATGATCCGTTTTCACTAAGGCATTGACTAAGCTGGTTTTGCCCGCACCTGATGGCGCCGCCACAATAAAAAGACTTCCAATCATTGTTATTTCCGTATCCTAGTTTCAAATATTTAGCATAGGATACCAGCAACAGCCATTGCGGATCCTAACTTTACTCATAAAAATATTTAATATTTACATGAAACTATCGATATTTAAGGAGACACTGAATTCACCTAGTACTAAAGTACAATAGACAAACGCTAAAAAAACATTATACACTCATAATCATGGCTACTTAGAGCTTTGAACATAAACTTATATTAAGGATATGGTTATGAACAATCTAACAAAAATATTGTCGTCAGCAGTGCTAGCTATGACTGTTGCATTTTCAGCAATTAATGCTTCAGCAGCTACATATACGACCGGGACGGGCGGCGGTCATGGTGGTGATATTTATGTACAAGCGGATGGTTATAAATATCTTAATACCTCCAGTTCATATACTAGTGGAACTGGCCCGGATGAAACATACATAATCATAGAACCTACGCCCAATGCAGTTAATAATGCCCAACATCTACAAGATGCACTTGCTGCTATTGGTTCTACCTTTATCGTGACTGATTTCACCAGTTCAGGTGGCAATACCTATCCAGGTTTAAATTCTACTTCTTTCGTTGCACAGGGTTTTTTATTTAACGGCTTTATGGTTAAGGCTTCTACCAACACGCTTGTAGGTATATTTGATATTCCAATTTCAACGATATTTTGGAATACACTTTGGCAAACAAAGAATGGCGTGGCTCAAGATATGTCACACATAGCCTTTTTCAACACTACTATTCCGCAAATACCTATACCGGCAACCTTATGGTTATTTGCTCCTGCATTATTAGGTCTAATGGGCTTCCGTAGACGTAATAATAAAGCTTAACTTTAAATAAAATTCACCTTATAAAAAAGCCTATGATATTGTACCTTCATGGGCTTTTTCTTTAATTAGGCTTTATTTCCTGACTATTCAATATTTTGAATTTGTTCACGCATCTGTTCAATCAACACTTTAAGATCAACTGAATGACGCGTGGTTTCAGTATTAATTGATTTTGAACCTAGTGTGTTAGCTTCACGATTAAGTTCTTGCATTAAAAAGTCTAAGCGGCGGCCTGTCGGCTCATCACGTTGCAATACATTTTGCACTTCTACAATATGACTTTGCAAGCGATCTAACTCTTCGGCTACATCACTTTTTTGTGCCAACATCACCATTTCTTGTTCTAGTCGCTCTGGGTCAAGATTAACCTGCATCTCTGCCACGCGCCCAGCCAATCGCTCACGCTGTTGTTGCATAATTTCTGGCATACGTACACGCACATCAATGGCGATATTATTAATCTCCGTGCAGCGTTGTTCAATCATTTGTTGCAATGCCGCGCCCTCGGTCTCACGTGTCACAATCAACGCATCAATGGCATTTTCTAATGCCGTCATCACTGATTTATTCAATGCATCTTGATCTAAACTTTCAGCCTGCAACACGCCTGGCCATTGCATCACTTTAAGCATTTCAATGGGTGCAGGGTGTGCTGTATGCTTGGCTAATTCATCACAATGCGAAATCACTGATTGAGCTAGTGTTTGATCAATATGCAATGAAGATTGCTGATGTTCAGGCAATTTATAGCGCAAGCTTGCATCTATTTTTCCACGTCCTAATCTAGCTGAAAATAGTTTCTTCATTTTCATCTCTAAAGGACGGAATCGTTCTTCTAAACGTAACGATGTTTCAAGGTAGCGATGATTAACACTGCGGAGCTCCCACGTTAAATCACCTTGCTCTGTTTGTCGCTCTTGGCGAGCAAATCCGGTCATGCTTCGTGTCACAATTATTCCTAAAAATAACTCTAAAGTAGACATATTAACTAAAAGCATCGGTAATAGCATTCAAGCCACGTATAATGTTCACATTATTTTAGATTTTTAAGGAATTTCCTATGCGTCCAAGCGGTCGTCAAAACAATGAATTACGCCAAGTTACTATCACTCGTAACTACACTAAACACGCCGAAGGTTCGGTTTTAATCGAAATGGGTGATACCAAAGTATTGTGTACTGCCTCTGTAGAAGAGCGCATTCCGCAGTTTTTGCGCGGCAAAGGCGAAGGTTGGGTCACAGCAGAATATGGCATGTTGCCACGCTCAACGGGTTCGCGCATGGGTCGTGAAGCCGCTCGCGGCAAACAAAGTGGTCGTACTATGGAAATTCAGCGCTTAATCGGTCGCTCATTACGCGCGGCTATTGATTTAAAAGCATTGGGCGAGCGTAGCATTACTATTGATTGTGATGTTATTCAGGCTGATGGCGGCACACGTACCGCATCTATCACCGGTGCTTTTATTGCTTTAACCGATGCTATTAATAGCTTGATTGCCAGCAAAAAAATCAACAAAAGCCCATTACTAGGTCAAGTCGCCGCCATCTCGGTAGGGATCTACAATGGCAAAGCCGTGCTTGATTTAGATTATGCAGAAGATTCAAATGCTGAAACCGATATGAACGTAGTGATGAATGAAGCAGGTGCTTATATTGAAATTCAAGGCACCGCCGAAGGTCATGCTTTTAGACCCGAAGAATTACAAGCGATGTTAGCCATTGCCGGCGAAGGCATTGCTGACTTAATCATTAAACAACAACAAGCACTTGCTGACTAATGGATAAAATTGTTCTCGCCAGCGGTAATCAAGGCAAACTGCGTGAATTCGCCCAGCTTTTTTCACCAATGGATATTGAGGTCATACCTCAATCTGAGTTTGATGTGCCTGCAGCTGAAGAAACAGGACTAACGTTTGTTGAAAATGCCATTATCAAAGCACGCAATGCGGCTCAACATACTGGCTTGCCCGCCATTGCTGATGATTCAGGTATTGAGGTAGAGTATTTATACGGCGCACCAGGCATTTATTCTGCACGTTACGCGGGCAATGATGCCAGTGATCAAGATAATTTAAACGCCCTATTGGCAGCACTGGAAAATGTGCCTGATAATGAACGTAATGCCCGCTATCAATGTTTATTAGTAATGATGCGCCATTCAAAAGATCCTACACCACTCATTTGCCAAGCTGATTGGCAAGGTCGTATTTTACAATCGCCGATTGGTGATGGCGGCTTTGGCTATGATCCTATTTTTTGGGTGCCCGATATGGAATGCAGCGCCGCACAATTAACGGCAGGAGAAAAACACGCCATTAGTCACCGAGGCAAAGCTATTCGTCAGTTTATGACTGCTTTTCGTGGCCAATAAAATAATTATTTTGCAAAAGTTCATTATTTTTTTATGCGTTTTATCACTCAATGCTTGCGTAACACCTAGTGTCCAACGCCCCATCGATCCCATTAGAAAAATAGATACTTTCAGCAGGCTAACCGATTATGTCAGTACCCCCTTCATTGGCGAACCCACTCCTGACAACTATTCAATTTGCCACAATAATGGTTGTGCTGAATTTGCTTTTATCAGCCTAAACGATCAGCAATGGACTTCTATTGAATCTATTTTTCTACCCATTGCTAATGGGGCTATTCAAGAACGTGAACAAATAAAGTTAGCTATTTCTCTATTAGAAATTTATAGTGGCAAACAATCAGGCACCTATAAAGATCAAGCAGAAAACTCACTCACTCTGGGCAGAAAAGGACAGTTAGACTGTATTGATGAGGCGACTAATACCACTGTTTATTTACGTATGCTAGCAAATGCTGGCCTATTAAAATTTCACCAACAATCATCACGTACCTCACGTGGTGGTATTATTATTCCCCACAATACCGCAACAATTATCGACATACAGTCACAGCAGCGCTATGCCGTTGATTCATGGTTTGAAGCTAACGGCGAGCTGCCGCATATTGTGCCATTAAAAATATGGAAAAAAGGCTGGAAGCCTGAAAATGATTAATCTTAGCCCCTTTATTCTCAAGTTCTTACCCCATCAAACTGAGCACACGCTTATCGATAGATCTGTTTTATTGCCAAGCGACAATGGCAATGCTTGACTTCAAAGCACTGCCGCCGCTGAGCTTATATATTCATGTACCTTGGTGTGTCAAAAAATGTCCTTACTGTGATTTTAACTCGCATCGTTCACCTAAAGACATTCCTGAACAAGCCTATATAGATGCGCTTATTCGAGATTTAGAGCAAGAATTACCCTTCATTTGGGGGCGTACCGTTCAAACTATCTTTATTGGCGGCGGCACACCCAGCCTGCTTTCAGCTGAAGCTTACGAGCGACTGTTTTCTTCAATACGCGCTTTATTACCATTAAGCTCGCAGCTGGAAATAACATTGGAAGCCAATCCGGGAACCTTTGAAGCACAACGTTTTGCTGATTATTTAGATCTAGGCATTAACCGTTTATCGATTGGTGTACAGAGTTTTAATGATCAATCACTCACCGCATTAGGACGAATTCACGATAGTAAACAAGCGATAAAGGCGATAGAAACAGCCCACAAAGTCGGCTTTGAAAACTTTAATTTAGATCTCATGTTTGGATTGCCTCATCAAACAGAAAAAACAGCTGGTAATGATGTAGCAACCGCAATAGCACTTGAGCCGAGCCATATATCTTATTATCAACTAACACTTGAACCCAATACCTTATTTTACCAACAACCACCTACCTTGCCCGATGAAGATCCCATTATCGACTGGCAAATAGCCAATCAACAACGTCTAGCCAAAGCGGGTTATCAGCAATATGAAGTATCAGCCTACTCTAAAAGGGGACGCTACCCTTTAATTGGTAAGCAGCCGATTGGCTCAACTCCTAGAGAAGAATTAAAGGGTAGCGTCCCCTTTTATGCTTGCCGGCACAATCTAAACTATTGGCATTTTGGTGATTACCTTGGTATTGGTGCAGGTGCGCACGGCAAAATAAGCGATGCAGCCAAACAAAGCATCACCCGCCGTTCAAAACAAAAACAACCGCAACGCTATCTTGATACTGCTGGCACAGCCGATATAATCTTAACGCAAGAAATGATTGCCGAAACTGATCTCGGTTTTGAATTTATGCTGAACGCATTAAGACTAACGGATGGCTTCCCTACTTCACTGTTTTATCAACATGCAGGCTTACCAATCTCACATATTAATAAAGCGCTACAGCAAGCAGAACAACAAGGGTTAATCACGCACGATATTCACAAAATATGCCCAACAGAAAAAGGACACCGTTACCTCAACACTTTAGTTGAGTTATTCTTACCGAACTGAAATTCATTATCGACCCAATTCCACTACTAAATTTCTTACAAAACTTCAGTTTCTTTTTGTTATACTTGACTGTTTACTCACCTACTTTCTATAAGGACTCTTTTCAATGTCACGCCTCTACAATTTTAGTGCTGGTCCCGCCATGATTCCTGAAGCCGTTTTACAACGCGCCCAACAAGAATTCCTAGATTGGAACGGCACCGGTATGAACACCATGGAAATGAGTCATCGTGGCAAAGAGTTTTTATCTATCGCCAATAAAGCTGAAGCTGATCTTCGTGAAGTGATGGCTATTCCTGATAATTATAAAGTGCTGTTTTTACAAGGTGGTGCGTCATCGCAATTTGCAGGCATTCCGATGAATCTGCTGCGTGGTAAAACGACAGCTGATTATTTCAATACCGGGCAATGGTCTAAAAAAGCCATTAGTGAAGCTAAGCGTTATTGTGATGTCAATATTGTGGCTAGTTCGGAAGATGACGGTTTCAACTCTGTGCCTGATAAATCAACATGGAAATTAAACCCTGATGCCGCGTATGTACATTACACCGCTAATGAAACCATCGGTGGTGTTGCGTTTGATGAAATTCCTGATGTAGGCGATGTGCCTTTGGTTGTTGATTTATCTTCTACTATTTTATCTCGCTCGATTGATGTATCAAAATTTGCACTCATTTATGCGGGCGCTCAAAAGAATATTGGCCCTGCTGGCTTAACTATTGTGATTGTGCGTGATGACTTGATTGGTGAAACATTAGCCGGCACGCCGACTATGTTTGACTACAAAGTACAGGCTGATAATGATTCTATGTATAACACACCGCCAACCTATGCTTTATATTTAGCTGGTTTAGTTTTCCAGTGGGTTAAAGATTTAGGTGGCTTAGCTGGCATGGCTGCCATTAATCAACGTAAAGCGACAAAGCTTTATGCTGCGATTGATGATTCAAATGGCTTTTATAGCAACCCTGTTAATCCTCAATATCGTTCATGGATGAATGTTACATTCACTTTAAATAATGCTGATTTAGATGCTGACTTTTTAACCGGTGCCAAACAAGCGGGCTTAGTGACGCTTAAAGGTCACCGCAGCGTAGGTGGAATGCGTGCAAGTATCTACAATGCAATGCCAGAAGAAGGCGTTGATGCACTTATCACTTTCATGCAAGATTTTGCAGCTAACAATAAATAAGGCAACTCATCATGTTTAAAGTGCTAACGCTTAATAATATTTCGGTAACAGGATTAGATCGTTTTCCCCGTGAAAACTATGAAATTGCATCAGAAATTCAACACCCTGATGCGGTTTTATTACGCTCATTTAAAATGCATGATTGGGCTGTGCCCGACACCTTGCAAGCCATTGGTCGTGCTGGTGCGGGGGTAAACAATATTCCTGTTGAAAAAATGACCGCGAAAGGTATCCCTGTTTTTAATGCCCCTGGTGCAAATGCTAATGCGGTGCAAGAATTAGTGCTAACCGGCATGTTGTTGAGCGCTAGAAATATTTGTCCTGCATGGGAGTTTGCCAAACAGTTAGCAGGCGATGATGCTGAAATCACTAAACAAGTTGAAGCGGGAAAAAGTGGTTTTGTCGGCTTTGAATTACCTGGAAAAACATTAGGTGTTATCGGCTTAGGTGCAATTGGCATCAAAATCGCTAACACTGCTATTGCTTTAGGTATGCGTGTTATTGGTTATGATCCTAAAATCACAGTTGAAGGTGCATGGAAATTATCACATGAAGTGGAACAAGCCACTAGCGTTGATGATTTGCTAACACATTGTGATTTTGTCACCTTCCATGTGCCCTTAATTGAAGCTACTAAAAACATGATCAATGCCGATCGCTTAATTAATATGCGTGATAACGTCACCATTCTAAACTTTGCTAGAGCTGGCATTGTCAACGACGAAGCCGTTGTTGCTGCTTTAGACAGTGGCAAAGTGAATGCCTACGTGTGTGACTTCCCTAGTAATTTGCTAAAAAATCATCCAAAAGTGATTACCCTACCGCATTTAGGTGCTTCAACAGCTGAAGCTGAAGACAACTGTGCCGTTATGGTCGCCGAACAAATTAAAGATTATTTAGAGAACGGTAATATTACTAATTCGGTAAATTTTCCAACCATCAAAATGCGGAAACCAGCTAATCAATTTCGTTTAACTGTTGCCCATGATAATGTTCCAAATGTTATTAGCTCCATTACCAATGCCATTGCACAAGCTAATATCAACATTGTAGATATGTTAAATAAATCACTTAATGATGCCGCTTATACGTTGATTGACACTGAAACCGTATTAGCTGATTCCGTTAAGGACGAAATTAAGGCAATTGAAGGTGTGCTAAATGTGCGCTGCTTATAAGACAGTTGCATAATTACGTAGTATGCTTGTCTCAAACAAAAGGAGTTTTTATTATGAAACTAACATTAATCCTTAGCATAACGCTACTTTTCGCCAGCGCCGCTAGTCTAGCAGAAACACTCACGGTTCCCACTTACAGCGTTGCAAATAGTAGTGCAGGTGTATTGCGCCCCACCCGCGGCATATCAATGTCAGCAGTTACGCAGAAGTTTGGACAAGCCCAACAGAAATCAGCCGCTATTGGTGAGCCACCTATTACAAAATGGACATACCCTGATTTTATTGTCTTTTTTGAGTATAGCCAGGTTATCCATTCTGTGATCCCACGCTAATTGAAATTAGTTTCGGTTAACGTATCACTAGCGGTTGATGTTGAATACAACAATAAGCTAGTCTCAACAGGAATTTTCAAAAAGCCAATTCATACTGATGTATTAGTTAGCCCACAAGGACTCACTAACGATCAACAAGCAGATTTAAAAAACCACGGTGGTGAACACAAAGCCGTATATGCTTTTTCTGCAAACCATTATGACTATTGGCGAGAAAGCCTCGATAGACCTGAGTTGGCTTTTGGCCAGTTTGGTGAAAACCTCACCATTTCTAATTTAGATGAAGCCACGCTATGCATTGGCGATCAAATACAGATCGGGGATTGTGTATTAGAGATAACCCAGCCTCGAGTACCGTGTTTTAAGCTCGGTATTGCTTTAGAAATGAAGGAAATGCCTAAGCTCTTTGTTCAGCACGGCGCCACCGGAATTTATTTTCGAGTATTACAGGCTGGAACCATCAATACCAACAGCGAAATAAAGCTTGTTTACCAACACCCAAAACAATTGTCCATTTATAGCTTATTCAATGCCTATTTTGACAAAAACTTTATTGGTTCAACAGCAGTAATGGCACTAGCGGCTGAGATCCCACAACTTTCAAATGAATGGCGTGAAAAAGTGCTTGTCCGCACCTAGCCTGAACCTGCTGTCGGTGGTGGTGCACCACCGATCAATTAAAACTCTAGTCTTCACCAAGAAAACGTTGTCTAGAATCTTTGGGATACGTCCCCAATCTGGCGTGATGTAGAGAATCAGATTCAATGATGACTAACACTAATACCGACATCAATGTAGGGAAAATCCCTAAACCACCAATAAGGGCATACACCATTTCTTTCATCATATTGCCTTGCTGCTGAAGTAGCCAACCTAATAGCGAAACGGTGCATAATAATACTAATACACCACTGAACAATACACTCCAACGGCGTGCGATTTGCCAGTGAACATAAACAAATTCACTGTCTTCTCGTTTCACTTTACGCGCCTTATAAAATGTAAAGCCTAATGCTATAAAAGAAAATAACGGGATTAATACCAGTAGCTGAATATATTTTCCACCAAATGCAGCAATAGCAGTGAACAATAAAATATGATTCATAATTAAATTGCTTAAGAAAATATCGTGAGGTAGCTTCGCTGCCTTTATTTCCTGTTCACTGGGGCTAGGTGCATCTTCTGTCATTTATTTTCTCTTTAGTTGATAGTTCCTACATTCTGGATAAGAGAATTTAGCTTATTTTTCGTCATCCCGGTAGGCTTACCCAGTCAAGCTGAGCACAAGCTTAGCAGGGAGCTTCGTTCTAAATACTAGATTCCCGCTAACAATCCTACGGAAACGCAGTAACCGAAGGATCAATGACAAAGTGTTTAAACTATTTTTCTTATCCAGAACTCGGGTTAAATAGTATTTCTAATCAGCCATATTATTCAAGATTGCATCACGCACTGCGTCTAATGTTGCATCAACGGTTAGCATAGGTGAACTACTTTGTTTGATTGCAGTATCAGGGTCTTTTAGACCATGACCGGTCAATGTACATACAATCATGCTACCTTCAGGTATTTTACCGCTATTAATATCATTAATTGCACCAGCCAATGAGGTTGCAGAAGCCGGCTCGCAGAAAATACCTTCGTGCTCTGCTAATAATTTTTGAGCTGCCAAAATTTGGCTATCAGTACATTCATCAAACCAACCTTGTGATTCTTCTTTAACCTTCCATGCTTTATCCCAACTTTGTGGATGACCGATACGAATAGCTGTTGCTACAGTTTCAGGGTTATCAACCATTTCACCGCGCATAAAGGGTGCACTACCATCCGCTTGGTAACCTACCATTCTAGGGCGTTGTTTGATGATACCCTCATCAAAATATTCACTGTATCCCATCCAGTGTGCGGTGATATTACCGGCATTACCTACAGGTAGACAGTGGAAATCAGGCGCGCGTGACAGCTCTTCGACAATCTCAAATGCTGCTGTTTTTTGACCTTGTAGACGGTAGGGGTTAATTGAGTTCACAACGGTTACTGGCGCATGTTCGGCCACTTCTTTAACTAATTGCATGCCTTCGTCAAAGTTGCCTTTGATTTGAATAACGGTTGCACCGTGCATCATGCCTTGAGCTAATTTACCTAGGGCGATTTTACCTTCAGGAATCAATACAAATGCGGCGATTCCCGCACGAGCGGCATAGGCGGCGGCTGATGCAGAGGTATTGCCCGTAGACGCACAAATAATCGCTTTACTGCCTTCTTCGACTGCTTTGGTCACCGCCATCGTCATGCCGCGATCTTTAAATGAGCCTGTTGGGTTTAGGCCTTCATATTTAACATAGATTTCAATATCTTTTCCCAGCACTGCCGGGATATTATTGAGTTTAAGAAGCGGCGTGTTACCTTCACCTAGGCTAATTAATTTTGTATCAGCACTTACAGGCAAGCGGTCACGATATTTTTCAATTAGGCCGGTGTAATGTGGTCGAAATGGCATTTTATTTTCCTCTTAAACTTAATGTTGTCATCCCCGTATTCTTTTGTCGGAGATCTGAGTAAGTATGACTAGATCCTCGCTTAAAACATGCGGGGATGACGTATTTATTTATCCTAACGATTCCATGCGGATCCGCATTACTGAATCTTTAACACTAGCCAGTGCTTCAATGTGTGAAATGGCAGCATTCATATTTTTTTCAATAACGTGGTGGGTCAACATAATAACCGGCACAATGCCATCTTGTTGCTCTGGCTCTTTTTGTAAAATAGCTTCAATGCTGATTTGTTGTTCGCTCAAGATCCGCGTAATATCAGCCAATACACCCGTTTTATCTTCGGTATGAATACGTAAATAATACGATGTTACCACTTCCGACATTGGTAAAATAGGTGTATCCACTAAAGCATCTGGTTGGAACGCTAGATGAGGTACCCGATTTTCAGGATCGGTTGTTAAAGCACGTACAATATCAATAATATCCGCCACTACCGCTGATGCTGTCGCATCAGAACCCGCACCCGCACCATAATAAAGTGTTGGTCCAACCGCATCACCTTGAACTAAAATAGCATTCATCACTCCATCAACATTAGCAATCAAGCGACGATGCGGAATTAAGGTAGGATGAACGCGTAGTTCAATGCCTTTTTCTGTTTTTTTGCTAATGCCCAAATGTTTAATGCGGTAACCTAATTCCGATGCATATTTGACATCTTCTTGCGAAATTTTGCTTATGCCTTCGGTGTAGGCTTTATCAAATTGCAGTGGAATACCAAATGCAATGGACGCCATAATGGTTAATTTATGTGCCGCATCAATACCTTCAACATCAAAGGTAGGATCGGCTTCGGCATAACCTAACGCCTGTGCTTCAGTCAACACCTCGGCAAAATCACGGCCTTTATCACGCATTTCTGTCAGAATAAAGTTACCCGTGCCATTGATAATCCCAGCTAACCATTCAATTCTATTTGCAGCTAAGCCTTCTCGCATTGCTTTGATGATAGGGATACCACCAGCAACCGCAGCTTCAAAAGCAATGGTGACACCTTTTTGTTGGGCTTTTGCAAACAGCTCATTACCGTGCATCGCGATCAACGCTTTATTTGCGGTGACAACATGCTTTCCGTTCGCTAACGCTTCTAATACCAATTCACGGGCAATACCTGTTCCACCAATCAATTCAACAACAATTTGAATGCTCGGATCACACACAATATCATGTGCATCAGTGGTCAACGCAATACCGTTAGTATCACATCCTTTGGGGCTATCAAAACTACGATCTGCCGCACGCGTGATTTCAATATCTCGTCCGGCACGTCGTGTTATTTCTTTTAAATTACGACGAAGCACGTTAACCGTACCACTGCCTACTGTGCCTAAACCTAGAACACCTACTTTTACTGATTGCACTTCTTTCACCCCTTCCTAAACATATCACGGATCCCGCGGATCGCCTGACGTGTTCTATGTTCATTTTCGATTAAACCAAAGCGAACATGGTCATCACCATATTCACCGAAACCAATGCCCGGTGACACTGCCACTTTGGCTTGTTGTAATAATTTTTTAGTGAACTCTAATGAGCCCATTTCACGATATTTTTCTGGAATTCTCGCCCAAACAAACATGGTTGCTTTGGGTTTTTCAACCTGCCAACCGATACCATTTAAACCATCACATAATACATCACGACGATTTTTATAGGTTTCTACTATTTCTGCTACACATTCTTGTGGGCCATCAAGTGCGGCAATTGCTGCCACTTGGATCGGTGTAAACATACCGTAATCCAAATAGGACTTCATTCGGGCTAAAGCAGCCACCAATGTTTTATTACCTGACATAAAGCCGACACGCCAACCTGGCATATTGTAGGTTTTTGATAAGGTGTAAAACTCTACCGCCACATCTTTAGCACCGGGCACTTCTAATATTGACGGCGCTTTATAACCATCAAACACGATCTCACCATAGGCTAAATCATGCACAACCCAAATTTCATGTTCTTTAGCAAACGCGATAACACGCTCGAAAAACTCAAGATCAACGCATTGCGTGGTAGGATTTCCCGGGAAATTCAGCACTAACATTTTGGGTTTTGGCCATGAATCTTTTACTGATTTTTCTAATTCGGCAAAAAAATCACCGCCTTCAATTAAAGGCACATGGCGAATATCTGCACCCGAAATAACAAAGCCATAGGGATGAATTGGATAAGCAGGATTGGGAACTAATATTGCATCACCCGGCCCGACCGTTGCTAAAGCTAAATGAGCTAAGCCTTCTTTTGAACCGATGGTAACAATGGTTTCTGTTTCAGGATCAAGTTCAACATCAAATCTTCGTTTGTACCAATTTGTAATCGCTTTGCGCAAACGGGGGATACCGCGCGACATAGAATAGCGATGCGTATCTGGTCTTTGTGCAGCTTCAGTCAATTTATCAATGATGTGTTGCGGTGCAGGCTTGTCGGGATTTCCCATGCCAAAGTCAATGATATCTTCACCGCGCGCGCGCGCCTCTGCCTTCAAATCGTTAACGATATTGAACACATACGGAGGTAGACGTTTAATTCTTGGGAAATCGTCGTTCAAAAAGGACACCTTATTATTCGTGTGTTTCGGATCTAAAAATTAAAGAAAATCGTTGTCAGGTCGATAAAATAACTGAGAATAATCTTAACTCTAACCATTTTACAGAACTTTGCAATGACTGAACAACAAACATTTTATGACGACATCTTAGCTGATCTTGAAAACGGCACATTAATGCTGCCAACATTACCCGAAGTGGCGTTAAAAGTACGCGAAGTTGTTGATGAACCTGATGTGACTGCAGCACAGTTAGCAGATATTATTATTACTGATGCGGCATTATCAACGCGGTTGCTAAAAGTGGCAAATAGCGCACTTTATCGTGGCCGAATTGCTACTGAAACAATTCAAATGGCGGTATCTCGATTAGGTTTAACACTGGTACGGAACCTTGTAACCAGCCTTGTTATGGAACAAATGTTCCAAGCCACTTCTAACCGTTTAGATAAACGATTGCACGTATTATGGGAACATAGCCGCGAAGTCTCAGCTATTAGCCAAATGCTAGCATCAAAATACGCTGGAATAAAAAATGATGAAGCGATGCTAGCAGGGCTGATTCACAATATCGGTGTTTTACCTATTTTGATGAAGGCGGAAGAAACGCCAGGACTTTTACAAAATACGGCTTTATTAGATGAGGTGATCGAAGCGTTATATCCTCGTATTGGTGCCGCTATTTTAAAAAGTTGGAAGTTTTCTGATGAGTTTATTGCCGTTGCCGCGCAACATAATGATTTCGATCGACAGGCAAGCACATCTCCAAGCTTGGTTGATATTGTTCAGGTTGCTAATCTACAAAGTTATTTCAATACTGACAAAGTACTAGATGCAAACACCTTAGAAAAGGTACAAGCTTTTAAAACGCTTAATATAGATATTGAGATGGATGTCAATGAACTCGATGAAGATAGCGATGAATATGCTGAAGCCTTAGCATTATTTGGATAATGAGCTTAGCGCTTCTTAGGTGAGGTTAATTCATTAAGCATTTTTTTCTCTTCATCAGAAAGTAAGCCAACTCCTTTTCTAGCAAGTTTTTTAGAAGAAGTATTGTCCACACGAATGGTATCTCGACGATCTTGAGTGCGGCGATCTTGGTCACGACGATCTTCAGTACGACGATCTTGTTTCGGCCACATTGAGTAGTGTTTTCGTATTTCTTCAATCCATTCTGGACTACCAAACGCATGCTTTATTTTTCTATTTTCTGTTGAGCGACGTTCTAGATGACGTCTGCTTTTCTCCCTTGAATTTTGAGCCATAACATCAAAACCTACTGTTTTTAATATGTTGTCAAATTGCTTTAATAATATACTCTTATACTATTCTGGCCGCATATGTGGAAACAATAACACATCCCTGATGGATGGAGAATCCGTTAACAACATCACTAAACGGTCAATACCGATACCTTCACCTGCTGTCGGTGGCATTCCATATTCTAAAGCGCGAATATAATCATCATCAAAGTGCATAGCCTCATCATCACCGGCCTCTTTTTCCGCAACTTGCGCTTGAAAACGTTCAGCTTGGTCTTCAGAATCATTTAGCTCGGAAAAACCATTCGCTATTTCACGGCCACCGACAAAGAACTCAAAGCGATCCGTCACAAAGGGATCATCATCACTACGTCGCGCTAACGGTGAAACTTCGGTTGGATAAGCAGTAATAAAAGTCGGATCCATCAAACGATATTCCACTGTTTTTTCAAATATTTCGATTTGAACCTTACCCAAACCATAACTCTCTTTCAATGGAATACCTAGCCCGGTAGCAATCTTAGTCGCTTCTTCTAATGTTGATAATTGTTCCGCTGTTATATCTGGATTGAAATGCAAAATAGACTCAATAATCGTCATGCGGTGGAACGGTTTAGAAAAGTCTAAATCTGTCCCTTGGTAATGTACTTGTGATGTACCCAATACATCTTGTGTGACCGTGCGTAGCATTTCTTCAGTCAGATCCATCAGATCTTTATAATCAGCATAGGCTTGATAAAATTCAACCATGGTAAATTCTGGGTTATGGCGCGTTGATAAACCTTCATTGCGGAAATTGCGATTGATTTCGAATACGCGTTCAAAACCGCCCACAACCAACCGCTTCAGATATAATTCGGGTGCAACACGCAGAAACAAAGGCATATCTAATGCATTATGATGCGTGGTAAACGGTCGTGCTGTTGCACCACCCGGAATAACATGCATCATCGGTGTTTCCACTTCCAGATAATTTTTTGCCATCAAAAAGCGGCGAATACCATCAATTACTTTAGTACGGATGATAAACGTCTCACGACTCACTTCATTCATAATCAAATCAACATAGCGTTGGCGATAACGTGTTTCTTGATCGGACAAGCCATGGAATTTTTCTGGCAATGGGCGCAAAGATTTAGTCAATAAGCGAATATCATCTACCATCACCGATAATTCACCTTTTTGGGTGCGGAACATCACCCCTTCAGCCGCAATAATGTCACCCAGATCCCAACGTTTAAAATCAGCATAAACACCTTCCGCCAAATCATCACGCTTCACATAAAGTTGCATATTGCCCGACATATCACGGATATTAGCAAAACTGGCTTTACCCATCACCCGTTTGGTCATTAAACGACCGGCAATTTTGACGCGGCGGGGCAACTCTTTTAATTGTTCTGCTGACATATTTTCATACTCAACAGCTAATTCAGCATTCATCACATCACGACGAAAATCATTGGGGAAGGCATTACCCTTCTCACGTAACGCTGTCAATTTTTCACGGCGTTGAGCGATTAGTCTATTTTCGTCTTGTTGTATTTCGTTTGTCATTTCTTTTCCGTTTATAAGCCCGACTTTAGGGATGCTTCTATAAATAAGTGTAAATCGCCATCCAACACCGCTTGAGTATTACCCGTTTCCACATTGGTGCGCAAATCTTTGATTCGTGATTGATCTAAAACATAAGAACGAATTTGACTGCCCCAACCAATATCCGCTTTACCATCTTCAGCTAATTGCTTTTCTTCATTTTGTTTCAGTAATTCTAACTCATACAGCTTCGCTTTCAACAAACTCATCGCGGTATCTCTATTTTTATGTTGAGATCGTTGTGATTGGCATTGTACAACTGTATTGGTAGGTAAATGGGTGATACGCACCGCAGAATCTGTTTTATTGATATGCTGGCCACCGGCACCACTGGCGCGATAGGTATCAACACGTAAGTCTGCTTTATTGATCTCAATATCAATATCATTATTCACTTCAGGATACACAAACACACTGCAAAATGAGGTGTGGCGTTTTGAATTAGAATCAAATGGCGATTTGCGCACCAAACGATGCACGCCCGTTTCAGTACGCAATAAACCAAAGGCATAGTCACCTTCAAAATGAATCGTTGCGCTTTTAATACCAGCAACTTCACCCGATGATGCTTCGACTAAATCGACCTTAAAACCTTGCGCCTCACCCCAGCGTAAATACATACGCAATACCATATTAGCCCAATCTTGCGCCTCAGTTCCACCCGAACCAGATTGAATGTCAAGATAGGCATTGTTCGCATCCATCTTGCCAGAAAACATCCGTTGAAACTCAAGCTTCTCTAATGCTATTTCTAATTCTTCTAAATCAGTTTGAACGGCATCAAAGGTTTCTTGATCTTGTTCTTCAACAGCCATTTCAAGCAGCTCTTTAGCATCATCTAAAGTTTCACTATGGTTGGATAAAGTCGTGACAATACGCTCTAAACTAACCCGTTCTTTACCGAGCAGTTGAGCATGCTCAGGATCGTCCCATACTGTTGACGATTCTAATTCACGTGTAACCTCTACTAATTGTTCAGCCTTAATATCATAGTCAAAGATACCCCCTAAGATCATCACTACGACCCCGAAGTTCTTTGATCCGCTGCATTGTTGCACCTAATTCCAAGTTTAAATCCTCTTAGTTTTTAAATTGATTATTCTGCAAAGCACTACTACTTAACTTTTGATTCACAAAAGCATTTAAACTTAAACCTGCCTGCTTTGCTTGAACAAACAGTGCGCGGTGTAACTCAGGTTTAACTCGCATAACAAACTGACCAGAAAATGATTTAACTGCGTCTTTTCCTTCGAGCTTACAATCTTCAATATACTCATCAACAACTGCATGAAATGATTTTTCTACTTCGGCAACATCACTACCATCAAAGACCAAAATATCTTGTGTGTTAATGACTTCACCAACAAAAGTTTCATCTTCATCACTATAACGAATTATAGCTTCATAGCCTTTATATTTCATAATTCTATACCTTGCTCTACAAACAACGTTCGAATAGCACGTATTTGATAGGGTTTTAGCTCTTTCTGCGGATGAGGTGAATGAATATTGAGTGAATAATCATCAAAAACAATTCGTATCCTCGAACCATCACCTTGTTTAAGCTCGCCACCTACTGCAATAATCAGCTTAGCAACATCGATCCACTTAATATTTTTCTTAACGGGGTTAATTAACACGCTTTCAAATGTTTTTTGTTGCTTACTATTCATATGGGTAGCCACATTTAAATGATACTACTTTTCAGTATCATTATCAAATATAGTTCTTCGTCATTATCGCGATAATGACAGACTTCCATAAGAAAATAAGCAAAGTATGAAACCAAAAAAATATGACTTAGGTCTATCCATATTATTTTTCTCCTTAATTATCGCTTAGGTAAAAATTGCATCGGATCAACCGGTTTTCCATTACGCCTTATTTCAAAATGCAGTTGATTTCTTTGGGTGCCGGTACTGCCTAGTCTGGCGATTTTTTGACCTGCTTTAACATAGTCACCTTCTTTCACCACTAGCTTGGTATTATGGGCGTAAGCACTTAGATACACATCGTTGTGTTTTACAATGAGTAGATTTCCATATCGAGGCAATCCATTGCCAGCATAAACCACTTTACCTGCTGCGGCGGCTACAACCGTTTGACCTGCCTTGCCTGCGATATCAATACCTTTTCTACCTGCGGCACTCTTTGAATACGTTGAAATAATTTTGCCTCTGGTTGGCCATTGCCAAGTCAGTTTGGTATTGGCCGTTGGTTTTACGACTGCCGGTTTTGTTGGTTTTGGCTTGCTGGTCGGGCGTGTTGGTTTTGCTGTACTAGGCTTTGTCGTTGGCTTGGTCGCTGTTTTAATGGATTTGAAACGTAATTTCTGCCCGATGGCTAATCTATAGGGCGAGCGAATATTATTGTATTTGGCTAGGGTTTTATAATCCATGCCATAACGCCAACTGATTGAGTAAAGCGTATCGCCTTTTTTAACTTTATAGACTGTGGGTGGTTTTGCTGGTGTCTGTTTAGCTTGCGGTGCTTTGGATCGATAACCTTGGCTATCGACAGGAGCAATGGCTTGACTACCACCACAAGCCGTCAATAATAATAGCAATGACAGTAATAATATTCTCATCATTATCTAAACATAAAGTAAGCAATAACAAGTATTGCCAATGTTGCCCAGCCGATACGATCAATCCAAGTATGTAGATGTTTTTCCAGTCGTGCCCCACCCCATTTCATTAGACCCGCTTCAAGAAAATAACGTAGCCCCCGACTGATTAACGATCCAACAATAAAGGGCAATAACGCCATCGATGCCACGCCCGCAGCAAGCGTAAACAGTTTAAAGGGAATAGGTGTAAAACCTGCTATAAAAATGGTCCAGAACCCCCACTCCGCAAACCAAATCTCAATGGTTTGGTAGGCCTCTTGATAACCCCATGAAATCAACCAAGGTTCAACAAACTGGAAAGCATACATACCAATCATATAACCCATTAATGCACCTACCACTGAAGCCACCGTGGTTAATGCCGCATAAAACCAGGCTTTTTCTGGTTTAGCCAAACTCATCGGTGCCAGCATAATATCTGGCGGAATAACAAAGCAAAATGATTCAGTGAAACTCACTAGTGCTAACCAATAAGTGGCATATTTGTGTCGAGACCACACCATAACCTTGGCATAGAGTTTGGAAAATAACCCCATCAAATTTGCCCCGAAAGCAACGGCACAAAACTGACCGCATCTAACTCAGTTTGTTCAAAGGAGTTGCCATTACGATCGATTACTCGCAATGATTGTTCTGCTCCACCAACAGGGATCACTAATCGACCACCCGGCGCTAATTGATTCAATAATTCTTTCGGCACTTGTTCCGGCGCGCAGGTGACAATAATCCCATCATAAGGCGCGTTATCTGGCCAGCCCCAACTGCCATCGCTATGTTTTAAACGAATATTATTGAGTTTTAATTGATAAAAACGTTCGCGTGCTTGATTTTGTAGGGGTGCAATTCGTTCTACACTGAATACACGATCGACTAGCTTCGATAATACAGCTGTTTGATAGCCTGATCCGGTGCCTACTTCTAATACTTTCTTTTTTGGCAAACCTTCTAACAATATTTCGGTCATTTTAGCGACAATAAAAGGCTGTGAAATGGTTTGACCTTGACCAATAGGTAAAGCCGTATCTTCATAAGCGCGGCTAGCTAATGCTTCATCAACAAACACATGGCGTGGTAATTCTCGCATCACACTCAATACTTCAACACTACCAATGCCTTGTTCTCTTAATCTTGAAATTAAACGATCACGGGTGCGCTGTGAGGTCATTCCTATGCCACGTTCAGCGGTCATTTATATGCCTTTTAACCATATTGCCACCCCATCAATCGCCTTATAACTGGTTAAATCAATTTGTAAGGGAGTAATTGACACGGCATTACGGCGAATAGCATCAAAATCGGTACCAGGCCCTGCATCCTGCTCTTTACCGGCAGGGCCCACCCAATACATGGCACGCCCTCGTGGATCGTATTCTTTTATGACTGGCTCAGCTTTATGGCGGTAACCTAAGCGTGTGCTTTCGAAACCAGTAATATCTTTTATTGCTACATCAGGCACATTCACATTTAAGATAGTATCAGCGGGTAATGATGTTTTTTGTAACTGTGCAACTAATTTTTGCGCAACCCAGCCTGCTGTTTCATAATGTGTAGCATCACTGCCAACCAGTGAGATAGCAATAGCAGGTAAACCTAGGAAACGACCTTCCATCGCTGCCGCCACCGTGCCTGAATATAAGACATCATCACCTAAATTGGCACCCTCATTAATGCCTGACACCACCATATCAGGTTCATCATCCAATAAACCGGTAATGGCTAAATGAACACAATCTGTTGGTGTGCCTTCAACACGGTACACACCATTGTCTAATTTGCTTAGCCGCAAAGGATTATCTAATGTCAGTGAGTTGCTGGCACCACTGCGGTTTCTGTCAGGTGCAACAACCGTTATTTCACCTAAATGTGACAATGCCTCCGCCAAGGTTTTTATGCCTTCTGCCATATAGCCATCATCATTACTGATTAAAATTTTCATATATTTAATATTGTTCAATTTATTTTGGTTGATATAGTAGCATCTATACCCATAGAAAAGGGCATCAAATATGATGCCCTTTTTTAAGCTAAATTCTGCTTTCAAGGGGGGGTGCATGGATCCGTCAGCTTATTTTCGTTTCCCATCCTAATGTATTGCTCACTTTTCCTGTTGTATCCATGTTTCAACAGTTATTTCTTCAAATCAAACAGGCAGCCAGCGTGATTTTGTTACTTGCCATTTACTCTCATAGTGGATCGATTTTAATCTCCCATTAACACATAAGTAAAATATCTATATCCTATATCCCATTAAAGGGTATACTTCTCAGTTTATAGAGTTGTAAATGACTGTAGGAAATTCAGAATCTAAAGAGTTACAACCTACCATTCTTTCCTATGTGAAAGACATTCCTAACCTGTGTTCACTTACAGGATTAGCTTGCACAATATTAACTATTTACTTCAGTATTTTAGGCGTTTACGCTGCCGCAATGATTGGCATGGTCTGGGCTGTTGCATTTGATTGGGCGGATGGTCTGATTGCGCGAAGAATAAAAGGGCGAACAGGTAAAGATCGGGCATTTGGTGGGCAACTGGATGTCTTAATCGACATTGTGAGCTATGGTGTCGCACCTGCAATTCTTTTAATGAGCTATGGGAAGTTTGAGCCTATATTTTTATTCGGCGCTTTTTTAATGCTCGCTGCTAGTGCAATAAGGCTGAGTTATTTTAGTGTATACGGTCTTGCTGGTGGTTCGAAATACACCGGGTTAGCGCTTGATAACAACAGTCTAATACTCGTTTTCATCTTTCTATTTGAAGGCATGTTTAGCGAGGGAACCTTTTCGGTCATTCTTTATCTTAGTGGTTTAGGGCTCGCTGCTTTAAATGTATCGCAAATTAAAACACCAAAGCTTTCTGGCAACCCAGTCAATGTTTATATTCTTGCTTTTTACACGCTTGGAATAACAGCCATCTATGGTTGGAAACTTCTATAGCAAATAACAAAAATTACTTTAATCTAGGAGTTAGATAACACAATGGTTGTATATACGGTAGGCACCTTTGATTTATTACATGTTGGGCATCTTGCATTATTGGAATATTGCGCCACATTAGGTGATACTGTAGCTGTTGGTGTTGCTTCTGATGAAGTCGTGAAATTGTACAAGCCTAATATCCCCGTCATTCCACTTGAACAACGTATAGAGATGCTTCAGGCGCTACGCTGTGTAGATATTGTATTACCATATCACGAGTTAGATTATATTGAAGTTTGTAAGCAAGTTAAGGCGGATATTTTTGTTATTGGCGAAGACTGGGGAAGAAAGCCTCATAATCAAGGTATTGAAGATTTCCTAAAATCTCAAGGCAAAGAGGTTGTTCAAGTTCAATACAACCCAAGAAACTCATCGACTAAAATTAAAAAGGACGTTTTATCTTTGCACCAGGCAGGTAAAAGAGTTGAGGCAGAAAGTGTTTCTTCTGCATTGTGAAGCATATTCTAACAATCCAATCTGTTTACCGTGAAAAGGGAATTATGGGGACACAATACTTAATTGCAAGAATCAAGAGGCAGCCAGCTGCCAGCTTTATTTCTAATTTAATGCAAATTACATCAATTGATTATCAGACTGCCCGCCACCATAACTATGGAACTGCATTGTTTCACCACCTGCTTCCACTTTAACCGCACAATACTTAAACTCGGGGATTTTAGCTGATGGGTCAAGCGCTGCATTAGATAATTCATTTACCGCTGCTTCATAGTAGCAAAAAGCCATAAATACTGCCCCAGTCGGCACACCTTCATCTGCACGAGCAATCATTGAAATTTTCCCACGCCGAGTTGATAAGGTGATCATTTCACCTGGTTTGACACCCATTTCATCTAAACTGATTGGGTTAATTGTTGCCACCGCTGCTGGTTCTAACTCATCTAATACATTGGAACGACGTGTCATTGAACCGGTATGCCAATGTTCTAACATCCGCCCCGTGATCAATATAAACGGATATTCTGCATCTGGGCGCTCATCTGGCGGCACGATATCAGCAGGAACAAACTTGCCACGACCACTTTCGCGTGGGAAGTCTTCAGTGAAGATAATATCATCACCGGGATCGCCCTCTTTTAAACATGGATAAACAATGGAGCCTTCTTTTTCTAAACGCTGCCATGTCATGCCCGCCATTGTTGGCACAGCTTTACGCACTTCTTCAAATACTTCTTCAGAATTTTGGTAATTCCAATCTAAACCAAGACGACGCGCCATCTCTTGAATGATCCATAAGTCTTGGCGAGCATCACCCGGTGGCGGTACAGCTTGACGGCCTATTTGCACCAGTCTATCAGTATTGGTAAAGCTCCCTATTTTTTCCGAGTAGGCAGAAGCCGGTAATACCACATCCGCTAAATAAGCGGTCTCCGTTAAGAAAATATCCTGCACCACTAAATGTTCTAATTCTGCCAGTGATTGCCGTGCATGATTGGCATCAGGATCAGACATGGCAGGGTTTTCACCTTGTACATACAACCCTGTTAAATCGCCCGCGTGAATAGCATGCATAATCTCAACCACGGTTAAACCTGGTTTATTATCTAATTCACAGCCCCATAATTCTTCAAAATACGCATGTGCTTTCTCATCATCAACACGTTGATAATCGGGGAATACCATCGGTATCAGCCCCATATCAGAAGCACCCTGTACATTGTTTTGCCCACGCAATGGATGCAGACCTGTACCCGGTCGACCAATTTGACCCGTCATTAATGCTAATGAGATTAAACAACGGGCATTATCAGTACCATGGACATGCTGTGAAATTCCCATACCCCAGAAAACCATTGAAGCTCTTGATGTTGCATACAATCGTGCAACTTGGCGTAAAGTATTCGCAGGAACGCCACAGATTGGTTCCATTGTTTCTGGAGAATACGATTTCAAATGCTCTTTCATTGCTTCAAAACCTTCTGTTCTTTCAGCAATGAATTTAGGATCAATTAAACCTTCTTCGATGATGACATGCATAATCGCATTCAGCATGGGCACATCACTACCCGGTTTAAAGGCTACATGGTGTGTTGCCTCACGAGATAAATCCGTTGATCGCGGATCCATCAAAATCAGCTTAGTGCCCTTACGCATGGCATTTTTCATCCACGTAGCACCTACAGGGTGATTCACTGTTGGATTTGAACCAATGATGACAATAACTTCTGCTTTTTCAACGTCAGAAACTGGATTTGATACCGAACCTGATCCTAAACATTCTAGCAATGCCACTACCGAAGAGGCATGACAAAGGCGCGTGCAATGATCAACATTATTAGTTTTAAAACCAGTTCGCACTAATTTTTGGAACAAATAGGCTTCTTCATTACTGCCTTTGGCACTACCAAAGCCTGCTAAAGCATTAGGGCCTTGTTCATCACGGATCTTATTGAAACCACCTGCCGCTAAATCAAGCGCTTCTTCCCAGCTCGCTTCACGGAAAATTTTATCAACATCATTGGGATCCATCGAGAATTCACCGCATTTTGGTGCATCGTCGCGGCGAATTAAAGGTTTTGTTAAACGGTGTGGATGGTGGACATAATCAAAGCCATAACGCCCTTTTACACATAAGCGACCGTGATTTGCTGGGCCATCACGTCCTTCGACATAAAGGATCTTGTCATCCTTAACGGCATAAGTCATCTGACAACCGACGCCACAGAATGGACAACCTGACTCTACTTTACGATCTGGTTCAACCATACCCACATCATCGGCAGGCATTAACGCACCCGTCGGACAAGCTTCAACACATTCACCGCAACCCACACAGGTGCTTTCACCCATCGGATCATCTAAATCAAAGACTATTTGGGTATGGGTGCCGCGCCTTGCCAAGCCAATTACATCATTATTTTGCTCATCACGACAAGCGCGTACACAACGTGTACATTGAATGCAGGCATCCATATTGACTGTAATACCGGGGTGAGAAGTATCGGCTTGTGGCTGGTGACGCGCTTCAAAACGAGGCAGGCCTACATCTAACTTGCCCGCCCAATAATCTAATTCTGAGTTTAAGGTATGAGGTTTTTCTGACACATCAGATTTAAGGAGCTCCAGTATCATTTTCTGTGATTTCAGTGCGCGTTCGCTAGCTGATTGGACGACCATGCCTTCTGTAGGCGCTCGGCAACATGAAGGGGCTAATACTCGCTCACCATCAATTTCAACGACGCAAACACGACAGTTACCATCTGAACCCTGCCTCTCTGAATAACATAAATGGGGTATTTCGATGCCTTGTTGTTTTGCTACATCTAATAAAGTGTCACCTTCATAAGCAATAACCGTTTCGCCATTAAAGTTGAAACTGATCGGTGCTGCTAATTCTTCTGGATTAATCGCCATTATTTCGCCCCACTTTTGTTAGCTCATCAGGGAAGTATTTCATCACACTGCGCAGTGGGTTGGGAGCGGCTTGTCCTAAACCACAAATCGAAGAATCAATCATCACTTCTGATAATTCTTCGAGCAGATCTTCATCCCACTCAGGCTCAGCCATCAAGGTCACAGCTTTTGCTGTTCCCACTCGGCAAGGCGTGCATTGACCACAGGATTCTTCTTCAAAGAATTTCATTGCGTTTACTGCTAAATCACGCGCTTTATCTTGATCAGAAAACACCACTATTGCAGCACTACCAATAAAACAACCGTATTCATTTAGGGTATCAAAATCTAATGGAATATTGCCCATCGAGGCGGGTAAAATTCCACCTGAAGCACCGCCGGGGAAATAACCATAAAATTGATGTCCCTCGATCATACCGCCACCGTATTCTTCAATTAACTCAAGCATGGTAATACCCGCATCAGCCAAGTGTACGCCTGGTTTATTAACACGGCCGCTGACAGAAAACGAACGTAAACCTACCCGGCCATTTCGACCATGATCTGTTAAGAAATTAGCGCCTTTTTCAAGAATATCTCGCACCCAATACAAGGATTCCATATTGTGTTCTAAGGTGGGTCTTCCAAACAAACCAACCTCAGCCACAAAGGGTGGACGCAAACGAGGCATGCCGCGCTTGCCTTCTATCGATTCAATCATCGCCGATTCTTCACCACAAATATAGGCACCTGCACCACGACGAAGATGAATAATGGGCATATCTTCCACCGGTGGATCAGCAACTAATTTTGCCACTTCTCTTTCAAGTACCTGCCGAATAGCTGCATATTCATCACGCAGATAAATGTAAATTTCATTAATTTCTGTAGCCCAAGCACCAATCAACATGCCTTCTAAGAAACGGTGTGGATCGCGTTCTAAATAATATTTATCTTTTAATGTGCCGGGTTCACCTTCATCAATATTGACCGCCATTAATTTTGGTTTAGGCTGATCGCGTACAATACGCCATTTACGCCCCGCAGGGAAACCAGCACCACCTAAACCTCGCAGACCAGAATCATCCATTGTATCTAGTACTTTTTCAATTTTATAGCTACCATTTCGACATAGTCGATAAGTGCTATAGCCACCGCTTTCTACATACGCTTCATATTCAATAGGCTGTAATGATTCAGGTTCAATATCATTGTTATTCACTGCTGTTACGACTGTATCAACATTGGCCTCTTCAACAGGGTGCATTCCTACAACAGCTACTGGTGCTTTTTCACAACGACCCACACAGGGAACGCGTTGCACACGTACATCTGTGCCCAAGGTGTTTTCTAATAAACCGATTAAGTCTTCTGATCCTTTCATGCTACATGTTAATGATTCACACACTCGCACAGTCAATTGTGGTGGCGCTGTATCACCTTCTTTCACCACATCAAAATGATGGTAAAAAGTAGCAACCTCATAGACTTCAGCTTTAGACAGATTCATCTCACGGGCTAATGCGACTAAATGTGCAGCCGAAAGATGTTTATACTTATCTTGGATTTTATGCAGATGTTCGATTAATAAATCTTTCTGGCGAGATTCATCGCCCAGTAGCGCTTGAACTTCTGCCAATGCTGTAGAATCAACTTGTCGACCTTTACCTATAGCACGCGGTAACTTTAATTTGTTGCCTGATTTTCGAACGCTGATCGCCTGCTTACCCATCTATAACTTCTCATATTTGTAAAGTTAAATGCTAACGCAGTGTTTGAAGTGATCTTAGATTACTCAAGCACAGTTCCACTCACGTCAACTATCAAATAGCACATTATGATAAATCTTTGTTTGTGGATAGCTCCATAGTCGTTGCTAAAATTATATCTATATAACTACAATACTTCAAAGTGAATACCGCAATAATGGGCGTTATTACGATAAACTTAGCACCTTATAATAATATTTTTGCGTTATTAATAGTGGTGGCAACGAACAATATCAACGAATATAGCAAGGACTAAACCATTATAACTATTTGTTAGTTATAATTATTTGTCGCATTTCATCTTTCATACTAAGTCTTTCTTTACCTAGACGGTTCACATAATCATCGCTAGTAGGTTCTTCGCCACTTTGAATTCGATAAATTTGCTTATCAATAGCCTCATAGCGCTCCATCAAGTGGTGGAAATAATTGTTATTCGCTTTTAGAGTATGAATTTCTACTTTATATTCTGGAAATTCTTGTGTTAATGGGTGGTGTGTTAATGGCATTGTATGCTCCTTTAATTGTATATCCAAAATAAGTAGTTGATAAATTGAGCACCAGATGATCTGAATCAATGCAATTATTCTTTTGCCATATGATGCGAATGATGTACCGGTTTCATAAAGAAGTTAGCAACAAATGCCACTACCAATAAACCCGCCATTAAATACATAGTTTGATTATACAAACTTGGCGTTGGGTCAATCGTTCCAGACGGTACAATTTCCATTAGCTTAGCAATGGTCACCGTTTTTGCTTCCATCAGTTTATCAAGTTGATCTAGCCCAGCACCAAAAGTCACTTGGAAGGTAGATGGATCTAATTGTTCAACCAAAGCTTGAATCGCTTTTGCCGTTGCACTTTCACGTAATGATGTGATCGCTAATGGACCTAATACGCCGGCAAGGCTCCAAGCTGTTAATAAACGACCGTGAATACCACCCACATATTTAGTACCAAAAATATCAGCTAAATAGGCAGGGATGGTAGCAAAAGCGCCGCCATACATAGTGAAAATTAGCATCGTTACTGCATAAAACATTACCAACCATGTAATAGAAGGATCCACGCTCACCGCTTGTGCTACCAGTGGAATTGAGGCATAGAGTAATGCGCCCAAACCAAAGAAGATAAAGTAAGTATTTTTGCGACCAATGTAATCAGAAATGCTTGCCCAAAAAACACGCCCCCCCATATTAAATACACTGATCATCAGCACATAAGTCGCCGCAAATTCTAAATTAACCACATCGGGAAGTGCACCGCCAAAAATATCTTTCATCATGGTTTTAGCTACAGCAAGAACACCTATTCCTGCTGTTACGTTCAGACAAAGCATGATCCAAAGTTGCCAGAATTGTGGTGTTTTTAAGGCTTGATCAATATCGACATCATGTTCGGTAATAAGGCCTTTAGTTTCATCAGGAGCCACATAACCTTCAGGCAACCAACCTTCTTTTGGTATGCGATAAGAAAAGGCCGCAACCAGCATAATGACAAAATACACAATGCCTAATGTAAAGAAGGTTTGTGCAACACCAATATTGCCTGTTCCAACCAAATAAACACCTTCTGGGCCTGTTACCAACATATTAGCCACATCATTAGCCCCGACCACCACCACTTCACGGAGTTCGCCACCCACTTCAACTACGCGGCGTCCCGCTTCGGTTATTAAACTAACACTGTCGATTGAGCCTAGATATTCAGGTGCCACATAAAATAATTTCATGATCGGATCAATCATAAATTTTGCGATCATGGCACCGCCACCAAAACCCATAATAGCAATGCCTGTTGCCATGCCTCGGCGATCGGGAAACCATCGGATCAATGTGCTTACAGGAGAGATATAACCTAGCCCTAGACCACAACCGCCTAATACGCCATAGCCAAGATAGAGTAACCATAATTGCCCGGTGGCAATGCCCACGCCACCAATAATAAAACCACCGCCCCAACAAACTGCTGCAATAGTACCGACCATTCTAGGCCCTACTTGTTCCAGCCACTTCCCAGCGAATGCGGCAGCGAAGCCAAGGGAAACAATCGCTACCGTGAATATCCATACCACACTTTTCAACGTCCAATCATCTGCGGCGCTAGTGACCACACCCACCCTTGCAATTAATGCTGGGTTAAATAAGCTCCACGCATAGACAGAACCAATACACAGATGAATTCCTAATGCCGCAGGGGCAATTAGCCAGCGATTAAAGCCTTCTTTCGCTACAATTCGTTGCTTCGAAAATAGTCCACCCATCATTCTCTCCCCACGTTTATAATTATTTTCGTGAACAATATCACGCTTTTTGCTATAACTTCAAATTTACAAAATAAATTTTATCCTGCTATTTCAACTTTGGTCACTTTTTGCAAACCTCGTGGTAGTTTATGACCACGTTTACCACGTTCAGCGGTGTAGTGCGCTAAATCATTCGGTTTCAAGGTTAGATGGCGCTTACCTGCGTACAGTGTGAGACTACTATTTTCAGGCACTACGGTAACAGAATGTAGCCATTCTTGTTTACTGGCAAACCGTGCCTGTGGAATATGAATTAAGCGTACACCTTTACCGCGATTTAAATTTGGCATTTCACTGGCGGCAAAAACCAATAAGCGACCATCACCAGCGGCAACCGCTAGACTATCATTGCTGTTAGCTATCCAAAGCGGCGGTAATATTTCCGCGCCTTTGGGCAGGTTAAATAAAGCCTTACCCGCTTTGTTTTTAGCTAACAAATTATCTAATGTGGTGACAAAACCATAACCTGCCGTGTTCGATAATAATAATGGTTTATCTAGTTCACCTGCTAATACCGCAACAAATCGTGCATCGGCTGGCATTTGCAAACGACCACTTAATGGCTCGCCTTGGCCTCGTGCAGAGGGTAAAGTATGAGCAGCAATGGAATAACTTCGCCCCGTAGAATCTAAAAATACAATTTGCTGATTACTACGGGCATTGACCGACAGCATATAACGATCACCGGTGCGATAATTGAGCGCCTCAGCATCGACATCATAGCCCTTTGCTGCTCGCACCCAACCACTTTCTGATAGCACAATAGTGAGTGGTTCAGTGGGTAATAATTCCATTGCACTTAATGCTTTAGCGGCATTACGCTGCACAATTTTGCTACGGCGATCATCGCCAAACTTTTCGGCATCAGCAGTTAATTCTTTACGGATTAATGTTTTAAGTCGTGTTTCAGAGCTCAATAACAATTCTAATGATTTACGTTCAATAGCAAGTTCATCTAACTCACCACGAATCTTCATTTCTTCGAGCTTAGCTAAATTGCGTAGTTTTATTTCTAAAACGGCTTCAGCTTGGCGATCACTAATACCAAACCGTTCCATTAACACCGCTTTAGGCTCATCTTCGGTGCGAATAATGTGAATAACTTCATCAATATTCAAATAAGCGACCAACAAGCCTTCTAGCACATGCATACGCTCAATAATTTTATCTAAACGATATTGCAGGCGACGTCGTACCGTTGCTGTTCGGTACACTAGCCATTCTGTCAGAATATCTTTCAAGTTTTTAACTTGCGGACGACCATCAAGGCCAATCATATTCATATTAACGCGATGGCTTTTTTCTAAATCTGTTGAGGCAAATAAATGCGACATCAAGCCTTCAATATCAACACGGTTTGAACGCGGCACAATTACTAATCTTACCGGTTGTGCGTGATCAGATTCATCACGAAGATCAGCGACCATCGGCAACTTCTTATTATTCATCTGATTGGCGATTTGTTCGATTATTTTTGCACCCGACACTTGATAAGGCAGCGCATTAATAATGATCTCGCCTTCTTTTGTTCTTTCATAACAGGCGCGTTGACGCACACTGCCATAACCGGTGGTGTAGATTTTCATTAAGTCTTCACGCGAAGAAACAATTTCACCACCCGTGGGGAAGTCAGGGCCTTGAACATCTTCTAATAATGCTTCAAGTTTTGTTGTTGGTTTTTTCAGCAATTGCAAACAAGCATTCACCACTTCGCGTAAATTATGCGGCGGAATATCCGTTGCCATACCCACCGCAATACCACTACCGCCATTTAGTAAGATGTTTGGCAAACGAGCAGGCAATAACTCAGGCTCGTTCATGGTGCCATCAAAATTCGGCACCCAATCAACTGTGCCCTGAGCTAACTCACCCAATAATGTTTGTGCATAAGCGGTGAGTTTAGATTCGGTATAACGCATCGCCGCAAATGATTTAGGATCATCCATCGATCCCCAGTTGCCTTGACCATCAACCAAAGGATAACGATATGAAAACGGTTGCGCCATCAATACCATCGCTTCATAACAGGCTGAATCACCATGCGGATGATATTTACCTAATACATCACCCACAGTACGCGCTGATTTTTTATGTTTTGAAATCGCACTTAAACCCAACTCCGACATCGCATAAATAATTCGGCGTTGCACTGGTTTCAGACCATCGCCCACTTTGGGCAAGGCACGATCTAAAATAACGTACATCGAATAATCCAAATACGCTTTTTCGGTAAATTCTCGAACCGGTAGCTGCTCTAAATCATCTACTGCTGAAGTCATAATGACTATCTCTCTATTAAATTGTTAATGCAAACAGCACTTCTTATATTTTTTACCGCTGCCACATGGACAGGGCTCGTTCCGACTTGTTTTAGCTTCACGGCGTACAATAGGGGCAACTAGTTCTTTACGTTTTTCTAGGAAATAATCAAATAATTTTTTTATTGAAGGTTCGATTAAATCTTGACGTATTTTAACCTCATTATTACTCATATTATCTAATTGCTTAAAACCGCGCGCCGCTGCAAACAATCGAATGGGCTCTAATGCTTTTTCCACCACCATAGTATCTGTTGCAGAGAGACTCCCCCATAAATCAACCCCTCTTAAAAAACCACTACACCATTCATCGGCAATGCTATACGTTTCATCATCAACTTCATCCAACCAAAACAAAGGTTCATATTTACCGTCATTTAACTGCGTTATGGCATGATTATAAACAGTAAATAGAAACTCACTAAAGTTTGTGGCCTCGTTTATGGTCTCCCATTCGGGCATCAATTCTTCACCACCCCAAATTGCAGGGTTCCACGTTGAAGGCAGAATCATTTCAGGCGAACAGGCAAGTGAAGCACAAAAGCCATCCAATTCAGAAGCATCAAGGATAGACTCATTATTTCCATACAGCATAAAATAATAATCCAACCATGCAAGCACATCATTTTTATCTGTGGGTTTAATCGGCTCTTTATCTGAAAATAGCTCTATAATCTTTTCTGGCGTTATGCCTTCCATCATTTCAGCTGATATACCATGCATTTCTTCAAAAGTCGGTTTTGGTGTTTCTCGCTCAGTACGCAAGCCCAATATAATTTCAACATCTTCCATATCACCCACCACACTTAAATCAACACATTCTTGCTTGAAAAGTGTACGAATATCTTCAAGCAGTTCCTTGCCATCAATCTCCAGCACATAGGAAATTAGCAAGCCATTCAATATCGGCAATTCAATCTCAGGCTTCGCCATATAATTCTGGTATATTTTCAATACTTGTAGTCGACGACTATCAGGAAATCTTTTTACAATCTCGCTCAAGCTTTCTATCGCCATTATTCTGGCAAACTGATCATGTTTTTTATCATTCATAAATGAAGCTAAAGGCACAATTGCTGGCATGCCAATCATCGCCATCACATGCACCAAATCCGTCATACCAAAATCATCATCTTGCTCAGTAATTAAATCAAATATGTCAATTAATGGTAATACCGCCTCTTCGCTCGCCAATTGCCCTAATATTCGCCACGCATGGGCTGGCACCCACATATCGTCGTCATCTGCAAAATGTAATTTTTTATCTATTGCTAGGGCTATTAAATCGGTCGCATCATCTTGGTCAAAACCATATTGCGAATAATCCATCCATTCACCTGTGGCACTGTATTCAAGCTCGCCTAGAGAGAAAATAAGTTCTGTTTTTTCTTTATTCATGTGCAATATCACTCATTAAACCGTCGCCAAATCGCCCTGCTCTTCTAACCATGCTTTTCTATCAGATGCGCGTTTCTTCGCTAATAATCTATCCATTGCTTCATCAGTGAGTGAGCTACCATCTTCAATCACATCATCACCATCAATTGTTAGACGAATTAAGCGACGTGTATCGGGTGCCATCGTAGTTTCACGCAATTGCAACGGATTCATTTCACCCAATCCTTTAAAGCGTTGCACATTGACCTTGCCTTTGATTTTATCTTTTTCGATACGATCTAAAATGATTTGCCGTTCCTCATCATCTAAGGCATAGAATATTTGTTTGCCAACATCAATTCGATAAAGCGGTGGCATAGCGACACAAATATGGCCTTTTACCACTAACGGTCGGAAATGTTTTACAAATAATGCACATAGCAACGTCGCAATATGCGCACCATCTGAATCGGCATCGGCAAGTATACAAACCTTACCATAGCGTAAACCTGACAGATCATCTGATCCGGGATCAACACCAATAGCAACCGCAATATCATGCACTTCTTGCGAAGCTAATACCTGACTTGAATCCACTTCCCATGTATTTAAGATCTTGCCCCGTAATGGCATAATCGCTTGAAATTCACGCTCTCGACCTTGTTTGGCACTACCACCAGCAGAATCCCCTTCTACCAAAAATAATTCTGTCCGCGTTACATCTTGTGAAGAACAATCTGATAATTTACCCGGCAATGTTGGACCCGATTGCACCCGTTTGCGGACTACTTTTTTGGCTTGTTTTAAACGAGACTGAGCGCTACTTATTGCTATTTCAGCAATTTTTTCACCATCTTCAGTGTGATGGTTTAACCATAAGCTAAACGCATCTTTAACAGCACCTGATACAAACCCGGCACACTTGCGTGACGATAATCGTTCTTTAGTTTGCCCTGAAAATTGCGGGTCTTGTAACTTAACGGACAATACATAACAACACTGATTCCACACATCTTCCGGTGAAAGTTTTACCCCTCGCGGTAATAAACTACGAAATTCACAAAACTCGCGTAGCGCATCTAATAAGCCGGTACGCAAACCATTAACATGGGTGCCGCCTTGTGCGGTTGGAATTAAATTGACATAACTTTCAGCTAATTCTTCACCTTGCTCTTGTTGCCACATTAATGCCCAATCGACTTGCTCGCCATCACCTTCAATATGACCCACAAAAGGTTGTTCCGGTACACAAGGTTGATCGGTCATCATCGAGCTTAAGTAACTATTCAAACCATCGTCATAACACCAACGATCTTCTATTTTTTCTTCACCAGAAAGGTCGGTGAACGTGACCACTAAACCAGGACAAAGCACAGCCTTTGCTCTTAACACATGCCGCAGTCGTGAAACTAAAAACTTAGGTAAATCGAAATACGAAACATCAGGCCAGAAACGTACTGTTGTGCCGGTATTTTTTTTGCCTACAGTACCGATTTCAGTAAGCTCTTCTACTTTGAGACCATGCTCAAATGCAATGGCATATTCAGTGGCATTACGGCGAATTTTAACCTCTAATCGTGTCGATAATGCGTTGACCACCGAGACACCCACGCCATGCAAACCACCGGAAAACTGATAGTTTTTATTGGAAAATTTACCACCCGCATGCAAGCGCGTAAGGATCACCTCAACACCCGATACGCCTTCTTCGGGATGAATATCCACCGGCATACCACGGCCATTATCAATGACTTCTAGTGAATTATCTGCATGCAAAATCACTTGAACTTGGGTAGCGTACTCAGCTACCGCCTCATCAATACTGTTATCGATAACCTCTTGCGCCAAATGGTTCGGTCGTGTGGTATCGGTATACATGCCTGGTCTTTTTTGTACCGGCTCTAGTCCTGTTAAAACCTCTATCGCCGAGGCATCGTATTCATTTGTCATCGCAAAACTTAATGTAATTAATTGTGTATTAATTAAGGGTAGCAGGATAAAAGCCTATAGCACAAGATTATTAGACAATATAAAATGAGCTCATCAAGTTTTCTATTGACAGTGCTTTTATCTATAGTAATATATAGAATATTAGCAAATACTAATTTATGGAGTAATTATGAATATTGATCGACTTGTACTCGCCTTTGCGGGCGGCATGATTTTATTGAGCCTTGTGCTTTCACAATACCACAGCGCAAACTGGTTATGGCTAACCGCATTTGTGGGTGCCAATTTATTTCAAGCGGCATTTACTGGCTTTTGTCCTTTGGCAAAAATGCTTAAAGCTATGGGTAAAAAAGCGGGCCATGCATTTGATTAAAAAGTAGAGCATCAAAAAAACCGCAACTTGAATGATTACGGGTATATTTATTTAAAGACCGGAGATCTTATAATGAAACAACTATTGTGCCTATCAGTGACATTGCTTGCCTTGTCACCACATTCTGTATTTGCAGATGAGCAGCAAGAATTTCAACTGCAAAGCAAAGCTGTTATTAAAGAGTTTGCAACCACACTGAAAGGTGCATTAGTTGGCGCTATGAAATCAGGTGGCCCGACCGAAGCTATTCAAGTGTGCAATCAAGTTGCACCCATGATAGCGGCAACATTATCTGAAAAATATGGTCTTGAAATTGCTCGCACCAGTCTTAAAGTACGCAATCCAGATAATAAAGCAAATTGTTGGGAACAAAAGGTGCTGAAACAATTTGAAGATCGCAAACAAGCAGGCGAAGAAATAACAACGCTGATTGTTAGCGAGAAAGTCGCTAGTGGTGATAGCCAAGAATTGCGAATAATGAAAGCAATTCCGACGGGTAAAGTGTGCTTAAGCTGTCACGGTAGTAATATTGCTGAACCGGTTCAAGCTTCTTTAAGTGAGCTTTATCCAGGAGACCAAGCCACTGGCTATCAGTTGGGTGATATTCGCGGTGCCTTTACAATTCGTAAAACTATCGAACAGTAGAAATTAAAAAGCCCTCGCATTGTTCTAACATGGGCTTAACAATGTGTTTCTTAAAAACTTACTACAATGAGATAGTTTCTGTACGGCCTTTTCTTGTGATTGTTAACTTGCCTTCTTTAGCCAACCAACCAATTGCACGTTGCACTTCTTTTGCATCAAGCTTAGTTTCTTTTGCAATTTTAGTTGCACTGCTTGCACCATTTTTTTCTAAATATTTCCATAACGCACCTGCTGCGTTACCAATTGCATCTGCCACTTTTATTCTCCGTTGATATTTTATTGAGTTAATTTGTTTGTTTCATTAGCTATTATACTTGAGCATTTCAGCTACTTACAGAGAAAAACTTCCCGGTTTTCTTCATTTAAAACGATCTTCATCCCAGCCCATCTCACTAACATCATCTGAATTGGCTTCAATATCAGTTTCTTCAATTTCCCAACTATACTTTTTCTCTGCTGGCTTTGGATCTTTATGCCTAAACATAATGGCACACACTACACCCATAAGCGCACCAAAAAGATGTGATTCAAATGATATCTCTTCTTTGGTGGGTAGCACGCCCCACACCATGCTGCCATAAAGAAAAAACACGATCATTGCCAGTGCCATAGCCGGTTTATCGCGTCGTAATACACCGATTAAAAATAAGAAAAACATCATGCCATGCGTTAGACCACTGGCACCAATATGATAAGACTCTCGTGCAAACAACCACACGCCCAAGCCCGAACCAAAGTAGATAATAATAAACGTCCATTTTGCTGATTTTGGGTATTCATAAAATAGTGCGGTCGTTAATACAAATAACGCCAAGGTATTAGAAAATAAATGTTCAAATGAACCGTGAATAAGAGGTGCTAATACTATGCCGACTAGACCATCCATTGATCTTGGGAAAACGCCATAAACACCCAGATCCCATGAAAATGCAATTTGTAGTCCCTTAATTAGCCATAACACCACAACAGCAATAATGACTTTAATCGCTATTGGTTTTAACAAAACCTCTTTTTTTGATTGCGTCATGCTTCAATTATTCGATGACACGCAGCTAATACTATTGCACGAGGTGCCGCAATATTCATTCGCATAAAACCACTGCCTGCCTCACCAAAACTGATACCAGGATTCAGACCTACTTTTGCTTGTTTTACAAAAAACTCTTTTAAATCATCATCATTTAAACCCATCGCTCGACAATCAAACCAAAGCAGGTAGGTTCCTTGTGACGTTATCACCTTAATTTTTGATGTACTCTCTTCAAATAGAGCCTCAACCTGACTGCGAGTTTCATCTAAATAGACCATTAACGCATCTAGCCATGCCTCACCTTTTTGATACGCCACTTCAAATGCCGTAATGCTAAAAGGATTAATTGCGTTGATATGCAGGCGATCAAATACCTGCCTTACCGCTTTCCAGTGTTGCCGGTTATTGATAACCAAGCTAGACAACCCTAAGCCCGGGATATTAAATGTTTTGCTTGGTGACACTGCCGTAATCACCGTCACATCGTCAGCTAGGGTCGCTAGAGGAATATGCTGATACTCAGGATAAATTAAATCGGCATGGATCTCATCTGAAAGAATAATCAGTTGGTAGCGGCGTGCTATCTCCAGCACACTTTCAAGCTCTTGTTTTTGCCATACGCGCCCTACTGGATTATGAGGCGAACAGAACAATAAAATCTTGGCACCCGAAGCGGCACATTGTTCAAGCTGTGCTAAATCAAGCTGATATTCACCATCAATTAATTGTAGAGGGTTTTCGACAAGTTTACGCCCTGTATCTGTTACTGCAGAAAAGAAAGGCGGATAAATAGGCGGCTGCACAATAATGCTATCACCTTCTGCTGTTAATGCCTCAATCACCGCATGCATCGACGGCACAACGCCGGGACAGATCAAAATCGATTTTTTATCAATCGCCCAGTTATGACGATGTTGAAACCAATCTTGCATTGCGGTAAAGAGTGAATCTGGGTAATAGCTATAGCCGTAAATAGGATGTTTAGCCCGCTCCACTAAGGCCTCAGTCACCGCAATAGGAGCCGCTAAATCCATATCCGCCACCCACAATGGTGTCACATCTTCGGTGCCAAATACTGCCTTACGTACGCCATTCTTAACATCTGAAGTGCCAGTGCGGTCTATTGTTTTATCAAAATCGATAGCCACTATTTTCTAATCCAAAGCGTCACATCAGATAAGGTATGTTGAAATTTACGACTGGTTTCACGGATCACAAACGGCACTTGCTGTGGCGCTTTCATTAATTTAAAGTTATCGTCTAACACTGCTTTTAAGCCATCCAATGTTGTCACATTCTCTCCATCTTTTTTAATACCGCCTAACCAGTTTTCTTTCTTAGTATGCTCTTCCAACCATGTATAGGGTGAAGCAATTAATAACACTCCACCCGCATTAATACGCTGATGAATCGTTGATAAAAACAAAGCAGGATCGTAAAGCCTATCAATTAAATTAGCCGCCATCACTAGGTCATAACCTGTAAAGTGTGGCTTCAAATTACAGGCATCGCCCTGCAAAAAATCTACTTTATCGCTGATATCAGCCAAACCAAGATCAGTTAAGCGACGCTCACGGTGCAACATTAACTCGCCTTCATCGGCAATACTGTAACGAATCACACCTTGTGCGGCTAATTGCACACCTAAATTAATCAACCGAGCTGAAAAATCGATAGCTGTAACATGATCAAAATGTTTAGCTAATTCAAAACTCGTCCGCCCAACAGCACAACCAATATCTAAGGCCTTGCCAGCTGGTTTATCACCCATAGCTTTAACCGCAATCTCAGCCAATGTTTGAGGGAAATTTGCCACATTATAATAACTATCACCATAATGGAACTCGGCATACTCTGATAGCATTTTATCATTTTCATAATTGGACACGGCGTGTTCCTCAAGTTCATCTGCCACCACATAACGGAAACCGGCATGCTGAAAAAAGTGTCGGCGAAAAGCATAACGCGCCGCCTTACGACTTTCATTACCGCTCGAAATCCATGATCCGCCTTTAAATAAATTATGGCGACCGTCAAAGGTCGGCATAGTGAAATCATCATAAAGTGGATGCACTTTAAAGCCATCAAAGGGGTAAATTGGTGTTTCTGTCCATTGCCAGACATTGCCAATCACATCATACAAATCACCATGAGCAAACTCATTGACGGGACAGGGTGAAGCGGCATAATCACAGTGAATATTAGCCTTAGCTTGCTCGCTAATTAATTCTTCAACACCTGCAAAATCATACATCCTTTGCCACTCATCTTCCGTTGGTAATCGCACTGCTAAATTTGTTGCTACCGCTTTCCAATTACAGAAGGCTTTTGCCTCGTGGTAATTCACATCGACAGGCCAATCCCACGGCATCGCCACCATTTCGGTCATCAATCGTAATTGCCAGCCTTGTGCCGTTTTATGCCAAAAAGCAGGCTGCTGTGCTTGAGAAAATAGCTTCCATTCTAAACCTTCGCTTAACCAATACTCATCATTTTGGTAACCACCTGCATCAACGAAAGCTAGAAACTGTTGATTGCTGACTAAAAATTGACTGGCCTGAAACTCACACACCTCGGCTTGATGTAAACCATACTCATTATCCCAACCATAGATCAAATCATCTTCCGATTTTCCCAAGCTAACCTTACCAGCAGAAATCGTCACTAAAGCATTGTCAGGTGCCTCGCCTGTTTTAGTCCAAGGCCGCCAAGCATCCTGTTTTTGTACTAAATCCAGATTTTGCTGTCGTATTAATACCGATGAGGTTTCAATATGGATCTGCTCATGTTCAATACCCATCAAAATCGTCCACCATGGATTTTGCCAGTTGATAGGCAATTCCAATGGCATAGTAGCGATGATATTATTTATGACACCTTTCAGTTGTTGCCGATATGCCTTAACCTCAGTCACCGTCGGCCAATCATAATGAGTATCATCCAAATCATCCCAACTCATTTCATCGACACCAATAGCAAACATCGATTCAAATTTAGCATCAATACGTTGTTCGATTAAACCGGCTAACAAGAGCTTATTAACAAAAAAGGTAGCAGTATGACCGTAATAGAATATTAAGGGATGGCGAAGCGGAATCGATTGTTGGTAATAGGCCTTATCGCTCGTCAATGTTTCAAACAAAGATTCATATCGTTCAAAAGTAGCATTAAAATAAGCCGCAATTTCTATACGTTTAGCATCAATATTATCACCCGTGAGTAAAGGTGTTCTTAAATACAGTTCGGGTGGCATTGCATGGCCTTTATTATTCTCAAAATCAATAGACGTTTCTATAGTATAAACGTTACGAGTGATAGTGGATTAATTTACCTGTTTAGCCAACCACGCTGTTTTAGCTGATAACTCCACCGAACAACTCCATTTATATGCTAAGTTAATTGTTTCTGCACAAGCATAAACACCATGACCCTTCACTACGATTAGCTTATGATCTTGTAATTTGGCAGCAACGGCGCTGGGGGCTTGTTCAATATATTGTTCATATGCAATAGTAATAACGGGGACGACGGGGAAATAGTATTGACCTTCAAAATCTACGGGTACAAAGTTTTCGCTGTTGAGTGTCAATGCTACGATATAAGGCCCATGACTGTGAATTACTGATCGCGCTTTTGGGTTTTGTTGATAGACTTGGATATGTAAGGGGGCATCAAGTGATACACCTTCTTCCATTGAACCATCGATATCACATCGGATCAGATCAGCTGCTTGCAAGGTGTCGGCACAGCAACCCGTGGGCGTTACCCATATTTCATTGTGCCAACGAAATGAGGCATTACCGCTATGTGAGTCATTACAACCGTATTGTCTTAGCCAACGATAATGCTCAACCAGTTGCTGCTTCAGTTGTTTCCGACTCGCCACTATTCTGCTCCGTAAGCTGATTATTAATATGTTGCAACCATCTTGCTGCTTGACTGCGTTGCTTGGTAAAACCTGTTGCTTTTTTAAATGCTTTTTTTGCTTGTGGCAAATTGTTTAGGTGGAATTGTGTCATGCCTAATAACAGGTATGCTTGGCCCGCTTTTTCACCGCTCAATTTATTCGCACATTCTGATAATACGGGTATTGCTGATTTCCACTGCTCAAGTTCAAACAGTATACGACCATATTTTAAGTCTGCTTTACCACTGTTATCCAATTGGGTAATTCGCTTTAATACCTTTGCTGCTTTTTCTGTTTCTTTGGCCGCTAACCAATTATCAGCAAGTTTATTTAAGATTTTCACATTGGTTTTAATGACACCCTTATTCATGCCTGTTTCAAGCATTTGAGCTGCTTTGTATGGGATCTGTAGATAACCATACATATCAATCAGATTCATTAATGTTTTAGGGCTACCCAACTCTAGACGCTGAGCCAGCATTTTAACTGATACAGCACTAAACTCTTTATTTTGTTGTAAATACAAACCTGCCAGCTGATCCCAGTAATTTTTTTTGTATGGGTAACGGGTAATTAATGTTTCCAATACCTTAATGGCAGACTTGTACTGTTTCAATTCTAGATGTGCTGATAACAGCACTTGATACCAGGATTCTTTAGCTGATTTATCACGTTTTATCGCTATCGAAATATGCTTAATGGCACCTTTATATTGCTTCACACGATAATACGCACTCGCCATCAAAACATGGGCACTATTGGGTGGTGATGTTTCGGTGTTAAACCACTTTTCTAACCGTGCAATACCTTTTTTATATTGCCCGTCTGCTAATAACAATTGCCCTAAGTTATAGTTAAGATCGTGGCTAACTTTGGCAGGCAAGGCCTTTGAATCCAATGCTTTTTGGAATAAATCACTAGCCTTTTTATATTTTTCTTGTGATGAATATAAATAACCTAGCGTTTGCTGTACCACTGCCATTTCATACGAGCCCGATTTAACCTGGCCTAGCAATGCTTTTAGCTTCGTTTCAGCAGCGCTATTTTTATCTTCCGCCATTAGTTCTTGTGCTTCACTTAATGCTTTATATGTTTTTTCAGTTAGCAAATACTCGCTGTCTTCCGCCCATACAGCGTTGGTACTTAATAGCAAAAAGCTGAGTAATGCTATTTTAATTAATGATAATTTCATTATTTAGCCAACTTAAAGACAATTTCTTGTGTCGCCTGCCGCTCAACGGGCTTGCCATCTACCATTTGCGGCCTGAACTTCCATTTTAATATGGCTTTTATTGCTGCGTTATCAAAGGTGTTTTTATGTGTAGATCTCACTACCACAGGATCACGTACCGTTCCTGTTTTAGTAATAATGAACGAAATAGTTACAACACCTTCAAGCCCTCGACGTGCTGCACTACGCGGATAACGTGGTGGAATTCTAACTAAGGGTATCACTTCACCATCCATTACCGGAGCAGCCGGAGCAGGTGCAGGTGCTACCGCTTTAGGCTGAGCAGAAAAATCACCCAGATAAGGACCGCCCGCAATATTTAAAGGCACATCAATTCTAGCTATATCCAACTGAGGTGTCGGTGGCGTTTTAGGTTTTGTTGCCTGTGGTGCAGGTGCTTTTGGTGGTGGCGGTGGTTTCTTAGGCGGCGGCGGTTTTTTAGGAAGCTCTCGTTTTTTTGTTTCAAGCCGCTCTTCACGTTTTAGCCGCACAAAATCTAATAGTTGAATATCCGTTGTCACAATACGTTCAATATTCTTTGCTGAAGTCATATTGTGCATCACAGCAAATAAGCCAAAATTCACCATTAATGCCAATAATAAGCCGATCGCTAAGCGCATACTGGTTTTTAATCCCGCTCTGCAGCAATAGATACGTTAGCAACACCCGCTAAGCGTGCTTGATCCATCACCTCAATCAGCAAACCTGTTTTAGATTCTTTATCCGCTAAAATAATCACTGATCCTTCAGGATTTTCAGCATGCAAGCGCTCAACATTTGCTCGTACTGCGCGGCGATCAATCAGACGCTTATCAATCCATACTTCACCATTGGGCTTGATCGCAATCAATATATTGGCTTTTTCTTTTTTCACTGCCGTTTTTGCAGATGGGCGACTGACATCGACACCTGTTTCTTTCACAAATGAGGTGGTCACAATAAAAAAGATCAATAAAATAAACACCATATCAATTAATGGCGTCATATTGACTTCAGCAATAGCGCCACTTTGACGGCGTGAATGTCTGGTTCTCATTTTATCTTTCCTCCAGGAACCACTAATTGAATCTGGACAAAATAGATTGCATGCAGAATATTCAAATTCAAGGCGAATAGTGCGCGTAATAGCAAGCTATTGCGAAGCTGTTTAACGAAGAAGTTGGATATTCTGTGTGTAATATATGAGTTCATGATTTAATTAGAGGCTCCTTAGTCTCGTCGCAATGCATCGCCAATATTCTCTATTGTTCGTGCAACGCGTTGATCAAGCTGCGTACTGAAATACATGCCCGAAAGGGCTGTTAATAAACCACCCATTGTAGTAATAAGCGCAATCGAAATACCTCCCGCCATACCACGAGCATTACCGGTACCAAATACCGTTAATACGTCAAATGTTTGGATCATGCCATCTACTGTTCCTAATAAACCTAGCATCGGCAACGCCATTACTAGCGTGCGGATCGGCATTAAATAGTGTTTTAATACGGCTGCATTTTGGGCGATCATGCCACGGCGAATTTGTTGTGCATACCAGCTCGACCGATCCGTTCGCTGCTGCCAGCTATCAATCACCTTTTCTACCTGTTTCGGGTGAGTGAAATAAATAAATATATACCGTTCTGCAATCATCGCCCACATAATTATCGATGCAATTAAAATCACCAATAAAACCACACCACCATCTTCCAATAGCAGCTGGATACCGAAAAGATTGCTATTTAGTAGTTCCATAACTTTCTGCGTTATGCGCTACTAATGCTGCACTTTCTTCATCTAAAATTTGTACTAGCCGATTGCTTTTGCTAGAAATAGCACTGTGAATTAACATGATTGGAATGGCCACTGCCAAACCTAATTCCGTTGTCACTAACGCTTGGGATATACCACCTGACATCAGTTTAGGATCACCCGTACCAAATAAGGTAATGGCTTGGAATGTTTCAATCATTCCTGACACCGTACCTAATAAACCCAGCATCGGAGTAATGGCTGCAATAATGGCCAAAGTCACGATACCACGTTCTATTTTAGGTATTTCTCGTAAAATAGCTTCGTCCAATTTTAACGATAAGGTTTCTACATCTTGCGAACCCGTCTCACTGTATACCGACAAAATGCGGCCTAGTGGGTTCTTCAAACTCACGGCCGTATTTTCCTGCTGTGCAGCCACACCACGACCAACAACGGTTAATGAAATGAAGCGTTGTAGCGCAATGAGTAATCCAATCACACCTAAAATAAGAATAATATAACCAATCCAACCACCTTGTTGAATTCGCTCTTTCAAGTCTGGCGCTTGAACTAATAACGCTAAAATAGCACCGCGTGTCGGGTCAACAACAACAGGCTGCAATCCTGAATCAGCCCCCGCCTTTTCAAAATCAATAACTATTTGACGTAAACGATCAACTGGCTGGCGACCTAATTCAACTAAACTGCCTGTTTCGGGTAAATAGCGTAAGAATTTACCGTCACTAAAGGCGGTAAATACGCCTATTCTAGTTACTTGCTGATCTTCAACCACGCCCTCAGCCGTAATGACAGGTACGGTGAACTGAATAATCTTGCCTGACTCCGTCATTTCTTCTTGAATCATTAACCAAAAATCACGCAACTCTTCAATTGTAGGTTGTTGTTTACGTTCAGCCAAGATTGCTAGAAACTCACCTCGACCCGGTTTCTGCGCTGAAGTCATTGAGCTTTCTAAAACACTACGACTGTCATTTGCCATTTGGCGAACGGTGCCAAATAACTCACCTAGTGAGCCTGACTTTTCTTGTAGTAATGCTTCTTTTTCAGCTAATTCGGTTTCTTGATCTTGAAAAGATAAATTTAATAATGTTGTTCTGCGTTCTTGTTCGGCCAGTTGTGTATTAGCTTGAGCCAATAGCTGTGCTTGTTTATCACGAGCAGCGATAAACTCAGCTTCACGTTTTTTATTTTGTTGTTGTTCTAAAATACTTTCACGCTTTACTTGTTTCAATAAAGCATCTAAATCTTTTGGTTTTTCTGCGGCTTGTAATACGGGTAAAGCGAATAGACTTACTAATAGCGTTGCGATAATTAATTTCATTGTGCCGCCTCCGCTGTTTGAGTCGGTAACACTAGTAAATCGGGTGGCAGTTGTTTCTTCGCTACTTTCAAGCCTTGCTCAATCGCTTGGCGATATTTATCATCCAAACGTTGCCATTGATTGTCGTTCCAGATCCCCGCTTCAAGACTGTCTAATGTTAAATAATACAAACTAACACGACCAATACGAAGGAAATCAACCGTGCGTGTACTTTCACCCATGGTCAAGTCACCTCGGTAAGCTTCGATAGTACGGCCATATTCTGTCTCAACTTGATACGCTTCTAAAATGCGGCGATATTTTTCAGCAATGGTCACATCTGCGCGTTCCATCAATGTTTGTAACTGAACAATGCGCTGTTGACGCTCTTCTGGCAGGAACGGAATATCTAATTCAACGAATTGCACCATCGTATCAATCATTTTTAGCATGAGTGGCACGATATCACGTTGCGTATTTTCAATATTAAGTAACTGCTCATCCATTGATCTCAGTTCTTTCTTTTGCGATGTTACTAATTTTTCAAGTTGGTCGTTATATGTTCGCAAACTAGCCGTCTGCCTTAATGTCTCACGATACGTTGCAACTAGATCCTTTTTTTCATAGGATAAACTATCTACCTTTTTCTGTGATTTCTGAGCTGCAACATCTGTTTTTACTTGCGCATCTACCGCATGTTCAAGCGCACCGGAAATTGAGGTAAGGGGTATAAATAAGGAGGCTAATAGTGCCAATCCGAATGGCTTGTTCCATTTAGTTCTCTGCATCATTTTTCCATTTCTGCCTATATATTCAGTAGTTAAGAATGAATCTCAAACAAGTATCTTAGCAAGAGATCCTAGCTAAGGATATATCTAATATCGATTAATCTTGAGATAGTTCAAAAAAAAGGCCAGACACCTAAATTTAAAGTTGTCTGACCTAAACCTTCAACAAAGAAGGAGAGAGAAACAGTAAGTCTGGAAGCTGAATTCCTATAACTTGTTACATAGAATACAGAATGCAAACTTATTTTAAATGAGCGACTTATCCCGATAATTCAGGAAATCTTTCCCACTTATTCCTAAGACATGCTCATATAGCAGTTTGTTCCCATAAGGAGACACTGATCAAGTCATGAACTCATATCTCACGCCCAAAACATCCCGCTTCTGCGTTAAAAACTTCGCAATAGCTTGCTATTACCTGTATTTTTCGCCCTAAACCTGAATGTTTTTGACGCAAGCTATTTCGTCCAGACTTGATCAGAGGCTCCATAATGAATAAGCTGAATTCTAGATAGCATTAACTAGACAACCCATGACTAATTGCAAATCGCATTAATTCTGCTGTTTTGCTAATAGCCAGTTTACTTTTTATTTGAGTAAGATTGTTTGCGACCGTTTTATAGCTAATTCCCAACACACCTGATATTTCAGTCATACTTTTGCCTTCACCCAATAAACGTAATATTTCTAATTCACGCCGTGATAAATCGCTTAAAGCACTGGTGCCTGCGCCAATATTTAGCATCGCTAATTGCTGTGCGACATCTGGGCTCAAATATGTTTTGCCAGCCAACACATCTTCTACCGCCTCAACCAAATGATCAGCCGCATTATTCTTAGTAATATAGCCTCTTGCTCCTCCCTGCATTGCACGAGAAGCAAAAACAGGATCTTCATGCATACTGAACATCAGTACCTTGGCATTTTCTCGATTAGCACGAATGCGGCGCAACACTTCTAATCCACCAATGCCCGGCAAGGTGATATCTAACAACACCATATCGGGATAGGTTTCTTGAAACAGACGATAGCCCTCTTCACCTGTTTCGGCTTCAATTACTTTAACCGAAGGGAGCTGCATAATTAATTGACGGCAGCCCGCACGTACAATAGGGTGATCATCGACCACTAAAATGGTTGTTGTTTGTTTCATTGCTTGTATCCGTTGTCATTTAATTTGTTATTTTCTAGTGCCTATACCCAAACTACTTGGAAATGCATGTTTCAGCAAGAGAAGAAGCCATTATATTCTAGGCATAAATCCGCAGAATGAGTCATTCTCATTTAAGGATT
>NVVW01000037.1 GCA_002733505.1 Methylophaga sp. | reverse complement strand
GTCGTCCGCACCGGAAGTACCGGCAACAGCGTGTTCCCAGGTCACTTTACGGTAGGACAGGGACGCGGTTACCAGCTGGGTGAAGTCAGCGCTGGCGGCATCCTGGCAGTGCGGCATGTTGCACTGGATGTCGATGATGGTGGCATCTTCCAGGATGGTGGAGAAGAAGTGCTCCTGCTTGCCTTCAACAGAGGTGCGGTACCACTTCAGCTCAACCTTCGGCAGCATTTCGCCAGAAGCCAGGGCGTTGTACATAAGCGGGGTTGCTTTGTTCAGCGCGGAGGTGAACTTGAACGGCTTGTGAACGCGCTGACCGGAAGGCTGACCGGACTGGGGATCGGTCGGAACGGTGACAACGTGGCTGAATTCCTGTACCAGCACTTCGTCTTCGTGACCTTCAACGTAGATGTTGCCTACGGAGTCGGAGGTGAATGCGCCGGCGGTGATGTTGCCCTGAGTTTGGCCTTCGATGCTGATATAACAAGGAGTTGGCATAGTCTGCTCCATGACGTGTGAATGAGTAAGTGTCCTCGGGATCTCCCTGGACACTTAACACATAACAAAGGCCGTGCCAGAAACATAAATGTCTTTAATAACAGTAAGTAACGGTCTCCAGGTTGATAGCCTAAGGCTGGGCCAGGCAATCGGTTGCTGGCTTTGGGGCGAGATTTTGCTGGTCGAGCAAAAAATTGCTCAACGTAGGTTGAAATTAATCGGCAGGGTATAGGTGAAGGTCTGGCCTTTCATGGAGTCGGGTACTTCCGGCAGTGGTTCGGCGTCCTTGAGCATGTCCAGCGCAGCATCATCGAGCAACGCATGGTTTGAGGAGGCGTGCAAAGAGTGGTCTACCAGAGTGCCATCACGGCTGAACTCGAAAACCACCACCGGAGCGCCTTCCTGGCCAAGACGACGGGCACGACGTGGGTATTCGTAGTAGCGCCCCAGATGCCGGCTCAGTTCCGTGAGGTAGCGGTCCACATCGGAGGACTGTCCGGCAGTGAGTTCAACCTGCTGGCTGAGGCTTTCTTCTTCAGCAGTTTCAGCAGTGTTTTCGGACACTTGCTCCGTGCTCGTGTCGCTTTCAGTCGTATCAACCTGGGGCTCAGGCTCKGKTWSTNNNTCGGGTTCCGGTTCCGGCACAATTTCTGGCTYTGGCTCTGGCTCTGGCTCTGGCTCTGGCTCTGGCTCTGGCTCTGGCTCTGGCTCTGGCTCTGGCTCTGGCTCTGGCTCTGGCTCTGGCTCAATATTTTCTACTTCATTCTCATTTTCGTCATCACTACCAAAGGTTTCTTTCAATTCAGCCATTAATAGATCTAATTTTAATTGAGCGGCATCTATTTGTTCATTCAATGGTAAAGCACTATCTTGCTCATCACTTGAGACCACTCCTCCTACTGGTAATAAATCTAAACAAGCATCAATTATGCTTGTTAATTGCTCTGATGAGCTAAGTAATAATTTGCCATCCTGTTCAACAAATAGATTTACAACTGTTTTATTTATCTTCTGCTCTCGTTCTTGAAAGTCAGCAACAGCTTGGCTAAGTGCTTCACCGGTTAAGCCATATTTTTCTGTTAATTTTTGAGTCAGATCTCCAATGCGTTTGTCTTTTTGTTTGGTTATTTTTTTGACAATTTTGGTAGCATCATTGTGTACACGTTTATCCGTTTTATTCGCTCGAAAAATCAGCCACAAACTTAATACTAAAAAGATAAATGCTAATTCATAGCCCAGCATTTGCATAATTGGATCAATCATATTCATTTACAATAGATCTCCAGGGTTTATTTTCGCTGCTCGGCTTCTACGCCATAATAAAATAGCGAGGATAGCTAATATCACTATTACGCCGTTTCCTATGGCCAATTTAAGTGTTGATGATGCCTCCTTTTCTACTAATTCTTCATCATCCATTAGTTCTACGTCCAACTCATCCTCTACCAATAATAGCTCATCGTCATCTCCAGTCATTTCATCTAACACCAACTCTTCAACTGTCGGGTTATTCACTTCTCCACTAATGCTTTGCAACATATCTGAGCCCTTGCCTTGCATGTCTTTAGGTCGCTGTTCAAGCTGTTGTTCATCTACAGCTACTTCTATCAGCTGTTCTTGCAATGCAATGGGATCAGGTTGGAGAAATAAGCTCCGGCCTTTAACGGTTTCGCCTTTGATTTGTAATGCTACTGTGTATCGCTCATCTTCGTTTAATTCAGCTAAGGTTAATTGCCACTGTTGCTGTGCATTTTTCATTATGTCATAAGACCATTCGTTGCCATCTTGTGCCGTTAACATAGCCGTTATGACTAAATTTTCTGCTTTTATTAGATGGGTATCAGGTGTTAATATTAGCCGATGTGTACGTGTTTGTTGGTCGGTGAGACGTTCGACGCTAATATCAAAAGGTATTGCTACCACATTAATACTTTGGCGACGTTGCCTCTCAAAAGTTGCGCTTTTCATTGTAATAACTACATCATTGCGGCCGGGTTGAAAGTTATCGCCAACATGAGTGCGATAAAGACCTTTGTTCTGATTGGAATTTAAACTCCGTTCAACTGAGTCAGTTATTTCCGATTCTTCTTTTAACTGAACATCAACCAATTTCAAAAAATCCTGACGCTCTATTGTTTGATCTTTTTCAGTTAAGCTCGCATCAAAATCAAAACTTTCTCCAATTAAAATATTATTGGGCAGATCTGTTGTCTGTAATTTCAAATCAGTGACTATCATCACCCGGTTATCAGGGTCAACTTTAGCATCAATTATCCAAGCACCGACCAAGGGACTCTCAATCGTTATTAAGTCATAATTCGCTTCGTTATACCACGTAATATTGGACGGCAATTCAGCCATCGTAACTCGTGATTGGTCGGGTAATACTAATTCTGTTGCCTTCGATCCTGCTTGACGAAAAACTAGCAAGGTCATTTCAGTCACACTTTCATCAATTTTAAACTGATTTTCATCCAGAGGAACGGTATCGCGTTGTATTGTTTTTTCAAATAGATGAAGGAAAACACGCTGTAGCGCATCCGCATTATCAACCTGCTCATACCAACCATCCGTTGCTAGTGACATTGCACGTAATAGTTCGTGGTCTGCTATTGCAGATAATGCAATGGTATGTATAGCAATATTAGCTTGTTTTAATCTCGGAATAACATCATCAAGGATCCGCTGACGAGATTGCTTAGTGAATTCAGAATCAGATGAAATATCAACCAAGCCATCAGACAGTAGGATGATATTACGCTGAATTTTTGTATTATCGTTTTGTTGATCAGCTGTTGCTTTATTTAGCACCTGCTCCATATCTGTGAACAAGCTTCGAGAATGGATTTTTTTTGATTGCTGTTGCGCTTTTAATTTCCAGCTATCATTGACTCTACGGTGAGGAACAACCACATTGACATGCTCACCAAACGTCCATGCACCTGCTACCACATTTTCAGGCATCAAACCCACGATCAGCCTTAATGCTGGTGCACGGAGATTGTTAGGATCGTTCTGCTTCATACTGCCAGAAACGTCAATTAATACCCGGATATCGCTCACAGGTTCCGTTGCAGCGGCGAAAATCTGACAGGGAAACAGCAGAAAAACCGAACTAATAAATGGCACTATATATTGAATAAAACGCATCATAAACCCATAACCTATTGTTTTGTATAGTATAGATCGTGTAACCACCTGAATGTAAAGATGATTACAAAAATATATTAACTTTCGTTATGCTTGTTTATGCAGTTTTTGTGCCGTTATAAGGTTCTATTCACCACAGAGACACAGAGAGCACAGAGAAATTAAAGGATAAGTTTCATATTACAGATATATACCCGTGATCATTCAATGTGTGAAGATTCAGGGCAAAAATAGGAAGCCAGAACAAGGCGCAATGTGAAGGTAATGACTAGTCCTTATCAAACATTGTANCGAAGTGCTGGCTTTCTAGCTTTTGGTCTGAAATTTACAGATTGAATGATTATGGGTATATACCCGTTATCATTCAATCTGCACAAAACCTGATATGACTTTACACAAGTCCGTCATCCTCGCGAACGCGGGGATCCAAGGATAGTGGCTAGTTCCACTGCCCATGGATTCCCATTTTCATGGGAATGACGAAGTGGTAAACTCTGTGTCCTCTGTGTCTCTGTGGTTTTATTTTTTTACAATAAATCAAGTCCATGCTGCAGATCAGCTTGAATATCTTCTACATTTTCTAGACCGACTGAAATACGCAATAAGCCGTCACTTATTCCAGCCTGCTCGCGTTCTTCATCGGTCAGTCGACTGTGTGTTGTTGTTTCTGGATGAGTGATGGTTGTTTTAGTATCACCCAAATTCGCCGTAATGGATAACCACTTAGTCGCGTTCACTAGCTTCCACGCACCTGCTTGCCCACCTTTCACTTCAAAGGCAATAATGCCACCAAAAGCAGATTGCTGCTGTTTAGCTAGTTCATGCTGCGGATGGCTCGGCAAACCCGCATAAAACACTTTATTTATTTGTGGTTGTTGATCCAACCATTGTGCCAGTTGCAAAGCAGCAGCTGAATGGGCATTCATCCGTAACTCTAACGTCTCAAGCCCTTTAAGAAAGATCCATGCATTAAATGGACTCATTGTTGGGCCGGCACTTCTTAAAAAGCCATGCACGTCTTCACCGACAAGTTGTGCGTCACCTACCACTGCACCGCCCACACATCGTCCCTGACCATCAATATATTTAGTAGCAGAGTGCACTACAATATCAGCACCCAATTTTAAGGGCTGCTGCAATGCGGGTGTACAAAAACAATTATCAACAATCAGTAAGCAATCGTGCGCTTTCGCTAAGGCAGACAAAGCCGCTAAATCGGCAATTTCATTTAATGGGTTTGAAGGTGTTTCTAAAAACAAGGCTTTGGTGTTTGGCTTTATCGCTTGTTGCCAATCATTAACATCAGTCAGCGCAACATAATCAGTTTCAACACCAAACTTCGCTAAATATTTATCAAATAAAATGCGTGTAGTGCCAAAGATACTGCGCGATGACACAATATGATCACCTGCAGACAAGATCCCCATAAAGGTCGACAATATTGCGGACATACCTGATGAGGTGGCTACAGCAGATTCTGCACCCTCTAATGAAGCTAATCGTTGCTCAAATGTACGAACGGTAGGATTGGTAAACCGTGAATAAATATTACCCGGCTCCTCGCCTGAAAAACGCGCAGCCGCTTGTTCGGCACTATCAAACACATAGCTCGATGTGGGGAAAATGGGCTCAGATTGTTCTTGTTCATGAGTACGCCGTTGCCCGGCACGAACTGCGCGTGTAGCAAACCCTTTGTCATCGTATTCTGTTGTCATTTTACTGCTTACCGTTTTCTAAATAAGCCGCTATTGTAAATTTTCTAGTCAGTTGTGACCAGTGTTTTTATCTCAATCAACGAAACATCATCCGTCGCCGCCGCTTTGCCCACAAATTTGCCAATACTATTTCTGATCTCAGTTAATCGCCCATGCTCGTCCGTCTCACTCATAAGTAGCTGTTCGAAACGCTGTTGGCCAAACATGTCACCCGCTTCATTTTTAGCTTCTGTTAAACCATCACTCAAAGCATAAATTAAGTCACCCGCACCTAGTTGAATCTCACGGCAATGCAGTTCGTTTTTATTGTAGGCCACTACACCTAAAGGAAGATGGTTGGATACTATGCGTTGGGTAATTTCACCTGACTTGTTAACCACCAATACCTCAGGCAAACCTGCATTCCAAATTTGAGCGTGGGTTCTACTTGCATCAACATCTATTCCTGCAATGCAACAGAAAATACCCGTAGGCAATAATTCATTTAACTTATTATTCAATTCATTCATCAATATTTGCAATGGCAAGCCTTTTTTTGCCATCGCACTGTGAATTGTTGAAACAGGCACAGCGCCCAATGCGGCCGGTAAACCATGTCCCGTAAAATCGCAAAGAATAATGCGAATGCTACCAGAGGGTAGGATGGCGGATAAAACCATATCACCACTAAATGCGCCCATCGGCTCGCACCATGAAGATACCCCCGCAATAATATCGTTATTACTTGCGGTAATATTCTCAAAAACGTGTTTAGCAATACGCTCTTCTTCTTCTAATTTAGATTGCTTTTGGGTTAATTCTTCTAATGTTTTTTGTAGTTTTTCATCTATCTTTTTCCTTGCACTGATATCTTGAACAATTCCAGTGAATAATGGAGGTTTAACGCCCTCAACCTTGCCCACTGACAAAAATACTGGAAATTCACTACCATCAACACGTTTAGCAATAACCTCACGCCCCTGACCAATAATTTTTTGTTTACCTGTTTTTTGATAGTTTATTAAGTAAGCGTCATGCTCCAATGAATAAGGTTCAGGCATTAAAAACTTAACATTTTTACTAATAGCATAATCAGCAGAATAACCAAACATTTTCTCTGCCGCTTCATTAAATGAGTCAATTGTTCCATCTGCTGTAATGGTAATGATGGCATCAACCGTTGACTCTAATATTGAGTTAAGTTTCATTTGTTTCATCAACGCTAATTCCGACTGTGCAATAGCATCAGTTTCTGCTCTTTTACGCAGTTTATTCTCATCGCTTAGCTGTTTATTAACATCAGTAATTAGGCTGAATTGCTGATGAACTAATCGTTTACCACGCCAGTAAATACCAAGACTAACTAGAAAAGTAAGCAATATTGTAAAGGCTGTAAGCCACCAAGCAATGTCCCGGTGAATTTCACTTTCATATTGCAAGTGCTTTGATAATTTATTGATTAAACGTTCATTTGCATTTTTATAGTGCTGATAAACACCCTGTAATTGCGAATAAATTATATCATCAGGCTGTATGCCCACTGCCTGGCCTTCCATCGCAGCTAGAATGGTATTGGTGTAAACGATAAGTTGGTCAATATCCTTAGCACCGCTCGTCTCTTCCTCAACAATATTGTCATCTTCATTCATATCTCGTAGCTGCTGCGCTAAGTTTAGCTGTCGCTGTTGCGTCATTCGCAATTCATTCATTGCCATTCTTAGTGCCGTATGAGATCTCTCTATTGCAATTTCATTATTATTTTCTTTAAATAATAATGAAGCATTCATGAGTCTGCCAGCAATTTCAGCTTGCTGGTGATATAGGCTAATTCGCTGCGTATCTACAATTTCTTCTTGTCTAAAATGATCTTGCGCATACTGCACTAATAACATTATTAGACTAACCATAATCACAACAGCAATTACTCGAGGCGCTAAGTTGGGTAGTTTAGCTTTATCTCTCTGTATAAAGTTTTTCTCAGTCACGCTCTGCTCTTTCGACATACCGTTTAGTTTCTCAAGGTTTTATTAAAACATACTCATATTTTGCATTAGCTTTCTATCCTTGAAACGATATACCAGTGATCATTAGAATTGCAGGTAGCTCGTCATTGCGAGCAACGCGAAGCAATCTAGGCAGGGCAGAGTTGGATTGCCGCACTGCGTTCGCAATGACAAATAAAAAACCGCAAATTCAATGAATACGGGTATATATGCACATTCTAAAGGTAAAACACTAAAAATAGTAGATGCTAAGCTATAAAAAATTGACAATTCCGTCAACAAATACTACTCTGCCCACCTGCTTTAGGTGCCTTAACATTATTTAATTAAATTTTAAGGATAATCGGGAAGTTGGTGCGTATACCTTACAATTGCAAACCCAACACTGCCCCCGCAACGGTAATCGAGTGTACTAGTCTAAAACGCCACTGTGTTTAACATGGGAAGGCAAGCTAGTGAAACTACTCGTGAGTCCGGAGACCGGCCCATCGCATTCGACAACCATATTGCGGCGGGCATTATAGGGCATAAAGTCATCTTTTGCCTCACTGCACATGGTTATTTAAATTACTCGATCCCGGGTGGGAATCGAATTAATCATAGGTGCAATACAATGTCTTATAGACACTTAACTTTACCCCTTTTGGCTTTACCTTTTATTATTCCTATTCATGCTTCTGCTGAATCATCTGATCTAGAAACAATCGTTGTCACAGCCACACGAACGCCCATTTCTATCGACAAACTATTATCATCTGTTTCAGTCATTACTCGTGAAGAAATTGAACGCTATAACTATCAAACCCTTGCTGAAGCGCTTAATACGCTTCCCGGTGTGGTTATTGCTAACAATGGCGGATTAGGCAAGCAAACATCATTATTTTTACGCGGCACAGAGTCCAATCATACCCAAATTATATTAAATGGAGTGAAGCTAGCGACAAATGAATTCGGTGCTCCACAGCTTGAACACATACCGATTAATCAAATTGAAAGAATTGAGTTGGTTCGTGGTCCGCAATCTAGCCTTTATGGTTCTGAATCTATCGGCGGAACCATCCAAATTTTCACTAAAAAAGGTGATGGTAAAATCAGCCCAAATATCTCAGTAGGCTATGGCACACATGATACTAAGGAAACGACTATTGGTCTGTCTGGCGGCGATGATGCTAACTGGTTTAACATTAGCCTTGGCTACAAAGAGTCTGGTGGCTTTAATGCCTGTGACGGTAGAAGTGCAACTTTGTTTATTGGCTGTTTTGCTGATGAACCTGATAATGATGCTTATCGTAATGCAAATTCATCAATAAGTGCTGGTCACCGTTTTTCAAATGGTACTGAGCTAGAGATCTTTAGCTTACATAGTAAAGGAAAAGTAGAATATGATGGTTTTTTTAATGAAACTGATTTCCTTCAACATACGTTTGGCTCTAAGCTAGCATTTGATATTTCAACTATCTGGTCAGTAACAGCAACACTTAGCCAAGGACGTGCTGAAGCCGATAATAGAGGTGCATCTTCTACTAGCTTTGCTAATAATAAACAAAACAACTTTAGCCTGCAAAACGATATTAAAATCAATGAAAATCATTTGCTCACCATTGGCTATGATTACGAAAATGATGAAATTGATGAGTCAGGTGGCTTTAATGAAACTGAAAGAGAAAATAATGCGGTTTTTGTTCAATTATTAGGTGAACATGGAATTCATAATTACCGTTTATCTCTAAGAAATAATGAGGATGAACAGTTCGGTAATTATACAACAGGCAATATTGCTTGGGGAACTACGCTAAGTGATAATATCTGGCTTCATGCTTCATACGGAACTGCTTTTGTGGCCCCCTCTTTAATAGATTTATATAATGCCGATTTCTTTGGTTTTCCTACCAGTAATCCTGAACTAGATCCCGAACGTTCTGAAAGCTATGAAATTGGTATTGCTGGTATGCAGGCAAGAATAAATTGGTCAGCAAATATCTTTCAAACAAAAATTAAAGATTTAATCGCTCTTGATAGCTCTTTCGTTCCACAAAATATTTCTGAAGCTGATATTAAAGGATTTGAATTACAAGCATCAACTCAATTAATGGGTATTCATTTAGATGCCCAGTATTCGTTAGTTGATCCAGAAAATGCAAGCGGTGGTATCAATAACGGTAATGTTTTAGCTAGACGAGCGAAACGAACCTTTACATTCAATACATATAAATCATTTGGTAAGTTTAGCCTTGCGAGTAAGGTGTTTGTATCTGATAGACGTTTTGATAATGCCGCTAATACAAGAAAAATTGCTGGTTATACAACGGTTGATCTGGTTGGCGCTTATCAAGTAAATAATAGTACAAGCTTACAATTAAAAATCGCCAACTTATTTGATGCAGATTATGAAACTGTTTCAGGCTACAATTCTGATGGTGCAAATTTCTTTTTCTCTGTTAATTACAGACCTTAAACTTAAACAGTGGTACAGTGGGAATCATCCCACTGTATCTCATGTTTTCTATGACTCAATCCCAACGCCATCAACAACGTATGAAACGACAAAAAGAAGTCGTCGATGAAAGCATTCAGCAAGCTGACAAAGATAAAGGTTTGTTACTTGTTATTACTGGCAATGGGAAAGGCAAAAGCTCGTCGGGCTTTGGTATGGTGGCACGCGCTTTAGGCCATAATATGCGGGTCGGTGTTGTTCAATTTATCAAAGGTGCTTGTAGCACCGGTGAAGAAACTTTTTTTCGGCGCTTTCCTGATCAAGTTGAATATCATGTAGTGGGTGATGGCTTTACATGGGACACTCAAAACCTTGAACAGGACATTGCTTCGGCGCAAGCTGGCTGGGAAATATGCAAAAAACTATTAAGTGATCCCGCAATCGATATTGTGTTACTTGATGAATTAAACATCGTACTAAAAATGAAATATCTTGGCACGGCAACAATTCTCGCAGATATTGCTGAACGGCCTACTATGCAACATGTGATTGTAACGGGACGTGGTGTACCAGAAGCAGTTATTGATGCTGCTGATACGGTTAGTCGAATTGAAGATGTTAAACACGCTTTTCGTGCCGGCATCAGAGCTCAAAAAGGTGTTGAGCTATAGCCATTCTCGTACAATCTTCGCTCCGTCATAAAACTGAAATCTTATTCACATTATCTGTGGATAACTCTGTGTTTAACTTTTCAATGGTGGAGGCAATACCTTGTATATCTGCAGTTGCCACATAATGGTTTCTTTTTGACCATGTTTAATTTGTTGTTTAAATTCAACACTTTACTTGTCATGTTTTATAAATCAACCCGTTAGCTAATCTTTGTCGAGAATGAATATCAAACTAAAGCCGACAAGTGAATAACTTTTTGTCTATTAGCAAATAATGAAGTATAGCTATATCGCGTTATGAGACGTAGTTATCATTATTTATAGACCGTAGCTATTCCTTTACCAGCTCTGATTGCCCCGCGAATGAAAGTGCTAATTCGCCATTCTCCAACGATACTTTTACATGACCACCATCACTCAGTTTCCCAAATAATAATTCATCCGCCAGCGGGCGTTTGATCTTATCTTGTACCAATCGAGCCATCGGTCTTGCGCCCATTTTAATATCATAACCATTATCGGCTAACCACTGCCGCACATCATCATCCATTTCTAAGGTTACATTTTTATCTTGTAGTAACATTTCTAATTCAAGCACCGCTTTATCTGCAACCCGTAAAATAGCTTCATTAGGCAATGGTTTAAATTGGATAATGCCGTCTAAACGGTTACGAAATTCAGGGGTAAAGATGCGCTTAACCGCTTCCATACCATCTGATTGATGATCTTGATGATTAAAGCCCATCGATGCACGCCCCATTTCCTGCGCTCCGGCATTGCTGGTCATCACTAATACGATATGGCGGAAATCAGCTTTACGGCCGTTATTATCGGTTAATGTACCGTGATCCATCACTTGTAATAAAATATTAAACACGTCAGGGTGTGCTTTTTCTATCTCATCAAGTAATAATACGGCATGGGGTTGTTTGGTTACCGCTTCTGTCAATAAGCCACCTTGATCGTAGCCCACATAACCAGGAGGCGCGCCAATCAAACGAGAAACGGTGTGGCTTTCCATATATTCAGACATATCAAAACGAATGAGTTCTACACCCAAATTATGGGCAAGCTGACGTGTTACTTCTGTTTTTCCTACCCCAGTTGGACCGGTAAATAGGAATGCACCTGTTGGCCGTTCAGGATGACCTAAACCAGACCGTGCCATTTTTATAGCTGATGATAAAGTCGCAATGGCTTCATCTTGACCAAAAATAACGTGTTTAAGGTTTTTATCAAGATTTCGTAAATTATCTTTATCGGTCTTATTCACTGTTTTAGCAGGAATACGGGCGATCTTGGCAACAATATTTTGCACATCCGTCACACCAATCATTTTTTTACGTTTAGATTTAGGCAAAATGCGTTGAGCAGCACCCACCTCGTCCAATACATCGACTGCCTTATCTGGCAAGAATCTATCCGTGATATAACGTGCTGAAAGCTCTGCAGCCTGTTCTATTGCTGCTACGCTGTAGCGAACTTCATGATGTTTCTCTAAATTTTCTTTTAAACCTTTTAGTATATCTATTGTTTCTTTGACCGAAGGCTCTGGAATATCAATTTTTTGGAAACGGCGAGCTAATGCACGATCGTGCTCAAAAATACCGCGGTATTCTTGGAAAGTTGTTGAGCCAATACATTTTAAGTCACCTTTGGCTAGCAAAGGCTTAAGTAAATTAGCTGCGTCCATTGCGCTGTTTCCTGCGCTGCCGGCTCCAATTAAGGTATGAATTTCATCGATGAATAAAATCGCATCATCTTGTTGCTGAATTTCTTTCAGCAATGCTTTTAAACGCTTTTCAAAGTCACCCCGATATTTTGTTCCCGCTATCAATGCACCCATATCAAGTGAATAAATAACAGCATTCTTTAACACCTCAGGTATTTCACCCAATACAATTCGTCTAGCAAGACCTTCTGCCAGCGCTGTTTTACCGACACCTGCTTCACCCACAAATAAAGGATTATTTTTACGACGACGACACAGGATTTGTAAGGTGCGCTCAACCTCATGCTTACGACCAATCAAGGGATCGATCTTATTGTCTTCTGCTAATGCATTCAAATTAGTTGTATAGAGTGCTAGTGGATTTTTAGCCGTATCAGCCTCAGTAGTATTTTTAATTTCAGTGCTATCTATACTAGACTCAATAGCTTCGTCACCATTATGGGTAATAGCATTGACAATATCTAACCGTGTTACATCTTGTTTTTGCAGTAAAAATACCGCTTGTGATTGTTGTTCTGAAAAAAGTGATACTAAAACATTGGCACCGGTAACTTCATTACCGCCAGATGATTGCACATGCATTACTGCACGCTGTAAGACCCGCTGAAATGCTAAGCTAGGCTGTGTTTCACGTTCGGTTTCTTCAGACAAAGTAGGTACATTATCAATCAAGCAATCGGTTAGCTCTTGTCGCAATAGCGCAAGATCAACACTGCAGTTTTTTAACACGGCAAGCGCTTGGCCATTTTCTAACAAAGCTAACAATAAATGCTCAACTGTCAGAAACTCATGCGAACGCTTGCGCGCATAGCCAAATGCTTGGCTTAAAGATTGTTCAAGCTCTTTACTTAACATTGCTTAGCTCCTCTATAATCACGCATGACGTTTTATTCTTGCTCCATCGTACATTGTAGTGGGTGACCGTGCTGTTGAGAATAACTATTGGTTTGCTCAACCTTGGCTTCAGCAATTTCAAAGGTAAATAAACCACACGGCGCTTTACCTTCAGTATGCACCTGCATCATGGTACGTTGCGCACTATCATGACCCATATTAAACAGATCTTGCAGCACTTCAATAACGAAATCCATGGGTGTATAGTCGTCATTAAGCATAAACACCCTATATTTAGGAGGTTCTTTTAATTCCGGCTTAGACGGTGCAATCGCTAACTGATTCTCACCATGCCATTCATTATTGTGATCATCACTCATTATTGTGTTTGTTCTACCATCGTTTTTAAATCACCATTTTCATACATTTCCATCACGATATCACAACCTCCCACAAACTCACCTTTTATATAAAGCTGGGGGAAAGTTGGCCAATCAGCATAGCGATGTAAATTCTCACGCACTTCTGGCTCCGCCAATACATTAATATAAGCAAATTCTGCACCACATTCTGCTAATGCTTGTGAAGTACGACTAGAAAAACCGCACTGTGGAAACTCAGGCGTGCCCTTCATAAATAAAATAACATCGTTTGATTCAACAGCATCTTTAATTCTATCCATTACATCCATAGTTATAACCTCTTTAATAACAAAAACATCTACCGTCTAATAATATATAGGCAAATAATTAAATTTCAAGTTCAACTTATTTGTAACAAACCCAAAACACCTGCTAAACCACAATAATTTAACGATGTCATAGCCTCACTTTGTACTTTTGACTTAGCATGATAAGCAATGCTTAACCCCGCTTCTTTCATCATTAACAAGTCATTAGCACCGTCTCCCATAGCTATAACTTGTGACGGTGAAATAGCTAATTGTTCACATTTAGCTAACAAAAAATCTGCCTTAGCCTGAGCGCCACAAATTTCACCGTCCACTTCACCGGTAAGCCTACCATTATGCTCACCTAATACGTTGGCCATGGTGAAATCCAAACCTAAACGCTTCTTCAAACGCTCAGTGAAAAATGTAAAACCACCTGAAACAAGTGCCGTTTTAATTCCGTTTTCTTTCAGTTTTCTCAACATAATGTTAGCGCCCGGGTTTAGCTGTAACCGTTGTTGATATACTTTTTCTAAGGCACTTACTTCTAAGCCTTTTAATAGTGACACACGCTTGCGTAATGAAGTTTCAAAATCAATCTCACCTCGCATTGCGGATTCAGTAATTTCGGCTACTTGTGGTTTTACATTTATAAAATCGGCAATTTCATCCACACACTCGATATTAATAAGTGTTGAATCCATATCGGTTACTAGTAATTTAGCCGCTTTGGCAGAAAACGTAGAAGGAACAATATTTAGATCAAATAAATAGCGCTCACGAAGAGTTTGTAACTGCTCATTCGATATTTTTTGTTGAGTATGAACAATTGAGAAATTCTCATGCGATTCAAGTTTTCCATCAACTTTTTCAGCTACTTCATTTGCCAGCTTAGTATCTAGCTGCTGACCTTGTAATGTTAAATTCATTTATTTAATCCAAAAAAAATCGGCGATACCACATAACGTAGTATCACCGAAAAATCTTTCAATGCCCGTTAACTCAATTTTCAGTTCTGACTACTTCGTCATTCCGGCATGCTTGTAGCCGGAATCTGAGTATATACCCGTGATCATTCAATATGTGAAGATTCAGGGCAAAAATAGGAAAGCAGAATAAGGCGCAATGTGCAGGTAATGGCTAGCCCTTATCAAACAT